>NZ_LT906446.1:0-743447 GCF_900187035.1 Megamonas hypermegale
ATGAATAATATAGGAATAATTACTTTTCATTTTGCATATAATTTTGGTTCTAGTTTACAAGCATATGCTTTAAAATTTTTATTAAAAAATAAAGGTTATAATGTAAAAATAATTAATTTTATATATGAAAGAGATTTTGAGCAGTATAAATTGTTTAGAGTAGCATCTTATTTAAAACGACCTAAATCTTTTATAGTAGATGTTTTATTTTATAATAAAAATAAAATGCGGAAAAATAATTTTGAATTATTTGCTAAAAGATATTTTGATTTAGGTCAAAAAAAATATTTTAATTATAAAGATATGAAAGAATTAAATGATAAATTTGATACATTTATTTGTGGTAGTGATCAAATTTGGAATTTAGATTGTACTCAAGGTGTTGAACCAGCATATTTTTTGAAGTTTGCTAATAAAGATAAGTTGAAAATAGCTTATGCACCAAGTTTAGCACATGTAAAATTTGCTAGAAATTATAATGCTGATTTAAAAGAAGCTATTAAAGATTTAGATTATATTTCTGTTCGAGAAGAAAGTACATTACCATTAATTCAGCCACTAACAGAAAAAAAGGTAAATGTAGTATTAGACCCTACATTATTGTTGGATAAAAAGGATTATGAATTAATTATTAATCAATATAAAAATGAATCAGAGTATATTTTTGTTTATATGTTAGAATACAGTGCTGAATTGGTAAAATATTGTAATGAATTTAGTAATAAAAAAAGAATAAAAGTAATATATATTTCTAATAATAAAATTAGTGGAATAAAAGGAAAAAATGCTTTTGGTATTGGACCAGATAAGTTTTTAAAATATATAAAAGAAGCAAAATATATTATTACTAATTCTTTCCATGCGACAGTTTTTTCAATTATTTTTAATAAGAAGTTTGTAACATTTACTACAAAACGTAGCTCTTCAAGAATGGTAGATTTATTAGATAAATTAGGAATATCTGAACGTATCTATAATGAAAAATTTAATATTGATAAAGATATTGATTATGATATAGTACAAAAAAATTTGATAGATATGAGGAAAAGTTCATTAGAATATCTTAGAAAAGCCTTGAAGAGAGAATAATTAGTTATGAAAGAAACAAATCGTTTATTAAAAAATACAGGAATTATAGCGATTGGTAATTTGAGTACAAAGGCAATATCTTTTTTGTTATTACCTTTATATACAGCTATTTTATCAACGCATGAATATGGTATTATAGATTATATTATTACTTTATCAATGTTTTGTGTACCATGTATTTCTTTTTTAATGGATGAAGCTATTTTTAGATTTTTAATTGATTGTAAAAATAAAGAAGAGAAATCGATAATAATATCTAACTCTTTTATTTTAGTATTTATAGGCATAATTTTATTTTTGGTTATTATTTATCCTATTTTAGTTTATGTTAAATATAAATATATATGGTGTTTAATTTTATTTGTTATATCAGATATTATTGCTACAATGATATCCGCATTATTAAGAGGCATTGGAAGAACTGATGCTTTTGCTGTGTATAATTTTATTTCAAGTACAATACAAATTGTTCTCAATATAATATTTATAGCTGTATTTTATTGGGGTATAGAAGGTATGCTTTCAGCAATGATAATTGGTCGTGTTGTTGCAACTTTTGTATATATTATTTGTTTGAAGTTATGGCAATATATAGATTTAAAAAAGATAAATATACTAAAAATAAAAGAAATGTTGAAATATGCAATACCATTAATACCTAATAGAGTATCTTGGCTTATTATAAATTTATCAAGTAGAATAGTCATTATGAATATAATGACTAGTGGAGCTTTAGGTATATATGCAATATCTTCTAAATTCGCTAATTTAATGGATATGATATATGGCTTTTTCTATCAATCATGGAAAGAAAGTTCAGCTAGAGTTTTGCAAAGTAATGATAGAGATGATTTTTATAATTTGGTTTATAAATATTTAAAAAGCTTTATGTATTCTATAGTGTTGTTAATCACTAGCTTTATACCGATAATATTTAGATTTTTGATAGCCGATACATATTTAGAAGCTATTTTATATGTACCAATTTTATTATTAGCAACATATTTTTCTAATATATCTGGATTCTATGGTGGAATATTTACGGCATATAAAGATACAAAAATAATGGGAACATCTACAATTGTTGCAGCGACAATTAATTTAGTATTAATGTTTATAATTATTAACTTTTGGGGATTGTATGCTGTTGCAATTTCGGCTTTAATAGCAAATATAGCAGTTTACCAATATAGAAAAATTAAAGTTAAAAAATATGTTATATTGATAGAAAATAGAAAAAAAATAATTTTTGATTGGATAATGACAGGAATAATTTTCCTTTTATTTTATTCAATGAACATTAATTTACAGATAATAGGTATATTAGTATCGGTAGTTTATTTTATAATTATGAATTATGCGGTATTAAAATTGATAAAAAACAAATTAGCTAATAGATAAACTTTTATTTTTAAGGAAGATTTTATGGAAAATAAGGTAGTATTATTTGATAAAAAAGAAAATTTTTGTGCTTGTGGAGCTTGTTATAATATTTGTCCTAAAAATGCAATTGAAATGGTAGTAGATGAGTATGGTTTTAAATATCCTAAAATAGACTATACTAAATGCATAAGTTGTGGTGCTTGTAAAAGAGTATGTGCGTTTCAAAATGTAATAGAAAAAAATGAACCATTACAAGTTGTTGCAGCTGCAAGAAAAGATGAAAATAAGATAATGAAATCAGCTTCTGGTGGAATTTTTGCTGTTTTTGCTGAATATTTTTTATCTATAGGTGGCATAGTTTATGGAGCTGCATTAGTAAAAGAAAATAATACATTAGTGCCTAAACATATAGGCATTGATAGTTTAAAAGATTTATCTAAGTTATTGGGTTCAAAATATGTACAGAGTGATATTGGTAATGTATACAAAGAAATTAGAACATTATTAAATAATAAAAAACAAATTTTATTTTCAGGAACACCTTGTCAAGTAGCAGGACTTAAAGCCTTTTTAGGAAAAAAATATGAAAACTTATTTACAATAGATATAATTTGTCATGGTGTGCCTAATGCAGAATTTTTTAAAGGTTATTTAGAAATATTAGAGAAAAAATTTAATGGAAAAGTTTTGGATTTTAAATTTAGAGATAAAACAAGTGGATGGGGATTAAATAGTAAAGTTGATTTATTGATTAATAATAAAAGAAAAACAGAATATTTATTGGTAGGAGAATCAACATATTATCATATGTTTTTAGATTCTCAAAACTATAGACAAAATTGTTATAAATGTAAATATACAAATAGACATAGAACAGGTGATATTACAATAGGAGATTATTGGGGAATAGAAAAAGAACATCCTGAATTACTAAAAATAAATGGTGGATTACTAGATACTAAAAAAGGTATATCAGCAATAATAATTAATACAGAAAAAGGTAAATTGGGAGTAGAGAGATTAGGTCAAGAAATAGTATATTTTGACACCACTTATGAAAAGGTAGCTATCGTTAATACTCAATTGAGAGAACCAAGTAAATATGGTAAATATAGAGATAAAATAATGGAAGAATATAAAATTGGTGGATTTAATAAAGTAGATGAATATTATTATAAGAAAGTATTAAGGAAAATTGCTATTAAGAAAAAAATAAAAAAATTTGTACCAAAATTTTTATGGAAAAAGATTAAAATAATATATAAATTAATAAAGAAATGAAGATAAAAAAGAACCCCAAAGAAAATATTTTCTTTGGGGATTGTTGTCATTCATAGTAAATATTGCAATCAAGGTATATATCATCTATTTGTTCACAATTAGTATATTGCCATATTTTGCAAATGCGATTGGGATATTTAAGTTTAAAGCTGTTTTCATGGTAATATTGTGCTGTCCAAATAGGCACATAATCTGCCAATAGGTTTAAGTCTATGATATTGATTAGCCAGTTGTAGGAACTATATAAACCTACATAATTATAATTGAGTTCATTTAATCGGTTTATGAAGTTGCCAATCATATAAGCTACATTAATATTATATTTGAGCATGGATATATCTTCGGCATCATACCAAATGCCAAGTGGTGGATTTTGCCCATTTAAATATGTTTTTATTTGCATATCTACCCAGTTTGCTTCATTAATAGCTTCATCAATTGTTGCGGCATGAGCATAATAATATATTCCATAAGGTAGATTGTAAGCTACGGCGTTATTTACATGAGTTATGAACATATCATCTAAATGATAATACTCACCTATTTTAATGATAACGCCTTTTATATTGGCTCGTTTTAGTGCTTGCCAGTTTAAGTTTTCTTGCCAAGCGGAAATATCTACTACTTTAAAATTTGACATATAATCACTCCTTTATTTTTCTACTTGCATTAGATGGCTGAAAAATAAACCTTTTGTAGTGATTTTTAAAAATTTTAGCGTTTTTGTTAAAATTTACGATATATCGCATACATCTATTTTTTATTTAGAGTATAATGTAGTTAATTTGATAAGGAAGATGAGGTGGTCATCGTGCCATTTATAAAGGCAGTGGATTGTAGAATTTTAGAGTTATGTAGAAGTAACCATTTGAGTATAAATGGTTTGGCAAACAGAGCAGGAATGCCACCTTCAACTGTAGCTAGTATTTTAAATGAAAAGAGTCGAAATCCTGGAGAACTTACGATTTTTAAGATTTGCATAGGTTTTGGCATAAGTATGGCGCAATTTTATGCATCAGAATTATTTAATGTCGAAAATATAGATTTGGAAAAAGTACATAAAGATTAAATTCATAACTGCACACATAGCGAAAAACAAACTATTATGTAATTTTGGATAATAGTTTGTTTTTTTTATGCACTGGAAAAAATTTTAGATATTAGGTTGAAATTTGGGTATGAACTTGCAAGTAGATAAGTGTAAGGGAGTGATAAAGATGAAAAGACGGCGGCAGATAAGTTATTTAATTGAGTCGATTGAAATAGGGTTTAAGAAAAGGAGCGATATTAAATGGCGGATACACGTAAATTGACTATGGTTTTTAGTTTGGATAATGGTGATGATTTTAAATATAATTTAGCAGATCCAAAAGATGATTTAACTAAGGCACAGGTTGATGAAGCTATGCAGGCAATGATTGATAACAATGCTATCTTAAAAGATGGACATGGCGCAGCAACTATAAAAGAAGCGTATATCACAACTACTACACAGACTGTTTTAGAATAATTTAATTGATTTGGAGGTTTTATCATGGCAGTTAAGAAAAATGTGGAATGCAATATTGTTATTAAAGTGCAGACAGGAACAACTACAACGGGCAAACCAAGCTATGCAAGTCGTAGTTTTGGCGATATAAATCCAGAAATTTCTGATGATAATGTACTCACTATTGGTCAAAAATTATCTGGTTTGCAAAAATACACTTTAGGCAGTGTAAATCGTGAAGATTTAGCAGAAATTGCTCAAGCGTAAGTTGTTTTAAAGGGGGTGCAATGCATCCCCTATTTTATAATAAATAAAGAAAGAGGGTTTTCGTATGGAACCTGAATTGATTAGTAGAGCCCAAGCTCATGATGAAGAAGCTATTATACTTTTGATGGATAAGTATAAGGGATTGTTACATAAGGCGGCAAACCAAAATCATTTGAGAAGTATTAAAGATGAAGCGTATAGTGAGGCATGCTTGGGTTTTTATGAGGCGATAATGACTTATGATATGAGCTTGGGTATTCCATTTGCTGGCTTTGCTAAATCAAAGGTTTATGCTAAAGTACATAGTTTATTTAGAAAGTATTTGTGCATTTGGCAAAATGAGCTTTTGGCTTGTAATAAAGAAGATGATGATGAAAATGAGTATATGGATTTATTTGAAGACAATATTAATATAGAAGAAAAAGTTATGTATAAACTGGATTTACAGGAAATAATAGATGAATTATCTTTTAAACAGCGATTGATTTTTGAGGAAATAGTATTAAAGGGAAATAATATGACGCAGACTGCGAAAAAGTTTAATATATCGGTGCAAGCTGTCAGTAAGACATATAAAAAGATGATAAGAGTGATTTTAAAATATCTACAAAAGGAGTGAGTTTGATGGAATATTTATTACAGAGCATGGCAAACTATGGTTTTCCGATGGTGATAGCGGTATTTTTATTAGTGCGAATGGATAGGCGATTGGCTGAATTAGACAGTGGTATACGTGATTTAACTGAAGCCATAAAACAAAAGGGAAGCCTATAATAGTAATAGAAATAACAATGTAAAATTAAAGGATTTTTAATGAGCTATTAAGAATATAATGATATAATATTAACGCAAAGTAATTATATTAATTTTATCTAGGAGTGGATGTTTATGAAACGTATTAGAAAAGCGGTTATTCCAGCTGCTGGTTTTGGTACGCGATTTTTGCCAGCGACTAAGGCTACACCGAAAGAAATGTTACCGATTGTAGATAAACCTACAATTCAATATATAGTGGAAGAAGCGTTGGCAAGTGGTATCGAGGATATCTTGATTATTAGCGGTCATGCTAAGCGTGCTATTGAAGACCACTTCGACAGCACACCTATTTTGGAAGAGAATTTAAAGGCAAAAGGCAAGACTGAATTATTGAAAATGGTACAAGAAATTTCTGAAATTAATGTACATTACATTCGTCAAAAACATATGCGCGGACTTGGCGATGCTATTTTATGCGCACGTGCTTTTGTCGATAATGAACCATTTGCTGTACTTTTAGGCGATGATGTCGTTTACAATCCAAAACCACAGCCACCAGCATTAAAACAGTTGATGGATATGTACAGTCAAACTGGTGCAACGATTTTAGGCTGTCAAAAAGTGCCGAAAGAAAAAGTATCTTCTTATGGTATTGTAGCAGGTGAGCCTACTATTAATGAGCAGTTGATGAAAGTCAGCGATATGATAGAAAAGCCAAGCATTGAAGAGGCTCCTAGTCAGATGGCTGTACTCGGTAGATATATAATCACACCTGATGTATTTGAAGTGCTCCAGAATACAAAACCTGGTAAAGGCGGAGAAATACAGCTTACAGATGCACTTAAAGTCATGGCAAAACGTGAAAATGTATATGCTTATAACTTCACTGGCAAGCGCTATGATGTGGGCGATAAATTGGGATTTTTGAAAGCTACAGTGGAATTTGCATTGCGCCGTGATGACTTATCAGCAGATTTTTCTAGCTATTTAAAGGATATCACTAAAAACTTATAATTATCGAAATAAAAGTTGTCTGTATTTAAGATAGTTAAATCAGGCAACTTTTTTTTGAAAATAACCATAGTTTTAATAGTTTGTGATATAGTATATATGTAGTATAAAAATCTGATAATGAGGTTTAATAGTGATTACAAACACTTCTAGACATTTGCGATTAAATATTTTATCCCATTATTAAATGGAAAGGAGTGCTAGTATGTCCATAAAATACATAATTGCTCAAATCCGTCATGAAAAAAACATGACTCAAAAACAACTTGCTAAAAAAGCAGGTATTAGTACAGCTATGATTAGTTTTATAGAAAATGATAAACGACAACCGACTTTTTATGTGATTGCACTGATAGCTAAAGCTTTAGACGTCACGGTTGATGAATTAGTAGTTATAAAAGATACACATCGTTTTTTTAAATAATTACAGTTGGCTAAAATAAAAACTGCCTTTTTTAGGCAGTTTTTTTGTTTTTTAATCTATTTCTAATACCATTTTAATTTTACAATGTTACAATAATAACTGTAAAAGGAAAATAAAGGATTGGTAAATAGTTGATTTTGAAACTTATAAATATAAATGGGAATTTTTTTATAAATCCTTATTTATAAAGGGTTTTTAAATGATTTTTGAATTTTTTCAAATGTAATATTCGGTAATAAATTTTATAAAATGTTGCATTTTCCTAAAAAATATGCTATTATCATTATAGTTCTTGGAAAGATGTATAGTGACGAGATATAAAAGTTGAGGAAACGTGGATACTCATACACAATAAAATCTCCGAGCAATATATTTTTTTAAGAGCGAAAAAAATATATTATTGAGGAGGAGTTTTATTATGTCTAAAAAAACTCTTGTTTCTGCAATTACTGCCGCTCTCGTAGTTGGCGCTGCTAGCACAACTTTTGCTGCTGCAAATCCTTTCAGCGATGTTCCTGCTGATAGCTGGGCATATGACGCTGTATCTACTCTTGCTGCTGATGGCGTAATCGATGGTTACCCAGATGGCACTTACAAAGGCCAAAACACAATGACTCGTTATGAAATGGCTCAGATCGTAGCTCGTGCAATGGCTAAAACTGATATCGAAAAAGCAGATAAAGCTCTCGTTGACAAATTAGCTGCTGAATTCGCTGAAGAACTCGATAACCTCGGTGTTCGCGTTGCTGACCTCGAAAAGAAATCCGACAACGTTAAATGGACTGGCGAATTAAGATATCGTTATTATGATGAAAAACATGATGCTGATGCAGATACAAAATATAACAAAGTTATGTTCCGTCTCACTCCACAGGCTTACATCGGTAACTCTGGTTGGGTTGCAAATGCTCGTATCAACTATTTAATGGATGTTTCCAGCGATGATAATGCTTACACTGCTGATCAGACTGATGATAACGATGCTGCTGTTGACCAGGCATATGTTGAAGGACCTCTCGGTGCTGCAACTGTACAGGCTGGTCGTTTACCAGTATTCACTGCACAAGGTATGTTATTCGATGATCGTATCTCCGGTGCTCAGGTAGCTTTTGGTGATACATTCAAAACTACTTTAGCAGCTGGTCGTTATAGCGAAGATAGCCATAGCACTTCTACTAAAACTACAAATGGCAATGCTAAAGACATGACTGCTGAATACTATGGTATCCAATTCGATTGGCAGGCAACTGATAAAATGGCAGTTAATGCTGGTTACACTCAGTTTACTGGTATTGATAGCCTTAATCCAGATGCTAAAGATGCAAGCAAATTTGTTGGCTTAAATGATGATAGCCTTGGCATTTGGTACCTCGGCGGTAGCTATGCATTCAATGACAGCGTAAAACTCGTTGGTGAATATGCACAGTCCGACGCTGATGCTTATGAAAAAGCTGGTATCGTAGAAGTACAGTACAAAGGTTCCGATGTTGCTGATCCTGGTTCTTGGGGCGCTTATGCTGGTTACCGTCATCTCGGTAACAACGTTGCAGTTGCTTCCACTTATGATGATGCTTCCAGCGGACAAAAAGGTTATGTAGTAGGTGCTTCCTATGTTCCTGCTGAAAATATCCTTGCTACAATCGAATACTTCGATGGTAAAGATTTAGTACAAGACGCTGATGCAAGCAAATTCTTCGGTCAGGTTGAATTCTTCTTCTGATAAACATTCAGTAAGACTGAAATTTAATAAAGATATAAAAAGGACAGATTTTATCTGTCCTTTTTCTTATGAATAGCAATAGCTTATTTTTAAGTTATTGCTATTTTTTATGCGAAAAAATCATAGATAAAATCTTTATATGTATAGCATGGAAAAGTTTTATATACAGTTATATATATGAATAAAATGTATAAAATTTCTAGTTGACAAAAAATAAAATATTGACCACTTTAGTTAAGTCGATAAGTGGCTTTTGTCAAGAGGTGTTTTAAAATTGTATATAAATTTATTTTCATGACTATACTATATATTGTGGTTTTGTTTGACAGTCATACATACATATAGTATAATCGTTGCTAGCACATTAAAGAAAACGAATAAAAACCGGTGTATTTTTGGAAAATACTATGGTTAAGATATACTAGGAGTGTTAGCCAAAATGATAACTAAAATAAAAAAACGTACAGGCGATATTGTGCAATTTAATGCACAAAAAATAGCGGATGCTATTAGAAAAGCCAATTTGGAATCAATAGATGAAACCTTTTCTGGAGAGCAATTAAAAGAGCTTACACATAAAGTTGTGCAGTCCTTGACAGAAAAAATACCAGGTGTAGAACAGATACAAGATACGGTGGAAAAAGTATTAATTGCTGGTAATTTTGCAAGCACAGCTAAAGCGTATATTTTATATAGAGCAGAACATACAAAATTGCGCCAAGCAAGAGCTAATTTAATGGATATATATAATGAATTGACTTTTGCTAAAGCTAAAGATGCTGATATCAAGCGCGAAAATGCCAATATCGATGCTGATACAGCAATGGGTACAATGCTCAAATATGGCTCGGAAGGTTCAAAGTATTTTATCACTAGCCAAATCTTACCAAAAGATATTGCAGTGGCTCATATGAATGGTGATATCCATATCCATGATATGGATTTTTATATGCTCACAGAAACTTGTTGTCAAATAGACCTTTTAAAATTGTTCCATAATGGTTTTTCTACTGGTCATGGTTATTTGCGTGAACCGAATGACATTCGTTCTTATGCAGCACTGGCTTGTATTGCTATTCAGGCTAATCAGAACGAAATGCACGGTGGTCAAGCTGTGCCTATGTTTGATTATTGTATGGCTCCAGGTGTTGCTAAAACGTATCGTAAACAGTATTATAAAGCACTTGGTTATTATTTTGACTCTATGCTCGGCATGAATATTGAAGATGGCAAACTCTTATGTAAGGAAATTGAAAAATCCATCCCTGTAAAAGTCAGTATGTCTTCAATAGATGAGTTTGGAGAACAATTAGTACAATTTTTGCCACGTCATCAAAGAGAACATGGTTTCCAAGAAATTGATGAAGCTACAGCGCAGCAAGCACATAAATTCTCTGCTAAAGTGGCATGGCAAGAAACAGATGGTGCTACGTATCAGGCAATGGAAGCTTTCATACACAATTTAAATACTATGAATTCCCGTGCTGGTGCGCAGGTTCCATTCAGTTCCATTAACTATGGTACAGATACTTCTCCAGAAGGTCGCATGGTTATGCGTAATTTGCTTTTAGCAACAGATGCTGGTTTGGGTGATGGAGAAACACCGATATTCCCAGTACAGATTTTTAAGGTAAAAGAAGGCGTCAACTATGAAAAAGGTGACCCAAATTACGATTTATTCCGCTTGGCAATGAAGACTTCTGCAAAGAGATTGTTCCCTAATTTCAGTTTCTTAGATGCTCCATTTAATAAGCAGTATTATAAACCGAACGATTATAATACAGAAGTAGCTTATATGGGTTGTCGTACGCGTGTAATGGGTAATGTATATGACCCAACACGTGAAGTTACTTGCGGTCGTGGCAATCTCAGCTTTACAAGCATAAATTTACCTCGTTTAGCTATTGAAGCTAAAGGGGATATTGATAAATTCTATAAATCTTTAGATGAAATGATTGATTTAGTAATTCGTCAATTATTGCATCGCTTTAAAATTCAATGTGCCAAAATCGGCAAAAATTATCCATTTTTAATGGGACAAGATATTTGGCTTGATTCCGATAAAGTTGGTGAATACGATAGTATCGGTGAAGTTTTAAAACACGGTACGCTTACAGTAGGTTTCATCGGTCTTGCTGAAACTTTAAAAGCATTAATCGGTAAACATCATGGCGAATCAGCTGAAGCTCAAAAATTAGGTCTTGCTATTATCGGTCATATGCGCAAACGCATGGATGATGAAGCACAAAAGACAAAGTTGAATTTCTCACTTATCGCAACACCGGCAGAAGGTTTAAGTGGTAGATTTGTAAAAATTGACCGCAAAATTTATGGCTCTATTCCAGGTGTTACAGATAGAGAGTATTATACAAATTCTTTCCATATTCCAGTATATTATCCAATCAGTGCTTATCGTAAAATTCAGTTGGAAGCACCGTATCATAGTCTTACAAATGGTGGTCATATCAGCTATATTGAAATGGATGGTGACCCAACTAAGAATTTAGCAGCATTTGAAGCAATTATTCGCTGTATGCATGATAATGGCATTGGTTATGGTTCAGTAAATCATCCTGTTGACCGTGACCCTGTATGCGGTTATACAGGTATTATAAATGGTGTATGTCCAAAATGTGGCAGAAGTGAAGCAGCTCATAAACGTCATGTTGTTTTAAAACGCATGCGCGATAATTGTTGCAGCGCAACTGCAATTTAATTTCAATAAAAATAGAAATAAGATAGAAAGAGGGAGTTCTCATGTTAGTAAATGGTGTAGAAGTAAAAGTAAATGGTTTGAATGATATTAGCGAAAAAGAAATTTTAAATTATATTAATTATGTAAAACAGAATTCTAATGAAACACTTTCAAGCCTTACAATTTCTGATGCAGGTAATGGAGAAGTTTCTCTTGATTATCAGACACAGCCAGCTCAATTTGAACGCATTCGTCGTATTACAGGTTATTTAGTAGGCACTATTGACCGCTTTAATAATGCAAAACGTGCTGAAGAACATGACCGCGTAAAACATGGCCTCAATTAAGATTGCTGGTGTAGTTAATGATTCGATTGTAGATGGTGAAGGTTTTCGTTTTACAATTTTCACGCAGGGCTGTTACCATAATTGCCCCGAATGTCAAAATCCACAAACACATGATGTAAATGGCGGTCGTGATGTGGATACTGATGAATTGTTTGAACAGATTTGTGAAAATCCATTGCTGAGTGGTGTTACATTTAGTGGCGGTGAACCGTTTTTACAACCGAAACCATTGGCTGAACTTGCCGAAAAAGTTCACGAACGTGGTCTGGATATTACTACTTTTACAGGCTATACTTTAGAACAACTTTGGCAAATGAACAATGAAGATGTCAATGCACTGCTCGCTCAAACAGATGTACTGATTGATGGACCGTTTGTAGCTGATAAAAAGGATATATCATTGCGTTTCCGCGGCAGCAGTAATCAACGTGTCATCGACATGAATGAAACACGTAGAACAGGTCAAATTGTATTAGTTGAAGAATAATAAAAAACTCCAATCTAAAATTAATTAGATTGGAGTTTTTTGTGTTTAAATTATTCTGGTATAGTTAGATTATTTTTTACTTGCGCAACTTCATTGTTTATATCTAATATAATTGGGCCTTCAATAGCGTAAATACGATTTAAATTATTCAATATGGTTTTTTTATCGACATCATTATTTTTATTAGCTATTAAAATTTCAATAGATTGGCGTGTGGTTTCATTTATTTTATAGCTGTAAGTGCGTGTTTTTTCTAAGACTTCATAGACTAATGTATAGTTATCAGCAGATAATTCAGCCGGTGGCAATAAATCTGTAAGTGTTTGATTAAAGGAATTGCTTTCATCGTATAGTCGTTGTAAGCGGTTAATTGTTTCATCAGTTGAAATCGTGTCATTTTTGTATTCGGCGATTATCTTATGATAATTTGTGCAAAAGCGGTCTAATTTATTGATGGTTTCTTTGTGTTGATTGTACCAAGTTATAAAATACGGTTGTTCATTTAAAATAGCTATGCGCTGTTCTTCAGAAACTGGAGAATTATTTGATGGTGTTATCCATGAGGTACAAGCAACGACTGAGCAAAGTAGTATTATACCGCAGGGAATTATATAAATTCGTTTTTGGGGATATTTTCTATCTGCTAAATAACTTAAGGCAACTATTAAAATCATGATTATTGCCGAAATAAAAAGCTTCATATAAAAAACTCTCTTTCTTTTTTATTTTGAAATTGAAAACAAACTATATTATATTTTAACATAATTTTTATAGGATAAAAGTATATTTTGCGTTATACTATAAGGTATATTATTTTTACAATGAATATAAGTGATGTATTGCATTATAAAGGAGTTGAGAGAGTGCTTTCATATAGGATAATGTATTATTTGCGTGGTTTTAAAATTCTAGCCAAAGGTTATTGGACTTCTGAGAAAAAATGGCAGGGAATTGGAATTTTATCTGTTGTAATTGTTTTGAATTTACTCAGTGTTTTTCTCACAGTTTTAATAAATGATTGGTATAAAGAATTTTGGGATGTATTGCAGAGTTATCAATTTGACCAATTTTGGTATCTTGTTGGTAAATTTTCTTTAATTGCATTGATTTATATTTCTATTGGTGTTTATTCTGTGTATTTGCAACAGATGCTACAGATTAAATGGCGCGAATGGATGACTGATAGGTATTTAGTACAATGGCTTAAAAATCGAGCTTATTACCGTTTGAAATTGGCTGGCAATGATATGGATAACCCTGACCAGCGTATTTCAGAGGATATTAATCAATTTGTATCTTTGACTTTAAGTCTTAGTATTGGCATGTTGCGCCAGCTGATTAGTTTGGTGGCATTCGTCGTTATTTTATGGAATTTGTCTGGGATACTCACTGTGCCGATTGGCAGTTATGAATTCACTATTTATGGTTATATGGTATGGGTTTCATTGATTTATTCCATTGCTGGAACATATTTGACGCATAAAGTCGGTAAATTGTTAATCAATTTGAATTTTGAACAGCAAAAATATGAAGCGGATTTCCGTTTTTCTATGATGCGTGTTAGAGAAAATGCTGAGTCTATCGCTTTTTATCGTGGTGAAAAACCTGAATTTATGGGTTTTGGTCAGCGTTTTAAATCTGTAATTAAAAATTTCCGCGATATAATGACGCGTACTAAGATTTTAAATGCATTTACTGTAGGCTATGGACAATTAGCGATTATCATACCGATATTTATGGCTGCTCCGCGTTGGTTTGCAATGGAAGTACAGGTTGGCTGGATTATGCAGTTGCTTAATGCGTTTGGTAAAGTGCAAGAAGCTATGTCATATTTAGTTGATTCATATGCTAATATCGCACAATGGTGTTCAGTAATTCGTCGACTTGAAGGTTTTGATAGACATATTGGTGAAGCTGTAGCTTTAAAATCTGAAGTTGATTTTATTTGTGCCGATGATGTGAAGCTTGATGATGTAGATGTGTATTTGCCAAATGGCGATACTTTAGTAAAAAGTTGTAGCCTTGATATGCAGGATAAACATAGCTTATTAATCATGGGTCAATCTGGTGTCGGTAAATCGACGATGCTTAGGACTTTAGCTGGTATTTGGCCGTATGCTAAAGGAAAAATCACTTTGCCAAATGAAAATAAGTTTTTGTTTTTACCTCAAAAACCGTATTTGCCACTTGGTTCATTGCGCAGAGCAATTTATTATCCTT
The DNA here is from genome assembly GCF_900187035.1 of Megamonas hypermegale. NCBI lineage: Bacteria > Bacillati > Bacillota > Negativicutes > Selenomonadales > Selenomonadaceae > Megamonas > Megamonas hypermegale. The sequence goes on from NZ_LT906446.1 coordinate 15,170, forward strand.
TAGTTGAAGATAAGACGCAAGATGATAAATTAAAAGAAATTTTAATCATGTGCCAGTTAGGTAAATTAGTTAATAAATTAGATGAAGTAGATGATTGGAGCAGAATTTTATCTTTAGGTGAACAACAGCGTTTAGCATTTGCTCGTGTCTTACTGTATAAACCGCAATATGTATTCTTAGATGAAGCTACATCGGCAACGGATGAAGCTTTAGAGCAGTATTTATATTCTATGTTGATTAAAGAATTGCCTAAGTTAAAGATTATAAGTATTGGTCATCGTGCAAGTCTTATGGAAAATCATGAATATAAACTTACATTATATAATGAAGGCAAATGGAGCTTAGAAAAGTTATGAAAAAAAATCAAGAAATAGAAGTAAAATTGCAGATAAAAAATGAAATTGAAGTAGAGAAAATATCTGCATGGCTTAAATCAATCTCTAATGGTAAGTTGCAAAATATTGAAATGAAAGCTGTTTATTATGACACAGAAGATGGTTTTTTCAATAAACATAGGATAGCTTATCGTGTTCGTAGAGAAAACAATAGTATTGTAGCAACGTACAAAAGCGGAAACGTGAATAAAAATGGCATTTTTGAACGAGTAGAAATTAATAAAGTGGCAAAAAGTGTAGAGCCAGATATTACAGTGTTTGCAGATGAAGCATCAATTTGGGAAATTGTTAAAACGGTCGAAAGTGTTGATTTAAAGCCTATTGTAGTCACTGACTTTGTGAGAGAATGCGCAGTGATTGAATGGCAAAATTCACAAGTTGAAATAGCTTTGGACCAAGGCACTGTTTTGGGAAAAAATAATAAAAGTCCTATTTGTGAGCTGGAATTGGAATTAAAAGATGGCAATGAGAATGACTTGTTAGATTTAAAAACAAAGTTAATGCAAAGATTTGCTATAGAAAATTCTGTTATCAGTAAGTACAAGAAAGGTTTGATTTTAGCGGGGTTATCGTAATAACCTCGTTATTTTTTTGTAAAAAGTTTATAAAGTTATATAAAAACTTTATAAATTTTTTATATTTAGGCAGGATTTACATACACAATGTAGAATACTAAATATTATCCAAAGAAGTGTAACAAATGCAAATTTATTTACAAGTTATTGTACATAAAAAAAGAGAATTTCTTACAGAAGATTTTGGAGAGAGTTAATGTTTATTTAGTAAGAAGTGATATCTACATTCGTATTCAAAGATGTATGGTTAATTCAAATTTTGTAAAATGTAAGAGAATTGGAAAATTAACTTGAAACCTTAATAATAATGTAGACAATGTCGATGATTTTCAGGAGGGTTTTATTATGAGAAAAACAGAATGCGTAGCTATGATATTAGCTGGCGGACAGGGAAGCAGACTTGGTGCTTTAACAAAAAATATAGCTAAACCGGCTGTTCCTTTTGGTGGAAAATATCGTATTATCGATTTTCCACTTAGCAATTGTTCTAATTCCGGAATAGAAACAGTAGGTGTGCTTACTCAGTATCGTCCTTTAGAGCTGCATACATACTTGTCTACAGGTGAAGCGTGGAATTTAGACCGTAAAAATGGCGGTGTATATATTCTTCCTCCATATGCACGTGATAAAGGTGCTGACTGGTATAGAGGTACAGCTGATGCAATTTACCAGAATATTAATTTCGTAAATAAATTTAATCCTAAATATGTATTGATTTTATCTGGTGACCATATTTATACTATGGACTATTCTTGGATGATTGAAGAACACAAAATGAAAAAAGCACAGGCTACTATCGGTGTTATTAAAGTTCCAATGAAAGAAGCTTCTCGCTTTGGTATCATGAGCACAGATAAAACTGGCAGAATTACTAAATTTGCTGAAAAACCAGCACAACCAGAAAGTAATCTTGCTTCCATGGGTATTTATGTATTCGATTGGGATTTCTTACGTGAATATCTGGAAGAAGATGCTAAAAAAGAAAATACAAGCCATGACTTTGGTAAAGATATTATTCCAAAAATGCTTGCAGATAATGCTAGACTTTATTCTTATGCATTTGAAGGTTATTGGAAAGACGTTGGAACAATCGATAGCCTTTGGGAAGCTAATATGGACCTTTTAAAAGACAAACAGCCGTTTGATATGAATGGTAAATGGAAAATCTATTCTGTAGATATGGCTATGCCACCTCATTATGTAGGTCCAAAAGCTAAAGTTAAAAATAGCTTAGTTAGTGAAGGTGCCATGATTTGTGGTGAAGTAAGAAATTCTGTTATATTCCCTGGTGTACGCATTGCTAAAGGTGCAAAAGTTGTTAATTCTGTAATTATGCCATTTGCAAAAATCGAAGCTGATGCTGTAGTAGAAAAAGCTATTGTAGCTCAAAACAGTAAGATTGAAACAAATGCACATGTTGGTTCAGATGACGGCTCAATAGTGGTTATACCTGAAGGCGAAACAGTTAGAGCCGTAACGGTAGCAGAAGCTAAAGACAATGTAAATGTAGGATAAGCGGGGGAGATAACTATGAAAAATGTTCTTGGTATAATGGACCTTAATGAAAGTGAAGCTCATATTAGAACACTGACAAGCAAAAGACCAGTAGCTACTTTGCCAATTGCAGGTAGATATCGTTTGATTGACTTTGCTTTGTCCAGTATGGTTAATTCAGGCATTATAAAAATCGGTTTGATGTTGCCAGCAAAATCTCGTTCAATCGTGGACCATCTTCGTTCTGGTAAAGATTGGGATTTAGCTCGCCGTCATGATGGTTTATTTTATTTGCCAGCATTAAAAGAAAAGAAAGACACACGTAATGGTAATTTACAATCTTTCTATTCTTATTTGAACTTTGTAAAAAAATCTGACCAGGAATATGTGCTTATTTCTGGTAGTAGATTCCTTTATAATATTGATTTTAGAACAGTATTGCGTTTCCATCAGAATACTGGTGCTGATATCACTATGATTTACCATGTAGAAAATAAAGAAACAAGTGCTCCAGCAACTATTTTAAAAACAAGTGAAAATGGTTTAGTAAATGATATAATCGACAGCTCTAGCACATATGAAAATGCTAAAGTATTCATGGGAATATATATCATGTCTACTAAAAAATATGAAGAACTCGTTTCTAATGCATATGAACGTGGTGGACGCGATTTCTTAATTGATGCGATTTTACGCAATCAGGATAATTTGAATATATACGCTTTCCAACATGAAGGCTATGTATCTGAAATCAATTCTACTATTAGCTATTACAAAACAAATATGGACCTTTTAAAACCAGAAATCTGGGAAGAATTGTTCATGAGTGACAATCCTATTTATACTAGAGTAAGAGATGAAGCTCCTGTTCAATATAAAAAACAAGCTAAAGCAGTGAACTCCTTAGTTGCTAATGGCTGTGTTATTGAAGGCTCTGTAGAAAACAGTATCTTGTTCCGCGGTGTAAAAATCGGTAAAGGTGTACAAGTTAAAAATAGCGTAATCATGCAGAACTGTGATTTACAGGAAGATTCTTTAATCGAAAATGTTATTTGCGATAAGAATGTAGTGGTAACTGATGGTAAATGGCTTAAAGGTGCTGAAAATTATCCATTAATTATTGAAAAAAATACTGTTATTTAATTAATTAAAATAAAAAGGCAAAGCCGTCTAGCATTAGTTGCCGGACGGCTTTGACTGTTGTATGAACAGGTAGTATAATGACACTGGAGACACTAACAAAATTTATAGGAGGAAATAAAGTGAGTGTATCAATTATAAACAAGCAGATTGAGGAAAAAGCAAGTTTACAAAAGTCTTTCTTAAAGACTGCGAACATGTTGTTTGGTAAAGAATGGGATGAATTAACCAAAGAAGAACTTTATCAGACTTTGGTTAACACCATTCGTCAGTATGTCAGTGAAAATTGGATAATGACTAATAAATATTATGCAGAACACAATTGCAAGGAAGTATATTATTTCTCTATAGAATTCTTATTAGGTCGTTTGTTAAATTCCAATTTAATTAATTTGGATATGAAAGATATCTGCAAAGATGCTTTAGCTGACTTGGGTATTGATATTAATGAATTATTTAAACAAGAACCTGATGCTGGTCTTGGTAATGGCGGTCTTGGCAGACTTGCAGCTTGCTTTATTGATTCTATGGCTTCATTGGGTCTTCCAGGCCATGGTTGTACTATCCGTTATCAATATGGCTTGTTCGAACAAAAAATTATAAATAATCAGCAGGTAGAAATTCCAGATAATTGGCTTAAAAATGGTTTTGCTTGGGAATATAGAAAAGCAGACAAAGAAGTTAGAGTAAACTTTGGCGGTAATGCTTACATGGCAGAACAAGAAGATGGTTCTTTGAAACTCGTACATGAAGGTTATGATACAGTTTCAGCTGTTCCATATGATGTGCCAATTGTTGGTTATCATAATAATGTAGTAAATACACTTCGTTTATGGAATGCAGAAGTTCCAAAAGATTATGCATCTTTATCTGGAACAAGAGAACAACTTCAAGAAAGACTTCGTCAGTCTTATCGCATTCAGGCAATCACTTCTTGCTTGTATCCAGACGATAGTTCTTATGAAGGTAAACTCTTACGTTTAACACAGGAATACTTCTTTGTATCTGCTGGTGTTCAGAGTATCGTTCGCCATTATAAACGTCGTAAAGGCGCACTCAGTGCATTTGCAAATCAGGTTGCTATTCATATCAATGATACACATCCTGCTATGGCAATTCCAGAACTCATGCGTGTACTCGTCGATGTTGAAGGTATGGATTGGGAAAAAGCTTGGAATATCACTAAAAATACAATAGCATATACAAACCATACAATTATGCCAGAAGCACTTGAAACATGGCCAATTGATATGTTCAAAAAATTATTACCACGTATTTACATGATTATTGAAGAAATCAATGCACGTTTCTTGGATAATATCAGAAAAATGTATCCTGGTGATGAAGAACGCGTTCGTCGTGTATCCATCATTCAAGATGGCATGGTTCATATGGCTCGTCTTTCTGTAGTAGGTAGCCATAGCGTAAATGGTGTAGCTAAAATTCATTCTGATATCTTAAAATCTTACAGTATGAAAGATTTCAATGAAATTTATCCTAAGAAATTTAACAATAAAACAAATGGTATTACACATCGCCGTTGGCTCATTGCAGCAAACCCAGAACTTTCTTCTTTAATTGATGAAGCTATTTCTGATAAATGGCGTCGAAATCCATCTCGCTTGATTGATTTGTTAGATTTCAAAGATGATAAAGCATTCCTTGATAAATTAGATGAAGTTAAAAAAGGTCATAAACTTTATTTAGCTGGACATATTAAGAGACGTATCGGTTTTGATATTGACCCTAACTCTGTATATGACATTCAAGTTAAACGTATACATTCTTATAAACGTCAGATTATGAACATTCTCCATGTAATGTATGTTTATAATTGGATAAAACGTGACCCATCTATTAAAAATCAAATGCTTCCAAGAACATTTATGTTTGCAGGTAAAGCAGCACCTGGCTATCATATTGCAAAAGAAACAATTCGTTTGATTAATACAGTAGCTAGTGTAGTTAACAACGATAAAGATGTTAACGACCATATTCGTGTAGTATTTTTACCTAACTACAGTGTTACTTTAGCTGAAAAATTATTCCCAGCAGCAGATGTAAGTGAACAGATTTCCCTTGCAGGTAAAGAAGCATCTGGTACATCTAATATGAAATTCATGATGAATGGTGCGATTACACTTGGTACTTTGGATGGAGCAAATGTAGAAATTTGTGATGCTGTAGGCGAAGAAAATTGCATTATCTTTGGTCTTAAAGCTGAAGAAGTTATGGAATACTATAAAACAGGTTTATATTCTGCATGGACTGAATACAATGTAAATCCTAAAGTTCATGACGTTGTAGACCAACTTTTAACTGGTCCATTTGTTGGAAATGGCGATTTCCATGACTTACACAATTATCTCTTTAGCAGTAATGATGAATACTTTGTATTTAAAGATTTCATGTCTTATTGTGCAGCTCATTCCAAAATTAAAGCAAAATATAACGACCATTATGGTTGGTTAAAATCCAGCCTTATTAACATAGCACATTCTGGTCAATTCTCTAGTGATAGAACTATTGCTGAATATGCTAAAGATATTTGGAATGTACATCCTATTAATTTAATAAAAGAATAATAGAGATTTTGTTGTATTAGTAAGTTGTATTAATGATGAACTCCCGTTTTAGCATTGTTAAAGCGGGAGTACATTATAAAAATAAATGACTCCAAAGGAGAACTTAATATGAAAGTTTCAGCGTTGAATGATTTTGATCTGTATTTGTATCATCAGGGTACAAATTTCTATACTTATCAGATGTTAGGAGCTCATTTTGTAAAAGAAAGCGGTGTGGATGGTGTTCGCTTTGCTGTTTGGGCACCACATGCTAGAGCTGTAAGTGTTGTAGGCGATTTTAACAAATGGGACGTTTCTATAAATCCAATGAGACGCATATCAGATGGTGAAATTTGGTCAGTATTTATTCCAGGTCTTGAAGAAGGAGAAATTTACAAATATTCAATTGAACCATCTTATGGTGGAGAACGTATTCTAAAAGCAGACCCATACGCTTTTTATGCAGAAAAGAAACCAAAAACGGCTTCTCGTTTATATAAGCTTGCAGGCTATGAATGGCATGACCAAAAATGGCAAGAAGAAAAAAGTCAAAAATCTTCTTATGACAATCCAATGCTCATTTATGAAGTTCATTTGGGTTCTTGGCGCCGTGATGCAGAAGGAAATTATTTGACTTATAAAGAAGCAGCTAAACAACTTGTGAATTATGTGAAAGAAATGAATTATACACATATTGAGTTTATGCCACTTTGTGAACATCCATTTGATGGTTCATGGGGTTATCAGGCAACTGGTTATTATGCTGTTACTAGCCGATATGGTGAACCTAAAGATTTTATGTATTTAGTAGATTTAGCGCATCAAAATAATATTGGTATCATCATGGACTGGGTACCAGGACATTTTTGTAATGATGCTCATGGTCTGCGTCGTTTTGATGGCGAAACATTATATGAATCAGATAATGAAAAACGTCGTGAAAACTGGGACTGGGGTACTACTAACTTTGATTATGGACGTAGAGAAGTACATAGCTTCTTAATTTCCAATGCTCTGTTTTGGCTTTCTGAATATCACATTGATGGGCTTAGAGTTGATGCTGTAGCTAATATGCTCTATTTGAATTATGGTCGTAAAGAAGGACAGTGGGAACCAAATAAATATGGTGATACTGGCAATCTTGAAGCTATGGAATTAATTAGAAACTTAAATGAAGCTGTTTTTAAATATTATCCAAACGCTTTGATGATGGCAGAAGAATCTACTTCTTGGCCAATGATTTCTCGTCCTACTTATATGGGTGGTATGGGCTTTAACTATAAATGGAATATGGGCTGGATGAATGATATGCTCAAATACATGAGCCTTGACCCAATTTATCGTAAATGGAACCATGATAAAATTACTTTCTCTTTGATGTATGCATTTTCGGAAAATTTTGTTTTGCCATTATCTCATGATGAAGTAGTTCATGGAAAATGTTCATTAATCGAAAAAATGCCAGGCGATTATTGGCGCAAATTTGCAGGTCTTCGTGCATTCTTCGGTTATTGGATGACTCACCCAGGCAAAAAATTATTGTTCATGGGAGGAGAATTCGGTCAGTTTATTGAATGGAAATATGATGATAGTTTAGATTGGCATTTGCCACAGCAGTATCCAATGCATACAAAAATGCTTGAATACTCTAAAGAACTTAATAAGTTCTATTGTGATAATAAAGCTTTGTGGCAAGTTGATTTTGATTGGCGCGGTTTCCGTTGGATTGATTGTAATGATAATGAAAACAGTGTAATTTCATTCATTCGTTATGCAGAAGACCAAGATGATTTCATTGTAGTAGTCTGCAATTTTACGCCAGAAGTACGTCATGGATACCGTATCGGTGTACCTGCAAAAGGTATTTATAAAGAAGTATTCAATTCTGATGCGGAAAAATTTGGCGGTTCTAATGTATTAAATGAAGGTGAATTTAAAACAGAAGATGTATTCTGGCATAATTTAAATCAATCCATTCAAGTTACATTGCCACCACTTGCTACTATTTTCTTCAAAATGAAAGATGACCCAGCAAGAGCGAAAAAACAAAAAATAAAAGAAGTTAAACCAGTAAGTCGCAGTTATACTAATCGTGAACCAGAAAAAATTACTGCATTAGGTTAATCTAAAAAATAAAATACCAAGTAATTTCGATTGAGGAAGGTGTTTGGCGTGTTAAAAGTTTTATATGTTGCTTCAGAAGCTGTACCATTTGTAAAAACTGGTGGATTGGCTGATGTTGCCGGTGCATTACCAAAAGAATTGAAAAAACAAGGCGTAGATGTACGTGTTGTAATACCTAAATATAGTGGAATTAAAGAAGAATATCGCAACGAAATGGAACATATTTATGACGGTACTATTAATGTAGCATGGCGTCAAAAATATATCGGTGTTGATAGATATGATTATAAAAATGTTCCATTCTACTTTATAGATAATCAGGAATATTTTTATCGTGAAGGCTATTATGGCTATCCAGATGATGTAGAAAGATTTACATTCTTCTGCCGTGCTGTACTCGATATGCTTCCTAAAATTGATTTCTGGCCAGATATCATTCATTTAAATGATTGGCAGACTGGTCTTGTAAGCGTTTATTTAAAACTTCAACACAATGATGATGAACGTTATAACAAAATCAAAACAATCTATACAATTCACAATTTGAAATATCAAGGACGTTTCTGGAAAGGTTATTTGCCAGATGTACTTGGTCTTGATTGGAAATATTTCAATAACGGTGATTTGGAATACTTCGATGATATCAACTTCATGAAAGGTGCTATCGTATATTCTGATAAAGTTACAACAGTAAGCCGTACTTATGCTAAAGAAATTCAAGACCCATATTATGGTGAAGGTCTTGAAGGTATGCTTCAAAAACGTAAAGATGATTTGTCTGGTATAATCAATGGTCTTGATTATGATGACTATGACCCTGAAACAGATAAATACGTTCCATTTAAATACAATGTATCTAATGCTATCGCTCGTAAAGGTGATAATAAAGAAGAATTACAGAAAAAACTCGGTCTTCCTGTAAATCGTTCTATTCCACTTATCGGTATGGTAACTCGTCTTGTAGAAGCTAAAGGTCTTGACCTTGTTACTCGTATCATGGATGAACTCTTAGAATATGAAGATGTTCAGTTCGTTCTTTTAGGTACTGGTGATAGACAATATGAAGATTGGTTTAAGGGCCTTGTATGGCGTTATCCTAAAAAGGTATCCGCTAATATCTTCTTTAACAATGAATTAGCACATCAGATTTATGCTGCTTCAGACTTGTTCTTGATGCCATCTCAATATGAACCATGTGGTATCGGTCAGCTTATCGCACTTCGCTATGGTTCTATTCCTATTGTTCGTGCAACAGGTGGTCTTAAAGATACAGTAGAAGCTTTCAATAATTACACTAATACTGGTAATGGTTTCAGCTTTAACAACTATAATGCACATGAATTATTATTCTCAATAAAACGTGCAATCGATAGTGTTAGCGAATTATCTAAACGTCAGCATATTATGGAAAATGCTATGACAGCTGATTATAGCTGGACTGAATCTGCTAAACAATATAAAGACTTATATAACAGCCTTACAAAATAATAATTTCTTTTGCTAAGGGTATATGGAGTGCTGTATGGTATACATTGCCATACAGCACTATTTTTTTAGTGATTTTTGAATTTATGAGGATTGATTAAATGATATTGCATAATTCACAAAGTCCGTATTATAGAAGTCCAAGAGGTGCAGTGCCGACAGATACAACAGTGAGGTTGGCACTTGATATTACGGATGAAAAATTAAAAGTTGAATCGGTAAAATTATATACATGGCAAGAATCTTTAGGTGCTACATATAAAAAGATGATGCCATCAGCATGGGATGAAAACCATTATATTATAGATTTACAAATGCCAGAAGAAGGCTGTCTTGTATGGTATTATTTTGTGATTAGACTAGAAGATGAAAGTCTTATTTATTATGGAAATAGTTCAGGACAAATGGGTGGCATCGGTAAAGCTCAAAAAGATGTACCTACAGCATATCAGATAACTGTATTTAAAGCTGATGCTAAAACGCCTGATTGGTTTAAAAAATCTGTAATGTATCAAATTTTCCCTGATAGATTTTATCGTAGTGGCAATGAATTACCGCAAAAACCGTATGCAGTATTTCATTGTGATTGGAATGACCCGCCGATGTATTATGTAGACCCAGATACACGTCGCGTTATCGCATATGATTTCTTTGGTGGTAATTTTAAAGGTATTGAAGAAAAATTGGATTATTTAAAGGACTTGGGTATATCTGTAATCTATCTTAATCCAATTTTTTTGTCGCGCTCTAATCATCACTACGATACAGCAAATTATTTTCAAACTGACCCTATGCTTGGAACGAATGAAGATTTTGAGCATCTTTGCCAGGTAGCAGAACAAAAGGGCATAAAGATTATTTTAGATGGTGTATTCAGTCATACAGGCAGTGATAGTATTTATTTCAATCGTTTTGGCAATTATCCTAGTGTTGGAGCATATCAATCGAAAGACTCGCCGTACTATGAATGGTATGATTTTAAAGAGTATCCAGATAAATACGATTGTTGGTGGGGGTTTGACAGCATGCCAAATGTCAAAGAAACAACTCCATCATATATGGATTACATCATTAATGATGAAAATAGCGTTATCAATTATTGGATGAAAAAAGGCATCAGTGGCTGGCGCTTAGATGTCATTGATGAATTGCCACGCCAATTTTCGCGCGCTTTTTATAAAAAGATGAAAAGCATAGATAAAGATGCTGTATTGATTGGTGAAATTTGGGAAGATGCTTCTAATAAAGTTTCTTATAATGTATCGCGTGAATATCTATGTGGTTATGAAGTAGATAGTGCTATGAATTATCCACTGCGCAATATAATGCTTGATTTTTTGTTAAATAAAAATGATGCTAAGATAACGCAGCAGCGCATTGCTAATCAACAAGAAAATTATCCAGCTGAAAATCTATATGCTATGATGAATTTATTGGGAAGTCATGATGTAGAACGTGTTTTGACTTTATTGGGAGAAGCACCTTCTATAGAAAATGTGCCAACCACGGTACAGGCTGATTTCAGATTAGATGATGAACATTTGCGCTTAGCAATTTTCCGTTTAAAAATAGCTATTTGTTGGCAAATGACTTTGCCAGGTGTTCCTTCTATTTATTATGGTGATGAAATTGGCATGCAAGGTTATCGTGACCCGCATAATAGAGCATCATATAATTGGGATAATGGTGATTGGAACTTAAGATATTTTGTAAAACGCATGATTGCATTGCGTAATAATAGAGCTGTTTTGCAGACAGGGTGGTATGTGCCTGCTTATGCTGATGGTGATGTATTAGCATATTTTAGAACGACTAAACTAGGAAAAGACCGTTTTGGCAATGATATGGATGATGATTGTGTATTAGTTGTTTTAAATCGCAATAATGTAAAATCAGCTACAATAACAGTTGATATGCATGGTTTTTGTCAAAATAAAATACACGAAATAACTGGTATGTATCCTGATGTAGAAATCATAGATAATAAGGCGCAAATCACTATAGAACCATTAAAAGCTTTAATTTTTGAACAAGTGAAGATAACTGAGCCATACACTAGACAAGCTGGCATTATTTTACATCCAACTAGCTTACCATCTGCATATGGTATTGGTGATTTAGGAAAAACGGCATATGATTTTGTCGATTGGTTAGCTAAAGCTGGTCAATCCATTTGGCAAGTATTGCCACTTAATCCTGTTGGATATGGTGCTTCACCGTACCAATCACCATCAGCGTTTGCGGGAAATATAATGCTTATTTCACCTGAAGAATTAGTTAAAATGGGACTTTTAACAGAAGACGATATAAAACTTGATTATGAAGCTGATGAAGATAGAGTCGATTTTGTTAAAGTAGAAGCATATAAAAATAAAATTTTGCATAAAGCATTTGTTAATTTTGTAGCAGATGAGGATTACAGCGTTTTCTGTGCTAAACAGGAAAGCTGGTTAGATGATTATGCTTTATTCATGGCACTTAAAAAACATTTTAAAGGTGAAAATTGGACAAAATGGGATACACCGATACGCCGTCGCCAACCACAGGCGTTGCAAGCTAGTCGTATTGCATTAGCGCATGATATAGCATATATTAAATTTACTCAATATATATTCTTTATGCAGTGGCAGAAATTGCATGAATACGCTAAAGAAAAGGGCATAAAAATTATTGGCGATGTGCCTATTTTTCCTTCACATGATAGTGCAGATGTTTGGACAAACCAAGACCAATTTAATTTAAATCCAGATGGAACATTAAAAACTGCTGCTGGAGTACCACCAGATTATTTCAGTGAAGATGGACAGCTTTGGGGCAATCCGCATTATTTATGGAAAGTAATGGAACGAGATAGTTATGCTTGGTGGCGTAAACGTATTGCTACATTATTAGAATTAGTAGATATTATTCGCATTGACCATTTCCGTGGATTTGAAGCGTATTGGGAAGTTCCAGGTGATGCTAAAAATGCACGCATTGGCAAATGGGTAAAAGGTCCAGGTCGTGATTTATTTGACACGATTAAAAAATATTTGGGCAATGTGCCGATTATCGCTGAAGATTTAGGTATAATTACACCAGAAGTAGAAAAATTAAAAACGGATTGTGGTTTCCCTGGTATGAAGGTTTTACAATTTGAATTGTATCCAAATGCACAGAAGGAACTAAATTTCACTTGTCCACAAAATTCTATCGTATATACGGGAACACATGATAATAATACGACATTAGGTTGGCTTGAAACAGATATAGCTCCGCAAGATAAAGCACTTTTGGCGGAATTTTTAAATGTTTCGATTGATGAAAATGAAGTATTGTTAAATAAATTGATTGAATTAGCGTACTTTAGTCAAGCAAGGCTTGCTGTACTTCCTATGCAGGATGTATTAGGTTTAGATGGAAATGCACGTATGAATTTGCCAGGTACAGTTGGAAAAAATTGGGGCTGGAGAATGCATGATGATGCTTTGACGGATAAAAAAGCAAAATGGCTTAAAGCATTGACGCAAAAATATCATAGATAATATACGTTAAAAGAAAATAACCTGACTTTAAAAAGGGTCAGGTTATTTTCATATTAGATTAAAGCTTATCATATTGAAAGTAGCATGATATAATGTTTTAGTAATTATGTTTAAAAAAGATAGGTGAAATTTTTTATGAAAATAGAAAGTAAAATATTATTGGCATTGTCTTTTAGTGCAATTTCGTTATGTACATATCAAGGACAAGTTTTTGCTAGTGATACTGATGTTGAGATTTTAAATTTTGTAGAAGACCAACGAAAAGAACAAAGAGAAGAAGCTAAAAATACAGAGATAAAAGATTTTAAAGAAGAACTAGATGCAGAATATGCTCGAGATGGTATTGTAATTAATGACTCAGAAAAAGCACCTATTATATTTGAAGGTAAGGATATCATGTATAATTCTGTTACTGGAGATGTATATGGTAAGGGTGATGTAAAAATCACACAAAATTATTCACGTATGACAACAGAAGATGCGCAGGGAAATTTAAATTCTGGTGATGTTAAAATTCCGCAAAAAGCGCATATGATGCAAGTTGCAAATCCAACTTTAAATATAAATAGTGAAAAAACACAGTATAACTATAATGAAAAAACTGGTGTAATGGAAGGCTTAAAAGGTCGTATAGATAATAGATACGTTTCAGGTGAACAAGTGGAATTTTATCCTGATTATTATGTAATCTATAATGGTACTATGACACGTTGCCCTGCTAAAAAGCCAGATTATTATTTGAGTGCTGATAAAATAGAAATTTATCCAGATGACCATATGGTAGCATATAATGCTAAATTTTATATAAAAGGACAAGTTGTTTATCAGACAAAGGAATATAGGACAAAAATAGGTGCTAATAGCGATGGTAAAGAAGATTGGATGCCATTTAGAATTAGATGGAATGATGATGATGGTTTAACGATTGGTTATAATTACAATCAAGAAATTGTTGATAATGTAAATGCTTATGCTAATTTAAAATATACGACAAAACACGATATGCGTAATGTATATGGTGTTGGTTGGAGCAATGCAGGAAGTAGCTTTAATATCGAAAGTGGTAAATATGAAGATGATGATGATATTTGGTTAAAGAAAGAAATTGCCTATATTTATAATTATGGACAGCGTATAGGTGATACACCACTTCGTTTTAATTTGAGAAATGAATACGGTTTATGGGAAGAATATGGCAAAAAAAGTTGGCATCGTGAACATAATTTGTCTTTATACCATGACCCAATTAGACTTGATGAAAATGGTAAAGTGAGATTATTCCCAAGTATCGGTTATAAATTAGTTCATGAAGATTATGATGACTCTAATTATAACAGCTTGTATTATGATGTTACTTTGCTCAGTGAATTTAATGATAGATTAGCTGGTTATTTAGGATACCATTATTCACGTGTAAGTCAGGAAAATACATTATTTGATTATGGCTTAAATGATTATTCTAAAAAAGTATCAGCTGGTTTTAGTTATACTATTGATGATAAAAACCGTATAGTAGTAGCAACAGGTTATGATGCTTCAGATAGTCTTAGAATACGTGATTTAGATTATTATTGGTATCATGATTGGCATTGTGTAGAAACTGAATTGAAGTATGAACAGAAAAAAGATAAATGGAGTTTGCACTTTAACTTCCTTAATTTCTAATTAAAGGGGTGATTTAATGAAGCCGGATTTGATTGATTTTGTTGATAAATTCAAAGGTAAACGCATTTTGATTATCGGTGATATGATTGCTGATATATATTTAGAGGGTGATATATCACGTATTTCACGTGAAGCACCTGTGCTTGTGCTTATTGAAAAAGAAGAAAAGACTGTACCAGGGGGAGCTGCTAATGTTGTAAATAATGTGGCTACACTTGGCGGTAAAGCTTTTGCTGTAGGTATTTTAGGAAAAGATAGAGGTGCTTTAAATTTAAAGCATACTTTAGAAGAAAATGGCGTGAATACAGATGGTATGTTTTGCGACCAAACGCGCAAGACTATCACAAAAACACGTGTAATTGCAGGGGGAAGAGCTACTGTAAGTCAGCAAGTAGTGCGCATTGATAGGGAATGTAATACACCGATATCTTCTGCATATGAAAAAGAAGTATTAAAATATATAGAAATGATTATGCCTCAAATTCAAGGGGTAGTTATGAGTGATTATGGTAGTGGTACTATCACCCCTAATATTAAAGAGCTTATTTTAAAATTAAGTAAAGAATATGATATTCCTTCAATAGTTGATTCGCGTTATGCAATATTTGATTTTGTAGGAACAGATTATGTGAAACAAAATGATGCGGAATTATCAAATGCTGTTGGTTATAAAATCGATAGTGAAGAAAAACTTTATGAAGCAGCGCAGGATTTTTTAATTAAAATGCAAGCAAAAGGTATTTTAATCACGCGTGGTGAAAAAGGCATGACTTTATTTGAAAAAAATGGAGATGTGCATAATATACCTGTATCCGATAAATCAGAAGTATTTGATGTATCAGGTGCTGGCGATACTTGTGTTGCGACTTTTATCACAGCACTAGCAGCAGGTGCTTTGCCATCGCAAGCTGCAGAAATATCTAATTTTGCTTCTGGTATTGCTGTGCGTAAAATGGGAACAGCAACCGTTTCTGATGAAGAATTAATAAATGTGCTAAAAAAATAAAATGGGGTATTTTTAGTGATTGTTGATGTAAATGATATAGAAAAATTTTGTGAAATACTGCATCATAGTGGCAAAAGTATTGCACTTACAAATGGTTCATTTGATTTAGTTCATTCAGGTCATGTAAATTATCTAAATGAAGCAAAAAAAATGGCTGATTATCTTATTGTAGGGGTAAACAGTGATAAATCTGTAAAACAGTATAAATCGGATAAAAGACCGATAATACCGCAAAATCAACGAGCTTTTTTAATCGATAATTTAAAATCTGTTGATTATGTAGTGATATTTGAAGAAACAACAGCAGATAAGTTAATAGAAAAAGTTAAGCCAGATTTTTATATAAAAGGTGGCGACTATACAGAAGAAACGTTGCCAGAAACGGCTACTGTGAAAAAATTTGGCGGAAAAATTAAATTTATAAAGATGACAGAAGGTTGTTCTACGACAAATATCATAAATAAAATTTTAGATATATATGCAAAATAAGTAGAATAACAACTTTACAAGTGTACAGTTGTTTATAGATTTTTTGAATTAATGGTCTTGACAAATGAAAAATTAGTCGTTATAGTATTAGACAAAGATAAATGCAATGAAGAGGAAAAGTACGATTGTGAATTTTCCAGAGAACTGTGGGTTGGTGCGACACAGGATTGAAGCAGTCGGAAATACACCTATGAGCAACAGGCTGAAATGATATAGAGTAGGTCGTGTCGGTTGCCTCCGTTATCATGGGCTAGGGTATGATAGTACCCAAATAAAGTGGCTTGCTAATAGCAAGAAGGGTGGTACCACGGGTTAATAACAGCTCGTCCCTGTTTAGGGACGGGCTTTTTTGTATTTAAATTTAAAATTAGGAGGAATAATATTATGATTATTGTTATGAAACCAGAAGCTACAGTAGAAGATTTAAATGCTGTAAAAGATAAAATTAAAAATTCAGGACTTGATTACCATTTATCACAGGGTTCATCTAGAGTTATTGTCGGTGTAATAGGTGATAAAAAGAAAATTGCTACATTACAGATGAATTCTTTTTCCGGTGTAGAAAAAACTGTATCGATTACAGAAAAATATAAATTAGTTAGTCGTGAATTTAAAAAAGAAGATAGCGTAATTGATATTGATGGTGTGAAAATAGGTGGTGGCCATTTTGCTGTAATGGCAGGCCCTTGCTCTGTTGAAAGTCGTGAACAATTATTAGAAGCTGCTAAAGCTGTTAAAGCATGCGGTGCACAATTTTTACGTGGCGGTGCTTTTAAACCTCGTACATCTCCATATGATTTCCAGGGACTTGGCGTAGAAGGTTTAAAAATGATGCGTTCAGTAGCTGATGAAGTTGGTCTTAAAGTTGTCACAGAAATCGTTAATATCAATGATTTAGACACTATTTGCCAATATGCGGATATGTTGCAAATCGGTGCGCGCAATATGCAGAATTTCCAATTATTGAAAGATGTTGGTTTTACAAAAAAACCTGTACTTTTAAAACGTGGTCTTAGTGCAACTATCAGTGAATGGCTCAATGCAGCTGAATACATCGCTAGTGGTGGCAATTACAATATTGTATTGTGTGAACGCGGTATTAGAACGTATGAAACATTCACACGCAATACACTTGACTTAAGCGCTGTAGCTGCTGTAAAAGAATTATCTCATTTGCCAATTATCGTAGACCCAAGCCATGGAACAGGTCGCTGGCAGATGGTTCGTCCAATGGCTCGTGCAGCAGTGGCAGCAGGTGCAGATGGCCTCATGATTGAAGTTCATCCACATCCAGAAGTAGCACTCAGCGATGGTGACCAATCTTTAAAACCAGATAATTTTAAAATTGTAATGGATGAAGTTAATCAGATTTTGAAATTGATGGGGAAAACATTATGAGTAAATTACATTTAGCTATATTAGGCGTTGGTCTTATAGGCGGCGCCTTTGGTATGGCACTTAAAAATAAATTGGGTGATGATATTTTCATCACAGGTAATACGCGAACTCAAAAATCAATAGATAATGCTGAACGATTAGGCGCTATTGATAAAGGTTATTTAGACCCGATTGAATGTGTAAAAGGTGCAGACATCATTTATTTAAGTACACCTGTATTACAGATAGTACCTTTAGTAGAAAAGATTTTACCTCATTTGAAAAAAGGTGCAATTTTAACAGATGCCGGCAGCACAAAATCATATATCGCTCGTCAAATAATGAATATGCTTCCAGAAAATATTTATTATGTAGCGGGACATCCGATGACAGGTAGAGAAAAAAGTGGTGTTACAGCGGCGAATAAAGATTTATTTAAAAACAAATGCTATGTAATTGTCAAGGATACGAAAGCACCTGCTGAAGTTTTGCAGAAAGTCGTAGATTTAATAAAACTTACAGAAGCGAATATCACGACGCTTACACTGGAAGAACACGATAGATGTGCTTCTATCATCAGTCATATACCGCATATTGTAGCGGCAGGACTTGTCAATTTATTGGACAAAAATCCAAATGATTTAGAAGCTTGTATAACACTTGCCGGTGGCGGTTTTAAAGATACAACGCGCATAGCTTCATCTAATGCTGATATGTGGGCTGATGTATGTATCTCTAATGCTGAACCGATAATCGAACATTTATCACAGCTTCAAGCGATTTTTAGTAATATGATTACAGCTATTGCCAAGAAAGATAGACAAACTATTCATGATTACTTTGTTGAATCAAAAACTCGTCGTGATATGATTTTAGAAGAAACAAAAGATAAATATGATTTGATTTAGTTTGGATTGTGGATTATGTATAACAAATATTATATATTTTTGGTGATGTCCTGTATTTTATGGGGCTTTCAACCTGTTACGATAAAATTTGTTACATTAGAAATGGACATATTGACTGTAATTCCCATTAGATATTTATTTTTGACTATAACGATATTTATTTTAATGAAGATTACAGGTGAAAAAGAATTTTTGCCAAAAAAATCATGTGTTTTGAGTTTAATGGCAATGGGATTTTTCGGTGTAACCGTAAGTAATGGCGTGCAATTTACAGGGCTTAGTTATTCTACAGTTGGCAATATGACGATTATAAGTACGACAGCTCCGATAATAACAGCAGTATTAGCTCGAATAGTACTTAAAGAACGGCTTAATTTATTGCAAGTATGCGGTATTATAATTTCATTTTGTGGAACATTGTATTTACTCAGTAAGGGAACGATGGATACTTTTATCAATATGTCTTTTAATCGAGGCGATATATATTTTTTCATCGGTGAAGTAGCTTGGGTAGTTTATATATTATTTAGTATCCCTGTATTGAAAAAAATGTCAGTGCTCTCAGTTACGGCTTGGCCTGGTTTATTTGGTGCTATATTTACGGCAATTTATGCACATTTTGTTGTAGGTTTAAATGTCGTATTATTATCACCATTAGCACTTTGCTCGTTTATGTATATAGTTTGGGGTGGCGGTGTATCTGCCATGATGCTTTGGAATTTAGGCACAAAATTTGTCGGAGCAAGTCATGCGGCAATATTTTTAAATTTAATGCCAGTTGTCGGTGTGATATCAGCATATTTCACATTAGGTGAAATGATAACTGTGCAAGAAGTAGTAAGTGCTCTAATAATTATTTCAGGCGTATATATAACGACACATGCTAATCAATTAATGGAAAAATTTAATTTAAAGATACAAAAAAACGGCTAAGAAAATCTTAGCCGTTTTTGTTTTAATGATTAAATACCTTTAAATTCAAAGGAGAATTGTTTTGTTTCGTTTTTAGTGATGTATTCATCAAGAGTTGGAGAACCCCAAGAATCATCGCCACCTACACCATACATGCCAGCGGAAGCTCTTACAATAGTATGATGTGGTCTTGGAAGGTCATAGTGATGACGTGCATTTTCGATTTCATGTGGAGTGTAGGAAAGAGCAGATGCTTCGATAGGTGTTGTAGCGGAAATTTTAATACCGCGACCGCGTCTATCAGTTACTTCCATCCAGCGAATGCCACAGTGGTTGCCACATTCTTGTGGTAATAAATATGGCTGCATTTCTTTAGCTGTAGTAGAAGTGAAGATACCGAGTTTTGCTCCTTCTTTGCGGTCGATGTAGTTATCGCATGGACCTAAACCATAATATTTAATTTGGTCATAATCAACAGGAATAGTGAAGAGAATGCCAAAATCAGGAATATTAGGTAAGCCTTCTACTTTATCATAGCTCATGTCAACTTTTACAGTGCCATCGCCAGTTACAGTGTAGTTTACAACTACATAAGCTGTAGGTTTTGTTGCAAGTTCATATGTGAATTTGAAAGTTGCGCTTTGAGTGCCGTTTTCAATGATTTCCATATCTGTGCATTTATTGTAAAGGCTAGCGAGTTTCCACTGTGCTGTATCAAATTGCATACCGCAACCATAGTCGTTGTCGATAGGTGCACGCCAGAAGTTTAAGCGAGGTAATTCTTCAATCATTTCTACACCGTTGTATTTATATGATGTCAAAGTACCTTTATCAGAGGAGAACATAACTTCAAAGCCTTCGCCTTTAACGCCTGTGCTTACATCGCCTTTAGTGAGGGTGATAGGAGGAAGTGTAGCAGGTTTTTCATCTGCTGCGCAAGTAAATACGTATTGACCAAATGCGATTTCATGGCCATAACCTGCCCAAATAGTATCTGCTTTTAATTTTAAAGAAGCTGTTACAGTGTATTCGCCTGGGCCGAATTTTGGTAATTCGATAGCGATTTCACCTGTTTGTCCAGCTTGAATATCAGCAGTTGTTTTTGTTGTATAAACTTCTTTACCGTCTTTAGCGAGTGCGATTACTAAATCATATTCATTTGTATTAGTGAATAAAGATTTGTTTACGATTTTAACAGTTGTTTCGCTAGGAGTTAAAACGAAGTTTTGATAATTGAATTTAACTTCTTGTAATTTAGTTGTTGGGCTGTGGTCAGCAAATACGATACCGTTACCACTGAAGTTGTAATCGGAAGGTCTATCGCCGAAATCGCCACCGTAGTACATAACTTCATTGCCATAGAGGTCTCTGCCCCAAATTGCTTGGTCAGCGAAGTCCCAAATGAAACCGCCCTGATATAATGGGTCTTCATCAGTTAAATCAGTGTATTTATGCATGCCACCATTACTGTTACCCATGGAGTGAGTGTATTCACAGCAAATGAATGGTTTATCGCGATGTTCGCTGAGGAATTTTTTAATATCAGCAACTCTAGTGTACATCTGGCTTTCCATATCGCTAGTGCCATTGTATTTTCTGTTCCAGAAAATGCTTTCATAGTGAACGAGGCGAGAAGGGTCTGTTTGGCGGAAGTATTCGGACATATCAAAGATGTTTTTGCCACCGTAAGATTCATTACCGCAAGACCAGATGATTATGCTTGCATGGTTTTTATCGCGTTCGAGCATGGATTTTGCTCTGTCGATAATGATATCATGCCAAGCTGGATTATCGTTTGGTACAGTGTTTGCATCTTCACGCACTTTACCTTTTACCATCCAGCTACCATGTGTTTCCATATTTGTTTCATCGATTACATATAAACCGTAGATATCACAGAGTTCATATAATTTGCTATTGTTTGGATAGTGAGAAGTACGAACAGCATTGATATTATTTTGTTTTATGATTTCAAGGTCATGTGCGATTTTTTCTGTTGGAATAGCACGACCGAAATAGCAGTCAAATTCATGACGGTTTACACCTTTGAAAACAATGCGTTTGCCATTGATTTTCATGATATTGCCGTCCATTTTGAATTCACGGAAACCAATATTTTGAGGAATGATTTCCATGATATTGCCATCAGTATCAGTTACAGTGAAAATAGCTTTGTAGAGGTTTGGATGTTCAGCACTCCAAAGTTTAATATCTGTAAAGTCTGCTGTGAAAGTGCTAGTGGCACCAGTGATATTTTCTTGAACTGTATCTAAAATAACATTGCCTTCATTGTCAGTTAATTTTACAGCTAAGTTTTTAGCATCTTCGTTATTCCATTTAAAATCAATAGTTAATTTGCCATCTTTGTAATCGTTTACCGGAACAGCATGGATAAATAAGTCATCGATATGAAGCTGTGGTTTTGTAAATAAGTATACATCACGATAAATACCGGAGAAACGCCAGAAGTCTTGGTCTTCTACCCAGCTACCGGAGCTAAAACGATAAACTTGTACAGCAATTTTATTTTCACCATCTACTAAATATGGAGTGAGGTCGAATTCTGAAGGAGTGCAGCTGTCTTCACTGTAGCCTACGAATTTGCCGTTGAGCCATAATGCCATAGCGGAGTCTACGCCTTGAAAGGAGATGAATACATCTTTCCAATTTTCTGGAGCTGTGAAATATTTTACATAAGAAGCTGTAGGGTTGAAATTTTGAGGTATTTCACTTTCATTAACTTTTTCATGGCCGTCCCAAGGATAAGGAGTATTTGTATAATGAGGTTTGCCGTAACCTTCCATTTGAATATGAGCTGGTACGCGAATTGTATCCCAGTTTTTGCAATTATAGTCAGTCTGTTCAAAGCCTTCAATACGAGATGTAAGATTTTTGGCATAGGAGAAATACCATAAGCCGTTCAAAGATTTTCTCATGCTCATTTCATTATTATTCATTTCGCATTCATTAGCAAAATACTGATGGTCGCTATGTGCTGGCATACGGTTGTCAGCAAAATAAGCTGGATTAGCTAATTTGTTTAAATCAAACATTAAAAAACCTCCTAAATAAATAAATATTTTTAATTATATATAAATTATACATTGAAAAAGCAGGATTGTGTATAAGATTTTACTACATATTAAAGAAAAAAATATAGGATTTTGAACTAAATAGTTTGGACGATATAGTCTTTAAAATTGGGAATAGAGCGTTTTATTAACGTATAATATAAGATTTTTATATTATTATATGGAGATTTTTTGTTTTGTAAAAATCCTTAAATCATCAGTATTATTAAGAATTTTTTATTAAATTAATAGTAGAAATAGACAGAAAAATGTGTAATATGTTAAACTAAATAATATAATATTATGAAACAAGGTGATTTTATGCCAATTAAAATAAGGAAGACTTTGTTGAAAGAACCATTTATTTTCGATACGATAGGCAATCATTGGGAACAAGATGCTATCACTCGTCCGCAAGGTTTTCCGCTTTACCATTATTTACAATCGGAAAAGGGAACGGGTAAATTGGAGATAGAAGGAAAAAAATACATATTGAATGAAGGTGAAGGCTTTTTAATTGCACCGAATATTCCCCATGCGTATGAACCGGAAGGTGAAGAATGGCTGACGACTTTTATAACATTTACAGGAATGGTAGAAGACACGATATCTAAAATTTTAGGCGATAGAAAAGTGATTTTTACAAGTAAAGAACAAGGTACGGTCATTGCGACTTTAATAGATGATATGATGGAAAGATATGAAAATCCATCCATTGATGCAAAATCTTTTTCCGTAGATACGTATCGTATATTGATGAATTTTGTTGATAATATATCTACTTATAAAAATGACCCCTTATATAAAAAATATGTAGAGCCAATTATAACAGAAATTGAACAAGGTTATAATTATGAAATTACTTTGCAGAGCTTAAGCAAAAAAATTTATATCAGCCCACAATATTTATCGCGATTGTTTAAGCGTTTTGTCGGTTGTTCTGTATATAAATATTTAACTAATTATCGTATAAATAAAGCTAAGGAATTACTTTTGACTGACCAGCGCACAGAAATTCAACAAATCGCTCAACTTGTTGGTTTTCTCGATACGAGTCATTTTATTGTGATGTTTAAGAAATTTGTAGGGATTACACCACTTGAATATCGTAAGCTTAATTAAAAATATTAAATTCATAGAGATGATGAATGAATTAAAAAAAGCTAAGATTTATAAAATCTTAGCTTTTCGTTTTAATATTTAATTTTCAGCAGCACGTTTTGCTATTTTGCGTTTATCAGAAAATCTTCTAAATGTTACCCAAAGAGGGCTGGCGATAAAGATTGAAGTATATGCACCACAGAAGAAACCGATTAACATTGCAAAAGCAAAGTCTTTTGTCGTATCTCCACCGAAGAAATACAGTGAAAATGTTGCAAATAAAACAGTACATACTGTATAGATAGAACGAGTCATTGTCTGGAAAATGCTGACATTAACGAGTTCTACGATATCACCATTTTTGCGGAAATGTAATTTAAGATTTTCGCGGATACGGTCGAAGATAACGATTGTATCGTTGATAGAATAACCGATGATGGTGAGCAGTGCGGCTATAAATGAAGAGTCAACTTGTCTTTGTGTCAAAGCAAATGCACCGAGTACGATTAATACATTGTGTATCAATCCTAATACGGCTGCAATACCGAATTTTAATTCAAAACGGTAAGATACATATGCAATGATTAAAATCCAAGAGATAATAGTAGCGTAAATTGCGTTCATGATGAGTTCAGTACCCATTGTTGCACCGACTTTTTCTTCACGCAATACTTGATAATCACCAAGTTTATCAGAAAGGGCAGACATTACTTCTTTGCGGTCTTGTTCTTCTAAGTCAACAGTACGTATCATGACGTTTTGAGCTTCAGTAGAAGAGCTAGAGTCACCAGAGAGCTGAATTGTGCTGTTGCTTAAATCATAATCGTTTAAGACAGAACGGACATCATTGATGTTTACAGCTTTTTCAAATCTTAAATCCATGATAGTACCGCCAGTAAAGTCGATACCCATATTAAAGCCACGTGTTACCATAAAGAACAGGCTGGCAATTATTAAAATTGAAGATATTGCATACCAGATTTTGCGTCTGCCAATAATATCAAATTTTACTGTCATTTTGCTTCACCGTCCTTTACTTTATGACTTAAAGAAACACCATAGAATTTAGGGTTAGTAAATAATTTAGCAGCAATTAAATGTTTGAGCATGAACTGTGTGAGTGTGATTGCTGTAAACATACTGATTATAACACCAAGTCCTAAAGTAATGGCAAAACCACGGATTGGACCTGTGCCGAAGAAGAATAATACGGCAGCAGCTATAATGGTTGTGAGGTTGGAGTCAAATATTGTAGTGAATGCACGTTTGAAACCAGAATCCATTGCCATGCGCAGTGTTTTGCCATTGCGTATTTCTTCTTTAAAATGTTCGAATATGAGCACGTTGGCATCGACAGCCATACCAATGGAAAGGATAATTCCCGCGACACCAGGCAATGTAAGTGTTGCATCTAAGAGTTTTAATACAAATAATAAGATTACTACATAAGCCATTAAGCTTAAATCAGCAATTAAACCGGAAGCACGGTAGAATAAAAGCATGAAGACGAAGATTGCGCCAACGCCTACAGCAAAGGCGAATATACTTTTATCTTTACTGTCTTGACCGAGTGTAGGGCCTACAGTACGAGTTTCAATTATATCAACTTTTACAGGAAGAGCACCGGAACGAAGTAAAACGGCTAAGTTATGTGCTTCTTCAAGGTTACGAGAACCAGTGATGACGGCTTTGCCACCAGTAATAGGTTCATTTACACGTGGAGCTGTTAAAACTTCACCATCAAGCAAAATAGAAATAGTACGACCAACATTAGCAGATGTTAAATCAGCAAATTTTTGAGCGCCTTCATCTGTAAATTCGATAGCTACTTCATTTTGATTGTTTTGTGTAGTTTGTTCACGAGCATCTTTTAAATCTGTACCTTTTAAAACAGTATTGCCTTCTTCATCTTTGAATTCCAACATAGCTGTTTTACCGAGTACGGCAATTGCTTTATCAGGGTCTTTTATACCTGGAAGTTCAATAATAATACGGCGTTCGCCTTCGCGCTGAATGATTGGCTCAGTAAGACCGAGTTCATTAACACGCTTTTCCATGATTTTTACTACACGGTTCATCGCATCGTCGTTAACTGTAGCTTCTGGTGTATCAACACCTTCTAAAACGACATGTGTACCGCCTTGAAGGTCAAGACCTTGTCTGATAGAACCGGCAAGCGGTGCGATAAACGCAGCAAAAACGCCTACGATAACAACAATAGTTGCTATTAATTTCAACAAAGCATTTTGTCTCAACGTTTATATCCCCTTTAAAAAATTATGTAGTGCTCAAATGCACTAACAGTTAAAGAATAATACTTTCTTTTTCTGTAAAAATGGCATCGACTTTAGCATCATATTCATCTATTACTACTGTATCTGCTAATTGACAGTTGTATATTACAGCAGTTAGATAAGCATTAATCGCTTTAGGAAGATAGCGGTCATAAAAACCACCACCCATGCCGAGTCGATAGCCTCTTTTATCAAAACCAACACCAGGAACGAGTATAAAATCAATATCCTGTGGGTTTACAAAGCGAAGGTTATTTTCATTAACGGATAAAATGCCATATGCACCAACGATTAATTCATCAAAAGAAGAAATTTCAGTGGCTTCCATAAGGCCATTTTTTTTATCAGTAATATAAGGCAGGCAAACGCGTTTGCCTGCCCTTAGAGCATCTAAAATCAATTCTTTCGTTTGTACTTCGTCTTTCATAGCAGCAAATAAAAAGCATACAGTGGATTTTTGATATTGAGCACTGTTTATCACTTTTTGAATGATTTGCTTAGAATACATTTCTCTATCAGAAGTACAAAGAGCACGTCGTTGCTCTAAAAAGAATTTTCTTTGTGTTTTTTTATTTTTTGTTAGCTGGGTTTGCATCTGTTTTTTCCTGAGTTAAATCTCTAGCAACAGCGGAGCTGCTGATTTTGATTTCTACGTTATCAGCAATTTTTACTCTGATGAAATCAGATTTTTCAAGGTCAACATAGGTGATTTCAGCATGAATACCACCAATTGTTAAAATACGATGTCCAACTTTTAAATTACTCATCATATCATTATGTTGTTTACGTTGTTTTTTCTGTGGTCTCCAGAGTAAGAAATAGAAAATAACTACCATTAAGATAATTGGACCATAAGAATATAAATTTGCCATCATTGAATCACTCATAAGATAATTCTCCTCTAATTAAAATTTGTTGTAGCTATAGTATAGCATAAGATATGTTTTTCGGGCGGTAAAATTTTACAATTTTACTCAGATTTTGCATTGAATGAGAAATTTGCCGTGAAGCGGTGATAAAATTCTGGGAAGCTGTCATTTAAGATTGCTTCGCGCATTTTCTTCATGAAATTGATGAGAAAATGGAGATTGTGAATAGTTAAAAGATGTAAGCCGAAGATTTCATTTACGCGAACGAGATGACGAATGTAAGCGCGAGAATAGTTACGGCAAGCGTAGCAATCACAATTTTCGTCAATTGGACGGAAATCATGTTCATATTGGGCATTTTTCATGACGAGGCGACCGTTCCAAGTCATAGCGGTACCGTTGCGTGCTACACGTGTTGGATATACGCAGTCAAACATATCAATGCCACGCATAACGCCTTCAGCTAAACAATCTGGTGTACCAACGCCCATTAAATAGCGAGCTTTATTTTTTGGCAGATGTTCCAGTGTTATATCGAGCATATCATACATCAATTCTTTTGGTTCGCCAACGCTGAGACCGCCGACAGCATAACCAGGGAAATCCATATCGACAAGACGATTGGCACATTCAATGCGTAAATCTTTATACATACCGCCTTGTACAATGCCGAATAAACCTTGATTTGGGCTAGTCATGGTATCTTTACAGCGTTGTGCCCAGCGAAGTGTCAATTCCATTGATTCGTGAGTGTATTTAAAATCGGCTGGATACGGTACGCATTCATCAAATGCCATGATGATATCTGCGCCTAAATCCATTTGTGTTTTTGTAGCGATTTCAGGTGAGAGAAATTTTTTCGAGCCATCGATATGAGAGCGGAATGTAACGCCTTCTTCAGTGATTTTGCGAAGGTCGCCTAAACTGAAAACTTGAAATCCGCCACTGTCAGTTAAAATAGCTCTATCCCAATTCATGAATTTATGCAGACCGCCAGCTTCTTTTACAAGAGCTGCACCTGGGCGTAAAAATAAATGATACGTATTGCTTAAAATAATACCTGCTCCCATGGCTTTTAATTCTTCTGGTGCCATGGTTTTAACAGTAGCCTGTGTGCCTACTGGCATGAATATCGGCGTATCAAATGTACCGTGTGGTGTGTGAATACGGCCAGCACGAGCATGTGTATGTGGACATTCTTTAATTAATTCATAAGTTATAGCTGGTTTCAAAATATTGTTCCCTTCTAAATAAATTATTCAATAAACATAGCATCGCCAAAGCTAAAGAAGCGATATTTTTCGCGAACTGCTTCTTCATAGGCGGATAAGACGTATTCTCTGCCAGCAAAAGCGCTTATCAGCATGATTAATGTTGATTTTGGCAGATGGAAATTAGTGACGATAGCATCTACGATTTTAAATTTATATCCTGGATAAATGAAAATGCCTGTTTCATCAGCGATAGGTTCAATTGTGCCATCTTCCTTAGCAGCAGACTCTAATGTGCGGATAGAAGTTGTGCCAACTGCGATGACGCGTCCGCCATTTTTCTTTGTATTGTTAATGATATCAGCGGCTTCTTTTTCAATATGATAAAATTCTTTGTGCATTACATGGTCTTCAATATTGTCGACATTTACAGGGCGGAAAGTGCCAAGTCCAACATGAAGTGTAACGAATGCGAGATTTACACCCATGGCTTTTATTTCTTCTAATAGTTCTTTAGTAAAATGTAAGCCAGCAGTAGGTGCAGCAGCAGAACCATTTTCTCTAGCGTAAACTGTTTGATAACGATTTTTATCTGCTAATTTTTCATGAATGTATGGCGGAAGTGGTGTTTCGCCGAGACGGTCGAGAATTTCTTCAAAAATGCCGTCAAATTTAAATTCAACAATGCGACCACCAAAATCAGTATGGTCAATTACTTCGCAGGAAAGTTCATCGCTGAATTCGATGATATTACCAATTTGAGCTTTTTTGCCAGGTTTAACGAGTGTTTCCCAGCGATTGCCTTCTGTGCGGCGAAGTAAGAATACTTCTACTTTACCGCCAGTTTTAGCACGGTGACCGATTAGGCGAGCTGGAATTACTTTCGTATCATTGAAGACGAGTGTATCGCCTTTTTTTAGATATTGTTTTAAATCATAAAAATGCTTATGACTTATGGATTTATCTTTGCGATTTAAAACCATCAAGCGAGAATGGTCGCGCTGTTGGCATGGTGTTTGTGCAATTAATTCTTCAGGAAGATTATAATCAAAATCGCTTAATA
This sequence comes from Megamonas hypermegale, assembly GCF_900187035.1. NCBI lineage: Bacteria > Bacillati > Bacillota > Negativicutes > Selenomonadales > Selenomonadaceae > Megamonas > Megamonas hypermegale. The sequence continues at coordinate 44,437 of NZ_LT906446.1, forward strand.
ACATTATAGATTAACTCCTTAATAAATGGTTTTAAGTTTTACATCAGTGTAGTAGTGCTGTAAGATCTGTTTATAATTTTGACCTTTATCGGCAAGAGCTTTAGCGCCCCATTGGGACATACCTAAACGGTGACCTAAACCTTTGCCATTTATCTGTAATATAGTTTTATCGGGTGAGGTTATTTTTAATTTTTTATCATTAGTTATTTTCTTTTTGTCTTGAATTAATTCTAATGAGAAATTATTGCTTTTAAGTCCAAGCATACTTCTTATCTGTGTAGCTGTGAGTTCCATGCTTTTGTTATCTGAACCTATAAATTTTATACTCTTCGGTTTAGAATTTTTCTTTAAACCTTGCGGAAAATTGCTGACATCTATTTCTTTTATAGTGCCGATATCCTTATATTGTTTAGCTATTGTATCGCTAAAATCTTCAATACTTATTTGCGTTTGCCATTCAGCATAAGGGGATTGTTCTGTACTATCGTCTACAGCTCGAAGATATGGAACAGTCACTTTCCAGACATCTTCACTGTTTTCAGTAAATCCACCGGAAGCAGCATGAAATACACTGCAAATAGGTTCATTTGAATACGTTAAAATTTGACCGCGAGTGGCTTTTATAGCGTTATCACTGGAGGTTGTTTCAACGGATATACCGCTGTAGACTTGGCAATCTGTAGTAGCACATACATCAAAGCCTTCTTTTGTGTGTTTTCTATCAGCTCTATTGTATAGGGTAAAAGTGCGAGCTGCTACAGCTTGAGCTTTTAAAGCTTCTTTTGCCCAATCAGTTGGCATTTCTTTAGGAACGACACCGCGCAGATAATCTTCTAAAGAGACTCTGTTGATTACAGTGAGTCCTGCTTTATGAGGTTGAATAATCAATGAACCGCGATATCGTTTATTGTTTACAGTAACAGGTTCATTATTTTTTACAGCTATGATTAGAGTTGTTGTTTCTCTGCCTTTTTTATCAATGTAAACTTTGCGTTCACTTTGATGGATATTGACATTATTTGCTTTACTGAATTTGTAGTTTTTATTATTGTCAACATCTTTTATGACAAAATCATTTTCAGCAGAAATTACTATAGAAGTTTGTCCTTGCAGTAATCCTACACGAATATATTCTTCATTATTAGCAGCAAAACAGCTAGAATTTATACATAAAAAACAAAATAAAAATGTAATAAAAATAAGCTTTAATACTTTATTCATGTTCATTTTCCTCTGCGACGTTTTGATTTAATAGATGAGGTTTGATTAGTTTGATTGTTGTCTTTAAATTTAACACCGCAATAAATAAATAAACTGAGTGCTAGGATAAATGTGATGATGCTGGTAGTTTGGGCAGAAGTAAAAGATAAAAATACAGGATGAGCATAATCTCCGCGCAAAAATTCCAGTCCGAAACGAACTAAACTATAGAGCATTATATAAAGTGAAAATGCTTGTCCTTTTGCATGCGGAAATGCGCGAAAAATGAGAAGCAACGCAAAGATGACAAAATCGAGTTGTCCTTCCCAGACTTCTGCTGGCCAAAGTGGTTGATTGCCATACGTTTTATAGGCAAGTGTTGTAACAGGATAAATTATACCAAAACTTCCACCAGTAGGTGCGCCGAAAGCGTCGCCATTTAATAAATTAGCACAGCGACCGAGTGCCTGCCCTAAGATTATGGCAGGAGCTATGATATCTGCTAAAGCCAATACATCAATTTTATAATGGCGGGCGTAGATTATGCCAGCGATGACGCCGAAAAGCACACCGCCTTGAATTGCCATGCCACCTTGCCATACATAAAATATTTCATTTAAATGATTGCCATAATAAGCGAAATCAAAGAAGAAGACATCCCATAATCTAGCGCCAATTATGCCAGATATGCCACAGATTATACCTAAGTTTACGATGTGTTCATGCCAACGACCGTCTTGTTTAGCTAAAAAATAAGCAACACCTGTTGCTAAAATTATGCTAAGTGATAAGACCAGTCCATAGGCACGAATGGGAAAATCTCCAATAAAAAATAAATATTGGTGCATTTAAATCACCTCAGCATTTGTACATTTTGCTAAATCTGTAATCCACATGATTTCAGCATCTTCGCCATCTTCATAATAATTGCGTCTGCGTCCTACAGATTTAAAGCCGAGTTTTTCATATAGATGAAGTGCGCTATCATTGCTAGGGCGAACTTCTAAAGTCATAGCTGTTGCGCCTTTTTGCAATGAAATTTGCATTATTTTTTCCATCATGCGATAGCCGATTTTTTGATTGCGATATTCAGGCAAAACAGCAACATTGGTGATTTGAGCTTCATCGAATAATATCCAAACTCCTACATAGCCGATGACCTTCGTATCATCTAAAGCTAATAGATAATAAGTTTTATCATTAGAAGCTTCTTCCCAAAATGCTTGGCGCGACCATGGCATTGAAAAACACGCTTTTTCAACAATTTCAACAGCAGAAGCGTCTTCAGGTACCATTTTGCGGAATGTTAAATTCATGCGTTTTCACCTGTTTTATCTTGACTATGGCGTTTTTCCCATAAAACTTCTGCTTCAGAGCGGCGAATGTACACAGGTTCTAAATTCATGATATTGGCAAATTCACCGTTTAAGAATTTTGGCATAGCTGCCATAGCGACATTAGCAGCGCGTGGCATACATAAATGAGGCATGCCGAGTGATACATTCGGAGCTTCTGCAATCATATCAGCTTTTTTTTGTGCGATATCGCCGACAAAGATAACAGGTTTATCGAGTTTAGAACAAAAATCTATAACTTCATCAAAAGCCATAACGCAGATGGATTTTTTTTCATCAAAATTTTTGCCATTGTATTCATATAGAGAAAAATAAGCATTATTTTTTTGTGCATCTAGAACACTAGCAATATAAATATTAGGCACAGGATAATGATATGCCATAGCTTCGAGTGAAGATACTGTTACTACAGGAATATCAAGAGCATATGAAAGCATTTTAGCACTGGCAAGACCTATTCTAAGACCAGTAAAAGAGCCTGGTCCAATGCTTATGGCAATGCCGTCTAAATCTTTTTTATCCATATGAGCAATTTTGAGAACGTCTTCAATATGACCAAGTAAAACTTGTGATTGTGGCAATTTAAGTTGCATGGTAACTTCAGCGATTAGTCTATCTTCAGTGGCAATAGCTGCACCGGAAACCATGGTAGATGTATCTATAGCTAAAATTGGCACGTTTTTTTCATCTCCTCATATAAATTTTTATATTTTTCACCGTGCAAAATAACTGTTATTTCGCGTTGACTATCTATTGATGTGCGCTCAATCTTCAAATGTAAGTAATCATCAGGCATACAATCAATAAATCTATCTGGCCATTCGATTAAGGCAATTTCATCTTCCACATCGGTATATTCATAAAAACCGATTTCATATAAATCGTTTTCATTTTCCAAGCGGTATAAATCAAAATGGTAAATGCGCTTGTCTCCTTCATATACATTCATTAAATTAAAGGTTGGGCTTGTAACCGTTTCTTTTACATTTAGGGCTTGGCAAAAACCTTGCGTAAAAAGAGTCTTGCCTGCACCTAAATCGCCTTCTAAACAAATGACGAGATTGTCTTTTATTAACTTAGCTATTTTTTCTCCTAAAAGAGATGTTTGCTCAGGTGAATTAGTAATGATTTTAAACATATAACATTCCTCTATTTAGCTTAAATCCTTAGTTGAAAATCAACTAATACAATGAGTATTTTAATATTTTTTGTTGAAATCATCAACAATACATAAACTAGCTCCTGTACGGCGGGCTGCTTCTATGCCGACAGAGGAGTCTTCAAAGATTATAGTTTGTTCTGGTTTTACATGGAAATAATCCATTGCTTTAAAAAATCCTTCTGGGTCTGGTTTGCCATGTTTTACATCATCAATGGTGAAAATCGCTTCAAATAAATCGTAGCGGTTGAAGTATTTTAAGATATCCTTTGAATTATGTGAGCCACTAGTTACTACACAAGTGTGATATGTAGGACTTAATGCTTCAATGATATCAAAAAGATGTGTATTTTCTTGTGCGTACTTTAAATTTTTTTCATAAAGAGTTTTTTTCAAATCGTGAATTTCATCAAAGCGTTCAACAGGTACACCCATAAGTGGTAAAAATTCCTTATACGTAGGGCCCCAGCAACGATTAATATAAAAGTCATAATCAAAATCTGCAGCAAGTCCTGAAAGTTTAACTGCTTCATGGTAAGCATGATAATTAACCCTGCGTGTATCAAATAAAGTTCCATCTAAATCACAAATAATTAATTTATTTTTTTCCATTAAAAATCCCCTTAGGCTAATTAAAATTCATAATACAATATCTATGTTATTCTATCACATCTAGAGATACTTGTCTTTTATATCTAGTGTTTTTTCTTTTAAGCTAATATTAATTTATAACTTTCTTCTATAATAAATAAAGCTACCTTCGATTAATAAATCAAAAGTAGCTTTATTTATTATTTAATATTAGTCAATTAATTTATTTGCTCTAAGTACGGTTTTTATACTTTCTGCACTGAATTGAAGAGCTTTTAATTCATCTTCTGGTAAATCTATAGCTAAACGTTTTTCTACACCATTAGCACCAACAATGCTTGGTAAGCTGAGTGCTACATCTGTTAAACCATATTCGCCATCAAGTGGTGTAGAAACTGGCGTTACGCAACGTTCGTTGAATATAACAGCGCGAGCTAATCTGCAAGCTCCCATTGCTATACCAGTATTTGTCCAGCCTTTAGATAATAATACATCATATGCTGTGTTTACTACTTCTTGAGCGATAGCTTTTTTATCAAATTCACAGTTATGGTCATAGTATTTATCCAAATCAGCTAAGCGTACACTGCCAATACTGATTGTAGACCATGCAGGAAAAGCAGAATTACCATGTTCACCTAGCATAAAGCCTTGTACATCTTTAGCATCAACATTATAATGATTTGCTACAATGCGTTTTAAGCGAAGTGTTTCTAATGTTGTTCCTGTACCAAATAATTTTCCTTTTTCATAACCAAATTTAGTAGCTGCTAAATATGTAGTTACATCAAGCGGATTGGTAATCATGATAAAAGGCGTATTCTTTGTATATTTTGTAACCTCTGTCATGATTTCACTGATGACTTTTACATTTCTTTCTGCAAGTATTAATCTGTCCAACTTTTCTCCAGGTAAGATACTAGGGCCAGCGGAACAAATTATAATATCAGCGTCTTTACACTGACTAAAATCTCCTGAATAAACTTTCATACCTGGCACATATGTACAAGGTGTTGCATGAGTTGCATCTAAAGCTTCACCATGAGCTACTTTTTCGTTGATGTCAATACATACAATTTCTGAAGCTAAATTCATTGCCATAGCTTGAGCTAATACAGCTGAACCTACATGGCCGAGACCGATAATTGCCAATTTACTCATTTTCATTCCAAATACCCCCATATCATAAAACCATTAATCGTGTTGTATTGAATAAATGGTTCGGTTTTTTATGATATAGTAAATAATTGTTGTTGTCAACATGTAAACTGAAATATCGCTTGTATCATTTTTTATCTTCAAAAATTTTAGCCATCATTTTTTTCACTATTTGCACACTTTCATCAAATTTTTCCGTATCACTATTTGATAAATCTGTCGTACATTTCATAAAAATAAGTCTTTGTGATTGTTGATGTTCCTTTAAAAATTTTCGCCCTTTTTCGCTTAAAGAAATTTGATTATATCTTCTATCTTTACTTAAACAAGTTTTTTTGATAAATTCTTTTTTTACTAATTTGTCAATAATAGGACTCATTTGTTGTTTAGATATAGACAAATGTTTTGCTAATTCAGTTACTGTAGCAAATGTATTTTCTTTTTCAAATAAATAATACATGACTGCAAAATGATTAAGTGGTAATGGTAAAGCTGCAGTACGCCATAACTTATGATTGTAAGTCATCATTATTTCAAATAAATCAAAATAAATATCTGATAATTTCCTACTATTATTTTCCAAAAAAGTGCCTCCCTTTATTAGGATTTTTCAAATAATAAGTCCAATTTCTTAAAAGATTAAAACAAGATTAAAAACAGTCTTCAATATCGCAAAAATCTTGACTTTTCAATAAATATACTATACTATAGAACACGATAATAGTAAATACTTGTGTACTATCAGCTATTTATAAAAAATTTCGAAAAAAGCTGATTTAAAAGCTGTGCATTTGCACAGCTTTTGGAATTTATCAAAGGAGGTAGAGGAGTTTTGGCCACACTAAAAAACAAAAAAAATGTGGTTCTTGCTGTTGTGGCTATAGTAGTTATTGCTATCATTGGCTATGTTGTCTATTCTAAGATGATGGCTAATACTGGTGGGCAACGACCTGGTGGAGCGACTGCTGTAAAAGCTATGCAAGTTATTCAAAAAGATACACCAATCAATTATGAATATGCTGGTGATATCAAAAGCACAAATGAAGTAAAAATTACTTCACGTGTTTCAGGAACTATTGTTGAAAAATATATTACAGGTGGTCAATTTGTACAAGCGGGTCAGCCGTTATACAAAGTTGATAGCAAACAGTATGAAAGTGCGCTTTTATCTGCACAGGCAAACCTTGCTCAAGCACAAGCTAGTTATCAAAATGCTTTAGCAACATTACAAAATGCTCAAACAGATAACAGTCGTTATCAGACATTACTTGCGCAAAATGCAATTTCTGAACAACAAGCTACTACACAACAATCTCAAGTAGAAGCTTTAACAGCATCACTAAATGCACAGCAAGCAATAATCGATTCTAATGCAGCATTAGTAAAAAAAGCACAGGAAGATTTAGATGATACTGTTGTTTATGCACCAACTTCTGGTAAATTAGATATCAATGATGTTGATGTAGGAACTTATGCTACAGCCGGAAGTACAGTACTTGTTACAATGGGTTCTGTTGACCAAGTATATGCTCAATTTAATGTGAGTGAAGATGAGTATCTGAAATTATCTTCATTTTTTAACAGTGATGTAGGTAATGTTACTATTACTTTAAGTGATGGTACAGAATATCCTATTACAGGAAAATTAGTTCAAATAGACCGTTCCTTAGCAACTAATACAGGTACATTAGCAATTAATGCTTTGTTTGATAATCCAGATGGAATTTTATTACCAGGTATGTTTGCACGTGTAAAAGTTGAAGGAGAAGTCGTTCCAAATGCAATTTTAATTCCGCAACGTGCGGTACAACAAATTTTGGAAAAAACATTTGTAATGGTAGTGGGTGAAGATGGTAAATCTGTTACAAAACCAATAACTGTAGGCGATAAAGTAGGCAGTTTCTGGATTGTAACTGATGGACTTTCAGCAAATGATACTGTCATTGTAGAAGGCCTTACCAAATTACAAGAAGGCGTTCCTCTCGATGTAACCATGGTAACTCCTGAAGATTTAGGTTTAACTTTTTAATCAGGAGGTGCTGTAATTGTCAAGATTTTTTATAAATCGTCCGATATTTGCTATTGTAGTATCGCTCATCATTGTAATTTTAGGTACAATCTCAGCGTTTACTTTACCAGTAGCGCAATATCCACAGATTTCACCACCGACTATTCGCGTAGGTACAACTTATACTGGTGCGAATGCTGATACTGTTAATGAAACAGTAGCACAAGTAATTGAACAGCAAGTAAACGGTGTAGAAGGTATGGACTATATGAGTTCAACTTCTTCAAATGATGGTAGATATAGCTTATCTGTAGTATTTAAACTTGGTACAGATGGTGATATGGACTCCGTAAAAGTTCAAAACTACGCATCTACAGCTGAACCAAGCTTGCCATCAGAAGTACAGGCATACGGTCTTACAACACGTAAGGCATCAACAGATATGGCGATGGTTGTATCTATTACATCTCCAAATGGTACGTATGATGATGTATTTCTTAAAAACTATGCCGATATTTATCTTGTAGATAAAATGAAACGTGTTCCAGGTGTTGGTGACTTAAACGTATTCGGTGCTGACTATGCAATGCGTCTTTGGATTAATCCAGACAAATTAGCTGAACTCGGTTTAACTGTAGCTGATGTTATCGCAGCTGTAGAAGAACAGAACGTTCAAGCACCAGCAGGTACAATCGGTCAGATGCCTGCTCCAAAAGACCAAGAATTCCAATACACTGGCAAAATTCAAGGTCGTCTTGTAACACCAGAAGAATTTGGTAATATTATAATTCGTTCTGATAATAATGCAGGTTCTTTTGTTCGTTTAAAAGATGTAGCACGAGTTGAAACAGGTGCTCGTACTAATAGTATTATAGCTGCAAACAACAATGAAAACTCCGTTGGTTTTGGTGTACAGCTCACAAATGATGCTAACGCTATGGAAACTGTAGCTGGTGTAAAACAGGTTTTGGAAGAAGCAAAAGCTGATTTTCCACCTGATTTAGAGTATAAAGTTGTTGTTGATAACACTAATTACATCAGTGAGTCTATCAATGAAGTTATGCATACTTTCGTGGAAGCATTGCTTCTTGTTATGCTCATTGTTTATATTTTCTTACAAAGTTGGCGAGCAACACTCATTCCAATGCTTGCCGTTCCAGTATCACTTATCGGTACTTTTGCTGCTTTCGTGGTACTTGATTTCTCCATTAATACATTGACACTTTTCGGTATGGTTCTTGCCATCGGTCTGGTAGTAGACGATGCTATCGTAGTTATCGAAAATGTTGAACGTCATATGGCAGAAGATGGACTTAATCCAAAAGAAGCTACAGGTCGTGCAATGGACGAAGTACAAGGTCCAGTTGTTGCTATCGCGCTTGTATTGGCTTCCGTATTTATTCCAGTAGCAGGTCTTGGCGGTATGACTGGGGTATTATATCGTCAGTTCGCTTTGACTATCGCTATTTCAATGGGCTTATCAGCCTTTGTAGCGCTTACACTTACTCCAGCACTTTGTGCTACTTTGTTGAAACCACATAGTGCAACGGAAAATACGGATAGTAAGTTAGGTGCATTCTTTATTCGTTTCAATCAGTTTATGAACTGGCTTACACGTGGTTATATAAAATGTGTAGCAACACTTATCGGTAAAGCTAAATTATGCGTAGTTGCACTCGTTGTAATCGTAGCTTTGATGGGTCTATTGTTTAAGGTATTACCTACAACATTTATTCCAGAAGAAGACCAAGGTTTCTATATTGGTTCAGTAACTTTACCAGAAGGTACTTCATTAAATCGTACTAATGAATTAATGCGTCAATTATCCAATGACTTGCAACAAATACCAGGTGTATCTCAGGTAATGGGTATTTCTGGTTTTGATATTTTGTCAAACGGTTCTAAATCCAGTGCAGCAACATTCTTCGTTGGACTTGATCCATGGAGTGAACGTACAACACCAAATTTAGGTATTAATGCGCAAATTGGTAGTGTATTTAAAGAAGCAGCAAAATATCCGCAAGCCTCTATCATCGCTATGAACCCACCATCTTTACCAGGTCTTGGTGCTACTAGTGGTTTTAATATGCAGCTTCAAGATATGAGTGGTCATACGAATGAAGAGCTCGATACGATTGCTAAAACTATTGTAGCAAAAGCTAATCAAAATCCAGCTTTGCAGGGTGTTTATACAACTTATAGTGTAGGTTCACCAATTTATGAATTTGAAGTAGACCGTGAAAAAGTTAAAAACTTAGGTCTTAATATTTCCGATGTATTTACTGCAATGCAAGTAAACTTCGGTGGTTTTGAAATAAATGACTTCAACCAATTTGGCCGTTCTTACAAAGTAGTAATGCAAGCGGATACTAAATTCCGTGATGAAGCTTCTACTACTCGCTTTATTTATATTAGAGGTAGTAATGGACAAATGGTTCCGCTTAATGCTGTAATTAAGCCGAAACTTGATTCTGGTCCAGCGATTATTTCTCGTTTTAATGCCAGCAGAAGTATAACAATTCAAGGTAGTCCAGGAGCTGGATACAGTTCTGGTCAAGCTATGGATGCTATTGAACAGATATCTAAAGAAGTAGCTTCCACAGGCTTTAGCGTTGACTGGTCTGGTCAGAGCCGTGAAGAAAAAGCAGCAACAAGCTCTACAAGTCAGGTTATGTTACTTTCCTTCGTATTCGTATTCCTTTGCCTTGCAGCTTTATACGAAAGCTGGAGTGTACCGTATGCAGTAATACTTACAGTTCCAACAGGTATTTTTGGTGCACTTGCTTCAGCTTATATTCTTAACATGCAGATTAGTATCTATATGCAAATCGGTATGATTGTAGTTATGGGCTTGGCTGCTAAAAATGCAATTTTGATTGTTGAATTCGCTAAAATGCGTGTTGATACAGGTATGACACCGCTTAAAGCAACTTTGGAAGCTGCTAAATTGCGTTTGCGTCCTATCATCATGACTTCACTCGCATTTATTATCGGTTGTTTGCCACTTGCTGTTGCAAGCGGTGCTGGTGCGGCAGCTCGTAATAATATGGGTATCGCTGTTGTTGGCGGTATGATTGTTGCTACTTGCTTGGGTGTATTCTTAATTCCAGTAATGTATCTCGTTGTAATGAAGATTACTTCCTTAATTACAGGTGGTAAACAAAAACCAAAAACAAATCCAGATAAATTTATGTAAAATAAACAATTTATTAGTATAGGATAGAAGAATTTTCTTCTATCTTATGCTATAATTGGAGAAAAACAGTGAATTGAATGAATTCATTGAGTTTAAGGAGATTTGCTTATGATGAAAAGAATGATACTGTCCTTGATGTGTGTGTTTACTTTAGTGCTTGCTTTTTCTGCTAATGCAGCTTTGGCAGCAAGTGATGGATATTTTTATACAAGTAATCGCTTTGGTTATACGATAAAATGTCCGCAAAAACCAATTGCTGTAATGGATTTGAGTATATTTTCCCCACAGGAAAAAGGTGATATCTTAGTATTTGAAAATGATGGCTATAGCCTCACTAAATATTGGGTAGTATCTCCAGATGCTTTTACTAATGATACATTCCCAGATCTTGATAATATCAGCGAACAAGATGCAAAAGATTTATTTGCACATTTAATGGTAGAACGTGGTTATGAATCAGTTAGTCTTGTACCAATAAATGGTCATAATGCTATTTATGCTGTTACAGCTAAAAATATTCAAGTAGATACAAATAAAGACGGTAAAGCTGACCAAACTATTGAAGAACCAGGTCAGAACATCGAAACATATCTCAAAGGTAATAAAACAAATTACTGCATCGTTTTATCTTCTAAAAAAGCGATAACACAAGATGATATAAATGCATATCAATATGGTCTCTTATCTTTTAGAGAAAATTAAAATAAAACCGGATTTAATCCGGTTTTTATTTTGCTTTCTATTGACTTTTTGACTTATAAATATATAATAATAAATAGGATATTAGCACTCAGTTGTATAGAGTGCTAATTATTTTGGCAAAAATTATAAGAGGTGTAAATTAAATGGCTAAAGAAACACATCAATTTCAAGCTGAAACGAAAAAATTACTCGATTTAATGATACATTCGATTTATACAAATCGTGAAATTTTCTTACGTGAATTGATTTCTAACGCATCTGATGCGATTGATAAAGTTCACTTTGAAGGACTTACAAATAAAGATTTATTAGAAGGCGACGACCAATATGAAATTTTCCTAGTACCAGATGCAGATAGTCATACATTGACTATTTCTGATAATGGTTTAGGTATGAATAAAGACGATTTAATGGAAAATCTCGGTACAATCGCTAAATCTGGTACAAAAGCTTTCTTAGAAAAATTACAGCAAGCAAAAGAAGGCGGCGATACAGGTAAAGATTTAATCGGTCAATTCGGTGTAGGTTTCTATTCTGCATTTATGGTTTCCGAAAAAATCACTGTAGTATCACGTAAAGCTGGTGAAAAACAGGCTTATAAATGGGAATCCACAGCTGACGGTTCTTATACTATTGAAGAATGTGAAAAAGAAAAACGTGGTACAAGCATCACATTGACACTTTTACCAGAATTCTATGGAGATAAAGCAGAAGAAAACTTTACAGATACTTATAAATTACAATCTCTCGTAAAGAAATATTCTGATTATGTTCGCTATCCAATTAAAATGAATTTCGTAGTGGAAGAACAGCCAAAAGACGCTGATGGCAAACCAATCGAAGGCGCTGGCACTATAAAACGCAACGAAGTTCGCACATTAAACTCCATGCAACCACTTTGGGCAAAAAATAAATCAGAAATTAAACCAGAAGAATATGATGAATTTTATCAAAATCTCTTCCACGATTGGGAAAGACCAATGGAAGTTATGCACAATAAAGTTGAAGGTACTATTGAATATACATCATTGTTATTCTTCCCAGAACATGCACCGTATAACCTTTATCATAGCGATTATGAACCAGGCTTACAGCTTTATTCTCGCCATGTATTCATCATGGATAAATGCAAAGATTTATTACCAGAATACTTGCGTTTTGTCAAAGGTTTAGTAGACTCTCCAGATTTTTCTCTTAATATTTCACGTGAACTTTTACAACAGAGCCGTGAACTTAAATTAATAGGTAAAAACCTTGAAAAGAGCATTTTGCGTCAATTAAATACAATGCTCAAAAAAGACCGTGAAAAATATGAAAAATTCTGGGCACAGTATGGTAAATCTTTAAAAATTGGTATTTACGGCAGTGCATATACTGGTACAGATACAGTGGATAAATTAAAAGATTTATTGCTGTTTACTACATCTAAAGAAGATAAACTCATCACTTTAAAAGAATATGTAGAACATATGCCTGAAAATCAGAAAAAGATTTACTATGCAACAGGTAAAGACCGTGCTGCTATTGATAGTTTGCCACAGATGGAACTTTTACGCGATAAAGGCATTGAAGTATTGTACTTCCTCGATAATGTAGATGAATTTGCAGTTGAAGTTATGCGCGAATACGATGGTAAACCATTCCATTCAATCAGCCGTGGTGATTTAGGTCTTGATGATGTAGAGTCTCAAGAAGTTAAGAAAGAAACAGAAAACATCACTAAAACAAATGAAGATTTAATAAAAGATATTAAAGAAACACTCGGCGATAAAGTTGCTGATGTAAAAATCAGTAGTCGTTTGAAATCTTCTGCTGTTTGTCTTGTAGCTGATGAACAAGGCCCAAGCTTTGCTATGGAACAAGTATTTGCTGAAACAAATAATCCGATGTTTAAAGCAAAACGTATTTTGGAAATTAATCCAAAACATGATTTATTCGCTCGCTTACAAAATATTCACGAAGCAGGCAAAGATACACAGCAATTCAAAGATTATTGCAATCTCTTATATGCTCAAGCACTTCTCATCGAAGGTATGATGCCAGAAGATCCAGCTGCGATTGCTAATAAAATTGCTGAATTAATGGCTAAATAATTAAATTTATATAAAAAAATCCTACAGAATTTATCTGTAGGATTTTTTATTTATGATTTTATTTCATTACTTTTTCATCTACAATATTATAAATAGTGTATTTAACAGGTTTTAAAATTCGGCAAGCTTCGCCATCAACTAATTTATATTGTATTTCACAAATGCCACCAGTTGGATTAGCATTTATATCATCTTCTAAATAAAGTGGAAATGTTCTTGTAAATACATTGCCTTTTACCTGCATATAATCATGACCGCGATAATATTTTGCTAAAGCTTTCATATCTTCAATAGGTGATAGTGCTATCTGGCTCATAGATTTACCATTATTAGAAGAATAACCTATTAAATTACCATAGCTACCACTACCATCATTTGTTAAATAAACTAAAACTTCGGGATAACCATCATCGTTTAAATCAGCTATCTGTACATCATTTACAGTATATCCTACGATATCATGAACTTCCTTGCGATTTACAATAGCTAAATTTTTAGGTTTTATTATGAGTTTATCCCCATCTTCTTTGATACTAAAACTATAATTATCCCAATATAAAACTTGATTGAAATTAGGATTTTGAGCAAAAGATACAGCTAAATTTAACCCACTAATCGCCACAAAACAACATACCATCACTAAGAGTTTCACCAATTTAAACATATTATCCCTCTTTTCTAAAAAAATTTATTAATAAAATATATTCTCTCTATCTTATTCTAGATAAATTAAAAAAATCCTATTTACCTAAAATATATCTTTCAATACCATAAGCTACACCATCTTCAAATACTGATGGAACTACAATTTTAGCACTATTTCTAGCTTTTACACTGCCATTTGCCATTGCCATACCAAGACCGATTTCAGACAGTATTTCTACATCATTATCACCATCGCCAAAGAAGAAACTATCTTTTTTATCGATATTTAAAAGCTCTAAAACTTTTAAAGCTCCAGTAGCTTTAGAATTATTTTTAGCATAAACTTCTATGTGACAATAATTATGGTTCATATCTTCAACAAAAGTCATATTTTCTGGTAGATTATTAATGATATATTTTCGGTCTTCATGATGTGGTGAATCTATTTCCATTTTATAAACTACAATATCATCTAAATTATATTCTAGTTGTAACTGTTGTTTAAAAATGCCATATTGATTTAATCGGTCAATTAAATATGTGAAGTTTTTATCTACATAGGCATCTTTTTCACCTTGTAAAGTATATTCCATAGCGTGTGATTTACAAACGTCGCAAAGATTATGCACAAATTTTTTATCAAGTGGTGCGCGGTAAATTATTTTATCGTGGAAATAGATAACAGCTCCGTTTAAAAGTACAAAACCATCAAAACCAAAGTTGCGAATTTTTTCATCAAGAAAAGCATAAGAACGACCGCTAGCAATAAACACATAATGACCTTGCTTTTGAAGTTTGCGAATAGCTTCAGAAACTTTTGGTCTTATATAACGATAATCAGGATGAGTGCCTTCGATTAATGTACCATCTACATCAAAAAAAACAGCTTTCATATTTATTCTATATATTCTCCTTTATATAACTTATTTGCATTATTTATAATAGTATTGTATCATAATTTAGAAAAGAATTATATTATTTTTAAGGAGTGCTATTTTGCAAAATAAAATCTATCAAATTTATGAAAATATTGTTTTTTCTTGTTTACTTTTATATGGTTTAACATTTTTAATTGATACTAAAATAAATTTTATAACTACTGCTTTTTTTATTAATATATTTTTTCTCATTTATTTAAAAAAATCTTTTCCTTTACAATTATATTATACAAAAGAATTTAAATATTATATGTATATTATTGTATATTTTTTATTAATGGTATTTTTATCTACTATATTGTCAGATGGTTCGTTATCTATTTATAAATCTCGTTTTATTAATCCATTATTAGGATTGTTTACTATAATATTATTTCCTATGAACTTTAAGCGTATGTTTTTATTATTTTTGTCTTTTAGTGTTCCATTATTTATTAATTCTCTAGTAGTTATATATCAATTTTATTTAGGAAATACTGGGAGACCTACTGGGTTTTGTGATAGTCATTATATGTTTTTGGCTGTTACAAATAGTTTAATTTTACCTATTGTTTTTACTTTGAGTATGTATAAAAGTCAATTATCAAAGAAAATAAGAATATTTCTTTTCTTGATGATATTAATTGGTATTCCAGCTATTATTTTTGAAAATACTCGTATAGTTTGGATTGAATTGGCAATTATTTTTCCATTAATTATTTTATTTTCTATAAAAAATAAAGTGAAAGCTGTTTTTTTTATCGTTTTATTAATGTTATATAGTATATTTATTTTTAATATATCACCATCTTCTGTTAATCGTGCATCGACTATTCCTAGCACAAATTATGCGACACAGTCTAATTATGAACGCATATTAATGTGGGAATCTGCTACGAAAATGTTTATTGACCATCCTGTAGTAGGTGTTGGTCTTGGAAATTATTATGAAGAATATATGACAAATTACCGTTCTTCATTATCTAGAGAGACACAAGGTCATCCACATAATGTATTATTAGCTTTTTTATCTGAAACGGGTTTATTAGGAACGTCAGGTTATATTTTATTATTTATATATTTATATTATTATACTATAACTAATTATATACGAAATAAAGATGTTTTTTCTTTATCGTTTTTATTTTGTTTATTAGCATTTACTATAAATTCGTTAACTGATACTATATTTTGTCAATTAGGATATAGAGGTAATACGAGCTTATTTTGGATACTTACTGGGTTATATTTTATATTAAATAAACATTTAATTGTTTTAAAATTTAAAGCTTAGAAATATATTATGATTTGAGGATATATTATGTATAAATTTGAAAAATCTCTTAAAAATATTATTAATTATTCATTTTTAATAAATACTGATAATATAATTCATATAGGTTATGGTATTGATAATAATTATGTTCGTTGTTGTTCTACTTCTATTGTATCTTTTTTAAAAAATAATTTGCAACAAAATTTTCATTTTCATATAATTTCTTCTAATATTAATGTAGATTCTATTAGTATGTTGAGACTTTTAGCTCAACAATATAATTTTAATATTAGTATTTATATTATTGATGATAATTATTTTATTAATTTACCAACACAAAAGGCATTTCCAACATCTATGTATTTTAGATTTTTGTTACCTATATTTAACAAAAATTTATCAAAAATACTTTATGTAGATGCAGATATTATTTGTTTAAATGATATTAAAAAATTATTATCTTTTGATTTAAAAGATAATATTATCGCAGCTGTTTCTGATACCAAAGATATGAATGAATCTCGCAACAATAATTTAAATTTAAAAAATCATATATATTTTAATTCTGGAATGATGTTAATTAATATACAAAAATGGAATGAATATAATATATTTAATAAACTTATAGATATTTTATCAAGTAAGGTATATGATTTTAAATTTCCAGACCAAGATGCTTTAAATTTAATATTAACGCAAAAAATATTGTATCTTCCTAGAAAATTTAATTATTTTAATGGTTTTTATACTTGGAATAAAAATAGTATTAGTAATAAAGAAATTATATTACTTCATTTTACCTCATCACCTAAGCCCTGGGATTTAGGCTGGGAAGTAAGTTCTATGTCAAATGATTATAATAGAGATTTATATAAAATTTATGAAAATCAAACGCCTTGGAAAAATAGTTTACCTGTATATCCTAAGCATTATCGCCGTTTACGAATTTATTCTAGAGATTTATATAATCATAACTATTATTTAAAAAGTATTAAATATTATATATTATATTTATTAGCTAAATTAAAAAGTAGAAGATAAGTGATATGCACCCCAAATATTGGACATATTAATTAAGCTATTAATTGAGACTTAGTTCTGTATTTTACGGGACTAAGTCCTTTTAGTTTTATCTTTATCCGTTTTGTATTATAATATTTTATATAAGATTTTAACTCTTTTATAAAATCTTCAACGGATTTAAATTTTTTTAAATAGAATAATTCGCTTTTTAGCAAACCAAAGAAATTTTCTATTACGGCATTATCTAAGCAGTTTCCTTTTCGGCTCATGCTTTGGATAATGCCTTTTTCTTTTAATAACTCCTGATATCTTCTATTCTGATACTGCCATCCTTGGTCTGAATGTAGAATTATTCCTTTTGTTTCTTTTATCTTTCTTGTTGCATCTTCTACCATATCTAATACTTGCTTTAGTGAACTGCACCCCAAAAGTTGGACAAAAAACAACTTTTGGGGTGCAGTTCAAAGTATCTTCTACTTTTTTTAATAAAAAATTATGCCAGCTTTTTTCATAATATTTCTATATATTGGATGAATGGCTACATTTAAAGAATCTGCTAAACTTATAGCTTTTATATCTGTTTTCGCAAATTTATCTACATTCATTAATGCGGAAGATTGATAACTTACTACTGCTTTTAATTTAGAATTTGAATTAAATAATAATTCTGCTGGTTCTATTTCATTGTATATTTTTAATTGTTTAAAATTATTTTTATAATATTCTAGTTTTTCTTTGCTATCATTAGGATGAGGTTTATAATATAAAACCGTTTTATTTTTTATGGATAGTAATATTTTTTTTAAACATTGTGCTTCATTTTCAATTGTAAATAATCCTTTTTCTACCATTGGTTGACTTAGATATAATATACAATCTTCTTGAAAAACTTCTTTTAATAATTGTTGAGATTTTAAGTTTTGCATTGCTTCATTTATCATTTCAATAGTTATTTCTTTTGTTGCAGGAGATTTTCTTTGTAAAAGCCATGGTTGATACATAATATCTAACTTTCCAGCAGGATTTTCACCTTCTGCTTCTGTATTGATATACATGTTTCCATGTATTCCTGATATCCATTTTAATAAATATGTTTTTATTTTATGAAATAAAGCATGGCTTTTTTTACGTCTTCGATTTTCATTGATATATGAATATACACCATCTTCAAAACGATAAAATTCATTTTTTCCTACAGCCATTACTAATAATTGATTTGCAGGAGATATATCTACTCCTATGAAGACATTATCAATGTTTAAAGGTTTAATATTTTCTTTTACATAGTTAGCTTGTTTACGATAAGACTCTTTTTTGTTTTTACTAGATAACCAATTTAATAATAAGAAAACTTGTTTATATCCACAATTTGTACTTGACATATATGTCATTAATTTATTTGTTTTCCATTTTTCATACCCATGTGGATGCATTAATACTAAGTAATTTTCATCTTTTTTATAAATACTATGAGTTAATATAAAACAAGTTAATAAATGATATGGTGTATTTACTACAAATAAATTTTTCATAAAATATTTCCTCTACAATTTACTTTTTATTTTATAAATAGCATATTTTAAATACCAATATATACCACTGATATATTTTCCATATAAAATAGAAGAACGTCCCATCATTTTCATAGTTTTATAAGTAGTGGGTTTTGTTAAAGGAATATCTTTCCAAAGTGATTTTTTAGCTACAGATAGAAAATTTTCTTTAAGTGGGTGTAAACACCATTCAGCCCAAGGTTTGTATCTACCTACATAATGAACAAAAATAACATCATTAGGCATTGTAGAAGATTTATGTTTCATATTTAAAAGATAGTTGTATTTTTTATCTAAATATAAACATTTTCCATCCAAAATGATGTTTAAAGCATCTTGGTCTTGCCATTTTAATTTATTGGAATTATTTGAGGAAAAATTCATTGCTTTTTCAGTTATATTTTCTGTATTCCATTTTCTTACATCAATATACATAAATCCAGAATTAAAATAGTTATTATTTTTTAGGTTTAAAGCTGGTATTTGTTGTTTTTTTACATAGTGTAAATCGCTTACTACAGCGACAGTATTATTATTTAAATCTATTTTAAATAAAGTGTCTAATGTATTAAAACATTGAGTATCAGCATCAATATATAAAAAATATTTTACGGTATCATTCAAAATTTTAGGCATAATAAATCTATTATACATAGCTTTAGTAAACTGTTTAGTATATGATAATTTATTAAATATTGATGTATTTATTAAATAGATTATAACAATAGAATTGGTTATTTCAGCAAAATTTTTTAATAATGATTGTGAATTTGTATCTAAATAATCGGTAAAGATATGGAAGATAATATTATTAGATGGATTATTATTTATTATAGATGTCATAGATATACCTAAAGGTCTAACAAAATTATTATCTATACCATAAGCAATATTAATAGATTTATTATAATTTATATCTATTTTTGCATTGAATATTATTTTTGATTTTACTAATGTAATCATTTTATATACCTTTTGTTATTTATTAAATAATTTAATTTGTATTTTCTCTTTTAAATATTGTTTATAATAAGTAAAAGCTAATTTGCATTTACCATCTAACATAAAAAGTCTAGCTCGTTCTTTATATTTTATATAGGATTTATTTTCTTGCTTTTTTTCAGATTTTACTGTTAAATGATTGCCTCCAAAACATTTTAATCCATCATACCAATTTTCAACATCATGTATAAAAAAAATATCTTTTTGAGAACGATATGCCATTAAACAGATGGTTTGATCGTCATCACATAATCCACAATCAAGTAAACTATTCATAGATTTTTTAGCTAAATATAAAAAGTTTTGCCATAAATAATCAGGAGCTACAATTATGTTTCCTCGAATATAAACATCCATACTTCTAACAATATCAAATATGGGTATATTATCATCTATTTTTTGATGTGAAAATAAATTTATTTTTTTTGGGAAATTATACTCCCATTTAAAATTAAATTCTTCTTCATTTATTAATCCATCTTTACCACCATGATTAAAGCCAAAATCTAACCAAGCTATTGTACCTTTTGCATAACCTTTTTCTATGGCATCTACAATACAATAGCTTTTTAGCATCATAATAAAATTATAATCTGCACTCCATGATTCAGGTTTTTTTATATCTTTATGAAAATTTAATGAAATTTCATTATTCATTACATCTGTTATTTTTTTGTATAAATTTTTATCAAAATTTGTATAATTATCTACTATTACTATTTTTGTTTTTTCTAATAACCCAAAATCTTCACGAATTTGTTTTATTTCTTTTTCAAAGTTAGCATTAGTATATATTATAATATTATTATTTATTCTAGCCCAAAATTTAAAATAATTAATATATTTATTATTTCCACGCTCATATCCTTTGAATTTTTCTCGTCCAATATCAAAAAAGGCAGTTACTATTGTTATATCATTCATTATAAATCATTTCCTTGATTTTATTTATATAATTATTATACATGAGTTGTAAATTAAAATTTTTATTTATAAAGATGTCTGATTGATGAACAAAATTTTTTCTGAGGACTAAATCTTTTTTCATTTTTAATATATTATTGGCTAAATCATAAACATCGTTTTCTTTTACTAATAAACCCGTTTTGTTATTAATAATAATTTCGTTAACTCCTGGGACATTTGTTGCTATTATTGGCGTATGTGATGCCATTGCTTCACATAATACTAACGGCAAGCCTTCATAATGTGTAGCTAAAACAAATAAGTCTGTTTTTACGATTAAATCTTTAAAATTACCTTCTATGATTTTAATATGTTCATTTAGATTGTTTTCAATGATATATTTTTCACATTTTTTTCTGGTTTTTCCTACACCCATTAGTAATAAATTAATTTTTTCTTTTTTTTCTTTAACTAAATATTCTATGGCTTTAATTAAAGTCATTTGGTCTTTTTGTTTACTAAAGCGGGCAACCATACCAACAGTGAATATATTATGTGGTTCTTTTGGTAAATCAAATTTTTTTATATCTATACCATTATAAATTACTTGAACTTTTGATTTATCTATACCTTGTTTTATTAAATGATTAGCTACGCCTTTAGAAACACAAATGTATTTATTAGTGTATTTATCTAGTTTTTGTGTCAAATAACGTCTAAATGGTGTATATTTTTCAGTATTATGTTCGACATGGATTAGTTTTATATTCAATTTAGAATAAGCTAAAGCTAATTTAGTCCAGATATGAGTACTATAACCATGAACAATAATTAAATCGGGTTTTGTGTTGCGTATAAATTTTCCTAAGGAAATAATATAATCTAAAGTGCATCTATCTTTTATAACAATGATACCCTTTAAATCTGTATTATTATATTTGCGAAAGATATCTATTACTTCATATCCTTGTGTTTTTAAATAATTGCTTATATCTATAGCTATATTTAAAGAGCCGGATGGATTTCCTGAAACAATACTTAATATTTTTTTCAAAGTCTGCCCTCCAATAATTTGTATGTTTCATCTAAGATATTATCTGCTGAAAAATCTTTTGTGATTACTTTACAATTATAAATTTTTGTAGGAGCCCAAGCATTTAAATGTTCTTGAGTAGAAATATAAAATAGACAGACAGTAGGGACATTTACAGCTAATCCTAGATGCATTGTGCCTGTATCTACACTAATTAAACATTTACATTTTGTTAAAAGAGCACCTAATTCGCTAATACTAGTTTTATCCACTAGATTTATGAAGTTAGTACAATTATTTTTATAAAGTTCTTCAATATAATCTCTTGATGGTTTGCCAGCTCCAAGTAAAATAGGAGTTTTATTTTGTGCATTTAAGGTTTGAATTAGCTCTATACATGTTTTAATAGGCATATCTTTTTCTTTTTTCTTTGAAACAGTGCAAATCGCAATCAAATTATCAATATTTATACCATTTAAGAGTTTTTGTACATTATCATATGCTTTTTGTGGAGGAATAAACTTCATCGGAATTTCTTTAAATTTTTGTTTAGAATATTGCTCTAATAGAATGCAGTTTTTATTTTGAACTTTAGTTTCCTTATGGTAATCAATGTTTTTAGGATTATCAAGTAAGATATTTAATATGCTATTATTTTCAGCATATATTTTTTTTGCACCGAATAGTTTAGCTAAAATAATACCACGTTCATTTCCATATATGACAAAAGCAGCATCAAAACCAGATGAAAATTTTTGTTTATATTGTTTATAAAATTTCCAAGCACCTTTTAAACCATGATGAATACCTTTTTTATCATAAGGGATTACTTCATCTACGCCATCAGAGTATAGGGCAACTTCATAAAATGGCTTATTTACGATAAAAGTTATTTTTGCATCTGGATATATTAATTTAATATTTCGACATAATGGATTAGTTAATAATGTATCGCCAAAAAAAGATGTATTTATTACTAAAAATTTTTTCATAAAATAGCCTCATTTATTTAATATATTCAGTATATAGCTGTTCTAATTGTGTCATCATTGCATCACATGATAATCTATTTTTTATATCCCATTTAGCATTTGTTGCCATTTGAGTATAAAGCTTTTTATCTTTACTCAACAATAATAGTTTTTGATAAAAGGCTTCTTCATTTTTGTAATCTACGACAAAACCTGTTTTGTTGTTTTGAACGACTTCAGGACAACCACCAATATTATAAGTTACGCCTGGTTTTCCCATTGCCATACCTTCAGCTAAAGAAAGACCAAAAGTTTCAAAATATGATGGTAAAACAATGACATCACTAGCTGCTACATATTGAGTAACATTAACTTGATGACCAACACAATGAACTTGTTTTTCTAGATTGTATTGTTTTATCATATTTTTTAGTTTATGTAGACTTTTGCCTTTACCAATTACTATTAAATGCCAATTTTGAGTATCTTTATGGTTTTTTAATATATTTAACATGTCTAAATGACCTTTATTGGTCAGATTTTTTATTCTAGCTACTAATGATAATACGAAAGCATTTTTAGGGATATGAAGTGCTTCTTTTATATAAGAACCATCAACGGTAGAATTGAATTTATTTTGGTCTATACCTATATAAATTGTGGTAAGTTTGTTTTTATCGAAGCCTTTTTTTATACAATCTTCTTGAAGATATTTGCTTACACATATTATTTTGTCACAATTATTTAGTATAAATTCTTTATGATTATTGTTTAAAACGCCATGAGCAGTATATATTATAGGTATGTCTTTGAAATATTTTTTTGCTTTTAATGCAGTAATTCCAGCTGCTGCTGAATTGGCATGAATTAAATCAATTTTATATTTTTTTATAATACGTTTTAAAATAAAGGCTGATAGTGATGTTGAAGATCTTATAGGTAACCAAAAATTTCTAATACCTTTTTGAGAAAGTTTATTAGCTAATGCGCCACCACCAGAAGCAGTGAAAACTTTATAACCACGTTGTAGTAAATTTTCAGCTACGAGTGCGGTATATGTTTCTGCACCACCGATATTTAAACGAGGTACAATTAGTAAAATAGTTTTCATAAAGTTGATAATATATTTCCTTTCAAATGATAGGTAAGATATAATAATATTATAATATAACTTATAAAGAAAAGACAGAAGGAGAAACTGTATGTTTGTTGGAGTAATTTTTTGTGTAATTTTAGTATTGCTATATTTTAAATTTAAAAATTATGTACCTATTTTGATGTATCATCGTATTGCAAATGTGCCAGGCGATAGAAATTCTTTACCGGAAGAAAAGTTTGAAGAACAACTTAAATTTTTGGCAGAAAATAATTATACGACAATTACACCTGATATGTTATATGAACATTATACTAAACATAAACCATTACCGAAAAAGAGTGTGATGCTCACATTCGATGATGGCTACCATGATAATTATACTAAGGCTTTGCCGCTTTTGCAAAAATACAATATGAAAGCAGTTGTTTTTCCAATTTATAATTGGATTGGAAAACCTAATAAATGGGAAAATTTTGGCAAAAAAGAAACGACAACAATGACACAAGAAGAACTTCATTCATGGCTTAAAGCTGGCATGGATATTCAGCCACATACATTAAATCATCCATTTTTAACGGAATGCAAAGATGAAGAATTAGAAAAAGAGATTTTAAATTCTAAACAAGGTTTTGAAAAATTATTAGATAAACCGATGAATTATCTTTGTTATCCATATGGATTTTTTGATAAAAGAGTTATAGAAGTAGTAAAAAAAGCTGATTATAAAATGGCATTTGCTATTTTTGATAATGTATCACTTTGGCATATAAATTTATTTGCTTTGCCGCGAATTCCTATTCCATCACATCAGAAAATGTGGGAGTTTAAATTAAAGGTAAGTTCTATAAATGTGATTTTTGTTGCTATGCGCAAATGGGAACGCGATTTTAAACGATTTAAAAGAAAAATTTTTAAATAAAAAAGAGAAGACTCGATGAACTGCACCCCAAAAGTTGGACAAAAAACAACTTTTGGAGGTGCAGTTTTTTTATGACTAAATACTCAAATGAATTTAAAGTTAAAGCAATTAAAATGGTTTTAAAAGGAGATTCTATTTATCATGTAACTAAAATTCTAAACATGCCAAATACAGCTTCTCTTTGCAGATGGATATTTCATTATGAAAATGGTGGCATCTCACAACTTCTTCATAAAAATCATAAATATACTCCTATCTTTAAACAAAAAGTTATTGAATATAAATGGCTACATCATTTATCATTAAATCAAACAGCAGCCAAATTTTCCATTCCTAATACTGGTACAATTTCTACATGGGAAAAGTTGTATAGTTCTTATGGATTTTCTGGCTTAATTTCTAAGAAACGAGGTAGACCATCTATGAAAAAATCTAAATCTAAAAACAAAGTTAACAAACCTAAAAAAGAACTTTCTTATGTTGAAAAATTAGAACAAGAAAATTATCAATTAAGGATGGAAAATGACCTATTAAAAAAGTGGCATGCCTTAATGAAGCAATGGGAAAAGGAAGGAAGACATTAGTTTTAGTAATTGCTAAATTAAGGAAAAAATATACTCTAAAAGCCCTATTAAACTATACAAAATTAGCTAAAAGCACATATTATGATGCATTAAAAAAATTATCAAAAGAAGACAAATATAAAGGATTAAAAACATTAATTCATAATATTTGTAATAAAAATCATGGAAGATATGGATATAGAAGAGTAACTTTGCAGCTGCATAAACAAGGAATAAAAGTCAATCATAAAGTAGTTATGAGATTGATGAAAGAAGAAAATTTAACATGCAAAGTAAGAGCAAAGAAATATAAATCGTATAGAGGGCAAGAAGGGAAAATAGCTAAAAATATATTAAATAGAAATTTCAAAGCAGAAAAACCAAACGAAAAATGGGCAACAGATGTAACAGAATTTGCATTATGTAATGAAAAAATATATTTATCACCAATAATAGATTTATATAACGGAGAAATAATAAGTTATAAAATATCGAAAAGACCAATACTAAAGCAAGTATTAGATATGGTAAAAGATGCAACAAGAAAGATAAAAGAAACAAAAGGAATAATTCTACATTCAGACCAAGAATGGCAGTATCAGAATAGAAGATATCAGGAGTTATTAAAAGAAAAAGGCATTATCCAAAGCATGAGCCGAAAAGGAAATTGCTTAGATAATGCCGTAATAGAAAATTTCTTTGGTTTGCTAAAAAGCGAATTGTTTTATTTAAAAAAATTTAAATCTGTTGAAGATTTTATAAAAGAGTTAAAATCTTATATAAAATATTATAATACAAAACGGATAAAGATAAAACTAAAAGGACTTAGTCCCGTAGAATACAGAACTAAGTCTCAATTAGTAGCTTAATTAATATGTCCAATATTTTGGGTGCATATCACTCGAAGAATATATTTCTTCGAGTCTTTTTTAAAACATTTTAAAATAATTTATGCGAATGTAGTGTTTAGTAAATTTTATTTTAAGACAAATAAATATTAGAGAAATATAGGCGAATAGTTCGCAAAACTCTTCAAGATTTTGGTTATATGGTGCTAAATAAGGTATTAATTCACGGTCAAATACACATTGGCTTAAGATACTTAAAATGATAAATAAAACTGTTTCTACTGCTGGTACATTCCAATCAATACCTTTAATTGTACTTTGATAATAAAAATATAATAATAAACCTAAAGTAATTATTACTAATATAGTTATTAATGGATATAATATATCAAAATACCAAAGCTCTTGTACTTTAATAAAAATTTCTTCACCACTATTACCTATGCCAATAGGATAAAAAACTCTGCCCCAACTGAGTTCGCGCATTGCCATTAATATAAATATTATGCTAAAAGCAATGTAAAACTTGATGCTATCATATAAGGGTGTAAATAAAGTTTTTCCTAAAGATAAAATAAAACCGATAATTAAAACAACAACTTCTAAATTTTCAAATAAATGGTTTTCATAGCTGTATTCTTTAGGAATGAATGGGGACAGAGCTAATAAAATGATAAGTAAAATGAACAATATAAATGTTTCTAAAGAAAACTTTTTGTAAAAATTTAACATAAAAATCACTTCTTAAATAAAATTTTTTCAGATAAAATTCAGATTATAATTATATGATATAATTGGGTTTTTAGACAATATTATTAATTAGCAAAGTAAAATATATTAAACCATACTTATGATTTAATATATTTTACTTATAGATATATATAATTTTTATTTTATATAATAATCTTTATACCATTTTATAAAAGCTCTTAATCCATCTTTTAAATTTGTGCTTGGTTTAAAATTAAAATCTTTAATTAATTCGTCAATATCGGCATATGTTATTTCTACATCGCCAGCTTGCATTGGTACTAATTTTTTATGAGCTTCAAAATCGTAATCTTTTGGTAATAAACCAACGTTGACTAATTCTTGTTGCAAAATATTAACGAAATCTAATAAATTCTCAGGATTATTATTGCCTATGTTGTAAAGTTTATATTGAACGTTATCTTCATCTTTATTTGGTGCTTTTTGTAGTACCTTGATAATACCTTCAACAATATCATCAATATAAGTAAAATCTCTTTTGCAATTTCCGTAGTTGAAGATTTGAATATCTTCTCCATTGACTAATTTTTTAGTAAAACTAAAATAAGCCATATCTGGTCTACCTGCTGGACCATATACAGTAAAAAATCTTAAACCTGTTATTGGGATTTTATATAATTTGGCATAGGTATAAGCCATTAATTCATCAGATTTTTTTGTAGCAGCATAAAAGGAAACAGGTTTGTCTGTTCTGTCTTGAGTGGAATATGGTATTTTTTTATTTAATCCATAAACACTGGAGCTAGAAGCGAATACTAAATGCTTTACGTTATAATAACGACAGGCTTCTAATACATTAAAAAATCCAATAATATTAGATTCTACATAAGCATCAGGGTTAATGAGGCTGTATCTAACGCCAGCTTGAGCTGCTAAATTAATAACAATATCAGGTTTGTATTTTTTGAATATGTCTAAGATAATATTTTTTTCTTTAATATTTTCTTGGATAAATATAAAGTTTTTATGTTTATATAACTCGTTTAAACGTGCTTTTTTTAAGTTTACATCATAATAATTATTTAAGTTATCTATTCCAATGATTGTTATATTATTTATAGTAGATAAAAGTTTTTTAGCTAGGTTAGAACCAATAAATCCAGCAACGCCAGTAATAAAAAATGTTTGATTTTTTAAATCAATCATAGATATTCCTCCTTAGTTTTATTATTTTTCAAAACTTGATTTATCTGGAAGAATTTTATCAAAAGCTTGTTTTAAACGTTTTTCCATTGGTTCAAAATCAATATTTTCATTATCATTGATACAAATCATTGGCATAGTTTGATTTTCAATTATATTGAATAATTCTTGATTTTGAGCAACGCCATTATATACTTCGTATACTTTTCCTTTTACATGGCGACCAATTGGTGTAAAATCACCTTTGGCTAGTTGCCAATAGCGCACTAACCATTGATTAACGTCTAATCTAGTACGAAATTTATGCTTACAAGTTTCATTTAATTCATCAAATTCTTTACTCCATAAATCATTGAAAGTACTTTTTAGATAAGAGAAAGCTAAATGGTTATTAGCAAAACATTTAAAATGATGTTCACCCATCAATATTAAATTTCTTAGTGCATTCCATCCATATGCTAAATTTACCCATTTATTAAAGTTTTTATTAACTTGTTCTTTTTTATCAAAATGAGTATTTAGTATAACAATATTGTTAAATTTTGCAAATTGAACGGTATCAGATTTATCTGTAACACTTAAGGTACTAGCAATGGCAAAATCAGTAGGTAAGCCATCTTTAAAAAATAATTCTCTAGGTACGGGTTTTAATAAGAACATATCATCATTAAAATAAACAAAATGTTCAGCAAGACTTTTTATTCTATGCAAATTTAATTCTATAGGGCGAACGTTAAATGTAGGTAGATATTCTGGTGGAATAAATTCTGTGTGTTTAGCTATGTGTAGTTTAGGACAATCTGTATTTAACCATTTTGGTAGATGACCGTATGTTACAAAATGAACTTTATTGACCCATGGAGCGAATTTTTCGACAGCACGGAACCAATATTGCATATTGTCCCAATCGCGATAGCGGATATTTCGGCTATCTTCATTTTTTTTTGGTGAATATTTGGCTTTATCAGCTTGCCATACTGGATCGTTTCCATCAACCCAAGTTACGACAAAATCAATAGGATAGTTATCATTATTCATTAGTAAACATCTCGATTTTCAATATTTTTTTTAAAACTAGATTTGGTGTTATGGTAGATAAGCAATCTATATTTTTACGACAAGTTCGCTTCCAACAACCATCACAGTCATGTCCTGCTAAAATAACATTGTGTATTTGTTTATATGGACCGTTGCGATTAGGGTCAGTTGGACCCATTAACATGATTGCGGGAATATTTAAAGCGGCAGCTAAATGAAGATTGCCAGTATCACCACCAACGACAGCTTTTGCTTTTTTTATTAAAGCGGCTGTTTGCATTAATGATGTTTTACCTACCAAATTTACGATATTATTTGATGTATTTTGACGAGTTATTTCAAGTGCTTTTTGTTCATCGTTTTTACCAAAACCGATTAAAACTGTTTTTATGCTATGCTCAGAAAGTAAATCACTTAAAATAGCAAAGTTTTTTGTTGACCAACATTTATTTACCCAGTTTGTGCCGACAGCAAATACAATAAATGATTTATTATCATCTATTTTGTTGTCCATCAATAAATTATTTACATAATTTATTTCTTCAGCCGTATTTTTTAAAGGGAAAATAATATTATCTGTATCGCAATCTAAATATTTAACAGTATCTAAATATCTGTCTACGATATGACCATTAAAGTGAGGACCTTTTATGGCTTTACTTATTAAATTACTGCCTTCGCGCATATCTACATAGCCGATTTTCTTTTTTGCATTAGCTGTTAATACAACTGCCATGCTTTTGAATAATCCTTGCAAATCGATAGAAATATCGTATTTTCGTTGATGAAGTAATTTATAAAATGGTTTAAAATTTTCTCTAAAGCCTTTAAATGTTTTAAAAGATTTTTTTTGAAACAATATTACTTCATCAACACATGGATTGTGTTTGACTATTTCATAAGCAGTTGGTTCAACTACCCAAGTTATATGAGCTGTAGGGTATTTTTGACGCAGTGCATATGATACAGGAAGTGCATGTATGACATCGCCAATAGCACTGAGTTTGACAATTAAGATATTCATAATATAGCCTCATCGGTTAGAAATAAAAAATCTCCATGAAAAATTCTCATAAATTTCATGGAGATTTTTCTGTATTTGATTTTAGCAGTATTTTTTAGATTAGTAAATAGTTATTTACTAATCATATGTCTATTGTTTTTGAAGAAATTGAGCAACTTTTTGCATAGCGATTTCAGCAGCGTCAATTGTTTTTACGATATCATCATCACTATGAGCACCAGACATAAAGAGTGTTTCAAATTGAGATGGAGCAAGGTAAATGCCTTGATTTAACATTTCCATGAACCATACACCAAATGCTTCTTGATTGGATTTTTCAGAAGTTGCATAATCGTAAACATCGTTTTCATTGAAGAAAATACCAAACATTGAACCAGCTTGGTGTATTTGAATTTTAACACCAGCGTCTTTAGCGGCTTTAGCTATGCCTTGGAGTAAATGTTTTGTTTTAATAGTGAGTTCGCGTGTGTAATCTGCTTTGCCCCAGCTTGGTTCAGCGGAAATGATGTTTAATGTAGCAAGTCCAGCTGTCATAGCAAGTGGATTGCCGCTTAATGTACCTGCTTGATAAACAGGACCTATTGGGGAAACGCAGTCCATGATTTCACGTTTACCGCCATAAGCTGCAACAGGAAGACCGCCACCGATGATTTTACCGAGACAAGTCATATCAGGAACGATGCCATAAGCTGCTTGAGCACCATTTAATGCTACACGGAAACCGCACATAACTTCATCAAAGATTAATACTGTACCGTGTTTTTGTGTTTCTTGACGCAATGTGGATAAAAAGCCTTGTTTTGGAAGTACAAGACCCATATTGCCAGCTACAGGTTCAACGATTACAGCAGCGATTTCATCACCATGAGTGTCCATTAAGTTTTTGAATGCTTCGACATCGTTATATGGAACAGTGAGTGTGTCTTTAGCAGTGCCTGCTGTAACACCTGGGCTGTCTGGTTGACCGAATGTTGCAGCACCAGAACCTGCTTTTACGAGTAAGCTATCACCATGACCGTGATAGCAACCGATGAATTTTACGATTTTATCGCGTCCAGTATAGCCACGTGCTACGCGAAGCGCACTCATAGTTGCTTCTGTACCAGAATTTACCATGCGGATTTTTTCAATGGATGGCATGAGTTCCATTACTTTTTTAGCAAGTTGGCTTTCTAATAATGTTGGTGCGCCGTAGCTTGTGCCACGCTCAGCGGCTTTTTGAATAGCTTTAACGACATCAGGATGAGCATGACCTACGATCATTGGACCCCATGAACCAACGTAATCGATGTATTCATTGCCATCGATATCATAAATTTTACTGCCTTTTGCATGGTCGATAAAAGGTGGGTCACAAGCGACGCGAGCAAAAGAACGAACTGGACTGTTTACACCGCCAGGCATCAATGTCTTTGCTTCAGCAAAAGCAGCGGAAGATTTTTCCAGATTAAGCATATTTTCAACTCCAATAAATCAGTTTTCTTCTTTTAACCATTTTGCTACATCAATAGCATGATATGTGATGATGATATCTGCACCAGCGCGTTTCATGCTGAGGAGAGATTCTAAAACAATGCGTTTTTCATCAATCCAGCCATTTTGAGCAGCTGCTTTAACCATTGCATATTCACCACTTACATTGTAAACAGCAACTGGGCGGTTAATTCTATCGCGAACTTGACGAACGATATCGAGGTAGCATAAAGCTGGTTTTACCATGATGTAATCAGCGCCTTCAGCGAGGTCAAGTTCTAATTCTTTCATAGCTTCACGGCTGTTAGCAGGGTCCATCTGATAACCGCGTCTGTCACCGAATTGTGGAGCAGAATCGGCAGCATCTCTGAATGGTCCATAATAACCAGAAGCGTATTTTATAGTATAGGACATAATTGCAACATTTTGGAAACCTGCTTCATCGAGGGCTTCACGTAAAACAGCGATACGACCGTCCATCATATCAGAAGGAGCAATGATATCAGCACCGCTTTTTGCTTGGCTTACAGCTACTTTAGCTAATAATTTAAGTGTAGCATCGTTGTCTACTTCATGACCACAAAGCTGACCGCAATGACCGTGTGTTGTATATTGGCAGAGGCAAACATCACCGATTATGACGAGTTGTGGAACAGCTTCTTTAATAGCACGCATAGCACGTTGAACAGGGCTGTTTAAATCCCAAGCACTAGAACCGATTTCATCTTTGTATTCTGGAAGACCGAATACTTCAATAGCTGGAATACCGAGCTCGTAAACTTCTTTAGCTGTTTTTACAGCATTATCAACAGAGAGATGATAAACATTTGGCAAGCTAGGTATTTCTTCTTTTACATTTTCACCAGCAACGACGAAAATAGGATAAACTAAGTCTTTTACAGATAAGGAATTTTCACGAACCATATCGCGAATAGCACTACTTTGACGCAAACGACGTGGTCTTAAAGTATTGAGTTTCATTAAAAACACCTTCTAAAAATTTTTTATTTTATTTACTAGGCCATCAATAGTATAAACATCGGCTTCGATATCTACTTTTAATCCATTATTTTTACAAGTTTTAGCAGTAATAGGACCAATGACAGCTGTTTTAACGTTATTTAATAAAGTTTTTTCATCGTCAATAAGTTTTAACAGATTTTCAACGGTGGAAGAACTAGTAAATGTAACCATATCTATCTGATTGTTTTTTAATAAGTCTTTGATATCGTCTTTGTTTGTATCTGCCATCTTTGTGCAGTACGTTTCAGCAACGTCTACGATAGCTCCCATTTGGCGAAGTCCTATAGGTAAAGCTTCACGGGCTTTTTGAGCGCGTGGAATTAATACTTTAGAGCCTTTTTGAATATCATTTTGCAGAACTTCTAAAATGCCTTCAGCTTTAAACATTGTAGGGATTTTATCTGCAATGATACCGTAATTTTTTAATTTATCGGCAGTTGCTGTTCCGATAGCGGCGATTTTAGCATTAGAAAGACAGCGAGCATCTAAATTTTTTTCATTTAAACGAGCAAAAAATCTTTCTACTCCATTAGTGCTAGTGAAGATAATCCAATCGTAATCGTGAATTTTAGTAATGGCATTATCTAAGCTTACATAATTATCATCAGGTGGAGCGATTTTTATTGCAGGTGCTTCAATGCAATTAGCACCGAGTTCTTCTAAAGCTGTTGTGAGTTTAGAAGCTTGAGAACGAGCGCGTGTGATTAAGATATTTTTACCAAATAAAGGTTTATTGTCGAACCATTGAATAGTGGAACGTAAATTTACGACATTTCCTACAACGAAGACAGCAGGTGGTTTTAAATTGTGTTTGATTACATCTTCAGCGGCTTTGCCAACAGTTGTAATCAAGACTTCTTGTTGAGCTTTTGTGCCCCAACGCACAAGAGCTGCTGGAGTATCAGCACTTCTGCCGTATTTTATGAGTTGGCTGGTTATATGAGGTAAGTTGCCCACACCCATTAAGAAAACTAACGTATCTACAGCTGTAGATAATTTTTCCCAATTGATGTCTGACTTGCCTTTTGTTGGGTCTTCATGACCTGTTACGACAGCAAAAGATACAGCTACTTTGCGATTGGTTACAGGAATACCAGCATAAGCAGGTGCAGCTATTGCAGAAGTAACACCAGGGACAATTTCAAATTTTACGCCATTGTTTTTTAATACTTCGGCTTCTTCCCCGCCACGACCAAAGACGAATGGGTCGCCACCTTTTAAACGAACAACACATTTTCCTTCTTTAGCTTTATCGGCGATTAACTGACTGATATCTTCTTGACGCATAGCATGATTGCCAGCTTTTTTTCCTACATAAATATATTCTACATTTTCTGGTGCAAATGCGAGCAATCTTTTATCAGCAAGATAATCGCAAATTACGACATCAGCCTTTTCCAGACATTCTTTTCCTTTTAAAGTGATGAGGCGATAATCTCCCGGACCTGCTCCGACTAGATAAACCATTCCATTCATTTATAAAAACCTCCAAAAGAGTTATTTTTCACAGCAAAGACCGAGACTTTGCATAATAGCAAGACCACCTTTTTGTAAGATGATTTCTGCTAATTTAGTACCTAATTGACTTGCATTTTCGCGTTTACCAATTAAGCTATCGCGAATTAATGTTTTTCCATCAAGTGAGCCGATAACTGCTTCAACGACTAATTTGTCGTCTTCATCGATTTGTGCATAAACTCCGACTGGTACTTGGCAACCACCTTCTACTCTAGCTAAGAAAGCGCGTTCAGCTGTAGTAGCATCAGTTGTTTTATCATCATGTAAAAAAGCAAGCATTTGTTTGATTTCATCATCGTCGCTGCGTGTTTCAATGGCAAGAGCGCCCTGACCAACAGCTGGCAAACAGATTTTTGCTGGAATAATTTGGGTTATTTTATCGCCAAAGCCTAAGCGTTTTAAACCAGCAACGGCAAGAACTATGGCATCAAAATGTTCTTCTTCGAGTTTGCGCAAACGGGTATTTACATTGCCACGCAAATTGCAGATATTTAAATCTGGACGAACGTTTAATATCTGTGCTTTGCGACGCAAACTAGATGTGCCGACTTTAGCACCTTTAGGTAAATTTTCTAATGTTTTGTATACAGGGCTAACAAGTGCGTCGTTAAAATCAAAGCGTTTAGTTATGGCGGATAAAGATAATCCTTTAGGTAAAGCTGTTGGCATATCTTTTAAACTGTGTACAGCAAGGTCAATATCGCTATTTAACATAGCTACTTCTAATTCTTTGGTGAATAAGCCTTTACCACCGATTTTGGCGAGGGGAACATCAAGGATTTTATCGCCTTTTGTCGTTATACGTAAAAGTTCTACTTGAATATCTGGGTATTGTTTGCGCAGACAATCCGCTACATATTCAGCTTGCCATAAGGCTAATTTACTACTGCGTGTGCCAATAGTAATTTTCTGGCGCATCAATTATCACTCTCTTTTAATACTTCTAATTTGAATAGTTTTGTTATAGCATCGATATAATATTTTTCGTCAGCAGTACCAGCAGATTTATTTAATATAGTCATTGGTTCACGCAACAATTTGCGTACAATCATTTGGGACATATGACGGATAGCACGGTATTCGCTTTCATTGATATTTGGCAATTTTGTCATAGCGCGTTTTACTTCACGGCGGCGAATGCGTTCTGCCTTATTGGATAAACGAGCCATTATAGGTTGGCAGGATAAGTATTGAAAACGTTCTAAAATAGATGTAACTTCTTCATCAATTATTTTTTGAGCCTGAAATGCTTCATATTCGCGTTCTTTGATATTGTCTTCGACAACGGCTTCTAAATCATCGATATTGTAAAGTTCTACATCTTTTATTTCAGCTACATCAGGGTCAACATCACGCGGAACAGCAATATCGATGATGACGAGTGGTTTATTTTGGCGGCGCGACATGAAAAGTTGAGTTTCCCATGGCTTTACTACATAATGCGGTGCGCCAGTTGATGTTACAACGATGTCAACATCATTGGCTTTACGCATAGCTTCACGAAAACCTACAGCTTGACCATTAAATTGTTCAGCAAGAGCTTGCGCTTTATCAAAATGGCGGTTAGCAACGTAGATTTTCTTTATGCCTTTGCCGATTAAATTGCGAGCTGTGAGTTCAGCCATCTGTCCTGCT
Organism: Megamonas hypermegale; assembly: GCF_900187035.1. Classification (NCBI taxonomy): domain Bacteria; kingdom Bacillati; phylum Bacillota; class Negativicutes; order Selenomonadales; family Selenomonadaceae; genus Megamonas; species Megamonas hypermegale. Next base: position 80,279 of record NZ_LT906446.1, read on the forward strand.
CCATAAATCAAAGCACTGCTGTTTTCTAAAGTACCGAAAATTTTCAGTGCTAATTGAACTGCTGCATAGCTTACAGATACCGCATTAAAGGCAATTCTGGTTTCAGTGCGAACGCGTTTACCAGTAGTGATAGCACGATGAAATAATGTATTTAAAATAGTATTAGTTGCATCGGCTTCTCTAGCAATGGCATAAGCTTTTTTTACTTGGCTTAATATTTGACCTTCGCCTACGATTAAAGAATCAAGGCTAGAGGCAACAGAAAATAAATGTTCGATACATTTTTTATCAGTATAATAATAAAAATATTCGTCCTTGGCATCATGACAACCAGATAGCGCAAAGAAAAATTCCTTAACAGAATGAAAATTTTCTTCAGCATCATCTACTACTGCATAGATTTCACTGCGATTGCAAGTAGATAAAACTACGGTTTCAGAAATACCTTCATAATCTTCTAAATGGTGTAATCCTTGCTGAATATTATCAGCAGAGATAGCAAACCGTTCACGTACTTCTACTGGTACAGTTTTATGGTTAAGGCCTAAAACTATCAATTGCATCTCGGATAATACCCTCCGCTTCATCGTATTTTTTTTGTTTAACCAATTCCATGACTTCATCGCTTAAAGCACTGCGCCAAAAAATTTCACGGTCATCACTTGTCGGTAATTTGGCAATAGCTTCATTGCGAAGTATGGATAATCTGTCCAGCCATAAGGCATAAGTATCATCAAATTCTTTTTCCATTTTACAGCGAAGATACCGTGATAATGCTGGTGATTTGCCATTAGTGGAAAAAGTTATAAGTAAATTGCCACGTCGGATTTTAGCTGGTAATGCAAAATCACAAAGTGGTAATTTGTCCACTACATTAATTAGAATACGGGCTTTATGAGCATCTGTATAAATTTGTTGACTTGCATTATCTTCACCAACAGCGCAAATAACGAGCTCAAAACCATTTAAATCACCTGTTTCATAATATTTTTGTAACCAGATAATTTGATTATTTTGAGCCATAACTTTTAATTCATTTACAAGAATTGGTGAAATAACAGTAACTTTTGCTTTAGCTTCTAATAATGCTTTTACTTTACGCAAAGCTACATGACCTCCGCCGATTACGACGCAGGGTTTATCATCTAAAATTAAATTAATTGGATACACATACACACCTCTCTAAAAAATGAATTGAATTCATTTTTTTATTATAACGCAATAAATATACTCTATCAACACTCTAAGTCAATATTATATAGGACAGTGAAGCTGTATACAAATAAAATTTGTTTTTATCAATTATTGATTAATTATGTTTTTTCACCTACAATAAAGATATAAATTTTTTGAAAATAAGGAGTTTTTTTATGCAGAATATTATTTTTGATATTGACGGTACTTTATGGGATTCAACTGACGTTGTAGCAGAAAGTTGGAATGCAGCTATTCGCGATACAGCAGGTATAGAAGCTAACCTTGATGGCGATAGATTAAAACAATTATTTGGCAAAACAATGGATGAAATTGGTCGTTTAATGCTTCCTAATTTAGATGATAAAAAAAGAAAAGAAGTATGTAATGCTTGTTACCAATATGAAGATGAATATTTATTGAAAAATTCTGGTGTGTTTTATGATGGTGTAACAGAAACGATTAATAAATTGGCTGAAAAATATAATTTATATATAGCTAGTAATTGTCAAAAAGGTTATATTGAATTAACTATGAAATATGGTAATTTTACTGATAAGATTAAAGATTTTATTTGTTTTGATGATACTAGATTACCAAAAGGTGAAAATATAAAAATATTGATGCAACGTAATAATATGAAAGAAGCCATTTATGTTGGTGATATTCAAGGAGATTTTGAAGCGAGCAAAGTAGCAAATATACCAATGATTTATGCAAGTTATGGTTTTGGTAAAGTGGAAAATCCAGATTATACTATTAAAGATATAAAAGAAATTCCTGCCTTAATGGAAAAAATTAATGAAAAATAATGAAAAGCAGACTGCGATTTGCAGTCTGCTTTTTTTACATAAGTAAATCTTTAATAACAAAGAAATACAATGGAAATATAATAAATAAGAAAATAATTGTTGTAGATATGAAAGATGATATTGCAATGTTTACATTGAGTTTATAAATGCTACAAGCTAGAACAGCATTTATGGCTGTTGGAGCGGAGAATGCTATAATCATACTGCCGATTAAAACAGGGTCATCAAAAATATTGATTACGACGAAGTATGCTATGATTGGTAATACGATAAATTTAACAACAGCAATATCTATTGTTTTGCGCAGAAAATATTTTGCTTTATCAAATTTTGTGATATAACCGACAGGAAGTAATCCTGCCCAAGCTCCGATATGTACGAGCAAATTGAAAATATCATAACAGATTTGAGGTTTAGCAACATCGTTAATAGCTAATATAAAACCGATAATCATGGCTAAAACAGGCAGTTGATTTAGGTTAAATAATAAAGCTCTTATGCTAATTTGGGCATTATGTTTGCGAGTTCTACTGATTGCTTTATTGTGATAATAATTAGCTAGTGGAAAACAAACACATAAAGTGAATAATGTTTGAAACATGGCAACAATTTGCAGATAAGCGAATCCTTGAATTCCGTAGACGATAAATGCGCATAATCCTGATAATGTGCCGATGTTAGATAGCATAGATGCCATCATGTAGGCACCTCGGTCATTTAAATTTTTATAACTAGAGGCAAATGTAAATTTAGCGATAATCCCAGGAACTACGCATGCTAAAATACCGAAAATAGGTAGCCACAATAAATCTAAAGATATTTTTAAAGTCCAAAAGCTTAAAAAAGATAAGATGGAAACGATTATACGGATATTTAATTTTATTAATTTGTTACAAAATTTATCAGAAATTACATTAAAACGGCGACAAAGATAACCGACAACGAGTGGAGCTATTAAGTCAGTAAATACAAAAAAGAAGCGAAGTTGTGCCTCGTCCAAAAATTATCCCTCCTAGAAATTGAATATAGACCAGAATGTTCTGGTCTATATTAGAATGTTAATATTCGTATTCGTAAAGATTACTGTCACTTGATACTTCATTTGATGAACTATTTGATGATGTATTATTAGAGGAAGTATCATAATCTATATCATTGTCGGATGATGTTTCTGTATTAGTTGTGGTGACAGTAGTGTTTGATGAAGTATTTTCTGTAGAATTATCAGCAGTTTCTTCTGTATTTTCATTATTAGTAATTTCTGGTGTATTGACTTTTAGATTGTCTTTTAAGTTCGTCTGAATAGCATAAATTGTTGCTGCTTCTTTTGTCTGAATATATGTTTCAGTACCTGCTGGTAAATCAACGTCTTTACCTTGTACGAATATACCACCAACTATACCGATAGGGCCTAAAACTGCAATGCCGGCTACACTAGCGCCAGCAGCATAAGCTAGATTTTTTATTTCTAATTTAGCTTTATCGCCAAGAAATGTTTTGATATTGGAACCATCAAATGATTGAATTTGTTGGAAATCAACATCTATTTCACCATTTCGACCAAAATTTTGAGCGCCTTTTACTTTAGTTACAACGCCTTCCCCTGGGGAACCAGCAGCAATTATTAATTTGCCATTGTAAACGATATCTTCTGCTGCCTGAAATTTAACAACATCGCCTGCTTTAGTTGTTTCGCTGTTAAGCGGTGTGACGAGTTTTATTTTAATCAAAGTATCAGCAGGTATAGTTGTTGACACGAGTGGGGTTTTTGCATCGGAATTGCCATAAGCAAGCAGTGCTAAATCGTTCATGCGTTTTTGCAAAGTACCAGAAGCCGCTTTACCATAAAGTGTTGTTTCTAATGCCGTTATTCTATCTGTTATAGATTTTATTGAAACGTGTCCACTTAAAAACCATTCAATACCGTTCATTTGAGTTATAGCGGATGGTCGAACACTGTTGTCAAACATCGTAGCGTATAATGTGTTGATACGGTCACTGATAGCAGTATTAGTACCCGATGTTTTACCATAAAAATCATTTTCTAAACGGCTGATGCGAGAGAGAAGAGCACCTGTTTGAGCTTGTCCATATACAGAGCTTTCTACAAGTTGTAATTTAGATTGAAGTGTAGAAGCATCTGGTAATGTGTAATCATAAGCTGGTTGTGTGGTATTAGTTGTGTTTAATGTTTCGGCAAAAACTGCTGAAGATGAAGTTAATAGCAAAGATAAACACAATCCAGTGGAAATAACTTTTTTAAATGACATACTAACCCTCTTTTCTTTATGAAATTAAGTTAATCGTTATAAGATTGATACTATTTTACCATATCTGAGTATAGATATGTATTATGATTTACATAATTGCATTTGACGGTTGACGAAGTAAACAGGTTTTAAATTATATTGTTCCATAAAATCAGCAGCTTCGTGAATTTTAAAGCCGACATTTTCTTTTGTATGAGCATCGGAGCCAATAGATACGTATTTTCCACCGAGTGCAGCATATCGTTCATATAATTTTAATAATAATTTTATATTATTGATATTATCAAATCGTCTAGTATTTAATTCTGGTACTATGCCTTTATCGAGAACGGTTTTCCAGACGATATCGACTGCTTCACCAAATTCGTCAAGGGTGATATCAGCAGGTGAATACGGTGCATAACGACAGATATAATCGATATGACCTAAAATATTAGCAAAATCATGCTGAGCTATAAGTTTAGCCATTGCAGAAAGATAATTTATATAAGTCGTTTGTTTATCTTGTTTATAGCAGGATTTATAATATAAATCTTCTCCATCTAAAAGATGAATAGAACAGATTATTTGGTCAAATGGAGCTTTTTCTATAAATTTTTTGCTAGGAATGAGTGTATGTTCTTGCATACCCACTTCAACGCCTAGATATAATTTATCACTGCGATATGGTAGATATTCATTCATGTATTTTATAGGGTCAAATTCAAATAAATCCTCACCAGGATAATCAAAATCAAGGTGTTCTGTGATGATGAGCCCTATATTTTGTTTTTCTGCACTGTTTATAGCATCAGTTAAAAGCATATCAGAGTCAGCTGAAAATTTTGTGTGAAGATGTGTATCAAAAAGCATAATATCACCTTATTTTTGCAGTGCCAAAGTTAATGCTTTAGATAATTGGTCAGGGCAAGAAGTTGGGCGTATGCCACAATGAATGCCACTGCATTTATTAATTACTGTTTGAGCATCTTGACCTTCAACGAGATGGCTGATACCTTGAAGATTGCCATTGCAACCACCGATAAATTCTAGATTATGGATATGATTTTGTTCATCTAAGCTGAAATTTATTTGTTGAGAGCAAGTTCCTGAAGTTGTATAGGAAAAATTTTTCATAATATAATCACTTTCCTTTTTTAGTTTATAATTATGTATTATAGGCTGGAAAAATGTATTTTGTAAATAAATTTCTTGATATTTGAAACAAAATACTGCAAACTATATAAGTATATTAAATTAAAATGAATAATAAATTATAGAGGTGTGATAAATGAGAGTTGCTATGATTGGAACAGGTTACGTAGGCTTAGTTACTGGTACTTGTTTTGCAGCTACAGGTAATAATGTTATTTGTGTAGATGTAGTTAAAGAAAAAATTGATAATTTAAATAAAGGGATTATACCAATTTTTGAACCTGGATTGGACAAAATGGTAAAATCTGCTCAAGAACGAGGAAATTTAAGTTTTACAACAGATATAAAAGAAGCTTTACAAAAAAGTGATATATGTTTTATTGCTGTTGGTACACCAATGGGAGAAGATGGTAGTGCTGATTTACAATATGTAATAAATGCTGCACGTGAAATAGGTAAATACATGGTGCATGATATGTATATAGTCGATAAATCAACAGTTCCAGTGGGAACAGGTGATTTAGTTCGCAGTGTTGTTCAAGAAGAACTTGCAAAACGTGATAGTGATTTATATTTTGATGTTATTTCTAATCCAGAATTTTTAAAAGAAGGCAATGCTTGTCAAGATTTTATGCATCCAGATAGAGTTGTTATTGGTTCAGAAAATCCTAAATCTATTGAAGTAATGCAAGAATTATATGAACCATTTATTCGCTCTAGTGAATTTTTTGTAACAATGGATATAAAAAGTGCTGAGCTTACAAAGTACGCAGCAAATGCTATGTTAGCTACAAAAATTTCTTTTATTAATGAAATTGCTAATATCAGTGAAAAAGTTGGAGCAAATATCAATAAAGTAAGACGTGGTATTGCTAGTGATTCAAGAATTGGTTATAGCTTTTTAAATCCTGGTTGTGGCTATGGTGGCAGTTGTTTTCCAAAAGATGTCAAAGCGCTTATAAAAACAAGCCGTCAGTATAATTATGAACCAGAATTATTATCTTCTGTAGAAAATGTAAATGCTCGCCAGAAAATGGTACTTGTAAATAAAGTCGTTGATGTTTTTGGTGAAGATTTAAAAGGTAAAACTTTTGCTGTATGGGGATTGGCTTTTAAACCAGGTACGGATGATATGCGTGAAGCACCAGCTATTCGTTTGATTGAAGAATTGACAAAACGCGGTGCATTTATCAGAGCATATGACCCGCAAGCTATGAAGACAGCAAAGAATTTTTATTTAAAAGATATTGATAATATCATGTATATAAAAAATAAATACGATGCACTTGATGATGTCGATGCTTTAATCGTTGTAACGGAATGGAAAGAATTCCAAAGTCCAGACTTTATGGAAATTGCAGACCGAATGAAAGGCGATATTATTTTTGATGGCAGAAATATTTATAAAGCAAAAACAGTAATCAATCATAATCTAAAATATTATCAAATTGGTGCATAAAAGAAAAATATGGTAAAATAAAAACAGCAGCTAATTTTTATGATTAGCTGCTGTTTATTTCTTATTTAGGAGTATTTACGATTAAAGCAGTGAATTCAAGATTTTCTGTAGGAGAAGTATTTTCAATGCCGTGACCTTCGCCATCAGGGCAGAAAACAACGTCGCCTGCTTTGACTTCGACCATAGTGCCGTTATCGCTATAAAGACCAGTGCCTTTTGTGATATAATAAGCTTCGCCGTTACCGTGATGTTCATGATAGCCTAAAGAGCAATTAACTTCTAATGTGACATGAGCAAACATACCGCATTGATTTTGTAATTGGTCTTGTGATAAAAGATGTTCGATGATGATGTGGCCTTTGCCACCATTTGCTTTTTCTTTGCGAACAATTTGGTGTTCAGATAAAATCATTGATAAAGCCTCCCTGTGCTATAATATACTAATAATATTTTACCATAAATTTTTAAATATTGTGCTGTGCAATATAATACTTTGTAGCTATTTGAGCTATAATTTTAAAAATGAGAAAGGATTTTTATGATTGAGTTTTTGAAATTTGGAGCAAGCTGGGTATTGCCACCTGGAATATTCTTTTTAATGTTTTTATTTTTGGCATATTGTTGTAAAAAAAGACGACAAACTCGTCTGGCGATAGCAATAACCTTTGTAACATTTTTATTTTATCTTGCCTCGACTTCATATGTTGGCGGTATGCTCATTGGCAGTTTAGAAGATAAATATGACCCACCGGAAAATTTGCCTAGTGCAGATATAATTGTAGTTTTAGGGGGCGGAGCGACGAGCGATACAAAAGATGTTGTTGGCACGGGTACATTATGTAGTATTCCTGCAAATAGACTTTTAACTGCTGTTCGTTTGCAAAAAAAATTAGGTATACCAATTCTTGTTTCTGGTGGTCAAATACATGCAGATAGTGGCAAAGAAGCTGATATTGCACGGCGTATTTTAAAAGAACTTGGTGTATCAGAAGATATGATATTGTTGGAAAATAAAAGCTTAAACACAACACAAAATGCACAGTATTCATATAATCTATTAAAATCGAGAGGATATAGTAAACCACTTGTTGTAACATCGGCTTTTCATATGGAAAGAACGGTAGCTAATTTTAAAAAAATGGGTGTGGAAATAGTACCTTATCCATGTGATTATATGGTAAATAAAGAACAGGTTTTTCATTACAATAAATTAGCACCATCGTCACAAGCTTTAGAATTTACGGCTTTATATTTTCAAGAAAATTTGCGTACATTTGTCACGAAATACATTGAATGATTTTATAGACAATAAATTTATTGTGATTTAAAATTTACTTAGAGATAAATTTATATAGGCAAATGAGGTGATTTCTATGGTAAAAGATTTGACTACAGGAAGTCCGGCAAAATTAATTTTAATGTTTACATTACCGCTGATTGTAGGAAATATTTTCCAACAGCTGTATTTGCTTAGTGATACATTAATTGTAGGTCGTTTTTTAGGTGTGCGTGCATTGGCGGCCATTGGTTGTAGCGGTTGTTTGATGTTTTTAATGATAGGATTTGTAATTGGTTTTACTGGTGGTTTAACCATTTGTACAGGTCAGAGATTTGGTGCAAAAGATATAGAAGGTATGCGCAAGAGCGCAGCGGCTTGTACCGTTTTAAGTTTAACCATTGCGATTATTGCTACAATTATTGGACTATTTATAGCTAGACCGATGTTAATGTTTTTGCAGACTCCAGCTGAAGTTTTAGACATGGCAACTGTATTTTTAAGCATAATATTTTTAGGGATATTTGCTACAATGCTATTTAATACTTCTTCAAATTTAATTCGTGCTTTAGGTGATAGTAAAACACCTCTTTATTTTTTAATTTTGGGCTGTGTTTTAAATATTATTTTAGAAATTACATTTATTGGCGTATTTAATTGGGGTATTGCTGGTGCTGGTTTTGCAACGGTATTGGCACAATTTATAAATGGCAGTGGTTGTGTCATATACATTAAAAAGAAAATTCCTGAATTACATTTTAAATGGTCGGATTTGAAGATTTCTCGCCAAGTTGCTTGGCAACATTTGCGTGTGGGTTTGCCAATGGGGTTTCAATCATCTATAATAGCTATTGGCGCAATTATTTTACAAGTGCCACTCAATAATTTAGGTGAAATAGCAGTAGCAGCTTATGCAGCTGCACAAAAAATAGATATGATTGCCATGATGCCTTTAATGTCATTTGGTATGGCAATGGCTGCTTATACTGCACAAAATTATGGAGCTGGAAAATTCGATAGAATAAAAAGTGGCGTTAATAAATGTATATTAATGTCAGGTGGTTTCAGTATTTTTATCGGTATATTTAATATTCTTATGGGACCTGAAATGATAGAAATTTTCGTAGGCGAAGGACAACAACAAGTTGTGGATTATGGTCATATTTACTTAATTGTAAATGGTTCATGTTACTTAATTTTATCTTTGTTGTTTATTTATCGTTTTACTCTTCAAGGTTTAGGTCAAAGTCTTATACCGACATTTGCTGGAATTATGGAACTTATTATGAGAGCAATGGCTGGATTGTTCTTAGTTGGACAGTTTGGCTATATTGGAGCTTGCTGGGCTAATCCGATGGCTTGGATAGGTTCATGTGTACCTCTCATGATAACTTTTTATATAACACGTAAATCGTTATTGAAAAAAGTTGCCTTGCAAAATATAGCTAAAATATAGAAATTTGATTTCTATATTATAGAAAAATTTTATAATTTTTCTGTATTTTGGACAAAGGAAAAAGAAATATCAATAGCGAATTATAGTATATAATATTATTTTATTTTTCGTAGAGGTGGAGAATATGGAATTAAAATCAACAGCATTTAAAGCTTATGACATTCGTGGTAAAGTACCGGAAGAAGTTAATGAAGAATTAGCGTATAGAATTGGACGTGTATTCCCTACTTTGTTCAATGCAAAAAGAGTAGCAGTTGGCCATGATATCAGACTTTCTGGTCCAGCTATTCAAAGAGCTTTGGAACTCGGTCTTACAGAAATGGGTTGCGAAGTAATTGATATTGGACAGTGCGGTACAGAAATGATTTATTTCGCTACAGCACATCTTGGATTAGATGGCGGTATCATGATTACAGCTAGCCACAATCCAAAAGAATACAATGGCTTAAAATTAGTTCGCAAAGAAGCTCGTCCAATAAGTGGAGATACAGGTCTTAAAGATATTGAAGCAAAAGTTATGGCTGGCGATTTAGGCACTAAAGCTGAAACTCCAGCAAAAGTAGTTGAAGTTGACATCATGAAAGATTATATCGACCATCTTTTAACATATGTTGACCTCAGCGAATTAAAACCACTTAAAGTTGTAGTAAACTCTGGTAATGGTGCAGCTGGCCCAATTATCGATGAACTTGAAAAACGCTTGCCATTCAACTTCATTAAAGTTCATAATACACCAGATGGTTCTTTCCCTAACGGTGTACCAAATCCTATTTTACAAGAAAATCGTGAAGCAACTGCAAAAGTTGTACGTGAAGAAAAAGCTGATCTTGGTGTAGCTTTTGATGGTGACTTTGACCGTTGCTTTATTTTCGATGAAAATGGAGATATGATTGAAGGTTACTATATTGTAGGCTTCTTAGCAAAAGCATTCCTCAACAAAAATCCTGGAGCTAAAATTATTTATGACCCTCGCCTCATCTGGAATACAATTGAAATTGTAGAAGAAGCTGGCGGAACTCCTATCATGTGCAAGAGTGGTCATGCGTTCATTAAAGACCGTATGCGTAAAGAAGATGCTGTTTATGGTGGCGAAATGTCCGCACATAACTATTTCAAAGAATTTTCTTTCTGCGATAGCGGTATGATTACATGGCTCTTAGTTGCAGAATTATTATCTCAATCCGGTAGTGCAATGTCTGCTCTTATTAAAGAACGTATGGAACGTTATCCAATCAGTGGTGAAATCAATAGCACAGTTGCTGACCCTAAAGGTGTTATGGCTACTATTGAAGCTAAATATGGCCCTACTGGTGAAGTTACAAAAGTTGACGGTTTGAGTGTAGATTATGCTGATTGGAGATTTAATTTACGTATTTCCAATACAGAACCAGTTATTCGTTTAAATGTAGAAACTCGTGGCGATAAAGCATTACTCAAAGAAAAAACAGAAGAGTTATTAGCTGTTATTCGTGCTTAATTGTAGTTTTTCGTATTTTAACGTTAAGTATGATATAATGAAACTGTCCAAATATTATTTTATGATTTTTGGATAGTTTCATTTGACTGTATAATTTAAGGGGGAACTCAAGAAATGAGTCTAAAATTAAAATCTGGCTTTACTTTTGATTATGATAATTTATTTGGTGAAGGTAAAGTTACTAAAGCAGATATTGAAGCATTTAGCGATAAATTAAAAGAAGCGCATAAAGCTATGAATGTAATGCGTGAAACAGGCTATATTAAAGGCCATTTATCCAAAGACGGACAGCCTGAAAAAGTATGGTTCAGCCAATGCCCATACATTCAAGAAGGTACTCTTAATTCTCCTGAATCTATGAAACGTTTACAAGAACTTCGCGAATCCGTAAGAAATCGCATTGATGTTGTTGTTTCTTTAGGTATCGGTGGTTCTTACCTCGGTAACAAAGTATTATTTGATGTTCAGTGTGGTGAATTCTGGAATAGTAAATCCGTTGAAGAAAGAGACGGCTATCCAAAATTCTATTTCAGCGGTAATAACATTGACCCTCGCCGTACGAAAGATTTAATTGATAATATTAACTCCAGTGCAGCTATTACAAAATCCCATTACAAACGCACTTACAAAGTAATGCTTATTGTAATTTCTAAATCTGGTGGAACACTCGATACTATGTCTAACTTCATGGTAATCTATGATGCTTTGAAGAAAAATCCTGATATCGAAGTTGAAATCGTTGCAGTAACAGACCCTAATACAGAAAAACCTACATTATTAAAACAGATGGCTATGGACCACAATTGGCCACAATTTTCTGTACCAGACGGAGTAGGCGGACGTTTCACTGTATTCACTGATGTTGGTCTTTCTACAGCAGCTTGCATTGGTTTCGATATTGATGAATTCCTCCATGGTGCAAGAGATATGGATGAAGCTTGCAAAAATGAAAATGTTTGGGAAAATCCAGCAATGCTCAATGCAGCACTCAAATACATTGCTTCCGAAAAATATGGTCGCAATATCGAAGTTATGATGCCGTATGGTGATTATTATGAATCCTTATCTATGTGGTACATCCAACTTTTAGCTGAATCTTTAGGAAAACAGTTCAATAAAGAAGGCAAAGAAGTTTGCTATGGACGTACTCCAGTCGTAGCACTCGGTACTCGCGATATGCACTCTCAGACTCAGCAACATCAAGAAGGTAGATTGGATAAAGTTGTTCAGTTTATCCGCATTGAAAACTGGGATAATGATTTAGTAATTCCTAACGTATTCCCAGAAGCTAAAAAACTTGCTGATATCTCTGGTGTAACTATGGGTGATGCACTTGAAGTTGCTCGTCAGTCTAATGCTGATGCTCTTGCTTCTAACAAACGCTTTAATGCATTATTCAGCTTACCAAAAATGAATGCTTATTATTTAGGTCAACTTCTTTATATGCTCGCAATGTCCGTTGCATATGAAGGCGAATTTGCCGATGTAGATGCTTTTGACCAGCCAGGTGTTGAAGCTTACAAACGCATCATGGGACCTAAATTACAAGAATTAAAAGCTAGCAAACAAGCTAAATAATTAAAATTGTATATAGTTAAAGAGGATACGAAAAGTATCCTCTTTTTCCATTTATGGAGGTTTTTATTATAGTTAAATTTAAAGAAAAGTTGAAATTAATATACAATACAATAGGTAAAAAAAGATTATCCTCATATATTATTTTAAGTGTATTCTTTTTTGTTATGGTATATTTACTATTTTTAAAAGATACTGGTGAAGTAAAAGTATTAGATGAAGCAAGTATAAATACGCAAGATACCGTTCAAGAAAGTAAAGTATTATATACGGTAAACAATGATTTTACAGAGCTAAAAAATCCATTTAGCTTCGAACACGAAAAAGAAAAAGATACAGTACTAGTTGTGAAAGAAGAAGAAAAGCCAAATATAAAAAATCAAGTTTCAAATAAGGTAGTGAATACGCAAGAAAAAAAGTCAGTAAATTCAAAGAAAGAAGAGAAAAAGACAAAATCAGTAAAAAATAAATATGAGTTAGAAGCTATTTTTGATATCAATCAGCAAAAAACAGCACTATTGAAAATAGATGGGAAAGATATGAGAGTAAAAACAGGCGATAAAGTAAATGATATGGTAGTTACTGAAATAAATAAAAATAGCATAGTATTGCAGACAACAGAGGGAATGTCTATAAACTGCCCGCTTAATAGTTTTTAGTGAAGAAATCGAGGTAAAAGTGAGATTTATATATGTAATGATTTTATGGGCTGTCTTGAATATAGGCAGTATAGCAAATGCAAATTCTATAGATGTAACGGGTGCAGATATCAGGCAGGTTTTAACAGCGATTGCTTCAAGCGGTAATTTAAACTTAGTTTTAGATGATACAGTAAAAGGTGATGTAGCAGTTAAACTTTCAGATTTATCACCACAGGAAATGATACGCATAATTGCACAGAGCAACAATTATACATATGATATGAATGATGGCGTTATTTATATAAGTAAGGATAATAAACAAAAGACTTTGCAAAGTATAAAGATAAATTATTTAGAATTAGATAAAGCAGCTAAAATGGTAAATCTATTGATTAATAAGGGACAGGCTACAAAAGTAAATAATGAAAATAAAGAAGAATATAATAATGTAGTCATAGATAGAAATGAAAATACCTTAATATTTTATGCTACAAATGAAGAATACAATAAAATTTTAAACTTTATACAGCAAAATGATAAAGCACCGCGACAAGTTTCATTGGAAGCAAAGGTTACTGCTGTACAAAAAGATGCAGCTAAGGATTTGGGCATAACATGGGAATGGTCAAAGCTGCCGCAATCTCCATCGCATGATATAACGTATGAAACGATAACGCATACAACGCAAAATGATGATGGAAGTTATAGTCAAACGACGGATTATTTGCCTGTTGATGAAGTGCAGCGCAGTTGGAATGGTTCAGATATAGTGCCAGGTGTAATTCGTTTTGGCAAAGGAGTAGATGGTTATCCATATGAATTTTATTATGAAGCAAAACTAAGTGCTTTAATAAGTGAAGGAAAAGCCAATATTTTAGCACGACCGAATATCACCACTATACAGGGCAATGAAGCGGTGATAAATATTGGCAGTGAAGTGCCTGTGCCAACTGTTGCCACGACAAACGCTACAACGACTACATCTATTGAATACCGCGAAGCTGGCATAATTTTAAAATGTACACCGCGCGTCAATGAAGATGGCATCATAACAGTAAAAGTGCATACAGAAGTGAGCTCGCCTTTATATGTAGAAGATATGAAGGCATATCGTTTTCAGAAGCGTTCAGCTGATACTACCGTGCGGTTAAAAGATGGCGAGACAATGGTAATCGGTGGCTTAATCGGCAAAGATGAAGCAAAACAGATGAGTAAAGTTCCATTTCTTGGGGATATACCGATACTGGGAAATTTATTTAAACATATTCAAAATTCTAAAACAGATTCAGAAATCATGATATTTTTAACGGCAAAAGAAGTAAAATGATAATTGATTATATTAAAATAGAGCATATATCTTGTATCATCGTAAAAAGTAGTAGATTTTCCTAAAAATAACAAATAATTAAGAGAAAGTAAAAAAACATATAGTAAAATGTGAAATCCTTAGTATAATAAAACAGTATACTAAGGATTTTTTTAAGAGGACGTGTAATTGATTTTAATAGATAGATTTAAATTAAGTTTGAAAAAAATATATAATGGTTTTAAAGATATAATATCAAGCCCTGCGAAAGTAATAAATTTATGTTGGCAAAAAATATTTAAGGTAATAGAGCAAGAATTTTTCTTTATTAGTTTAATGATGATATTTAATTTTATGCCATATTTATATTTATTTTGTTTGTATAATCAATATGAAAACGCAATAGGTGGCTTATTTAAACCTTTTAGCGTGATTATTTTCATGGGATTAATTATAAATTCTTTACATGGTAGGTTAAAAAAATACTTGAAGTATTTTATTTTAAGTATAAGTATGATTTTATCTTTGATGGAATTATTTATAATTAGCAAATATTATACTTTCACTACAGCAGGGATAATAAGTGTAATCATTGGTACAAATCTTCATGAAACGATAGAATTTATTACTATGTATTTTTCTTGGAGTTATTTGATTTTTATAATTGCTTTAGCTTTATGTATATATGTATTAAATTATATAAGTAAAAAAGTAAAATTAAATAATAAATTAGTTATATTGTTTTTACCTTATTTTTGTTTATATAGTTTATTTTATGCAATCATACCTGGGAAAAATCTCACAGAATGTTTGACTTTTACAAGGCTTATAGCACCTGTAGAGCAAGCTGTGGAAGATGCGATAGCTTTTCGTGAAATTTATACAAATATGCAAAATAATGTGCAGATACTAGACAAAGGAAGAGATATACCAAATATTGTATTTATTTTAGGTGAATCAACGTCAAAAGGTCATATGAGTTTATATGGCTATCCATTAGAAACTACTCCAAAGATGGATAAGATGGCTCAAAATAATGAACTTTATGTTTTTAAAGATGTAATCAGTTCACATGCTTATACTATTGGTTCACTTCGCGAAGTATTTACTTTTCATAATTATGAAGCTACGAATAAATGGTATGAATGTAATAATTTATTCGATATCATGAAAAAAGCAGGTTATAAAACGTATTGGCTTTCTAATCAAGAAACTTCTGGTCAATGGGCAAATGTGGCACTGGCTTATGCTAATCGTTGTGATTATAAAAAATTTACAGGAATTAGACAATCATATGAGAAATCTTATCGTGCTGATGGTGAATTACTGCCTTTATTATATGAAGCTATGAATAATGATAGTGATAAAAATTTTTATGTATTGCATTTAATGGGTTGTCATGGCGAATATGAAAATAGATATACACCGGATTTTACGAAGTTTTCTGATGTAGATGAAACAAAAGGAATAGGAATAATAAAAACACAGGAAGCAAAAACGAAAAGAGCACAGTATGATAATGCTATTTTATATAATGATATGATTGTAACCCAAATTATGGAAGCTTTTAAAGATAAAGACGCTATAGTTATCTATATGCCAGACCACGGTGAAGAAGTATATGATTTGAAAAACTTCAATGGTCATAGTGATGATAATCCTACTAAATCTATGCTAGAAATACCATTTGTTATTTATACTACAGAGAAATTTAAGCAGAAATATCCTCTAGTAGATGCACAGATTAGAGCTTCTGTAGATAAAAAATATATGACAGATGATTTAATTCATACTATTTTAGATATTACAGGGATAAAAACACCAGAATTTCAGGAAACGCGAAGTATTATAAATCCATATTATAATCAAGAGCGAAAGAGAATTTTCTTAGATAAAGATTATGATAATTGGCAATGATTTCGAGGCGATTATGTATATAAGAAATTATCAAAAGAGTGATTTAAAAAGTATTATTTTTTTATTTAGAGAAACTGTGCATAGTGTAAACAGTAAAGATTATACACAAGAGCAGGTAAAAATATGGGCACCTGAAAAAATTGATGAAAAAAGTTGGCATTTGAGTTTATTAAGCCATTACACATTGGTGGCTATAGATAAAGAAAAGATAGTGGGCTTTGTCGATTTAGATAAAAATTATGTAGATAGATTATATGTAGCAAAAGATTATCAGCGACAAAAAATAGCAACTAGATTAATGGATAAAATAGAAAATCATGCTAAAAAACAAGGTCAAATATCTTTATATAGTCATGTATCTATAACTGCTAAAAAATTTTTTCTAGATAGAGGTTATATCGTAAATAAAGAGCAATATGTTGAAAAACAAAATATTTTATTTAAAAACTATGTAATGGAGAAATTTTTATAAAAATAAAACGCTTATATTACTAATTATTTGTAGTAATATAAGCGTTTCTTTTATCTCATATTAATGAATTGTAAATCGATGCCAAAGTCGCCAGCTTTTAATGTCTGGATAACGGCTTGCAA
The DNA here is from genome assembly GCF_900187035.1 of Megamonas hypermegale. Lineage (NCBI taxonomy): Bacteria > Bacillati > Bacillota > Negativicutes > Selenomonadales > Selenomonadaceae > Megamonas > Megamonas hypermegale. Next base: position 97,390 of record NZ_LT906446.1, read on the forward strand.
ATCATCTTTTTTAGCGCCAGAAACTCTTACTTGGTCACCTTGCATTTGCGTATTTACTTTGAGTTTTGTTGCTTTTATAGCAGCGATAATCGCTTTAGCTTTTTCTTTGGAAATGCCTTGAACGATATTGATACTTTGTCTAACGGTGCCTTTAGCAGCATCTTCTATTTTGCCAGGTTCTAAGCAGCGAAGAGGGATACCTCTTTTTGCCATGCGAGCACGCAAGATATCGACGATAGCATTTAATTTATAATCGTCTTCAGCTGCGATTTTGATAGATTTTTCTTCAAGTTCAATGCTAGCTGTGCTACCACGAAAGTCATAACGCTGAGAAATTTCTTTTTCTGTTTGATTGACAGCATTACTCATTTCTTGCATATTTACTTGAGATACGATATCGAATGAACTATCTTTAGCCATGTATAATCAACTCCATTTATATTATAAATTATTAATAACGTTTAAAGAAACGAAAGATAAGCCAAGCCACGATACCTGCACCTAAAACGGTTAAGATTACAGGCAAAGCTACAAAGAAGAAAAAGCCTAAAATGGCAAGACCGCCAATAGCTATTAGTCCTTTTGTAAGCCAACTAGAAGTAGAATTACCGCCTAAGCGGATATAGCGAACTTTCATACCGTTTGGTCGATACGATTGGCGATAATTTGTATTAGTTTGATTTTGTCTATTTTGATAAGAATTTTCTTTGCGAAAATTATTTTCTTCTTCGATTGTTACACCGCTGTAATTATTAGCTTCACTGCTGGACATTGTTTGTACATTCTGCATACTTTGGCAATATGGGCAGTTACCATTATTATCCAATTCATGGTTACATTTAGGGCAATGCATAAAATACTCCTTTAGATAAAAAACAAAAAAATATATTCCAAGTTTAGTATATTAGTCAAAAAGTCAATTGTCAAGCGAATACTTTATTGCATGTTAAATTTTAATGTAGATTTAATTTATTTACATTAGATAACAATTTTTACAATTCCTTTACATATAAATATAAATGTAAATTTGAGCGTGATTTTTTATTTTAAATTTTACATAACTGTCATTGTAACTTTACATTGCTTCGCTATACTTAAACACAGAAATTAAACAAGAACTTAAATTAAATCTGGGGAGGATTTAAAATGAATTGGAAAAAGTTGGCGTCTCTTGGCGTCGTAGCAATGATGTCTTTAAGTATTTTAGGTTGTGGTAGCGATAGTGCATCAGACAAATCTGGTGGTGATAGCGCTTCTATTAGCGGTAGTGTAACAGGTTCTGGTTCTTCTGCATTATTACCACTTGCAAAAGATGCAGCTGACAAATTCAAAGAACTTCATCCAGAAGTTTCTATTACATTAAATGGTGGCGGTTCTGGTACAGGACTTAAACAAGTTGCTGATGGTTCCGTTGATATCGGTAACTCTGATGTAGCTGCTGATACTAAACTTGATAAAGCTGTAGCTGATGGCTTAGTTGACCATAAAGTATGCGTTGTAACTATGGCTCCAGTAATCAACAAAGATATTGCAGCTCAAGTAAAATCTTTAACAAAACAACAATTAACAGATATCTTCACTGCTAAAGTTACTAACTGGAAAGAAGTTGGCGGTCCAGATGAACCAATCGTTCTCGTAACTCGTCCTTCTACTTCTGGTACTCGTGCATTATTCAAAGAATTCGCTTTAGGCGGTGCTGAAGAAGCTTCTAATAAATCCTTAGAAACTGATGACTCTGGTACTCTTTTACAGAGCATTAAAGACAATAAAGGTGCAATCGGTTATGTAGCATTATCCTATCTCGTAAACAACAAAGATGTTGCTACTGTTGCTGTTGATGGTGTTGAACCTACTTTGGAAAATACTTACAATGGTACTTATCCAATCTGGGGTTATGAACATATGTATACTAAAGGTGAACCAACTGGTGCTGTAAAAGCTTTCCTCGATTTCATCATGTCTGACGAATACGGTAAAGCTATCGAAGCTCAGGGTTATGGTGTAACTAGCAAAATGCAGGTTCAAAGATAATCTTTAAAAAATGAAAAAAGGCGATTTCGTTTTCGCCTTTTTTTTATTCGTGAATTTGACGAAAGGGTGTTTTCATGGAAGCGACAAATACAGCAGCATACCGCCAAAATAATATTTGGCGCTGTATCATAACAGCATGTGGCTTGCTGATGATTATCATAACTATCGCTATTGGCGCATTCTTGTGCTATAAAGGGTTAGGAACATTTACGATATATGACCACAGTATTGGTGAATTCTTATTTTCATCTGAATGGAAACCAGCTGATAATGCTACTGGTGGTGGTAGCGTCGGTGCAGCTGTATTTATTTTCGGTTCAATTGTAACTTGTGCTTTAGCACTCGTTATAGCAACGCCATTTTCTTTGGCAAGTGCAATTTTCATGGTCGAAATATCACCGGGACTTGGTCGAAAAATTTTACAGCCAGCTGTTGAAATTTTTGTAGGTATTCCTTCAGTTGTATACGGCTGGATTGGTCTTACAATCTTAGTTCCATTTATCAAAGATTTATTTGATTTACAATTTGGTTTTTCTGTACTAGCAGCAGGTATCGTACTTGCCGTAATGATTTATCCAACAATAACAAGTTTATCTGCTGATGCACTTAGAAGTATTTCTAATTCTTCTCGTCAAGCTTCTTATGGGCTTGGTGCTACTCGCTGGCAGACAATCAGTAAAGTAGTTGTTCCAGCCGCTATTTCTGGTATTATGACTGCAATTGTACTCGGTCTTGCACGTGCTTTTGGTGAAGCACTCGCAGTTGCAATGGTTATTGGTAAAATGAAAGCCTTTCCTGAATCTATTTTATCCCCAACAAGTAACCTTACCGCAGCAATTGCCTCTGATATGGGAGGTGCGATGGAAGGTAGCGAATATAATTTAGCGTTATGGTCCATGGCACTGCTCCTATTTATAGTTTCTTTGTTATTTATCTTCGTTATCCATTATATTTCAGCTAAATCGGCTGAAGCTCAAGGAGGTAAAAAATAATGACAACAGTACAAAGAGCCAAGATGATGGATAAATTTATGACCGGCGTATTTTATGTTGTTGCTGGTTTCTTCCTCCTATTATTATTGGCATTTACTTTATACGTATTGATACAGGGTTTTGGTAATTTTACGCCAGATATGTTTTCTTTCTCGCGTAATGGTATAGGTAATCTGTTCTTCAACACAATATATTTAGTATTTTTATCTTTATTGATAAGCGTTCCACTTGGCGTTGCAGCTGGTACATATATGGCAGAATATGCTAAACCAGGTAAAGTTACTAAATCAATCCGCATGTGTATTGAAACATTGTCTTCTCTTCCATCTATCGTAGTTGGTTTGTTTGGTTATCTCGTATTTATCGTAATGACTCATTCTCAATGGAATTTATTTGCTGGTGCTCTTGCAGTTTCTATCTTGAGTTTACCTCTCATCACGACTGTAACAGAAGATGCTTTAAAATCTTTGCCACCAGGATATAAAAGTGGTAGCTTGGGCATGGGAGCAACACTTTGGCAGACAATTTACCATGTAATGCTTCCAGCTTGTATGCCACGCATAATGACAGGCGTTATCTTAGCTGCTGGTCGTGGCTTCGGTGAAGCGGCAGCACTTTTGTACACAGCTGGTATGAGTACAGATATCGTTTGGACAAACTGGAATATTTTTTCACCGACATGCCCACTCAATCCATTTAGACCGGGTGAAACTTTAGCACTTAATATTTGGGCATCGCGTACAGAAGCGTTAGCTCCTAATGCAGCAGATATTGCTAATTTATCTTCAGCTATTTTGATGGTTATGGTATTTGCTTTTAGTTTAGGTGCTCGTTATTTGAGTAGTTATCTGGATAAAAAAGCAGGAGGAAAAAAATAAATGACTGATTTTAAATTTGATGTAGAAAGCTTGGATTTGTATTATGGCAGTTTCAAAGCTTTAAAAGATATTAATATACAGATTAAAAAGAATGAGATTACAGCTTTAATCGGCCCTTCCGGTTGTGGTAAATCTACTTTCTTAAAAACTTTAAATCGCATGAATGACCTCGTTGAAGGTTGTAAAGTTGAAGGCACTATTAAACTTGATGGGCAGGATATATACAATGAACTTGACCCTATTACTTTGCGTCGCCGTGTAGGTATGGTATTCCAACAGCCAAATCCATTTCCAAAAAGCATTTATGATAATGTAGCTTATGGTCCAAGAATTCATGGCATAAGCAAGAAAAGTAAACTTGATGAAATTGTAGAACGCAGTTTGCGCCAAGCAGCTATTTGGGACGAACTCAAAGACCGCTTAAATAAATCTGCTCTTGGTCTTTCTGGTGGTCAACAGCAACGTTTATGTATCGCTAGAACTCTTGCAGTACAGCCAGATGTAATCTTAATGGACGAACCGACATCAGCACTTGACCCTATTTCTACAGGAAAAATTGAAGATTTAGCATTGGAATTAAAAAAAGATTATACAATTGTAATCGTAACACACAATATGCAGCAAGCCAGCCGTATTTCAGATAAAACAGCATTTTTCTTGCTCGGGGATTTAATTGAATTTGGCGATACAAAAGAATTATTTGCTAATCCTAAAAATCCAAAAACAGAAGAATATATTACAGGTCGATTTGGCTGATATAGTGGAGGTATTTTATAAATGGCAATAAGAGTCAATTACACAAATGAACTTAATAGTCTTGTAAATGATGTGCGAGTTGTAGGTGCACAGCTTGAAGAAACATTCAATAAGGTTATTAAAAATTTAGATGATAAAGATGTAGCTTTAGCAAAGTCAATCAGAAAAGATGATAAAATCTTCAATGAAAAAGAACACAATATCATGCAAAAATGTTTGACTTTGGTATTAACTCAAGCTCCAGTTGCAACAGATTGGCGTGAAATTGCTTCCATCATGGAAATGATTATAGACATTGAACGCATCGCCGACCACTGTAGTGATATTTCTAAATATACAGCTGTTTTATCAGAACTTGAAGATGTTGAAATCCCAGATTATTTTGCTTCTATGATTGAAGCAACACGTGATATGCTCAAAGATTGTTTAGCTTGCTTTAGTGAAAATAATGCTGATTTAGCTAAAAAAATCATAGAAAGAGATGAAGTAGTAGATAAATACTTCTCACGTTATCGTAAAGATACGATAGAATTGATAAAAGAAAATCCTGATAATGCAGAACAGTATATTGATTATCTATTGATTGCAAAATATATAGAACGCATCGCAGACCATACAACAAATATTGCTGAATGGGTTATCTATATAGCTAAGAATGAATTAAAATAAAAAATATCGTACGATATGAAGAAGGAATATAGGCAAAAAGCGTGTATTCCTTCTTTTTTTAGATAAAAACCTATTAATTTAATATAAAAATAATAGTTATTAATGAGTTTTAATTGTGATATAATGTATGTGAAAAATTGAGTTCAAAATAGAAAGGATTGAGATTTATGAACGAAACTTATGTTTATAAACCTACAAAGAAGATAGAAGAAATACTCAATGCTGTTACACATGGAATAGGTACAATCTTAGCCGTAATAGGGCTTATAGCTATGCTTTTTTATGGCTATGATAAAGGCGCATTGCATATGACAAGTATAATTGTCTACGGCGTTTCGATGATTTTACTCTATCTTGCGTCGACACTGTATCATAGTTTTAGTTTTTGCAGTCAAAAGGTGCAATCGGTATTTAAATGTATTGACCATTCTGCAATTTACTTATTGATTGCTGGAAACTATACACCTTTTGCCTTGATTGCACTTTATGGCACTTTGGGCTGGGCTGTGTTTGGCATAGTATGGGGACTTGCGATTGCTGGCGTTGTCTTTCAGATATTCTTCTACAATCGTTTTCGTGTTATAGGTACGATTTGTTATCTGGTGATGGGCTGGCTTGCAGTGACAATTGTAAAACCACTGCTTGATACATTATCGGTGGAAGCTATTTGGTGGCTTGTAATCGGCGGTGTATTTTATAGTATTGGCGCTATATTTTATTTAGTGCGCAAAATACCGTACAATCACGTTATCTGGCATGTATTCGTAATCTTGGGCAGTGTGGCACATTTTATAACAATTTTTTGCTATGTATTGCCACTAGAATTATAATGAATAAAATTTTATTAAGACCTTGGGATTAATTTCCTAAGGTCTTTGCATTTTAATAATAGAAATAGTATTTTCATGATTAAAACTTGATGTTTTGTCATAATATCAATTAATTTATTTTATTTATTAGATATGATAAGATTTTTATAAAATATTTTTTAGTAAATTATTGATAAAATTTTTTAAAGGAAAAATCAGGAAATAAAGCTAATATAATAGTAGTGAATACTTTTAAGGAGGGATAATTATGTCAGAAGAAAAATGGATTATGAATGAGGAAGAAATAGATAGAGAAGTTGAGTCCTTATGCCGTTGGGCAGCAGGTCGTGCGGGTGTAATTGTAGTTGCTCCAGTAGTGGGACAGATTGCTTTAGCTGCAAATGAAGTTTATTTAATTAAGCGTATTGCTAATTTATATGGTAAAAATTTTGATGAAGCAGCGAGTTGTGCATTCATAAGTGCTTTAGGTGGCACATTTGTAGGCCAAAGTTTAGCAACGCTCATACCATTTCCACCACTTCAAATTCCAATTGGCATGGGTGTAACGTATGCAGTAGGTAAAGCAGCAAATGCTTGGATAAAAGATGGTATGCCAGATTTAGATGATTTTACAGATAAATATAAGGATATTTTTCAAAAAGCAAAAGATGATGCAAAATCAATGGTAGATATATTTAAGAAAGAACCGAATAAAGATAAGCCACTAGGTGATGAAAATAAGGATTTTAAATTTTAAAATAAGTGTAGAGAGGATTTTATTTTATGCGCAGTGCATTTGACATTATTGGACCGATTATGATAGGACCCTCTAGTTCACATACAGCAGGAGCTGTAAGACTAGGGCTTATGGCAAAAGAAATTTTAGTAGAACCTGTAAAATCTGTAGAAATAAAATTGCATGGCTCTTTTGCTCAAACGTATAAGGGCCATGGTACAGATAGAGCTTTAATTGCGGGTATTATGGGTTTTAAACCAGATGATGAAAGAATTAGAGATGCGTTACAGATTGCGACAGAAAATAATATAAAATACAGTTTTGAAAAAGTTAATTTAGATGATGTGCATCCTAATACAGCTATTATAAAATTAACGGGAATATCTGGTCATGTTGTCAGCGTGCAAGGCGCTTCTATTGGCGGGGGAAATATTGTTATTTCATATATAAATGATTTTGAGGTAAATTTAAGTGGAAAATATCCATCACTCATTGTAGTACACAAAGATAGACCAGGTGTAATAAATGGCGTAACAGCGGCTTTAGCATTGTATAATATTAATATTGCTTATATGAAAGTATCGCGCAAAGAACGTGGTGCACAAGCACTTATGAATATTGAAGTGGATAATGCTGTTCCTGATGAAGCGATTGGTGTTTGTTCTACCCTTCCTGATGTAGAAAAAGTTTTACGAATTGATGCTATTTAATTGGAGTTGAAGAAATGATAAATTTTTCCTGTATGAAGGATTTAGTTGATTTAGTAAAAACAGAGCAAAAATCTATTGCTGAAATAATTGTTGAATATGAAGCACAACACAGTCAAAAATCCATTGAAGAAGTCAATAAAAGTATGAGTGAAATTTGGCAAGTAATGAAAGAGTCTGCTTTTAATGGCGTCAATAATACGAAAAAATCTGTCAGTGGAATGGTTGGCGGTGATGCCAAAAAATTATTTATGTATGAACATGGATATTGTGGTGATTTTGTAAAAGATGCAGCTTCATATGCTGTAGCAGTAGCTGAAACGAATGCAGTAATGGGGAAAATCGCCGCTTGTCCGACAGCAGGTTCATGCGGTATAGTACCGGGTGTATTGCTTGCGGCACAAAAGTATTATAAACATACAGATGAAAGAATTTGTCAAAGTTTATTTACTGCAACAGGTATTGGCATGGTAATTGAAAATAATGCTGTGATTGCCGGCGCGCAAGGTGGCTGTCAAGCTGAATGTGGTTCAGCGGCGGGAATGGCGGCTGGTGCACTTGTTGATTTAGCTGGCGGTGATGCTGAGCAGATTGGAAATGCGGTAGCACTTGCTATAAAAAATTTATTGGGACTAGCTTGTGACCCCGTAGCTGGACTTGTTGAAGTTCCATGTGTTAAACGCAATGGCTTTGCAGCAACAGTTGCAATTTTAGCGGCGGATATGTCTCTTTCAGGTATAAAATCTGTAATTCCTGTAGATGAAGTCATCGACGCTATGTATCGTATCGGTAAAATGATGCCAGAAGCTATTAGGGAAACGGCGCAAGGGGGACTGGCTACGACATGTACTGGTCTTGCATTAAGAAAAAAGATATATGATGAATGATAAAATAGGCACTTTCTTTTTTTAGAAAGTGCCTAAAATAAATTGTAGATACATAATATTATTATATGAAGGAAAGCGATTATGATAAAAAAATTTTTATTGATGTGCATTTGCTTTATGATGTGTTTAGCAAATTTTTCAGTTGGTTTTTGTGCTAGTAAAAATTCAGATACGAATAGAAAAATAAATCTTGTTTGGCAACCTGTACTAGATGATGAAAATGATTTATCACAGATTAAAAAATTATCAGGGGTGAATATCGTATCCCCCTCATGGTTTGTGATAGAGAGAGCCGATGGACATATAAAGGATAATGGCGATTTTTTATATGCGCGTGATGTAAAAAAGAAAAATTATAAGATTTGGCCTTTGATAACGAACGATTTCAATGCGGAAATGACGCATAAATGGCTCAATGATAAAAAAGCGAGAGCATATATAATTAGACAGCTTGTTTTTTATGCACAGCGATACCCGATTGATGGCTATAATTTCGATTTTGAAAATATTTATGATAAAGATAGAGAGGCTTTATCTTCTTTTATAGAAGAAGCTACAAGTGCACTTCATAAAGAAGGAATATTCGTTTCCATGGATATAACAGTAGCTTCAAATACACCGAATTGGTCAAGTTGCTATGACCGAGAAGTGCTGGGAAAAACGGTGGATTATCTCGTTTTAATGGCATATGATGAACACGGTAGATTATCTAAAACAGCAGGTTCAGTAGCTTCAATCGGTTGGGTAGAAAATGGTGTAAAAAATTTATTAGAGAAAGTGCCACCAGAAAAAATAATACTAGGTATACCGCTTTATATGCGTTTATGGGAACAAAGTGATGATGGAAAAGTATCAGCTTCAACGCTTAATATGATGCAGGCAAATAATTTAAAGAAAGAAAAAAATGTAAAAACCATATGGCTTCCAACACTTGGACAGAATTATTTTTCGTATAGAGAAAATGGCAAGACGTATCATGTTTGGCAAGAGGATAAAAAATCTTTGCAATTAAAAGTAGCATTGGTAAATAAATACAAATTAGCGGGCGTGGCTTCGTGGCGTAAAGGCTTTGAAACAAAAGATATTTGGCCGATGATAGACAAAGAATTAAAAAAGAAATATAATGATTGAGCATTAGCTTGATGATAATATTTTTTATACGTATTGATTTAGTGCAATATGAATAATTTTATGTATTTGTATTGCACTAATTAGATTAATTATAATAGAAAGGAAGATGAATTTTTTTATGCCAAAAAGACTGTTAGGTGGCATATTTTTGACATTAGCAGCTAGTATTTGGGGCGGAATGTTTGTATCTGTAAAAATTGCTGTACAATATATACCACCTATTCCACTTGTTTGGATGCGATACATAATAGCTTTTATTGTTCTTTTAGGAGTCATTATTTATCAGCGAGAAAATTTAAAAATAGCGCGTAAAGATATTTTACTTTTACTTAGCATTGGTGTTATCGGGCATACTATTTCGATAGTAACTCAAGAGTACGGGACGATGTTTTCTTCAGCACAGATGGGGTCTGTGATAACATCAGCGACACCAGCTTTCATGCTCATCTTTGCTACATGGATATTAAAAGAAAAGATGACAGTACGCAAAATTTTATCAATAATTTTAGCAACAGTAGGTGTACTTTTAATCGCAGGTTTAGATGGCATGGACATGAGTAAACAATTAGGTGCACTATGTTCTACAATTGCAGCACTTACTTGGGCATTGATGTCTGTAATGTTGAAATTGATACCGAGCAGATATTCTCCAATACAGATAAATTTTTATGCAGTACTCACTGCTATCATCTGTTTAACACCAGTTAATTTGCCCAATGTCAGCAGTTTGCCTTGGGATAAAATACTACAACCAGATATAATTGGCTGTGTTGTATATATGGGTGCGATTTCTACAGCGATTGCTTTTTTATTATGGAATAAAGGTTTGCTTTTAATGGAAGCCGGTGCAAGTGGATTGTTCTTCTTCTTTCAGCCAGTTGTAGGTACTTTTTTAGGTTGGCTTATTTTAGACGAACAGATAACATGGAATTTTTGGATTGGCAGTATGTTGATTTTTATTGGCGTATTTTTAGTTACAGTTAAAAATGAATAAAGAATAAAAGAGTAGGCTATTTGATATGCACCCAAAATATTGGACATATTAATTAAGCTATTAATTGAGACTTAGTTCTGTATTCTACGGGACTAAGTCCTTTTAGTTTTATCTTTATCCGTTTTGTATTATAATATTTTATATAAGATTTTAACTCTTTTATAAAATCTTCAACGGATTTAAATTTTTTTAAATAGAATAATTCGCTTTTTAGCAAACCAAAGAAATTTTCTATTACGGCATTATCTGAGCAATTTCCTTTTCGGCTCATGCTTTGGATAATGCCTTTTTCTTTTAATAACTCCTGATATCTTCTATTCTGATACTGCCATCCTTGGTCTGAATGTAGAATTATTCCTTTTGTTTCTTTTATCTTTCTTGTTGCATCTTTTACCATATCTAATACTTGCTTTAGTATTGGTCTTTTCGATATTTTATAACTTATTATTTCTCCGTTATATAAATCTATTATTGGTGATAAATATATTTTTTCATTGCATAATGCAAATTCTGTTACATCTGTTGCCCATTTTTCGTTTGGTTTTTCTGCTTTGAAATTTCTATTTAATATATTTTTGGCTATTTTCCCTTCTTGCCCTCTATATGATTTATATTTCTTTGCTCTTACTTTGCATGTTAAATTTTCTTCTTTCATTAATCTCATAACTACTTTATGATTGACTTTTATTCCTTGTTTATGCAGCTGCAAAGTTACTCTTCTATATCCATATCTTCCATGATTTTTATTACAGATATTATAAATTAATGTTTTTAATCCTTTATATTTGTCTTCTTTTGATAATTTTTTTAATGCATCATAATATGTGCTTTTAGCTAATTTTGTATAGTTTAATAGGGCTTTTAGAGTATATTTTTTCCTTAATTTAGCAATTACTAGAACTAGTGTCTTCCTTCCTTTTCCCATTGCTTCATTAAGGCATGCCACTTTTTTAATAGGTCATTTTCCATCCTTAATTGATAAACTTTTTGTTCTAATTTTTCAACATAAGAAAGTTCTTTTTTAGGTTTGTTAACTTTGTTTTTAGATTTAGATTTTTTCATAGATGGTCTACCTCGTTTCTTAGAAACTAAGCCAGAAAATCCATAAGAGCTATACAATTTTTCCCATGTAGAAATTGTACCAGTATTAGGAATGGAAAATTTGGCTGTTGTTTGATTTAATGATAAATGATGTAGCCATTTATATTCAATAACTTTTTGCTTAAAGATAGGAGTATATTTACGATTTTTATGAAGAAGTTGTGAAATGCCACCATTTTCATAATGAAATATCCATCTGCGAAGAGGAGCTGTATTTGGCATGTTTAGAATTTTAGCTACATGATAAATAGAATCTCCTTTTAAAACCATTTTAATTGCTTTAACTTTAAATTCATTTGAGTATTTAGTCATAAAAAAACTGCACCACCAAAAGTTGTTTTTTTGTCCAACTTTTGGGGTGCAGTTCATTTGCCTACTCTTTTTTATATCCGATATAAGTTAATCATGATTAACCATTTATTGCTTTTGGTGGAGATGAGGAGAATCGAACTCCTGTCCGAAAGTACTGCTACACAGCTTTCTCCGAGCGCAGTCCATATATTAAATTCGAAAACTGTCGCCTATAGACAGGCTACAATTTTTATATCTCGATGAAATTCCCTTAAAATCTCCGAGAATTGATTATAAGGTATCCCGCTGTTGGCCTCTTTTTCGCTCACGCGGGAAAAGAACGAAAAGAGGTTAGCATTAAGCTGCTAAAGCGTATTCTTTGTTAGCTTTTATATTTAAATAAAAGTTTCACCTTACTAACGGGTTGATGACCCCCCGGCTCGCTTACCATGCACCAACTACTCCCGTCGAAACCATTGCATCCCCGAGAGAGTTAATATATTATAGCATAAATTTTATATAAAATCAATGTGATTTTGATTTTTTGACTAATTATAGTATACCATATTATTTATGATATTATGATATAATGAAACAAAAAAGGAGTTGATTTTGATGATTTTTGGCAATTTAAATCAAGTGCAAAGATATGCGTTCTTACCAGAAAAAGTAAAAGCATTCTTTAAGTATGTACAAGAACATGATTTATTGAGCTATGAAGAAGGTTCATATAAGATAAATGGTGATGAATTTTTTGTCAATGTGAATGAATACGATACAGTATTGCGTGAAGACCGTTTTTGGGAAGCACATAAAAAATATATAGATGTGCATGTAATGCTTAAAGGACAAGAATTTATAGATGTGAACTTTATCGATAATATGCAGCTTGGAGAATACAAGGCGGATAATGATTTCCAGGCATTAGATGGAGATTATAAAGCAAGCGTGAAATTAAATCCAGGCGATTTTCTAATCTGTTATCCAGAAGATGCACATCGTACAGGTGTCATAGCAGATGAAGCTTGTCATTTGAAAAAAGCTATTTTTAAAATTAAAGTGGAAGATTAATGGAGCTTATTTATGGATAAGGAACATTATATTTGTATAGATATCGGTGGTACTGCTATAAAATACGGTTTGGCTGATGAAAATGGCAATTTCATTGAAAAAAATTCTATGCCAACTGAAGCAAAATTGTATGGCGGACCGGGTATTGTAGAAAAAGTTAAGAATATAATCCGAAAATATATCAAAGCTGAAAATATTGGTGGTGTAGGTATATCTACTTCAGGCATTGTTGATGCAAAATCTGGGCTTGTGGTCTATGTCATGCCGGAAGCAATACCAGATTACAGCAATACGCCACTTAAAACTATTGTAGAAAATGAATTTAATATAAAATGCAGTGTAGAAAATGATGTAAATTGTGCGGCACTTGGTGAAATGTGGCTAGGTGCAGGCAAAGGGAAATCTTCTCTTTTTTGTATGACGATAGGCACAAGTATTGGCGGTTGTGCTGTTTATGGGGGAAGAGTAATCCACGGTGTTAGCAATAGTGCAGGTGAGATTGCTTATATGAAAATTCCTGGTGGCACAATGCATGAATTAGTTTCTACAACGCGTCTTGTAAAAGATGTAGCAAAGGTAAAATCAATGAATGAAACAGATTTAAACGGTGAAAAAATCTTTGCATGGGCTAAAGCAGGCGATGAAGTATCGCAAAAGGCAATAGAAGATTTAATGAACCATTTAGCCGATGGCATTGTAAATATCGCTGCTGTGTTAAATCCGCAAATGGTGATTTTGGGCGGTGGCATAATGGCACAGGGCGAATATTTAAGACCAATTATTAATGAAGCTTTGAAAATGCGATTAGCAAAAAATGTCTATGAAAGTACGCAGATTGAATTTGCAAAATTAAAAAATGATGCTGGCATGACTGGTGCTTTATATAATTTATTATCGCAAATAAAATAAGAAAATCCCTTTTAAGTTTATGATGCTTAAAAGGGATTTTTTAGCTTAAATCTTAAATTATTTTAAATTTTCTACAGCACTGCGTTCAATAGCAAGACCGTTGCGATATCTTTCCATGAAAGCTTCAAAGCCGTCAATGTCTTCTTTTGTTGGTGCGATAGTTTCAGATACAGCATCTTTGAATACTTTTTGGCTTAAATATTCATCAAGTGTCATATCTTCTTTATTGTTCATATAATCTGCAAGGAGGGCAATACCCCAAGCGCCACCTTCGCCAGCTGTTTCCATTACAGTTACAGGTGCGCCGATAGCAGCAGCCATGATAGTTTGACCTACGCCTTTAGTTTTGAATAAACCGCCATGACCTAAAATCTGTTCGATTTTAACATTTTCCTGTTTTGTGAGGATATCAAGACCAGTTTTCATAGCGCCGAGAGCAGTGGATAAGTGAACGCGGATGAAGTTAGCAAGATTGAATTTGCTGTCTGGTTTGCGAACGAATAAAGGTCTGCCTTCTGTAAAGCCTGTGATGTGTTCGCCAGAATGATAGCAATAAGCCAAAAGTCCGCCACAATCAGCATCGCCTTCAAGTGCTTTGTTATACAATGTAGAGAATAAATGGTTAGCATCAACTTCTACGCCAAAGCTTGCTAAGCATTCATGGAAGAGGCTAATCCAGCTATTGAGGTCAGTTGTGCAGTTATTGGAATGAGCCATAGCTACTAAATCGCCAGATGGAGTTGTTACCATGTCGAGCTGTTCATACACTTTAGATAAATCGTGTTCTAAGACAATCATAGCAAATACAGAAGTACCAGCGGAAACGTTACCAGTTTTCTTCATAACAGTATTTGTAGCTACCATGCCTGTGCCAGCATCGCCTTCTGGTGGGCACATTGGGCAACCAGCTTCAAGAGTGCTAGATGGGTCTAAGATTTTAGCGCCTTCTTCAGTTAAATAACCTGCATTTTCACCAGCAATGAGAACTTTTGGTAAAATGTCTTTGATTTTCCAATCAAAATGTTTATCTGCAATATGAGCATCAAAATCTGCCATCATTTTTTCATTGTAATCTTTTTTAGCGATATCGATAGGGAACATACCGGAAGCATCACCAATACCGAGAACTTTTTGACCGGATAATTTCCAATGAACAAAACCAGCTAAAGTTGTGAAGAATTTGATTTTATTAACGTGTTCTTCGTTGTTTAAGATTGCTTGATATAAATGAGCAATGCTAAATCTTTGTGGAACATTGTAATTGAATAATTTAATGAGTTCATGAGATGCTTGACCTGTGATATTGTTGCGCCAAGTGCGGAATGGAACGAGCAAATTGTCATCTTTATCAAAAGCAAGATAACCGTGCATCATAGCACTAAAACCGATACCAGCAAGTTTTTTTAGAGTAACGCCGTATTTTTTCTGAACTTCTTCTACAAGGTTTTTATAGCAGCCTTGTAAGCCCTGCCAAATTTCAGCTTCGCTATAAGTCCAGATACCGTCAATTAAACTGTTTTCCCAATCATAAGCGCCTACAGCAATTGGTTCATGGCTTTTATCGATGAGTACGGCTTTTATACGAGTGGAACCGAATTCAATACCGAGTGTTGTCAAGCCGTTTTGTATACTCGCGATGATATTTTCTTTTGTTTGCATATCTATTTCCTCCATGAAATTTATATTTTTGATGTCGAAAGTTGTATGATAAATATTTGTTGATAATATTATACATCATATAAATAACTATTGCAATTTTTTTGATAATTAATTTAAATTATTTTTGTAAAAATTTTTTATAAATATTAGTTGCTTATAATACGAGAAATAACTTGATAAAATTCATTATGATAGTTTTTATGCTAAATAGTGTTTATTTTACTATTGTTGTTATACGCATTAGAAATTGTATGATAACTAGAATGGATAATAAGTGATTGTATTTGGAAAGATTAGATAATAGTAGTTTATGAAGATATAAAAAAAGCGTGCCGATTAAGGCACGCCAGACGCATAATACAATAAACACAATAAAATAGTTTGGAAATGAGCAATGAATACTTTATATTTGCTGAAGATATAAAGTAAAAACGATAAAACAAAACCCCTTTTCGCTTTGAAAAGAGGTGAATAGACGCATTATAAAATCAAAAATGATTTTTGTCTAATCCCCTTCCCATCGCTCGCAGGTACGGCAATCTTTCGATTGCTCACGGTGATTGTTAATCAGGCAGTTCTCCTGACTCGAGTTCATTGTCCTGTTCAAGCCTTCCCAGAAAAAATTTTCCAGTGACATGATTTTGAACAGTCTCCCTCATACAGTGGCGGGACCGTTTCAGCTTTACATTTTGTATGTGTACTGAATTCCCTATTAAGTCCAAATGGACACCTGATTCGTTAAACTATAAAGTTCTCCTTCATAATATCACTAACATTGATATCTGTCAATTTAGATATGATTTAAATATTTTTTAGGTTTTGTGATGTAGTCACAGAAACGATATATAAAAAAGTCTATAATAAAGTCAACAAAAGATGATATGAAATGATTTAAATAAATTTTGGGAGGTTTTTTGATATGTTAATTCATGCAGATGCAAATGCTTTTAATAAACTTTTAGAAGGTAAAGGTACTTTTATCGTGGATTTCTTTGCAACATGGTGTGGTCCTTGCAAAATGTTAGGTGCTGTTTTAGAAAAAGTTGCTCCAGAAATTCCATATGATATTTTGAAAATAGATATTGATGAAAATGTAAAATTAGCTGAAGAATATGAAGTAATGGTTGTACCTACTTTATTATTTGTCAAAGATGGTGAAATAATCCATCGCGAATCAGGCTTTTTCTCTAAAGATAAATTTAGAGCATTAGTACAAGCTCATATGCAATAAATTTAATATATATTTCCCCTATACTTCCTTTAAAATAATGATTAGCCAGATACAATTTAGTATTTGGCTATTTTTTTGTATAAGTAAAAGATACTATCAACTTATTTTTTAGATAATATTATATCTATATCATGCACACATCCTTGTGATATATTATTGATATCGTAGTTAACTATATTATTATAAAGGAGCATGATATTTTGACTGGAGAAAAATCATTTACATTACCAGTATTTGCACTCATTTTATTAAGTTTTATTTTAGGAACAAGCGAATTTGTAATTATCGGTATCCTGCCAGATATCGCCGCTGGAATTGACTGTTCTATAGTAATGATAGGTAATTTGATTTCTTTTTTTGCAATAGCGTATGCTATTGGAACGCCACTTGTTACCGCTTGTCTTAGCCAGTATAATCGTTATTATCTTTTAATAGGGTTGACGGCTATTTTTATCTTGAGCAATATAATGTGCGGTTTGGCTGTAAATTACACTATGTTATTGGTATCTCGTATTATAATTGCTATTGTTTCAGGTACAGTATTGGGAATTTCTATGACTTTTCCAAATGAATTAGTAAGTGTGCGCAATCGACCAAAAGTTATAAGCTGGATATTTTCAGGTTTTAGTGTAGCTGCTGTATTTGGTGTACCATTTGGTACTTTTTTAAGTCAGATGATAAATTGGCGCAGTACATTTATCTTTTTAAGTGTATTTAGTTTTATAGTTTTAGTATTGTTATGGCGCAGTTTGCCGAATGTAGAAGCAGGCAAAAAATCAAATTTATTACATCAGTTTGCTTTGTTTAAAAGTCAGCGTATTCAATTAGGCATGGTAGTGCTCGTTTGTAGTTTTGCTGGAACATATACGATGTATACGTATTTAACTCCTATTTTGCAAAATAATTTGCATATCCCAGATATGTATATCAGTCTTGTTTTGAGCTTATTCGGTTTTTGTACGATTATCAGTAATTTAGGTTCAGGTAGATTAGCTGGTATAGGTGGCATAAGAAAATTGCCTATTGTTTACATCGTACAAGGCATAGCATTATTTGCGATACCATTTACGGTTAATGTTGCTTCTGTTGGACTTGTCAATATAATGATTTTAGGCGTTACAATGTATTTGCATAATGCTTCTTTACAGATATTTTTCCTTAATACTGCTTCATTAGAACGACCAGAAGCGTTCACTTTAGCTTCTAGTTTAAATCCAATATCGGCTAATATCGGTATAGCACTTGGTTCAGCTGGTGGTAGTTTAATTGTAATGGTAGCAGATATGCCATATGTAGGCTTTGGCGGAGTAATATTTATGCTCATAGCTTTGTTCGTTAATTTAAAATTATTGCATATCATGGCGGATATTAAAAAAAGACCGCATATTTCACGCAGTTAAAATTGAATAATAAAAAACCAGAATAAACATCATGCTTATTCTGGTTTTTGTTTTTATAAGACATTTTCGCCATTAAAATTTGGTACAAAATCTTTAGTGGCTGTTTTTCCTTGTTGGATATAGCAATTAGTAAAACCTAAATCGCTGGCAAAATCAACGACTTTGTTATATTCAAAAGTTGTCAATTTGCGTTTTAATTTAGGATGAGATAATGCTTTGTACATCGGTGTATATTGGTTCATCAAACTCAAATAAACATCATCGTGATATGTTTCCCAAATGTATTTTACGATTTGCATGCTTTCTTTATACTGCCATGGCAAAATTAAATGGCGGATTATCACACCTTTTTGCATGATATCATCTTTGAAAACAGGTTTTCCTACGAGTTCATACATTTTATCAATAACTTTTTTGGCTACTTCTGGATAATCGGGTGCATTAGAGTATTCTTTAGCTGTTTCGCTATAAAAATATTTAAAATCAGGTAAGAATACATCAATGTAATTGCGTAGAGCTTGGAGCGTTTCAACTTTTTCATAGCCACTGCAATTATAAACGACAGGAATATTAAGACCGTTTTGTTTAGCTATATCGAGAGCTTTAATTATTTGCGGTACGTAATGCGTTGGCGTTACAAGTTCTAAGCAATGAGCTTTACGTTGCTGTTGTTCAAGAAAAATTTCTGCTAATCTTTCGATAGAAACTTTTAAGCCTTTGCCCTCTGTGCTAATTTCATGATTTTGGCAAAAGATACATTTCATACTGCAATGCGAAAAAAATACCGTACCTGCACCATTTTTGCCAGAAAGACAAGGCTCTTCCCATTTATGAAGAGATACGAGTGCCACTTCTACTTCGCTACTGGCATGACAAAAACCGTATTGTTTTGTGCGGTCTGCATGGCAATTGCGTGGGCAGAGTGTACAATTTTGCATATTCATATATAACACCTTATTATTTTTTAATGATTAGCCATTTTGAAAATGGTATATACATCTTCATAATTGAGCGGATTGAATGTACCGATTGCTTTACTGTTGTTATCTGTGCACATATCGGTCAAGTATTTTAGTTCAGTTTCATCTAAGATTTTGCCTGTAAGCTGGCTGATACAGATTGGTAAGCCTAAACGATAGAAAAATTCTTCTAACGTATTTATTGTTTTAATAGCACCGTCTTCGCCTGTTTCAGAGATGTCAAATAAAACTTTGCCTAAATGACAGAAGCGTTCAACATCGTGTTTATATACGTATCTAGCCCAAGATGCCCACATAGTAGTTAAGGAAGCACCATGTGTAGCATCGAATTTAGCGCTCAATTCATGACCGAATTTGTGTACGCTAAAATCTTTAGTGCGACCGAGTCCTGTAATATCATTGTGGGATAAGCTACCGCAGTACATTATTTCACTATGAGATAAATAATCTTGAGGATTTTCTAGCATTTTTGGTGCATAGTAAATTACATCTTTCATTAGACCTTCAGCAATATAATCTGTCATGTAATTATCTTGTTCTTTAGCGAAATATCTTTCTAATGTATGCATTAAGATATCAGCACAACCGCAAGCCTTTTGCACTTTTGGTGCGGTGAAAGTTAGTTCTGGGTTCATGATGGCAAAACGAGGACGATTAAATGGCGTGC
The DNA here is from genome assembly GCF_900187035.1 of Megamonas hypermegale. Taxonomy (NCBI): domain Bacteria; kingdom Bacillati; phylum Bacillota; class Negativicutes; order Selenomonadales; family Selenomonadaceae; genus Megamonas; species Megamonas hypermegale. Next base: position 117,289 of record NZ_LT906446.1, read on the forward strand.
TTAAACCGCGTTTTTGTTTTGTCTGTTCATTGGTGAGAACAGAAGAATCACTCGTTTCGCTACCAGCAGCGGCAAGGGTTACGATACTGCCAAATGGTGTAGTTTTTTCTAATTTGACTTTTTTTGTCCAAATATCCCAGATATCGTGTGTTGGGTATTGTAAACCGTGAGCGATGGCTTTTGCTGTATCGATTACAGAGCCACCGCCAATTGCCAATACAAAATCAATATTTTGAGCGAGTGCTTTTTTTACACCATTATTGACAAAAGATACAAGAGGATTTGGTTGTACACCGCCGAGTGTAGAAACAAAAAGACTGGCTTCTTTTAGTTGTGTAATGATTTTATCAAGTAAGCCAGTTCTTTTTATAGAACCACCGCCAAAGACGATTAAAACATTATGACCGTTGTATTTTTTTATTAAATCAGCGGTACAATTTTCGCTATCTTTGCCGAAAATCACTTCAGTGGGGCAATGAAATGTGAATTTTTGCATATATAATTACCTCTTGATAATTAATTTTGTAATTGTAAAATCTTGTTTAAACTTATATCATTTATGGAATCTACTATCATATCAGCTCGGGATAAATCTTGTGGGCCAGAATTTGGATTATCGTAAGCGATACAATATGTGCCCGCGTCTTTTGCGGCAATAATTCCAGCTGTAGCATCTTCGATAACGACACAATCTTGTGGCGGTAAACCGAGTGCTTTAGCTGTTAATGCATAAATTGCTGGATTTGGTTTACTTGCTGGAAGTTCTGCTCCGCTTAAAATATATTTGAAGCAATCGCTTAAACCAAATTTTTTTAATACAGCATTAATTACTTTTCTGTCGGCTGAGGATGCAAGTGCTACTGGAATGTTATTTTCGTGTAGTTCATACAATAAATCCAATATGCCATCAATTGGATATACTGTATTACTGTCTTGAATGTATTCTAAATAAATTTTATGTTTGTAGTCGACCATTTCCTGAACAGAAACAGGCTTAGTTGCAAGATGGACAAAATCGGTAAAAAATGCTTTGGCTGAACGCCCAACATATGCCACACAATCTTCCATACTGCAAGGTATACCGAAATGAGTTAAAGTACGTATTTTCATATCGGCATGAATGGATTCGCTGTCAATAATTACACCGTCCATATCAAAAATAACTGCTTTCATTAAGGAGGTCCTCCAATTAATTTATATTATAAGAAAAACTCTTACAATAAGTAAGCATAGCATTTATAAGCTAAAACAGCAAGTAAGATTATTTTTTACTGAATTTATCGATAACGAAGTTTTGAAAGCGATGAGCTGCAAGAGACATTGGTCTATTAGCATACCAAGCAAGACCAATTTCACGAATACATTTTAAGTTATTAGTAGAGAGAAATTTTATATCCAAATGGTCCATACCTGGAATTTTAGGTACAAGAGAAACACCAAGTCCTGCGGCAACAAGGCTTGCGACAGTTACAATTTCATCACCTTCAAAACGAATTTTTGGATGAATGGAAGCGAGTTCAAATAATTGTTCTGTCTTAGTGCGTAAACCGTAACGTGGTTTTAAAGTGATAAATGGTTCAGAAGCAATTTCTTCTAGGCTTATGATATCTTTTTTTGCTAAAGCATGATTAGTCGGTACTATGATATATAATTCTTCTGTAAGTAAAGGAACCCAAGCAATATCTGACATATTGATGGGAGCACTACATAAACATAAATCGGATTCACCTTTAAATAATTGCTTGGATAATAAAAATGAATGATTTTGACTTAAAGAAAATTGAATTTTAGGGTAGATTTTGCGAAATTCCTTTACTAAATCAGGCACAAGGTAGGCACCAAGTGAATGCATAAATGATAGATTAACGACTCCACTATCTGGTTCAGCCATATTCATAATATCTTGATGAGCAGTTTCTAGTTCTAATAATATTCTTTCAGCATAGGATAAAAAAGTTTGACCGTATTGTGTGAGTGCTACTTTGCGACTGTCACGTGTAAATAATTTTACATTTAAATCTTTTTCCAAACGACCTATGGAACGACTTAGTGCCGGTTGAGAAACATTTAAAGATTTGGCGGCTTTAGTAAAATTTTTAATATGGGCTAAAGCCACAAAATATTCCAATTGATTTAATTCCATGTAAAAAGCTCCTTCAAACTATTGTATATTTCATTTGTGTATATTGTATATTTAAAAAGAATAGTATATTTATTATAAGCTAAATTCCGCCATCGTGCAGTAAAAAGTATTGACAAAATTTTTCTTATGAATTAATATAAATTATATTGCTGGTATAGCTCAGCTGGTAGAGCAACGCATTCGTAATGCGTGGGTCGCAGGTTCAAATCCTGTTACCAGCTCCAGTCGAAAATAAAGCCTTTGCTTGATGCAAGGGCTTTTTTTATTTATTGAAATAATATTTTAAATGTGATATTATAAGCAACGTAACAAACAAAATAGTGAACAGTATCATGAATTTGAACTGTATCAAGTTTAATTAAAAATTTGTTATGTATAATTTTAATATCGCTTGGATTATTTACTATAACCGAGACGAATGCGCTGCAAAACTTTAAAAATAAGATGAAGTTTAATCAAATTGATTAAGCTTATTTTACTATGAACGCATTTGTGAATGCGTTTTTTTTAGTTTATAAAGAATTTGCGGCATTCTCTTTACGTTTGTTACAAAAAAACGAAGGAGAGATTTTTAATGATTTTATGTCAAAACGTAGCTGAATTAAAAAATTTAGTTGCCACTTTTAAACAAAATGGAAAGTCTATTGGTTTAGTACCTACAATGGGAGCACTTCATGAAGGTCATGCTTCTCTTATCAAAGCTGCTCATGCAGAAAATGATATTACTATTGTAAGTGTTTTCGTAAATCCTACACAATTTGGACCGAATGAAGATTATGCAGCATATCCGAGAACTTTGGAAAAAGATTGCACTGTTGCAGAAAATGCAGGCGCAGATGTTGTCTTTGCCCCTAAAAAAGAAGATTTATATCCTAATAAAGATATGACTTGGGTAGAAGTAACAGGCGATATAACAAAAGTTTTGTGTGGCAGAACTAGACCTATTCACTTCCGTGGCGTTACAACAGTAATCACTAAATTATTTAATTTGACTATGCCAAATAGAGCGTATTTTGGTTTAAAAGATGCACAGCAAACACAAGTTTTACAACGTATGGTGGATGATTTATTTTTCAATGTTAATTTGAGAATTATGCCAATCGTACGTGAAGCTGATGGACTTGCAAAAAGCTCACGCAACGTTTATTTATCTCCAGAAGAAAAAAAAGCAGCACTTATTTTATCTAAGAGCTTAAAACACGCACAGGATTTATTTTTACATGGTGAAAGAAATTCAGCAAAAATCGTAGATGCTGTAACACAAATGATTAAAAGTGAACCTTTGAGCGATATCGATTATGTAGAAATGTATAAATTGCCAGGACTTTTGCCAGTAGATGAAGTTATTTCTGGTAAAGTTTTATTGGCACTTGCCGTTAAATTTGGTACTACACGTTTAATTGATAATGTTATTTTGGAGGATAAATAATGCTTTACAATATGTTTCATGGAAAAATTCATCGTGCTACAGTAACACAGGCTAATCTTGAATACATGGGCAGTATCACAATTGATGAAGATTTATTGGAAATGGCTGGCATTTTGCCTGGTGAAAGAGTACAAGTAGTCAACAATAATAATGGCGAACGTTTAGAAACATATACTATTGCTGGTAAACGTGGCAGCGGTGTTATTTGTTTAAATGGAGCAGCAGCGCGCAGAGCACAAGTTGGTGATACTGTTATCATCATAGCGTATGCTATGATGGATAAAGCAGAAGCGGAAAGTTTAGTGCCAAAAGTTGTTATGGTAGATGAACGCAATCACCCAGTAAAAGTGCGCGGTACAGAATTAGAAGCTGAAATTGGCTGATATATATAAATTAATTAAGTAATTATAATACAAGTTTAAAAATAGGGGTATGTATACATTTGATATATATGCCCCTATTTTTTATTAAAATTTTGTTTTATAATATGTTCCGTGTAAATAAAACAGAGGAGATGATTTTGGTGAAGTTGATAACTTTTGCTGGCCCGCCATCTGTAGGGAAAACTTCTGTTATTTTGCGTTTAATTGAAGTTTTGCGTAGAGATGATAAAAAAGCGGGAGTAATTAAGTTTGATTGTCTGACAACTTTTGACCGCCAAATATACGAACAAGATGATATCCCAGTTCAAATAGGATTATCGGGAAAATTTTGTCCAGACCATTTTTATATAAGCAATATTGAAGAAGGTGTGAGCTGGGGAAAGAGTCAGGGATTTGATTATCTCATAACTGAAAGTGCTGGGCTTTGTAATCGTTGTTCACCGTATATTGAAGGTATCTTAGCGGTATGCGTTATTGATTGTTTATCAGGCATACGAACACCGCGCAAAATTGGTCCAATGGTGAAATTTGCTGATGTGATTGTCGTAACGAAAGGCGATATAATTTCACAAGCTGAACGAGAAGTCTTTTTATACAATGTTTATCAGGCAAATCCTAAAGCACAGATTATTTTTGTCAATGGAATTACAGGGCAAGGTACATTTATGTTAAAGAAATGTATTGCTAAAATTGAAGATATTGATAATTTAACTGGTAAAAAATTGCGCTTTACATCACCAGCAGCTGTTTGTTCCTATTGTACTGATGAAATGCGCATCGGTGAAAAATATCAATTAGGTATGACGAAAAAAATGGAATTTAGATAAGGTGGCTCATATGGATTTTAAAGAATTTGTGCAGACACATACGATTGGAGAAATAAAAAAAGCATATCCACAAGTAATTGATTATCTGGATAATACAGGTCTTTGGAATTTGCCAGATAATCTGACATTTGCAAAGGCTTTTGAAGATATCGATGAAGAGGATTTATGGCAAGTAGGCATAAAAGGCGACAATATTGCTGATGAATTGACGAAATTTATCGCAGCTATGCAAGATATTGATGTGCATGATGAAAATAAGATAGAAAATATTACAATTTTAGGTGGCGTCAATAAACAAGGCGAAGCTGAAAATATAAAGCTTTTGATAAATACAGGTGAAATAATCAGTATTGTCGGCCCTACTGGTTCAGGAAAAAGTCGTTTGCTAGCAGATATAGAATGCTTAGCACAGGCAGATACTCCTACAAAACGAACGATACTCATAAATAGAAAAGAATTAGATGATGAAGCTCGCTTTAATTTTGATGGAAAACTTGTAGCGCAATTATCTCAAAATATGAATTTTATCATGGATGTTAGCGTAGAAGATTTTCTCACTATGCATGCTAAAGTTCGTATGGGCAGAAATTGTGATTTTGCTGAAGTTGTAAATCGTTGTTTTGCCATGGCAAATGAATTAGCAGGTGAAAAATTCACGCTTGATACGAAGGTTACACAACTTTCAGGTGGTCAATCGAGAGCTTTGATGATTGCTGATGTTGCATGTATCAGTTCTTCACCTATTGTCTTAATTGATGAGATAGAAAATGCAGGCATTGACCGCCAACAAGCCGTAAAAGTTTTGGCTAAAAGTGAAAAAATCGTCATAATGTCTACACATGACCCATTACTGGCACTTTCAGCTGATAAGCGAATTGTCATTAAAAATGGTGGCATAGCAAAAATCATTGAAACAACACAACAAGAAAGAGATTGTATTGACCAAATTCGCAAACTCGACAACATTTTACTTGATATACGTCGCCGTTTGCGCATGGGTGAATTGATTGAAAATATTTGAGACAAAGAAGGTTTTTTGTGATGAAAAAGTATTTACTGCTTAGTGTGTTCTTTTTTTTAGGCAGTTTATTGTGCATGGTATTGCCAGCTCAAGCACGTGTACCATATTCTTATTTAAATATTGGCGGACTTACGCCAGACCAACAGATTAATTCAGCCTATTATGTATATGGCAGACCGACTGCAAATCTTGCTGTACGTAATTGTGGTGATTTTTACATAAATGAGGTAACGTATAATAGTGAGCTGATGGTTTATTATGTCAATGGTGGTTGGAATGAAAATGGACGTATCAGAGCTATTGTATGTTCAGAAGATAATATCGCTACAAATATGGGTGTAAAAGTAGGCATGACTAAAGATACAGTATGGCAAGTCTACGGTGACCCGGATAAACGTTTTAGAGAAACAGATGGTTCAACATGGTGTTATTTATCCAGTAGTACAGACCATCCTAATATGCCGATGTATTTTTTCTTTGATGATAAAGATGTGATAGATACGATTGTCGTTGGAGACATTGGATATTATTATTAAAATAAAAATCTGCAATAGTTATTAATGGACTATTGCAGATTTTTTTGTCATTTAAGGTAAAATAATATTTTAAAGAAAAATGAAAATTTTTTTATTGACAAATGATATAAGTAATGTTAATTTTATAATTAGAAAATTTAATAGTGAAAAGAATAGGTGTCTATCTATTAGACTTAATAGGGAATTCGGTATAAGCCGAAGCGGTCCCGCCACTGTAAAGACGAGCAATTTCACATTTATGTCATTGGGAATATTCCTGAGAAGGCGTGAATAGCGATGACTCTGAGCCAGGAGAACTGCCTATTTAATAATTACCGTTAGCATTTATAATGTTTGAACCTGCGAGTGATGGGAAGGCAATTTTGTAATAGGCATAGTATTAGTCTATTTATAAAAGATATGTTCCCTAATTCCAGTTTTGGAGTTAGGGTTTTATTTTTTGTAGTACTATAATGTTGTCATTTATGGAAAGGTCTACTCATTTTGAAGTAGACCTTTTTTATGTTTTTGGAGGTGATAGATTAAAAAAATTTTTTAATAAAAAATGAAGGAGTGATATTATTTTGAAACGATTTATAAATCGTTTAGTACAGATGATAATTACTTTAATCGGTGTTAGTTTTTTGACGTTTTGTTTGACATATCTATCACCAGGTGACCCTGCTGCAATGGTTTTAGAAGCCTCTGATACGATTGTTTCGCAGGAAGTTTTGGAACAGACACGTGAAGAAATGGGGCTTAATGACCCGTTTTTAGTGCAGTATGGAAATTGGATATGGGGCGTTTTGCATGGTGATATGGGAATGTCGTATTCTGGGAAAAAACCTGTAGTAGATAAACTCATGGAGGGTTTTGCAGGAACAGTACTTTTGGCAATCACAACAATCATTTTGATTTTGTTGATTTCTATACCATTGGGAATTTTTTCTGCTGTACATCGCAATAAAATACCAGATTTTATTGTGCGTGTGTTTTCATTTATCGGCGTTTCTATGCCAAGTTTTTGGGTAGGATTGATACTACTTTATATTTTTGGTTTAAAATTAGGATTGTTTCCTATAGCGACAGCTAGTATTTCATTAAACGGTATTGTGCTTCCAGCTTTGACTCTCGCTATATACCAATCAGCGAAATATACGCGCCAAGTTCGCACTGTTATATTAGATGAACTCAATCAAGATTATGTAATTGGAGCTAGAGCAAGAGGTTTATCTGAAAGTGCAATACTTTGGAAGCATATCTTGCCTAATGCGATTTTACCACTCATTACGCTTTTGGGTATGTCCATTGGTTGGTTATTAGGTGGTATAGCTGTCATTGAAACGGTATTTGCATGGCCAGGTTTGGGGAGAATGGCTGTATATGCTATTACTATGAGGGATTATCCTTTAATTGAAGGATTTGTTTTATGGATTGCTATTGTGTATACAGTGATTAATTTTTTAGTTGATTTATCGTATACATATCTCGACCCTAGATTAAAAAAAGGAGAGCTGAAATAATGGATTTTGTAAAGAAAAATAAATTATTCTCCTTTTATACATTTTTAGTTATTTCAATATTTATAGTTGCATTTTTAGCACCGATATTAGCGACACATGACCCATATGAATCGAATATAGCAAATGTTTTACAAATGCCTAGTGCAGAGCATATTTTAGGCACAGATAAACTGGGACGAGATACGTATTCACGTATTATTTATGGTACACAGACTTCATTATTCATGACGGTGTGTTTAGTTATTTTGACAGCAGTAATCGGCTCAATAGTAGGGATTTTATCTGGCTATTTTGGTGGAAAAGTAGAAATTATTTTAATGCGTTTTGCCGATATGATGTTATCATTTCCAGGTGTGATACTCGCAATAGCTATTGCAGGCATTTTAGGCGGGAATATCATCAATACAATTTTTGCTCTCGTTGTGGTTAGCTGGGCAAAATATGCTCGCTTAGTGCGAAGTCTTGTAATAAAGTTGCGTAATAATGATTTTATTATGGCAGCTCGTGTAAATGGGACAACGACTTTGAATATCTTATTACGTCATATTATTCCTAATATTTTGCCAATGGTGGTGATTACTGGTGCAATGGATATTGGAACGATGATGATGGAGATTGCAGGTCTTTCTTTTTTAGGCTTTGGAGCACAGCCACCTACACCGGAATGGGGACTTATGCTCAATGAAGGGCGACAATACATTCAGACAGCGCCATGGCTTATGATTTATCCGGGCATAGCTATTTTTATTGTAGTCGCTATTTTTAATCTTTGGGGTGATAGTTTACGTGATATTTTAGACCCTAAGCAGGAATGATTTTTAGAAAAGAGGCTGTATATGAAAGATTTTAAGATAAAAAAATTATGGAAGATTTTAAGTTTAAGTCTTTGTGGTGTTTTGACTGCTGGCATTATTTCAGGTTGTTCATCAGATAATACTACTGTTGATAAAAATACTTTAAAATTTGGTGTAACAAATTTTGCGGATACACTTGAGCCAACTCAAAATTATTTTGGTTGGGTAGTGATGCGCTATGCACTTGGTGAATGTTTGACAAAATTTGATGAAAAAATGAATGTTCAACCATGGCTGGCTGAAAGTTGGTCTATCAGTGATGACCATTTGACATGGACTTTTAAAATTCGTGATGGTGTAAAATTTTCAAATGGAAATCCGCTTACTGCAGAAGCTGTAAAAGCTTCGATTGAACGTGCATTTGCTAAAAATACACGTTCCGCTACTTTTTTTGAATATACAGAAATAAAAGCAGATGGGCAAAATTTGATGATTGCGACTACAAAACCACAGCCGAATATGCCAGGCTTTTTAGCAGACCCGTTATTTATAATTGTTGATGTTACAGCAGAACAGCAAGGCCGCAATTTTGCAAGTGAAGGGCCTATTTGCACAGGTCCGTATAAAGTGGAGTCCTTTGTTAAAGAAAAAGCTATCATGGTGCGCAATGAAAATTATTGGGACGGCGAAGTACCGTTTGAACGAGTAGAAATTCCATCTATTGATGACCCAAATACTCGCGCAATGGCATTACAATCTGGTGAAGTTAATTTTGCTGTAAATATTGCGGCTGGTGATATGGATTTATTCCGCAATAACGATAAATTTTATGTTGATGAAATATCTTCCTTGCGCACGGTGCTTGCACGCATAAATCATAATGGCATATTAGGTGACCCAAAAGTTCGTGCAGCATTTATTAGTGGATGTGATAGAGAAAATTACAATAATGTTTTGTTAAAAGGGACATTCCTCCCAGGAAAAGCACCAGTGCCACCATCAATGGATTATGGTTTTGATGAATTAAATGACCCGAATAGTTATAATCCAGAGCGTTCAAAACAACTTTTAGCTGAAGCCGGTTGGAGTGATAGTGATGGTGATGGAATATTGGATAAAAATGGGCAACCATTAAGTGTGGATTTTGTTGTTTATAATAGTCGTGCTGAATTACCACTTTATGCTGAAGCTGTACAAGCGGATATGAAAAAAATTGGTATTAACGTCAATATAAAGAGTGTAGATTATAACCTTATTGATAAAATGGGCATTGAGGGAGATTATGATTTACTCATTTCTAATATCACTACAGCGAATACAGGAGACCCAGAAATTTATTTGAGTTGGTATTGGAAGACAAATCATAATGGAGATAATCCACAAAATGGTTCTGGTTATAGCAATCCAGAGCTTGACGATGTGCTTGAGCAGTTATCTGTGGAATTTGATAAAGAAAAACGCCGTCAATTAATCATAAAAGCACAGCAAATCATCATGAATGATGGAGCAGCTTTATTCCTCGGCTATCCGCAAACTAATATTGTAAGTACAAAAGGACTTGATGGTGTAAAAATGTATCCATCGGATTATTATTGGTTGACAAATAAAATAAAACCTGTGGGTAACTCTTAAAGGGGTTGAGTGAAGATAGATGTTACTTGATGTATCAAATTTAACTGTGGCATATGAAAAAAATAAACAACCAACAGTGGAAAATATTAATTTTTCTTTAAAAAGTGGAGAAATACTCAGTATCGTGGGAGAGTCTGGCAGTGGTAAAACTACAGTTATTAGAGCCATAATGGGATGTTTGCCAAGTAGTGGCAAGGTTATAGCAGGGAAAATCATCTTCGAAAAAAGAGATTTACTGACTTTTAATAAAAAAGATTGGCTTAATATACGTGGAAAAAATATGACTATGATTTTTCAAGATAGTGGTAATATGCTTAATCAGGTTTTGCCCATTGGAAAACAATTTATTGAGTATTTGAGAATGCATGATAATCTTACAAAAGAGGAAGCATATTTCTTTGCAGTGGAAATGCTTACCCGCATGAATTTGCCCAATCCAGATAATATAATGAAATCATATCCGTTTGAACTTTCTGGTGGCATGCGCCAGAGAGTCGGTATAGCGATGGCGATGATTTTTAGACCAGAATTATTACTTGCAGATGAACCAACTTCAGCACTTGATGTGACAACGCAAGCTCAAATAGTTAAGGAACTGATGTTTATACCACGTAGCTGTGGTACAGCTATGATTGTAGTAACGCATAATATTGGTGTAGCAACATATATGTCAGATAAAATCATGGTCATGTCTAAAGGTAAAATTATAGAATATGGTAAAACAAAAGATATTATTAATTCACCAAAGGCCGAATATACAAAAGCTTTATTTGCTTCGGTACCGCAGATAGGAGGTAAAAGATATGTCTAAGCCAATTATGCAGATAGAAAATATTACGAAAAAATTCCCTGCTTTTGGCGGAAAGCTTTTGACGGCGTGCGATAAAGTCAGTTTGACAATAAATGTGGGTGAAACAATAGGTATTGTAGGCGAGTCTGGTTGTGGAAAATCGACAGTAGCAAAAACTATTTTGAGTATGCATGCACCAACAAATGGAAAAATTCTTTTTCGTGGAAAAGATATTACTAAATTGAAAGGCGAGGAACGACGTCAAATTTGTCGTCATATACAAATGGTTTTTCAAGACCCTACAGCAGCTTTTAATCCTAAAATGAAAATTGGCAATATCATTTGTGAACCACTTTTAAATTTTAATTTGATAAAAAAATTTCAGATTAAAGAAAAAGCACAAGAACTTTTGCATTTAGTAGATTTACCACCAGATTTTGTTGACCGTTATCCTCATAATATGAGTGGTGGACAACGCCAAAGAGTGGCTATTGCTAGAGCATTAGCATTAGAGCCTGAAATTATTGTTTGTGATGAGGCAACGAGTGCATTAGATGTTTCTGTACAAGCAAAAATAATTGAGCTTTTAGTGAAATTGCAGAAAGAAAAAGGTATCACATATATTTTTATCTGTCATGATTTAGCATTAGTCAGTTTATTTGCGCATAGAGTAGTTGTCATGTATCTTGGCAACGTTGTAGAAAAAATAGATGGTGACAAATTAGAAAAAGCAAAACATCCATATACAAAAGCATTGTTAAAAGCTGTTTTTTCAGTAGATGAAGAAAAAAATCAACAAATAGAAATTTTAACGGGAGAAGTACCAAGCCCGCTTGATTTGCCAGTAGGTTGTCCATTTCAAAATCGTTGCCGATATTGCAGGGATATTTGTAGAGAAGTAAAGCCACAGTTAGAAGAGGTAGAAGAAAATCATTTTGTAGCTTGCCATTTACAAGAATGATTTCATTGAGGTAAGCATCTATAAAGATTTTATGGGTGCTTATCTAAATTATTGAAAATATATCCCCTATGGGAGCTTGTTATATTTGTTTATTTTCAGTATAATCGAGAATGATTTTCATTATTCTATAATAAAAAGGAGTTATTGTATGAAGTTATTAAAGCGATTAGTTTTTGTAGGTTTGATAGTAAGTCTTACGTCGACAGGATTTGCTCAATCAAATGATGTAAAAATTCAAGAAAAAAATGAAAAAAATATTGAAGTAAAAGATAACGAAGATAACTTAGCTGATAATAAAGTTGAGAAAAAAGAAGAGGTGATATCTTTTAAGGGATTATCGCGTTACGATATCCGTCATGATAATCGCCCTGGGAAAAAAGGTGAAACACGAAAATCTCTTTGGCGCAATCGATTAGAACCAACTGTACATTTAAATGAAGATTGGAAAATTAAAAGTCGCATGGATTTTGAAAAAAACTATAAAGCAAAAGGAGATGACAAAACACATTTTTATAATCGCATGCTTTATTTACAGGGAAAAGCTTTAGGTGGCAGTATTTCTGCAGGTAAAGTAGATTATGCTGATTTTGCTAATATGAATATTGCATACGGTATGGTTTTTGATGATTATATAAAAGGTGTCAAATACAATTATACTGATAAGAATACAAATGCGATTTATACAGCAACAGTAGGCAATTTTTCATCACCATACAATGATAAAGTAAATGGCAAGATGTACTACGATAAAAAGCAGATTTATCCAGAAGATGGCACTCTCCATTATGCAGGAATTCAAGCAGAAATTCCTGTTTCAGATAAATTAATGGCAGGTGCGGCATATCATAATATAAGAGGTGGAGAATTAGATGATACACAGCAGATTTTAGAAATTGCTGGTGAATATAAGTTAGATGAAAATTTTAAAATCGGTGGAGCATATGCGATATCTAATCTCAAAGCCGATAAATATGGGTTTGATGATAGTGCGCAACAACAAGCATATGTTATACAAATGAATTATAAAGGAGCAAAACGCTCTACACCGAATAGTTATGGACTTTGGGCAGCGTATAAAAATCTTGGCAAATTAGCTACTTTTATGCCTACATATACAAATACATTCGTTGGCGAACAAGGTTATGAAATTGGCGGTAAATACGTTATCGCTAAAAATTTGACAGGAGAAATTTCATATTTTAATGGAAATGATATAGAAAACAATAAAACCAAAACGCGTTGGTTTGGACGTGTTGAATACCGTTTTTAAATAATTTAGATGATAGGAGTTTTTATGGTATCACAATTAACGTATAAAGAGTATTTAATGGTAACTATACCGTTTATGTTGTCAACTGTAACACAGCCTTTATTAGGTGTTGTAAATACGGCAATCATGGGACATATGAGTGAGGTTTTTTATATTGCCGCTGTTTCGCTTGGTGTTATTTTATTCAACAATATATATTGGTTATTTGGATTTTTGCGTGTATCTACTACGAGTTTTTCAGCGCAAGCATTAGGTAAAAATAGTGATGAGAGTAAATTTTTATCATTGTTTAGACCGCTTGTCATTGCATTTATCATCAGTGTAGTATTTATTTGCATATATCCATTTATTTTTGCATATTATGTTGAAATGATGCAGCCGGAAGCTTCGGTTATAAGTTTAATGAAAAAATATTGTGATATTGTTATTTGGGGAGCTCCTTTTGTTTTATTTAATTATGTGACGCTAGGTTGGCTTATGGGACAGATGATTATTCGCTATACAATGTTTATGCAGATATCAATGAATGTAGTGAATATTATTTTATCATTTGTATTCGTATTTATATTGCATATGGATATAGAAGGCGTGGCGTATTCTTCTCTCATTGCTCAAGTTTACGGCTGCATTATTGGTTTTATGGCAATTTATTTTAGAGGAAATTTAAACTTCTCTAAGCAGTATGTAGAACAACTAAAAAGTATTAAACCATTTTTATCGATGATGAAGGTAAATACAGATTTGATGCTTAGAACTATTTGTCTTTTGACGATTAATAATTTATTTGCTATGGCAGGAACTTCTTTAGGAACGACTACACTTGCGGCAAATGCTGTTATATTAGAGATTATTTTTATTTTAGTATATTTCATTGATGGCATGGCAAATGGTGTAAGTGTTTTTTCTGGTAAAGCATTTGGAAAGAAAGATAAGCAATTATTGAATGAAACTTTGCAAATTGGATTGCGTTGTTTAGCTGTATTCATGGTTGTAAGTTCTATTGTTGTGTATTTAATGAAGTCATACCTCATCGGGCTTATGACTAATTTGCCAGAAATATCTATGTATGCAGATGAGTATAGCATGTTCTTGGTGATACATCCTATATGCGCTTGTGTAGGTTTATTGCTTTATGGTATGTATACAGGTGTAGGGCATACATCATCTGTCAGAAATATGATGTTCATTGCGGTGATTTTCTTTTTTATTTGTCAAAATATTTTAGTTGAATACTTTGCTAATTATGGTATATGGGCAACGTATTCTTTAACGTACTTATTGGAATCAATAATTTTAATTTTATTTTTACCACAAATAAAATTAAAATTTGAATAATGCAAATAATAACTGTTATATATCGTTAAAGTATTGTATAATTTATTGTAGTTAATTAGACAATTACCTATCTTTTGTCGATTGATATATGTTAGAATTTATATAATAATTAAGTATATATAATTAGCGAAAGGTGGTTTCTTCTTGAAAGCAAGAGTTGTAATAATTGACGCTTTTTGGCAATTATACAAAGAAAAGAGTATAAAACAGATAACAGTAACTGAATTGATGACTAAAGCCGGATATCATCGTAGTGTTTTCTATCAATATTTTAGAGATATCTATGATTTATTAAAACAAGAGCAAGACGCATTTTTTGAAGAAGTAGACAATCTTTGGCAGGATGTTTCAATAGAAATTTTAAATGAAAATTACAGCACGGTACTTATAGAAAAAATAAACGAACTTTCGCTTAAATACGATTTTAAAGTAGGTATTTTATTAAAACATAATGATGAAACGGATTTTAAAAATAGATTTAATAATACTTTAAGAAAAAATCTTTATAATTTATTAAAATTACAAGAAAATGATGCTAAGGTCAAATTAGCTTTAGAAGTGTATATTAGTGGTCAATTAGAATCATTAGTGTATTTCCATAGACATAAAAATAAATTAGATTTTAAGGACTATTTAGAAGTAACTAAATCTATTTTTCGAACTTGTGTCAAGCAGATAGAAGAATCGCACTCTAAAAATGAAGAAAATCATGATTAACAAGTAGACACATAAGTCGACAGTTTTGCAATATATGTCTATTGTTATAATGCGATAGGATTTATATAATATTTATAGAGTAGTTATATGATGCTATTTGATATACTTATACTTCCTGGATATATCAAATGACCTCCGGTGTTTTTAAGTGTTATTTGTTTTGTTAGCAGCTTTATGGCTGCTTTTTTTCTTTTAAAAAAGAATAAAAAAATGACCGTAGCTAAAGGATTAAAAGCTACGGTTTTTTTATATAAACAAACAATAAGAGGAGTCATATTGGGATAGGTATCTATTTTACAATTATTTGGTTAATCAGTGAGCGAAGTTCTCCAAAACCATTTTGGGCTAAAAGGTTATGTAAATACATATAGGAGACTTGAGCACCGATATAATTTCTAAAATCATTGAATAATTTTCCATTAAGGTCATTTGAAGAAAAATTATAATCTTTTTGAGCAATTTCTTTTAAAGCTTCAACTACTTTGGTAGCAGCAAAGCCACTGAGAACCCAATCGTGGTCACCAAGATGAACGATATATCCTTCTTGATGTTGAGGATATGGAATTTTAGTACCAGATGTATCGAGTAAGCCGTATTTTATAGGATTTACTTGAGCAATGATAGAAGCAGCTTTTATCCAGCTGACAACTTGTTCTTCATCTTTAGGGCTACCAGGATGATTATGGGCACAAGCTTGTGCGACTATTTCTTCAGCTGGCATATTACGATGAATTGCTTCAACTAAGCTTAAAATATGATGTGCACCTGTTCCAGCAATAGTATATTCAGTAAAACTTGTACCATCTGTATTCCATTGGAATACCCATGGTTTAGCTAAATCATGCAAAGATTGAGCAGAAAGAACGATATTGTTGTCTACTTCATAACCAAAGACTTGTTTATAAGTATTAACAATACCTTCAGAAATACTGAGATTAGCTGCTGTATGTGTACATAAGCCACCTGGGTATGGATGATGACTACTGTATCCACTACCAGGGCCAGAAATAAAATCTTGAGGTTTTTGACCATTATATGATGGAAAGAGTTGTTCAGGGCTGATAATTGATGTATTTAAAAGATTTTCATCAGCTAATTTATTATAAATATTAGTAACATCGTTAGATGATGGATACATTTGCATAAAAGTAGGGCGAGTATCTTCTATAAAACTAGCAGTTTTAGTGCGTAAATTATTATCTGTTATTTTGGAAATACATGTTTTGATATAATTTAAAGATGTATTGATGAGTTCAGATTTTTTTGCAGCAGTTTCAGCATTCGGTAAATTTTTTATGGAAATAGGTGTAAATTTTAAGGTTTTTGTGGCATTACCTTTAGCTAAAGCTGTGTTGGGTAATGTTTCTAAATTAAATAATGCAGCACCAAGAGCAGCACTAGCTCCTAATTTAAAGAAATTACGACGAGATATTTCGCTCATAAATACACTTCCTAACTTAATCATCTATTAAATACGAACATAAAAATTTTGTAAGTTTAAGCAAAATTTAAATATCAAATATGTAATTTAGTATATAAGATAAATGTGTAGATTTTATTTAATGTTGTTGAAATTTCAGTAAAGTGTTGTAAATTTTTGATAAAGTAAATAAAAAAGCATTATCTATAAATAAAAGATAATGCTTTTCGGAGGTTTATATGAGTTTATTTACTAACATTTTTTAAAAGAATTTGTGTATCAGTAATTTTAACTGCTGAAGGGTCGTTACCTTGAATTAAACGAAATACTTCAGCTGGAATATACAGACGATTATTGATTAATAATGGTGCGCTACCAAATTCTGTTGGAGCAGTCATGCCAAGAGCTATGGTACTAGTAGCAGAATATAAATCTTCACCAATTGTCATAGTACATTTCATAGTATCACTTTGAACAGTAGCTTTTTGAGTATCTTTATCCCAAGTTACAGTGAAACCGAGTTTATCACTAACACTTCGCATTGGAACGAGTACACAGTTATTTATTATAATAGGATAATCATCGAGTTTTTCACCATTTACAATGATTGATTGTTGAATTACAGGTTTTGTTTCGTCACAATTTTTATCAGCAGCTGCTGCTGGAAAAATATATATGGCAAAAGCCAATGTACATATTATCATTAACCATAGTTTTTTCATGGCATAACCTTCTTTGTAGTTTATACTTTTATATTATAGTATTCAAGAAGGAAAATCAATTATAAATGAATTAAAATAAGATTAAAAATAAATTAAAGTAAAAAGTAATGTGATATAATAAAAATTATTCATTATAAATGAAACTAATAAAAAGAGATGAATTAAATAAACAATTAATTTATGGGATTAAAATAGTATAGGGTGTAATTGATGGATATTAAACAGAACGTACAATACTTAAAAGGTGTAGGGCCTAAAAAAGCACAGGCTTTAAAGCGTTTGGGTATTGAAAACATATATGATTTGATGACGTATTATCCGCGCCGCTATGAAGACCAAAGTGATATAAATGCGATTAGCAGTTTAAAAGCAGGGCAGATTGCCAATATTCAAGGTAAAATTGTAGCATTAGCCGATAAAAATACAAGGCGTGGTTTAAAACTTTTGACTGTGGTTTTAGCAGATGATACGGGGACTATTCAATTAAACTTTTTTAATCAAGATTATTTAAAGAAAAAATTAAAGCAAGGTACAATGATGTTTGTACATGGCAAAATTGGATTTGCTTATGGCGGTTATGGACAGTTGGCAGTGACACAAATTATTTCTTTTGATGTAGAAGCTGAAAAATCAAAAGAAGATACACATTGTGCATTCATGCCTGTATACACATTGCCAGATTATATAAAACCAAAGGATTTTCGCAATTTAATCGAGCAAGTTATCGCCTCGGATATAGAGTTTAACGATATAGTACCAGATTTTATTCGCTCTAAATATCATCTTTTGATGAAAAAAGAAGCTGTAGAAAAAATTCATTTTCCTAAAACTAAACGGGAGATAGAAGAAGCAAAACGCAGTTTGATTTTTGAAGAATTGTTCAGTATTCAAGCTGGATTATTATTTTTAAAAAAGCAACATACAACTAGAAATAAAGGCATAAAATTTTTGCCAAACAGTGATTTAGTAGCAAATGTATTAAAGGCTATACCGTTTGAATTGACACAGGAACAACAAAAGGTATGGCAAGAAATTTGTCATGATATGCAGTCTGAAACGCAGATGCAACGACTCGTACAAGGTGATGTTGGTTCTGGTAAGACTGTCATCGCTATTTTGGCACTTGTCAAAGCTGTAGAAAATGGTTATCAAGGTGCAATGATGGCACCGACTGAGATACTCGCTATTCAGCATTTTGATAAATTGCAATCCTTATTAGAACCACTTAATATCAAAGTTGGTCTTTTAACGGGAAGTCTAAAAGCAAAACAGAGGCGAGAAGTTGTAGAAGGCTTAGCTGATGGGAGCCTTGATATCGTGATTGGCACGCATGCATTAATTCAAGATAATATCATATTTAAAAATCTTGGATTGGTAGTAACTGATGAACAGCATCGTTTTGGTGTAAATCAGCGAGCTAAATTAGAAGATAAAGGTATTGATTTTTTGCCTGATGTATTGGTGATGACAGCAACACCGATACCGCGCACGATGACGCTCACTGTTTATGGCGATTTAGATGTATCATTTATTAAACAATTGCCACCGGGTAGAAAACCTATAAGAACTTTTGTTCGCATGCCAGATAGGCGAGAGCTTATTTATAAATTTGTGCGAGGCGAAGTACAAAAAGGCAGACAAACATACGTTGTTTGTCCATTGATTGAAGAAAGTGAAAATAGTGATGCAGTATCTGTTGAGATGATTTATGATGAACTCACATCGGGTTATTTATATGGCATAAGATGTGCATTGCTTCACGGTAAATTATCTTCAAAAGATAAAGAACAATTATTGTATGATTTTTTAGCAGGAAAAATTGATGTACTGATATCCACTACAGTCATTGAAGTTGGCGTCAATGTTCCCAATGCTAGCATTATGGTGATTGAAGGTGCAGAGCGATTTGGTTTGGCTCAATTGCATCAGCTTCGCGGTCGTATCGGTAGAGGTGAATTTGCTTCGTATTGCATTTTAATCAATCGTGGGCGCAATGCAAATTCATTAGAGCGTTTGCATTTAATGGAAAAAATATCAGATGGTTTTACTTTGGCGGAAGAGGATTTGCGTCTTAGAGGGCCAGGTCAATTTTTTGGTTCTATGCAACACGGTTTGCCAGATTTAAAAATTGCTGATGTCTTAAATGATATAAATGTGCTGATAACAGCGCGTAAAGAAGCTCAAAAGGCTTTGGATTTTAGTATAGATAAAAAAGCGTTAGTTGAACTTTTGCAAATGCAATATAAAGATAAGTTCATAAAAATAGCTGATAACTAGAAAGGGACAAAATGGATAAAGAAAATAAAGTAAAGATAGCAATTCTAGTGATATTCATAGCGGTATTAGGATTGATATATATTTTAAATCCTAATTTTTATAGTGAATTTTGGCATGTTGCAACAAGTGGTAATATGCAAGAAACCGTTGATTATATAAATTCCTTTGGTGCATGGGCAATAATATTTAGTTTTCTATTAGATGTGCTAATCAATGCACTGGGATTTTTGCCTTCGATTTTCGTATCAACAGCAAATGGTCTGTTATTCGGCATTGTACCGGGGATAATTGTATCTTGGCTGGCTGAAACGGCAGGCGTAATTATTTCTTTCGTATTGATGCGAACGATTTTACGTTCTTCAGCAGAAAAAATAATTGCTAAATCTAAATATCTAAAAAAAGCAGATGATTTCAGTGGCAAAAATGGTTTTAAGGTAATGCTTATATTACGTGCTATGCCGTATTTTCCATCGGGAATTTTAACAGCTTTAGGTGCGGTAAGCAGAATAAGTTTAAAAGATTATGCCCTTGCCAATTTGATTGGTAAATTTCCGTCTACTTCATTAGAAGTAGTTATTGGTCATGATGTTGTTAACTATCAACAGAATTTAGACCGATTAATGATTGTAATTGTGTTAGTATGTATTATTTATGGTGCAATATGGTACTATCAGAGAAGAATGAGCAAAAATTAATAAGTAAAAGTACTCGATTTAAGAAATTTGTTGCTTTTAAAGTCTTTTCACAGTATAATATTGTTCATAGTTGATTAAATATATATTATAATAGAAGATAATATACAGGAGTTGAGAAATTTTGATTAAAGTAATTGTAAATGGTGCTCATGGTCGTATGGGTAGTACCGTTGTAAATGCTGTTGTAAATGACAGCGAACTTGAACTTGTCGGAGCAGTTGATATCGTAGGTGGTATGGATGCAGGCGATAAAGCAGGCTGTGGCAAAACAGGTATTATAATTTCTACTGATTTACAAAAAACAATAGATGAAACAAAACCAGATGTTATGGTTGATTTTACTCAACCTAGTGTAGTTTTTAATACTGCAAGCTTAGCACTTAAAAATAAAGTTCGTCCTGTTATCGGTACAACTGGACTCACTGATGAACAAAAAGCAGAACTCGACAAAATTGCTAAAGAAAATAATACAGCATGCTTTATAGCTGCAAACTTTGCAATCGGTGCAGTTTTAATGATGAAAATGGCAGTGGAAGCTGCTAAATACATGCCAGATGTAGAAATCATTGAACTTCATCATGATAATAAATTAGATGCTCCATCAGGTACAGCACTTGTTACAGCAGAAATGATTAAACAAGTTCGCGAAAGCCATAAACAAGGTCATGCAAATGAAAAAGAAAAATTAGCTGGAGCTAGAGGCGCTGAATACGATGGTATGAGAATTCACAGTGTTCGTTTGCCAGGCTATGTAGCTCATCAAGAAGTTATTTTCGGTGGTTTAGGTCAGACTCTTACTATTCGTCATGATTCTATTGATAGAACATCATTTATGCCAGGCGTTGTACTCGCTTGTAAAAAAATCGTAGGTCTTAATGCTGGTCTTACCTGCAATTTAGATAAAATTATGGACTAATAAATTAATATATTGGAGTAGTGATTTTAGTGAAAAAATATAATGTAGCAATTCTCGGCGCTACTGGTGCTGTAGGTCAGGAATTTTTAAATCTTATTGAAGAACGCAATTTTCCATTTAATGAATTAAAATTATTAGCCTCTCATCGTTCTGCTGGTAAAAAAATTCAGTTCATGGGTAAAGAATACACTGTAGAAGAAGCGACACATGATTCTTTTGAAAATATCGATATTGCTCTTTTTGCTGGTGGTGCAGCAAGCAAAACATTCGCTCCATCCGCAGTAAAAGCTGGTGCAATTGTAATCGATAACTCTAGTGCTTTCCGCATGGACCCAGAAGTTCCACTTGTTGTACCAGAAGTAAATCCGCAGGCTATAGCTCGTCATAAAGGTATTATTGCCAATCCAAATTGCTCTACAATCATCATGGTAATGGCACTTAAACCAATTTATGATTTAGCAAAAATCAAACGTATTGTCGTTTCCACATATCAGGCTGTTTCCGGTGGTGGTAAAGAAGCAATGGCAGAACTTGAAACTCAGGTTAAATCCATTGTAGAAGGCAAACCAGTAGTTGCTAATATCTTGCCAGGTGCATCACTTCCAAAACATTATCAAATTGCATTTAACTTAATTCCACAGATTGATGTGTTCCAAGATAATCTTTACACTAAAGAAGAAATGAAAATGATTAACGAAACACATAAAATCATGGAAGATGATAATATCGGCATCACTGCTACAACTATTCGCGTACCAGTATATCGCAGTCATGCAGAATCCATTAATATTGAATTAGAAAAAGAAGTTAGCCTTGAAGACGTAAAAGAAGCTTTAAGCAAATTTGATGGCGTAACTGTTCATGATAATCCAGCAGAAATGGAATATCCAATGCCACTCATGACTTCTGGTAAAAATGATGTATATGTAGGTCGTATCCGCAAAGATTATTCTATCGCTAATGCTTTAAATCTTTGGGTTTGCGGTGACCAAATCAGAAAAGGTGCAGCACTTAATGCACTTCAGATTGCTGAATACATGATTGAACATGATATGGTAAAATAATTGATGAATAAAAAACAGGAGCCAAAATGGTTCCTGTTTTTTTGTATAGAATTTAAATATAAAGATAGGAGGTATGAATATGGAAAGTAAAATAGCAAAAGCGATAAATTTAAGCACGCAACCTGTAGCCGTATTTCGTTCAAATGAAAATATCGAAGATGCCTTGCGCTTTAAAGATGGCGTTTGGGGATGTGTTGTCGCACTATTAAATGCAGCTTCTAAAGGGAAAACAGCTATTTCATCATTAGAAACGACAACTTGCATGGGTGGAAGAGCAGGTTTAGGCTTAAAGGATTATGATTTAGGATATATTGAATATTTTTTGTCTATAGGCACAAAAGATGGCAAAGAAGGAGAATGTTACAAGAAAAATCCTGAAATTGCTCGATATTTTATAACGAATGTGCCTAAAATTCCAGCTAAAAAATATGTAGTATTTAAGCCACTTGATAAATTAAATGAAGAAGAAATACCGGAAATAATCGTGTTTTTAGTAAATGCTGACCAGCTTTCAGCTTTAGCCACTTTAGCCAATTATGATAAAAAAACACAAGATAATGTAGAACTTAAATTTGGCGCAGGTTGTGCGCAGTCTATTTTATACGCTTTAAAAAATTATGAAGAACACAGTGATAAATGTACGATTGGACTCACTGACCCATCAGCACGCAAGTGCATAAGTTCAGATATTTTGTCTTTTAGTATGCCGTATTATCGTTATTTAGAATTAGAAATGCAAGTTGAAGAAAGTTTTTTGACGAAAATGACTTGGAATAAAATTAAAAATCGCATAAAGTGATTTATATTTAAAAGAAGAGATTTTTTAATCTCTTCTTTTTACTTGCATAAAAAATATAAGCGTATATAATATAAGATTAATATAGAAATCGAAAACGTTTTCTGTATTGATTTTATATTTTACTTTAAAGAATGGAGTGAATTTCTTAATTGGCTGTAGGAAAAAATTATTCATTATTACCAGTATTTACGCTTGTATTACTAAGTTTTATTTTAGGAACTAGTGAATTTATCGTTGTCGGCATTTTATCTGATATAGCGCAGGATATCGGCTGTTCAATAGCTATTGCGGGCAATCTGATTTCTTTTTTTGCATTTGCTTATGCAGTGGGAACGCCATTTATCACCGCTTTTTTAAGTCCATTTAATAGATATTATACTTTACTTGGATTAACGGTAGGTTTTATTTTTAGTAATATACTTTGTGCTATTGCGCCGGATTATTTTATTTTAATTGTAGCGCGTATCATTACAGCAATTATTTCTGGTACGATTTTGTCTGTATCGATGACTTTTTCCACAGATATTGCTTCACCGCAAGACCAAGCGAAAGTAATCAGCTGGATTTTTTCAGGCTTTAGTGTATCTTCCATTTTTGGTGTTCCAATTGGTACTCTTATTTGCCAAGCTTTTAATTGGCGCACTACATTTATTACATTATCAATATTTAGTGTAATAATTTTATTTATGTTATGGCGTTTTTTGCCTAATGTTGGTAAAGGTGCAAAAAATAATTTAATGAGTCAATTTTCACTGTTTAAGAGTGTACGCATTCAATACGGTATGTTAATGGTAATCTGTGGTGCAGCTGGCAGTTATGTATTTTATACTTTTATGACGCCGTTTATCATACAAGTTTTGCAAGTTCCTGCTATGGAAATCAGTCTTATTTTGAGTATTTTCGGTATATCGACTATCATTAGTAATTTGCTTTCGGGTAGAATTGCTGGAATGGGTGGAATAAAGAAAATGCCAATAGTGTATTGCGTTCAGGCAATTTGTTTAATTGCTATTTTTATTACATCACATTCTACTATATTAGGATTAGTAAATATCATGGTTATCGGCATCATGATGTATTTGCAAAATGCTCCAGCTCAGTTACATTTTTTGCGCACGGCAAAATTGGAAAAACCGAGTGCTTTATCGCTCGCTTCAGCATTAAATCCTGTTTCATTTAATATCGGTATTGCGATAGGTTCAACGCTTGGAAGCTTGATTATAACTTTCGTTGAAATGCCATATATTGGTGTCGGTGGAGCTATATTTGCATTTTTCGCTATGTTTGCTAATCTGTATTTGTTAAAAGATATGACGAAGATGAGTAAACGCTCTAGTAGTAGATTATCTGATTTAAAAATGAATAAAAGTAATATGTAAAAATAAGAAAGCACTTTGAATAAATTTCAAAGTGCTTTTTGTCATCTATGTTTCATTAATGTTAAAAATCGCTTTATCGGTAAAAGTTTTAATAAAATTAAACAAATGATGAGTTCAGGTACTAAATAAGAGGCATTAAATATCAATGAATAAGCATAAATTGAAGTTCCTTCAGGAACGTAACTGCCGAAAAATACGACGCCTGAAATAAAATGACAAATAAATCTGGCTACAATGCCAACCGTAGCGCCGAGATAAATATTTTTAGAAAAATAACCAGCCAGACCAAGTGCCATATACGGTAATGGATAATCAAATAATACTTGTAGCGGTGATAAAATAAATGGGTCTTGAATTAAATTTAAAAGTCCGTAACAAAATCCAGTTAAAAATCCAACGGCTGGGCCGTAACAAAAAGAGATGAGTAATAATGGCAACATACCGCCAGGTGTCACACTGCCACCTTGAGGCAGATGGTATAGTTTAATCATATGTAAGACTACAGCAAGGGCAATCATTAAGCCAAGTTGCATGACCATTTTTGTCGTAAAATGGATTTTTTTCATATAGATGAATGCTGCAATTAAGATTAATAGTGCTATTAAAGCCAAAATAGAATTTGGATTGCTGATAATAGCAGAGAGATTTTCCAACATAAATAGATACCTTTCTTTTGTTTATATTTTTTATAAATATTGTATTATTTGCAGTAATAATTGTCAAAATGTGTTATTGATTTATATTATGTTTATAAAAAATAAAAGAAGCTACTATATATATATAGTAACTTCTTTGGCATCATTCTTTAAATTTACTGCGAAGTAGAGCAATTTCTCTAGCATAACCATCATGGTCATTTGGTGTCTCTAAGATAAATGGTAAATTTTTCAGTGCAGGATGATTGATTATGCGAATTATGGCATCTAATCCAATTTTTCCTTCGCCGATTTTTTCATGGCGGTCTTTATGACTGCCGCAATCATTTTTACTATCATTTAAATGAATGGCTTTTAATTTATCTAAGCCGATGATTTTATCAAATTCTTCAATTACATCATCTAGGTGATTTACAATATCATAGCCACCATCCCAGATATGGCAAGTATCAAGACAAACGCCTATCTTATCTTGTAATTTTATTTTGTCTATAATAGCTCGTATTTCTTCAAAAGTTTTGCCGACTTCAGTACCTTTGCCAGACATGGTTTCAAGTAATACTGTCGTTTGTTGTTCTTCCCACATAATGCTATTTAAACAATCAGCAATCAATTCTATCCCAATTTGTTCACCTTGTTTTAAATGATTGCCAGGATGAAAATTATAATAATTATGAGGCAATTTCTCCATGCGTTTTAGGTCGTCAGTCATGGTATTATATGCAAATTCACGAACTTCTATTTTATTTGAGCAAGGATTTAATGTATATGGTGCGTGTGCTACTAATTTTTGAAAATTGGACTCTTTAGCGAGTTTTAAAAATGCAGTAACATCATTGTCATCAATATCTTTGGCCTTGCTGCCACGTGGATTACGCGTAAAAAAAGAAAAGGTATCTGCTTTTAATTGCAAGGCTTCTTTGCCCATGTGCATAAATCCTTTAGATGATGAAAGATGATTTCCTATGTGTAGCATAAATTCTCCTAAAATAAATTATTATTAATTGAAAATTATTGTAGCATATAAATATAGTTTTTTAAATAAATTAAGAGGAATTTTTAAAAGATACACGGAAATAATTAATATGAAAATAAAAAAGTGAGGGATTTGTAATATGGAAAGAGAAGAAGTGTTGTTGAAGATTGCTCAGTTAATTAGTAATAATGATAGTGATGTAATAATAGAAGTAGAAGAATGCATTGATGATATCCAAAAATATGTTGCGACACATTTAGAAGAATATGAAGATAGAAGCATGACATTAGAAGACGATTCAGAAGAAGATTTACAGTGGCTCGGTATGGTGAATTGTTTAATTCGTAATAATTATGTATATGAAACTGACGATAATGTACAGATAACGGAATTTGGTTGGGAATTAAAGAATTTATGTGGTTTTAAAGAATATGGTTTAAGTTTAGATAGTAAATTTTTAGATGTTGATTACGGTGTGGATAGATATGATATAAATGAAGATGATGAAGATGTGTTTGATTATGATGAAGAAGAAGATTTTATTGAAGATGACAATATCATAGGTTGGTGTAAATACTTAGATAATAAATGGGCAGATGAAAATGTTTGTATTGGTATGATAAATATAAACAGTGATTCGTATATAATCTTTCCTATAGATTGTGATGTATTAGAGGAATTAGAAGATTTAGCAGATAGTATTGACCGTCATATATCCAGTGTATATTAAAAAAAACCCTCGGTGAATTGCCGAGGGTTTTCTTATCAGAACGATAAATTTTAAATTATAAAAGTTATTTTCCTTTTTCTGTTTGACTGACAGCAACTGTTACAGCAGCATCGCCTGTGATGTTGAGGCAAGTACGAATCATGTCAAGAACACGGTCGATACCAGCAACGAGTGCGATACCTTCCATTGGCAAACCAACAGTTTGAAGCACGAGTGCGAGCATGATTACGCCTGCACCAGGAACACCAGCAGTACCAACAGATGCCAATGTACCAGATATTATAATCATAATCATTTGGCTCATGGTGAGGTCAATGCCGTAAATGTTAGCTATGAAAATAGCGCAAACACCTTGATAAATTGCTGTACCATCCATATTTATAGTAGCACCTAATGGCAATACGAAACTAGCCACAGATTTATTAGCGCCGAGTTTTTCTTCACAGTTTTTCATATTGATAGGCAAAGTAGCAGCAGAACTACAAGTTGTGAAAGCTAAGAGCATAGCTTCGGTCATGCCTTTGAAAAATTTGATTGGAGAAATTTTTCCTAAAGCAGAAACAATAGAAGAGTATACGATGAGGGCATGAAGAATACAGCCAATGTATACTGTGACGATAACGGATAAGAGAGGTAACAAAACTTTAGGACCGTTTTCAGCTACAACAGGAACGAGCAGAGCAAATACACCGTATGGAGCAAGGCTCATTATCATGGAAATCAATTTATAGCTGACTTCAGCGAGAGAGTCAAAGAAGTTTAAAAGAGGTTGACCTTTTTGACCAACAGCAGTAATGCCAATACCGATTGCTAAAGCAAAGACGATGATAGGCAACATATCAGCTGTAGCCATGCTCATGATAGGATTTGCTGGTATCATGTTGACTAAAACAGTTATGAAGGTAGGAGCTTCTTTAATGTCAGGTGCTTTTTCTGGTACTAAATTCATACCAACACCTGGTTGAAGGATAGAAGCTAGACCTAAACCGATAATAAGTGCAATAGCAGTAGTTACTAAATAAAGTAAAATTACTTTTATACCGATACGGCCAAGTTTTTTAGTATCACCAAGACTTGCAACACCACAAACAAGAGAAGAAAGTACAACTGGAACGATTATCATCTTAATTAAATTAATAAACATTGTTCCAATTGGTGCTATGTAGGCTTTAAGCCAAGGTAAATTTTCTTCACCAAGGATTAATCCAACAATTACAGAAAGTAATAATGAGATAAAAATCTTAATGGATAAATTCATGAAGTATAGCTCCTTTCATATGTTGACAGATAAGATTATAATTAACAATTATATAATAAAAATGTTTTCAATAGCAAGTTTTGATATAAATAGGTGAATAAAAAAACAGTATATACAACTAATATCTAAGTAAAAAATTTACAATCATACAATTAGTATATATTTTATTTTTATGGATACTATTATTTAAAATAACAAATGTATATGATATAATAGAAAAAATAATAAGATATGTCATTGTGTTAATGAAATTTATTTAATTTAATGATATTAGTATGATGAGAAAAAGGGGATTATTATGACGAAAATTGCAGTAGAATTAGTACCACGCGATTTAGCTATATTTGAAGAAGAACTTAAAGCGATTAAAGCTGATATTCCTGACGTGGACTTTATAAATATACCAGATTTACTCAGTTGCGATATTCGCAGTTGGGATGGTGCTGGTATTGCTAAAAAGTATTTTAAGGATGCTGTTCCACATTTACGTGCTATGGATTTTGATTTCACATGTGAACTGCCAATAAAAGATAAATTAAAAAAATATGATATTAAAGAAGTACTCGTTATTGAAGGTGATCCACCACAGACAATGACACATCAAGTTTATCCTACAATTAGCACGGATATAATAAAAAAATTTAGTGATGAAATGCCAGATATAAAAGTATATGCAGGTATTGACCAATATAGAAGTAGTATTAAAGAAGAAGAATATCGTATTCGTCGTAAAATGTTAGCTGGAGCAAAAGGATTTTTTACGCAGCCATTCTTCGATATGCGTTATTTAGAAATTTATGCTGATATCTTAGATGGAATGGATATTTATTGGGGTGTATCACCAGTTTTATCACAGCGTTCTGTAAGTTATTGGCGTAATAAAAATAATGTAATTTTCCCAAAAGATTTTGAACCGACTCTTGAGTGGAATGTTGCTTTTGCTCGTAAAGTTGTAGAATTTGCTAAAGCACATAATCAGAATGTATATTTAATGCCGATTAAAGCAAAAATAATGCCTTATCTTGAAGGTGTTTTGAAAAATAATATTTAAAATACTTAGTTTGATGAGCCATAAAATACTTTGTCTATTAAATGAAGTATTTTATGGCGTAAAAATATTGCATATAATATTAATTTATTTATGATAAATAACTTTATAAAATAAAAAATATAAAGGAATTTAAATGATATATTAACTGAAAATTATAAAATTTATTAAGGAATGATAAATTTTTATTATAGTTGATGTATTATAAAGGAGAGATATTATGTATAAAATTTTAAAACGCAAAGTTTTACATGATGGAATTTTACAATTTACTTTGGAAGCTCCATTTATTGCTAAAAAAGCGCAACCTGGTCAATTCGTAGTATTGCGTGTTAACGAATACGGTGAACGTATACCGTTGACAATCGCTGATTTTAACCGTGAACAAGGTACTATTGATATCATTTTCATGGTTATTGGTGCTTCAACAACAATGCTTGCTAAATTAAATGAAGGCGATAGCATTTTGGATTTAGTTGGACCACTTGGCAAAAAGACAGATATTCGCCCTGGTATGGGAACTGTTGTTTGCATTGGTGGTGGTATTGGTGTTGCTCCGATTTATCCAATTGTTAGAGGTATGCGTGAAGCTGGCAATCATGTAATTGCTATCATGGGTGCTAAAAATAAAGATATTTTGATTTTAAAAGATGAAATGGAAAAAGTAGCCGATGAAGTTATTGTGACAACAGATGATGGCTCTTTTGGTATAAAAGGTTTTGTAACTACAGCATTGCAACAACTCATCGATAAAGGTGTAGATATTTCAGAAGTCGTAGCTATTGGACCTGTAATCATGATGAAAACTGTAGCAGATACAACTCGTCCATATAATATAAAAACAGTTGTAAGCTTAAATCCAATCATGGTTGATGGTACTGGCATGTGCGGTGGTTGTCGTGTACAAGTTGGCGATAAAATTAAATTTGCTTGTGTAGATGGACCAGAATTTGATGGACATCTCGTAGATTTTACAAATTTAATGGAACGTCAGCGTATGTATCGCCCACAAGAAGCAGTGGAAAAAGACCATATTTGTCGTTTAGAAAAACAAGTTGAAGCAATGGAGGAAAAATAAAATGGCTTTAGTAATGGAAAAACATAAAATGCCCGAACAAGACCCTAAAGTTCGTGCGCATAATTTTAATGAAGTTGCACTCGGCTATACAGAAGAACTTGCAGTAGCAGAAGCAAATCGTTGCTTGCATTGCAAAGTGCCTCATTGCCGCAAAGGTTGTCCTGTTGAAGTAGATATTCCAGAATTTATTGCTAAAATAAAAGAAAAAGATTTTGTTGGTGCAGATAAAAAAATAAAAGAATCTAACAGTTTGCCAGCTATTTGTGGTCGTGTATGCCCACAGGAAAATCAATGTGAAAAATATTGTGTAATGGGCATCAAAGGCGAAGCAGTTGGTATCGGTCGTTTAGAAAGATTTGTAGCTGATTATTGCATGAAAAATGATACTGAAGTAATTGAAAAAACAGTTAAAGAAGATATGCCAAAAGTTGCTATAGTTGGTTCTGGCCCTGCGGGACTTGCTTGCGCTGGAGATTTGGCAAAAATAGGCTATCAAGTAACAATCTTTGAAGCACTACATACGGCAGGTGGTGTACTTTCTTATGGTATACCAGAATTTCGTTTGCCAAAAGATGACGTAGTTAAGCCAGAAATAGATAATTTACGTAAAATAGGCGTAAAAATTGAAGTAGATGCTGTCATTGGTAAATTATTCACTATCGATGATTTAATGCAGGAATATAATTTTTCCGCTGTCTTTGTAGCAACAGGTGCAGGCTTACCTCATTTTATGAACATTCCAGGCGAAAATTTCAATGGAGTTTATTCTTCTAATGAATTTTTGACTCGTTGTAATTTAATGAAGGCATATCGTTTCCCTGAATACGCTACACCAATAAAAGTTGGAAAAGTTGTAGCCGTTGTTGGTGGCGGTAACGTAGCAATGGACTCTGCACGTACTGCACTTCGTCTCGGAGCAGAACATGTTTATATTGTATATCGTAGAAGTGAAGCAGAATTGCCAGCACGTCGCGAAGAAGTAGAACATGCTAAAGAAGAAGGTATCGATTTCCGCTTACTTAACAATCCAGTAGAAATCTTAGGCGATGAAAATGGTTATGTAACAGGCATTCGTTGCATAAAAATGAAACTTGGCGAACCAGATAGTTCTGGTAGACGTCGCCCAGTGCCTATTGAAGGTTCAGAATTTGATTTAGCAGTAGACACAGTTGTCATAGCTATTGGTCAAGGACCAAATCCATTAGTTCAATCTACAACACCAGATATGGAAGTAAATAAACGTGGTAATATCGTAGCTGATGAAGAAACTTGCAAGACTTCAAAAGAAGGTGTGTTTGCTGGTGGCGATATTGTAACAGGTGCCGCTACTGTTATTTTAGCTATGGGTGCAGGTAAAAAAGCAGCTAAAGCAATTGATGAATATCTCAAAGAAAAATTTTCTAAATAAGTTATTGCATTTATGATATTAAAATAATAATATTTTTCTATAATAATTTATAAAAATAAGTTTAAATAGGGGAATTTATGATGTTTAAACAAATGCGAAGAATAAAGCAACAGCTTTCGGAAAAAGAATGCATAGATATTTTGCAAAGACAAAAAGTGGGTACATTAGCTTTAGCAGAAAATGGAGATTATCCGTATGCTCTGCCACTTAACTATGTATATTACAATGGAAAAATTTATTTTCATTGCGCTATAACAGGTCATAAAATTGATATAATAAAGAAACAAAATAAAGCTTCATTTTGTATAATTGATGAAGATACAGTTGTGCCAGAAAAATACACTACTTTTTATAGAAGCGTGATTGTTTTTGGCAAAGCTGAAATCGTAGAAGATGATGCTGAAAAAATGGCAGCATTAAAGGAATTGTCATATAAATATATTTCGAAAGATGACAAAGCGCATTTAAAAGAAATAAACGGTGCATGGAATAGAACATGTGTGTTTTCTTTATCTATTGATTATTTAAGTGGTAAAGAAGCTATTGAACTTACGCAGCAAAAATAAAAACTAAAAAATCTAAGATAATTATGATATAGTATAGTGTACATCATTGTTATCTTAGATTTTTTTATTTTGAGGTGAATTTATGAGTTTAATGAACTTTACTAGTATAGATTTTGAAACAGCAAATGCGAATAGAAATAGTGCTTGTAGCGTAGCTGTAGTTGTAATTGAAAATGGACGAATGACTGATTCATACAATACGCTTATTCGACCACCAGAAATGAATTTTGAAGAAGGAAATATAAAAATTCATGGCATAACACCAGAGATGGTGGAAAATGCACCGAATTTTGCTCAAATTTGGCCGGTACTTCGCACTTATTTAGACAATAGAATTGTCATAGCGCATAACTCATTTTTTGATATGGGAGTTTTGCGCAGTTGTATTTGGCAATATCATTTGCCTAAACCGCATTTTACAACAGCATGTACAGTGCAGATATCTCGAAAAGTATGGCCTAATTTGCCTAATCATAAATTGAATACTTTAGGAGAATTTTTTCAGATAAAATTTCATCATCATGATGCATTAGATGATGCTAAAGTATGTGCTAAAATTCCACTTGTTGCTGGTAGAACAGTTGGCGCTAATAGCATGGAAGAATTGTTGCAAAAAATAGGTATGCAGGCAAAAATTTTTAAATCATAAATAAAAACTATTGACTTACAACTTAAAATAGTGATATAATAATTTTCGCATTCAATGCAATTATCAAGTGCGGAAGTGGCGGAATTGGCAGACGCGCTAGACTTAGGATCTAGTGTCTTTCGGCGTGCAGGTTCAAGTCCTGTCTTCCGCACCAATTTTAATCGAATGTTCAAGGCTTTGTAGAAAAATCTACAAAGCCTTTTTGTTATCTATAAATTGAATTTGTACGGTATAAGATATTATTGCTATTTATAAGTAATAAGCATATAATTTAAATTAAATATATATCATTAATATAATGAAAGGAAGATTTTTGATGAAAGTTTTGTTATTAAATGGTAGCCGTCGCGAAAAAGGCTGCACTTATACAGCTCTCTGTGAAATCGCACAAACTTTAGAAAAAAATGGTATTGAAAGTGAAATTATTCACGCTGTACCTACTACAGAAATTGTTAAAGATGTTGCTGAAAAAATAAAAACTGCTGATGGTTTAGTAGTTGGCTCTCCTGTATATTGGGCTTCACCATCTGGAGAAATCATTTCATTTATGGATAAACTTGCAAGTTTAGCTGGAAAAGATTTGCTTCATAAACCAGCAGCTGCTATTGCTTCTGCAAGACGCGCTGGTACTACAGCAACAATCGATGTTTTAAATAAATATTTTTCTTATTATCAAATGCCTATCGTATCTGCTAATTATTGGGCAATGGTACATGGTAATACTCCAGAAGAAGTAAAACAGGAT
Source organism: Megamonas hypermegale (assembly GCF_900187035.1). NCBI lineage: Bacteria > Bacillati > Bacillota > Negativicutes > Selenomonadales > Selenomonadaceae > Megamonas > Megamonas hypermegale. Next base: position 151,015 of record NZ_LT906446.1, read on the forward strand.
GCTGAAGGTTTGCAGATTATGCGAATTCTTGCAACTAATATGGCTTGGCTTTTGAAATGTATCGAAGCTGGTAAAAATGCTGGTGTAGAAATTCCTGAAATTGAAGCTAAAATTATGACAAATTTCATTCGTTAAGCAAAAAAATAGAAACTCACTATGAGAATATATCTTGTAGTGAGTTTTTTTTATTTGTAAAAGACTTTAAAATTACATATTAAAACAAAAATTTGTATTAATAGTGTTATTTTTTAGCAAAATTGTACTGACAGTACAACAAATAGATGAATTTTTTAAGTAAAATATAGCATATAAATTAACGTAAAAAGATGAATTTACGTTATAGATTTTATTAAAAACTAAAATTGATACAAATAGGGCGGATATATGAACTTATATGAATTGTAAATATTTCTGTAAATGAGATAATTTTATTAGTAGCAATGAAGGGAGTAATAGTAGTTGTTAGATTCATCGTTTACACGGGAATATAAACAAATTGGTGCAAAGATTGTATACTATCGTCGCCTAAAAGGTTATACACAAGAAACATTAGCTTTTAAAGCAGGTATTAGCACATCATATTTATCAAGAATAGAACGTGGTACATATGCAACAGGGATTTCTTTATCAACATTTATGAAAATAGCAAAAGCACTTGATGTAGATATAAGTAAATTGTTTGAAATGGATTTTTAAATTTTTATTGTAAATTAATTAAGCACGACATATTATGTCGTGCTTAATTGCTATAATAAAATTTGTAAATGGAGGATAGCATATATGTCGACGAATAAAATCAATAGAATGTTGTTGTTATTTCATAAACTGATAAAAGGCGAACATATACATAAAGCTGATTTTGCAAGAACACATGATGTTAGCGAACGCTCTGTAGAAAGAGACATCGAAGATATACGAATTTTCTTATCAGAAATTCATTCTAATGATAAATTGATTTTTGATAAGCTGGAAAATGTTTATTATTTATTGACTACTGGTAATAATGATAAATTGAACAATATAGAAAGTATTGTTTTATTGAAAATAATACTTGGAACAAGAGCTTTAGTAAAAAAAGAAGTGGAATTTGTAATAAAATCTCTTAGATTGAATTTAACTCCACAAGATAGAAAAGAAATAATACATTCAATACAAGATGAGATTAACAATTACATTTCACCTGTGCATAATAAACCGTTATTAGATATGTTAAATAATTTAAATAAAGCTATTATGAATAAAATGGTTATAAAGATAGATTATGTAAAAGATAATGGTACAGAACATGAAAGAATATTAATGCCAGTTGCCTTTATTTTTTCAGATTTTTATTTTTATTTAATAGCATTTATTGAAGGAAAAGAATATAAATACCCTGCTTTTTTTCGAGTTGATAGGATTAAGAAATTTTCAGTACTCAATAAAAAAATAGCAGAAGATTTATCTAAAAAATATGATGTAGGAAAGATGAGATATTACCTACAACTCATGTATGCTGGCGAGTTATTAACGATAAAAGTAAAATGTCAAAACTCATTGGTAACAACATTTCAGAATATGGTTCCAGACCATTGGTTAATAAAAGATGATAGCAATTTTAAAATATTTGGTGCCAAAATTTTTGATAAAGGTTTTGTACATTGGGCTTTATCACAAGGTGCTGCTATTGAAATTTTAGAACCAGAAAATTTGAGACAAAAGATAAAAGATGAAATAAAAAAAATGAGTGAAATATATAAAGATTAATATTGGAAGAGAGATTTTTAAATGGATGATTTTAATGTTTTGGATGAAATGACAAATGAAGAATTAGATGTGATTGTGAAGCTTATTGTTGAAAAAGGATGGCAAACAGAAAGTTTATCAAAAGATAATGATTATAAAAAGTATTGCCCAGACCATAAAAAATATGTAGATAAAATAAAAAATGAACTTAGTTTAATGGGTGGAGATACTATCGCTAATGTAGCACGTTTTCTTATGGGAAAGAGTTCAAGTATATCTTATAGGGAAATGCTAAAAGATGTTTGTAAAAAATTAAAAATAGAATATGAAGAAAGTATGCTTGATGAAGAATTAGAGCGTGATTTATTAGCAACAGTTTTAAAGAGAGCTTTTGATAAGTTATCAGATGTAGAGAAAAATGTACTCCTTGAAATTTTAGGAGAAAATTCTAATGAAGTAACTTTAAACAATTTATTTTATAAGATTTTTGCAGATGATAATGAGAAAAAATATATTTTATCTGTGTTGGTAAGTAATACATTAGCGAAAACAATATGTGGTAAAGATTTATCTTTATTAAATGATATAAAAACTATAAATGAGTTAAAGGTATTGACTTCACCATTGAGTTCGATATTGATGAACGTAGATAAGACCTATGATATAACGGGACCAGCGTATAGAATAACGCTTCCAGCTATTGTGTATATGGCATCTATGAAGCAAATTAAAAATGCAGATGAAAATAAAACATCTTTTTGGGATTTGTTTTAATTAATATAAAATGAAGTAAGATTTTATATAATAACAAAATGCTTTAACAATGATATTTGAAAATGTGGGTGTTAGTATGGGCGATATAAAGATAAAAAAGAAATTAGTTAATTTTATTGAAGAATGTATTGAACGATATATTGATGAGCATTTAGTAGATTTAAAGAGAAAAATATTAAATTTAGATGGTTTTAAAAGTGATGAGGAATATAAAAATTTGCAATCTCAATATAGTCAAATAAAAGATGAAAATGGAAATTTGCAAAGATATATTGATGATTTACATGAAGAAAAAAATGAGTTAGAACATAAAAAAGAAATTTTAGAAGTAGAATTAGAAGAGAATAAAGAAAAGATATATAAGTTAAAAGAAGATTTTTATAAATCAATGGAACATAAGTGTAAAAAAAATGATGTATTAAAAATATCGTTGAATGAATGTGAAGAAAGGCTAAGTAAAATAAATGAAGAAAATGATATATTAAAAGAAAAATTAATTAAATATGAAACAAATCTTGATAGAGCGAATAATGCAATTAATGATATAAAAAATGAAGCTGGAAAAATGATTGATAGTATGAAAGAAAAAATAAAAGAAGCACAACAGCAAAAAGAAATACTAGATTATTTTTCAAATCGCTATGGTGAGATAGATAGTATGTTTAAAACATATCAGCAGCTAAACGAAGATATTCGTGATGAATTGCAAGGAATTTTTGGCAATGCTGATACACCTGTAATGTTTTTTTGCAATGCATTGCAGGAAAATCACTTAGATAACTTTTGGGATTACATAAGTAATAAGATAAATAGTGGAAAAATTGATAGAAATATAGAAAAAAGCTTATGTAAGTTATTTGATTTCTGTTTTGATATGGTAAATAATAGTCAACAAAAACCTTTGTATAAGCGATTGCAAGTACAAAAAGGCTTTGATTTTGATAATACGTATATGATAAAAACTACAGATAGTAGTCAATTAGGAAATGTAAAAGAAGTAAAATTAGCAGGATATGTATATACCTTAAGCAATAAAATAGTAAGACGTAGCTTAGTGCAAGTAGAAAGCGAGGATTAATTCATGACAAAAATTGTAAAAACATTACCTATAACAGAAAATGAATTAGCAGATTTTAAAAAGAAGAAAATAGAAAAATGGATTGATAGTGATTGTGAAAAAATAGAACAGCAATTAAAAGAATTAGTAGAATTTATTGATGAACAAGTAAAATCGCAGGAGTTTATCTATATAGCTAATAAAGATGTATATTATATTCCATCTATAGTAGGATTATTTCCTAATATAGGTAAGTTTAATACAAGCTGGTATAGAGACTCTGATTATAATTTAGATAAAAACATGTTGAGTAATAATTTTTCATTAAAAGTAGGTATTTTTGATGGAGATTTACCAACTGAAATAGAAGTGAATAAATGTATTAAAAATAAATTAATACGAAATAATAATTATATTAAATTAAATGGTTGTAGCTATCGTGGATTAGCATATAAAAAGGAAAAAGAGTTTTGGGCATATGATATATATTGCAATAGAAAGGATTTATTTGGTAATGGTGATGGACATTATGTATGGATTATGCCTATTTATCGTTTAAATGGGATAAATAGCGAACCTGTTTCAGGTGCAAAAACATTATTGCTTTGGATGAAATATGATTTATCATATGTATTTGAAGAAAAATATACAAAAGCATATTATCTATTATTGGATTTATATAAAAAGTATAAAGATTATTTAATAGCAAATGATAAAGGTATTGTATTTTTTAAAAAGAAAATTTATGAGGAATTAGTAAATGGTAAGGATTTTGATTTTCTTACACATAAACAGGCAGAAATACAATCTTTATTAAAAAGTAAAAAAATAGAGGCAGAAAATGATTATATTGAAAAATTAAAGAAAAATTTATTAGAATGCGATAGACGACGTGCTAATCTTGATAGTTATGATGAAAATATCTTGTTCGACCCGAACCGCGGTCATTGGGATTTATGGGACTGGAATGAAGATACGGAAACGGCGGGCGAGGTAGTTCTCGAGGAAGGTTTCACGGCGCGCGACCCGGCTGATGATATTAATCACGGCATAGTCGGTATCGACTTCGGTACGAAAAGTACGGTTGTTGTTTATGAAAATGAACATTTACAGACTTTGCCACTTCAAGTTGGTAGTGGTAATTATAGCAAAGGCGTACAACAGAAAAACTATGAAAATCCTACAGTAATCCAATTCATTGATATTGATTCATTTGTAAAAGCGTATAATGATAGAGCAGGTCGTCCTTTTACAAGCTGGAATGAAGTAACCGTATCGCATACAGCATATGATAATCTTAGTAATAGTAATAGTGATAAATATTATTCTTTCTTTGATAGTATCAAACAGTGGTGTGGCACAGATAATATGCGTATAAAATTGAAAGATGATAAAGGATTAATAAAGGATTTACCTCCATTTATGGAAGTTACGGAAGGCGATATTAATCCTGTAGAAATATATGCATATTATCTTGGCTTATATATAAACAATATGCTACAAGAAAAACATATATTTTTACAATATATAATGTCTTTCCCTGTAACATATGATAGAGGTGTAAGAGAAAGAATGCGCCGCAGTTTTGAAGCAGGCATTCGCAAATCTTTACCAACAGCATTGCTTTCTAATGAAGATGCAATGAAACAGTTTATTGTGCAAGAAGGTGCTAATGAACCAGCAGCTTATGCGATAACAGCCTTAGAAGAATATGGTTTTGACCCATGTGATGATGATGAAAATTATTATGCTGTATTTGATTTTGGCGGTGGTACTACTGATTTTGATTTCGGTGTATTTAAAGAAGCAGAACAAGATAGATATGATTATGAGTTAATTCATTTTGGTGCAAATGGTGATAAAACATTAGGTGGAGAAAATTTACTTAAATTATTGGCTTTTGAAGTATTTAAAGCTAATAAAGAAAAACTGTTAAATCCATCACAAAGTGAAAATAATAAAGGTAAGATACCTTTTACTTGGGCAGCTGAAAAACGAGATTTTGCTGGTAGTGAAGCATTGATAAAAGATTCTCAAGAAGCACATCTTAATATGCATAATTTAATGGAAGAATTGCGTTGTGTTTGGGAAGCACCACAATCAGAAGAAGCACAGAAAATTTTAGATAGTGGTAGTGTAAAAGTAAATTTATTCACGGATAATGGAGAGTCATTTGCAAATATGGAATTAATAATTCCTGTTGACAATGATGAAAACAATGCAAAAGGTTTAGATTTAAAGAAAATACTTACTCAGCGCATTGATAAAGGTATAAATAATTTCTTTATTGCATTGAGTGAAGCTTTTGATAAAAGCAGTAGTGATGAAAAATATAAAATAAAAGCATTATCTGATGTAGATGAAATATCTATTTTCCTTGCAGGTAATTCCTCTAAATCTATTATTGTAAAAGAATTATTTGAGCAATATATAGGTGAAAGTGGTAAAGCAAGAGAAATTCTTGGATTTAGTGCAGACCAAAAAATGCCACAGTTTAAATTATATCCAGCACTTGGTACGGAAGATGCTTATAATTTAATGGAAGAAATTGGAATAGAAACAGAACGAGATAATTTAGAAAAACCAACTGGTAAAACAGGCGTTGCATTTGGTCTTTTGAAATGTAGAGAAAGTGGTAATATTAAAGTTATTGATATTACACCAGATAATACAAAAGTTCAATTCCGTTATTATGTTGGCAGAAAGAAAAAACGTAAATTCAAAACTATTATTGACCGTACTACTAAAATGAAACAATGGTATGCATTTATTGATGCAAGTGCTTCATTTGATTTACTCTATACAGACCAGCCGGTAGCTGCTACAAATGAGGCACCAGCTACAATAGCAAAACAAATTCATGTAACTATAGACAAGCCGGACCCTGAAGCAATGGTATATATTCGTCCAGTTGATTCTCATACTATTGAATACGCAATAGCTAAAAGTGAAGATGAATTAACAGCAGAAAAAATGACATCTGAACCAATTGCTATAAAACTGGAATAGTGAGATGGTAATATGGCTGATTATTTAACAGAAAATGCTATATTTAGTTGCAATATGTCGCCAACAGTAATTATAAAATGTAAAGAAACATCTAATAAAAAGGTAAAATATAAAGGAACTGCATTACTGACAAAAAGTGCAAAGATAGATACTAAAGCAGGAATCTGTCCTATTTTAACAGCACAAGCTCAAGGTGCACCTCAAATGTGCCGTTGTTCTTTATCTGGATGGATAAATTATTCTATGAATACAAGCGCACAAGGAACAGCTTTTTTAACGGAGAATTCGAGAAATTCTTGTACGTATGGAGGAATAATCAGTGTAAAATCAAGTGGATTATTTTTTCAGAAAGTAGTAAAAGGTTCAAAAGCAAGTATTAGTTCAGTAAACTGGTTAAAGCCTTTTGTAGAAGTATCACAAAAAAATCCTGATACGATGCCAAAATCTATAAAATCGGTGGATATAAATAATAGTGGTTCTTTAAAGGCGGGAGATTTCTCATCGCAAGCTGTTAATCAAAAAAAAATAATAAATACATTGGATTTTAAATCAAATACAGTACAACCTTTAGTAACTAAAGATGAGGTAAAATCAAAACCACAAAATTTGTTATGTAATATGGATAAAGGTGAAAAATGCAAGCAGTGCCGATATCCATCAGCTTCAGTAGAGGTAAATAATGATTCTATTAAGCTTAGACGTAATTATGAAAATCAATCTGATGATGAAAAAGATGATTATGACCGTTACTATGAAGATATTTTTGACAATTTCACAGAAAAATATTGGACTGATGCAGCACATCATATAATTTCTGGTAATCAAGTTTTCAAAAAGTGCCAAGGAATAGTAAAGTTAGCTAACTTTTATAATGAAGAGTATTTAAGTGGTAATACTGCATATAAAGGTTATGATATAAATTCTGCTAAAAATTGTATAATGCTTATTTCTAAAGATGTAGAATACAGTAAAAAAGTAAATAGTAATGTCAAAAAGAATATTAGTGCTTATGATGCTATGAGTACAACAGGTATTCAATGGCATTTAGGAGGGCATAGTTATACTTTTAATAAAGAAGAAATACCAATATTACATCAACGAATAAAGTTGTTTACCAAGAAAGAAGCTAGAGAATTAAAGAATTATGCTGAACTTGTAGAAGAGGAACTTAATAAAATACAAATTTCTATGTGTAGAAATAAAGTTTGTCGAGCAACACCACGTCAAAACGCTGCCTTTGTTACTCGTATGAATAATCTTTCATCTAAGATTAAGAAATATTTAGGGGATTTTCGTATAAAACCGCATCGTAGTTATCCATATTATGTATCACTAGAAGCTTTTCGATATACTTTTTCTTTACCGCGTACAGGCAAAATTATGTTGGTTCGTCAAGGTAATAAGGAAAATAGTTTGTTATTAGAAAAGTTTAGAATTAAACGTTTTGAAGATACTATTATGGATAGAGACAAAAATCTTGATTTTAGTAGAATTTTTAATGAACAAGATGGTCAAAATCCTAAAGAATTTGTGTTTAATGATGAACAGTCAAAAAAAGATTGTATATATTTTTGCGATAATATTGAGCATTTTATTTTAATCGATAATCCAAATCTTAACTTATTACCATTTAAAATAGAAGCAGAAAATATATTATCTTTGCAAGGAATAGAAAAAATGTCATCAGAGCAGTTTTTACAACAACATGATACAGAAATTCTAGTATTTTTACGTAATAACGTTGTTACTTATACAGCTCCAGTAAAGAAAATAAAAGAAAGATTGCAACTAGGTGGTTGATAGATGAAATATTATATAATGTATGCTGAAACAGCAGTAGAAGAATATTTTAAACCAAATGATATGCTTAAAGATGAACTCATGGAAGGCTGTTTGAATTCTGAATTCCAATATTTAAATCATGAAGCTATAGAAAGTGAGATTTCAGAAGATGGTGGTTTGGAGTTTCCAGATTTTGTGATAAGTGGATGTGTGCCATTAATTTCAGATAAATTTAAGCGATTGCTAGATGATTTAAAGGTAGATAATTTATTCTATAAACCAATAATATTTACATTTAATTCTCTTGGTATAAAAGAATATTATTATTTAGCATTGCCTCCACGGATAAATTGTTTAAATTGGGATGAAAGTAATATACAAGCAGAAGAAAATGAGTTTTTAACTGAAGGAGAATTAATACAAGAGGCAGAAGATATAGTAATTAACGATTATGCAGTGGGAAATTATAAAATCTTTAAGTTAGCAAATGTAACTAATCAAGAAATTATAGTTACAGAAGAAATAAAGAACATTATAGAAGAAGCAAAATTGGAAAATGTATATTTTGCTGAATTGAAAGGAGTAGATTGATTGTGGCAATAAATTCATTTGAAAAAATAAAGCAGACATCAAAAGCAATTTTATTTGAAGAATTTGATGTAGAAAAGAAGAGCTTATATGATTTATTAAGTATAGGAACTCCATTAAGTGATGATTTTGAAGAAGACATACAAACTAAATTAGTAGTTAATAATTTTGAAGATTTTATTAAAAAGTTTGCACCTAAGGTTTATGAAATTTGTACTAGTATAGATGGAAAACCAAAATTTGAATATACAACAGATGTAAACTTAGCTAAAAAATATAATGGAATAGCTCAAGATATTACAGAACATGTGTATTATCGTATGTTAAATCAGTTATATATAGAAAAAGGTAGTAGTGGTCAATCTAATTTAAAATTTGATGATAAAGATATTTTAGAGATGTTAACTCCAAAGCAGGAAGTAGAAGATGCAAAAGATATTCGTAAAAAATTACAATTGACTTTGGAAAAATATAGTGAATTAAAAAGTAAAAATGAAAATGCAAATGAGTATGCTCAACAATTTATTGAATGTAGAAAAAAAATACGGAAAAAATATTCGCAATCACAGATGTCATTATTACCTTTAGCTATAGAGGATGTAAAAACTAAAATAGAATATTTAGATAAAAATTTAAATAATCAAAGTAGTATAGAAGATAATAATGATATTCTTACAACAGTTGGTCAACTGACTTTTGATAGTTCTGGGACATTAGTAGTAAAAGAAATAAGTATAAATAATGACGTTCAAGGAGTAGAAGATAAAAATATAGTAAACAAAAATAACATAAATAATGAAATTAGAGATATCTTGGCATTAGATTATGATTCTAGTAATAAAAAAGATAATGAGTTCATTAAATCGATAGTATTATCTAGTTATGCTCCTATAAATATGAGTTCTAATGAAAATAAAACTATCGCAGAAATTAAAGAAGAAAAAAATAAATGCTTAGCATTAAAAAATTCTTATGAAGAGGTATATTGTCAAGCTAAAAATGCATTTATAAGTGAAATGACGACAATAATAGAAAAATTATTGGATGTAAAAGTATTTTTTGATCATGCGACAGTAGATGGTAATAAATTAGAAAATGGTATATTAATTACAAATTGTAAAGCTAGTAAGCTAATTAAAAGTGATATAAAAGATAAATTTGAAAAATTTATTAAAAATAGAGGAGTAGATCAAACTAGAAATAAAATTTGGTTTGCTATTTTACCAGCAATAGAAGAAAAAGATAAGGTAATAGTAGAAGCAAACAAAGATATAGATCCTTTCGATGTTATGGGTCCGTTAAATGTACAAAAAGATAATGAAAGTGATATTAGTGATAAATATTTAAGCTTTAGTGCAGCTAAAACTGTTTTGGAACTTTTAGATAAAAGTAAAATAATGACCATATTTAGTTTTAAAGGTAATAAAAATAATGGATTTGCAGCATTAAATGAAAATTATATTATAAATAAAAAAGAAGAATTAAATGGGATTAATTATGAACATGCAGTTTATGCATATCCTAATTTTACATTAACAAGAGAACGAACTGTTATATTAGATAACAAAGAGATAAAAGTTCCTGGTGTATATATAGATGCTGCATATCCAGCTGCTGGTTTATTGATAGGTAGTCAGCAAATTAAATATTTAGAAAAACGAGGCTTTAAAGGAAAATTAAATCCTAATAATGTTTGTGTTCATGTAGATTTAGAAGAAGATAGAATAAGAAAAAATCTTTTAACTAAATTTAATCGTGAAGTAACACTCCGTTGGAGTCAAGATTTAAAAACAGAAATAAATAGAGATAAATTTGGTTTTGTATTTTGTAGTGATGAAGTCTATATTGACGATATACCAATGAAAAATGCATATGTTTATTTTGCTAGAACAATGAAGAAAAGTTCCAGAGGTATTTATAGACCTATTTATAGAGTTTTAACAGAAGATTTTATTCGTCAATATTTAAAAACTAATTCAACCATTAAAGAATCTACTATGACAAAATTTGAAAATGTAGAATGTAATGAATGGCAAGTAGAAGGTAAGAAAAATAGTAGTAAGGATTACGTTAATTTGATATTACGACCAGATGAAAAGGTGGAATATGATAGAGAAGATAAAAAATTAAAAATTACTTTTAATGATGATGAAGCTATTTTAGAAGATATTGATATTGATAGTGAAGAATAAAAGGAGTGTAGTATATGATATATACAATGACAATTACAACAAAAGATGGTAGCGAAGTAATAGAGATTGGAAAACTTGAAGAAGATAATAAAGATGAACGAACAGCTATAACAGACATAGAAATTAATATAGATACAATAGATGATAATGTACGAAATAAATCTAATGCTGTATTAGCTAAAATAAAAATTTGTGGCGAATTAAAAGATTTTCTTACAGAACGTTTAATGAAAATATTTAAATGGTCTTGTGAATATGATGAGGAAAAATGGTATAGAACAATAGAAATAGAAGTAAAAACATCTAATGGAAAAGTAATACGCACATATATTTTTACTGATGTTTTTGTAGTAGATTATAAAGAAATTTATAAGGCAGATGGAAAGAATGCAGAATCATCAAGATTTGAATTATATCTTACACAGAAAGAAAATAATTTGAATAAAATAGATACATTTAATTGATGAGGTGTAGTTATGAAGATTAAGGGATTTGAAAAAGTTTTTTATATTAATGAATTTGAATTAAAAAAAGCAAAAAATAGGCATAGTATATGCAAATTTAAAGCAAGTATTCAAGATGGAGAGATAGATAGATATTTAAATCTAGTTGGAAAACAGGTAACAATTCAATTAGAAAGTGATATTCCCATATTTGTTGGTATAATTCAAGAAATTGATGTAGAGAAAACATATAGTTCAATATCCCTTAATGTTTCATTAATATCATTATCAAGTCTTATTGATAATGTAAAAAAAAGTAGAGTATTTCAAGATCCTAAAAAGAAAATTAATGATATTTTATCAGCTAAGCGACTTGCATTGAAAAAGTGTGAGTTGCATTTAGCTGATAAAGTTAAAAATATAGAATATAAAAGGGTAATAGTACAAAATCAAGAAACAGATTTTGATTTTATTTGTAGAATTGCTAGATATATTAATACAGATGTATGGATAATAGATACAATTGAAAATCAATTTGAATTTTATATAGATGAGCAAGTTAGTGATAGAGTCAATAAGGTAGAAGAAAAAGAGATAATAGAATATAAAATCAAGAAAAGTAATTATAATTATAAATTTGAATTAGTATTAGATAAATATTTAGAATTAGGACGAATTGTTCAGATTGGAAAAAGTGTACAAAAATATATAATTGAACAAGTTATTGTAAGACAGGTGCATAATACTAATAAATATATATATGTATTAAATTTATTAGAAAATAAAAGAAGAGAGCAAACTGATGCAGTATATTTGGAAAAAACTTTAAAATTAAAAGCTAAAGTGACAAATATAAAAGATCCTGAAAATAAAGGAAGAATACAAGTAGAATTTATCGAAAAAAATGTTGAAGATATGGATAAAGATTTAATAAAAAGAACATGGTTAGCATATAATAGTCCTTATAGTGGAAAGCAAAGTGGAATAGTTTTTTTACCAGATGTAGATGATATAGTAGAGGTTATATTTACAAATGAAGAGTGTTATGTAGGTTCTACATTTAGAGATAAAAGCTTATTAGCAGAATGTCAAAATGTTGAAGAAAAATATATAGGAAATAATTATAAGCAACGAATTTTTTGGAAGAAAGATTCATTAGAATTATTTTCGTTTGAAAATAAAATTATTATGAATAAAGATAAGATAGAGATGTCTGTAGGTAATAATAAATTAATAATGAATAAAGATTTAATTGTTTTGCAAACAGAAGAAAATCAAGTTTTATTAGGTAAAGACGGATTGATAAATAAATCCCAAAAAGATATAGATTTGCAAGGTAAGAATATAAAATTTGGTAGTGAAGATAAAATACAATTTGAGGCTAAAAATAAAATTAATATAAAAGGTAATAGTGATATAAATGTAAAGAGTAGTGGAACTTTATCTTTAAATGGAAATAAAGTTAATATTTGTTAATATAAAATAAGGTGTGAAATAAATGAGGCGAAAGTTGAAAGTAGATATAAATAATATTATAGATGATTCTAAAATAGATGATTTGAAAATTAAATCTATTTTAAAAGATGTTTTTCAAGAACTAATAGAATATCAGGAAAATTTAAGACAAGATACAGATAAGCAAATAAAGGAAGAATATTTATCTGAAAAAAGAGATTGGGATGATGTTTGGCAAATAAAAACAATGTTAGAAGATAAAAATAATATTAATATAGGAATAGGTAATGGATTTCGTCCAATTAAAATAGGTAATAGTATTTATTTTGCTAATGATACTATGGAGAAAATGGCAAAAGTAAATAAAGAAGAAAATCAATTTTTTTTGAATTGTATGTATGATGAATTAGAGTCGTTATGTCAAAAAAAATATCATGGTTTTATAATAACAAAAGAAAATCAAAAAAAAGAGTTTACTTATAAGTTAGTAGAGCAATATAGATTTATTGAGGCAGAAAAATTATTATATGAAATAGCAAATTTGTATAGAATAAGAAAACCACGTATTTTTTCACCTTATGCTCGTAGAGCTGTAGATGTATGCATTGAAAATATAAATAGTGATGAATTTTTATCAGCTTTAGAATATAATTTTTGTTTATATGAAAATAAATTACAAGGAGTTTTATTAACAAATTTTGTATTGATGTGGAATGTAGATATACAAAACGAAAATGAACCTTTAAAAGGGTTAGAACCTAGTGAGAAAGAACCATATTATCAATATTTTTATAATGAAGATATAAAAGAAAATAGTTTTATTTATACAAAAAATATTTGTAATCATATATATAAAAAAGATAATGAAATAAGAATTTTTTGTCAGGATAAAATGGAAAGAAATGAATATAAAAAAATAAATATATTGGATACAAAAGAAAATAATAATATTGTATTTGAAAATATATTTGAAAATAAACATATTAATAAATGTAATCATTTAAGAACAAAAGCAGATGTAATATATATTTTAAATTTATTTAATAATATTAATAATGATTATAATTGTAGCTTAATAAGTGTTGGAGCAGTAAATAATAATGGAAAAAATCTTGTTCGTTATAGAAAAGAACATAGTTATTTTAAAGAAAAAAATGAATTATATTTTTCAAATATGAGAAATAAACCATATATATGTATAAAATTTACGGGAAAAAAGATATTTTTAGTTGATTATGCAAATTATATGTTACATTATTTAGAAAGTAAGTATCCAGAATATAATTGGGTGGGTAAGTATTAATGGAATATTTATGGCAACAATATGATAAAAACAATAAATATGTAATAGCACAAAATTTATTATCACCATATTCAGAAGTTCAAGGAATGGTAGATGGCTGTATTGAAATAAATCCATTATTTAGGTTTGAAAAAATTTTTAGCTCATTATTTAGTGAGGATGATTGTGTATTAGATATAAATTTGAAGAAAAAAATAGAAAATATACTAATACACTACTTAGCTAATTTAGATTTTTATTATGGATTGCATAAATTTATTTTAGAAGAAGAGCAAATTGAGCAAGAGATAGAAAAGAATTTTTATGGAGAAGAAATAAAAAAAATATATATAAATTTAGGTAAAAAAGAGCAAATGACAATATTAAGTTTGCTTAATTATAAGAACAAAATAAATAACAAAAAAAGTTTATTTTGTGAAGCTATAAGTAAAATTTTTCCAAAATCAATATTATATTTTTATAAGGAAGAAAGAAAATTTCTATTATATATAGCGGAAAATGACACAAAAGAAAATATTGATAAAATGATATTAATTGAAGATTTATTTTTAGATAATATTTGTAATTTGGAAGTTTTTTGGAATAAACATTTGGGAATAATTGGAGAAAATAATACTATGAGTATAGATAAAATGATTGTTTATTAAGAAAGGAGATAAAATGATATAATGAGTGTGTCAAAGGGTATATTATCAACAATATTTAGAGGGTTTACGGAAGATGTATTGAAAGAGACGATATTTAAAGATTTAAAAGGAAAACAAAGATTAGAAGTAAAGAAAATAAAAGAGTATCTAAAAGATTTATCAATAAAAGTAGATACACCTATTAATAATAGTGAACAGTTAAAACAATATTTCCTAAATTCTAAAGTAGATGAAAGTGTATTAAAAATTTTAATGAAAAAATGTTTTAATGAAGCTGGGATAAATTTTGATACAATTGAATTTGATAAAATTTTAGATAGAAAAATGTGTTGGAATATATTTGAAAGTATTTTTAATATATATCCAATAACTAATTCAAAGGTAAGTGATAGAAAAATGAAAACAGAAGAAGTAAATGATAAAGAACAGGAAATTTTGAAAAAAAGTAAAATACAAAATATAAATTCAATAAGTATTAAAAATTTACAAGAAATATATGACAAAGCTAATAAAATATACATGGAAGAAAAATTAGATATTTGTGAATTTGATTTAACAGAAAATATGCCAGTAACCATGCAAGACGATTTTTATATGATAATTAATGATGAAAATTTGGCTATAAATACTAATTGTGTAGGATTAGTTAACTGTAATGAAAATAAAGTGGTAGCTGTTGGTTATTTAAAGGTAATTGATGAAAAGTACTATCTGATTTTTGCTGAAAAAAATATAGATTATAATTCATTTGAAAAAAACAGTAGTTTTAAAGTAATTGTTTTTCCGGTAGATTCAGATTTATCATTAAAAAATAGAGACATTACATTGTATGAAAAAGAGTGTAATATTTATTATAAAAAATTAGAAGATACTAATAACGCTTTATGTATAGATTTTGGAACAAGTAATACAACAGCAGGTAGCTATAAAATTTTAAATCCTAATGCAGATTATGAACATTCTGTAGAATTAGTGAAATTTTTAGATGTAACAAATAATGATATAGAAAAGGAAATATTTCCGACTATAGTATATGTAAAATCTTGTGAAAATGAAAAAATAGAATATTTATTTGGCTATGAAGCAAAAAAGACAATTATAGATAATGATTATGATACAAAAGCTTCTGTTTTTTATGAAATAAAACGATGGATAAATGATATTGATGAAGTTGAAGAAGTGTTTGATGAAAAAGGAAAAAAAAGAGCGGTACTTCGTAGAGAAATTTTAAAGGCGTATATTCAACATGTAATAATTTTATCTGAACGTTATTTCAAGAAACATTTTAAGAGGATACATTTTTCGGCACCAATAAAATTGAAGGAAATTTTTATTGGTGAAATGAAGAATTTATTTAAATATGAATATGAAATAATACCATCCTCATCTAGTTTAGATGAAGGAATTGCTATTATTTATAACCATATTGCAGATAATATGAAAAAAAATAGTAATAAACATGAAAAAGTTATGATATTAGATTGTGGTGGAGGAACAACAGATTTAGCTTCGTGTGAATATGAGTATGATTTATCTGGGTATAATAAAAAGATAGAAATAAAGACTCGTTTTGAAAATGGTAATTTTAATTTTGGTGGTAATAATATTACTTATAGGATTTTGCAATTATTAAAAATTAAATTAGCTAACCATTTACGAGGTAATAATAATAACAAAGATATAATAAAAACATTATTAAAAGATGATGAAAATGATATTTTAAGTCAAGTTGATGATGCAATAAGAAATAATCAGTTAATAAATGTAAAGAAAGATATTTATAAAGATTTTGATCTGGCTTATCAACATGCAGAGAAGTATATACCAACACGTTTTTCTGAATGTAAATTGATGAATGAAAAACGTAAATACAAACGTAATTACTATTATTTGTGGCAAATGGCAGAAGCAATAAAAGTTGAATTTCATCGTATAAATGATTTAGTAGCAATTGACTTTAATAAAGAAGAAGATAGATATATTTATGCTAAAAATGTTGAACAGTATTATTTATATGTAAATAATGGACAAAAATTAGAACAATATAATAATCCAATGAAGGATATAGAAATTACTATAAAAGAAGTTCGAATGGTGTTATTTTCAGATATATATATATTGTTAAGCAGTTTATTAAAGGATTACAGTGGAGTAGAGGATAAAAAATTATTAGAATACAATAAATATAAATTATCAGGACAATCATGTAAAATAAACTTATTTCATGAGTTATTAAAAGAATTCATACCAGGAAAACGTATACGTTATAAAGGCAAAAGTAGTAATGATAGTAGTAGATTAAAAATGGCTTGTATATGTGGCTGTATAGAGTATATGAGGGATAAAGAATCTGGATATATTGACCCTAATATGAATATAGACAAACCTAAAATGATTTATAATGTATATCATATAAAACAAAACGGAGAAGAATTAGTTTTAGGAATGAACAAATGTAATATAGTAGTTTCTTCACAGAAGGGAAAACATTTAGAGTTCATAGTTAGAGATAATAATAATATAGAACAGAAACGATTCACTTATGATTTTGTTAATGGGTATAAGATGAATAAATGCATTCAAATAGGTGAATTAATATCTATGATGAGTCAAAATGCTTATATATCAGAATTTAATATAGAAAATGCTATCAGAGAAAAATTAGAAAGTATTGATGCTAGTGATAGGCCAATTGTTGTATGTATATTACCTTCTAGAGTTAAGTATGGAATGAATATTTATCAGATTTTAGTAGATGAAAAAGGGTATTATATACAAGAAAATAATAGATTTGAGTGCTTTGAATCTTTAGAAACTTTTTTTGATGGAATGAGATGATTTTTATATGTTAGTTAATAAAAAAGTTTTTTTTAGACATGGTGCAATACTAACAAAAGAAATGTTAAATGTAGTTTATGATTATCCACGTGACTTTTTATGTTTAAAATATGATAAATATAGTGATGGAATAATAAGCGGATTAGATTTTAAAATATTGCATGAAGATAATTCATTAGTATTGACAAAAGGAATAGTAAAGTATAAAAATGAATTATATTTTTTATTAGAAGATGTGAATTTAACAAAATTTTTTAGTCAGCAAAATTTGGAAATAAGTAGAAAATCACGTTATTTACAGTTGAAAATGGAAGTAAAGGATAATAAAGAAAATGTACAGGAAAAACTATTAATGTTAGTAGTACTAGATAATGCCTTTGACGAAAGAAATATTCCATTATGTAGATTTAGATGGAATGGTTCAGAAATAAAAATTCCTAAAATAAATTATTCAGATGAAACTATTTTTTATGATTTTATTGACAATCAAAGTTATTTAAATGTGATAGATACACCGTATGCATATTTAAAAGAAGCAACATACCATAGTATGTTATTTAAAGCAATAGGTGAATATCTAAACAATAAAAAAAATAAAACTATATTAGATTATATTATACTTATACAGATACAAAATAATATAGTATTATCGATGGAAACAATAAAATCATATATATTATTTTCAGGTAAAGAAAAGGCAGTGGTAGATAATTGTAATAGAAAAGATTTATTTAAATTATTTGTTGATTGTATAATTAATAATCAAAATGAAACTGTAAATAAAAATTATGAAATAAAGAAAAATGAAAGTAAAGAAGAAATAGAATATGGTGGAATGTTGTAATAAAAGTTTAGAAAGTCATAAAAATGATAAATATAAACATGGGTATATATTCATTAAAAGATTTATAAAATAAAGGAAGAAGAATTTTTATGGATTTACAAGTTATGCAAAACGTGTTAGATTGGGGTTATGATAAAGCTGTTAATGGAGTACCTGGTCTTGATAGTGCTAAGGAATTAGCAGATGATTATTTGAATGAAGATGGCAGTTTAAGTGAAAAGGTTGACTCTTTAATTCGTTGGCAAAATACAAAATGTGCTACATCAGGATTTATAACTAATCTAGGCGGTTTAATAACTCTTCCAGTAGCTATTCCTGCTAATGTAAGTAGTACATTATATGTTCAATTAAGGATGATAGCTGCTATCGCCTATATGGGTGGATATGATTTAAAAGATGATAAAGTAAGAGCTTTAGTATATTTATGTTTGTGTGGAAATGAAGCAAAAGAAATTACTAAGGATTTTGCAATACAGATTGGAAAAAATTTTGCTACACAATTTATACGAAGTATTTCTGTTAAAACAATTAATCAGATTAATAAAGCTGTAGGTATGAGACTTATTACTAAATTTGGTGAGAAAAGTTTAATTTCTTTAGGTAAAAGTGTTCCTATTGTTGGCGGTATAATTGGTGGTACTATAGATGGTATTGCTTGTAATACGATAGGCAATGTTGCCAAAAGGACTTTTATAAGATAGTAAAAAAGGAGGTAAGACATGGGATTATTGTCAACAGTAGTTAAAGCAGTGGGTTTTATTGCTAAGAATAAAAACGCTAGAGATATAGCGATTAAAGCGGCAAAAAATCCTACTGTTAGAAAAGTAGCTGTTGAAGCAGCTAAAAAAGCTATAAAAAAATAATGATAAAAGTTATTTGATTTAAATTTTTTAACCGTTAAATAGGTGGTTAATTTATCATCTATTTAGCGGTTTTTGTTATTTATGGATAAAAAATGCTACTTATAGGGCAAAATTTTTGCAAAATTGTCCTGTCAGTACACCGATTAAGGTGTCTTATTATTTAAAATAGATATAGAACAAATTTATGGAACGGGGTTTTAGCAATGTTTGAAGCAGAATACATTCAAATTGGCTGTAAAGTAGCTTATTATCGGAAAATGAAGAAGTACACACAAAAAGAATTGGCAATAAGAGCTAAAATCAGTGTGTCATATTTGTCGCGAATTGAAAGAGGTGCATATAAAAAAGGAGTACCAATATCTACGTTTTTTCAAATAGCAAGCGCATTAGATGTTCATATTAGCGAATTTTTTAAAGATTTATAAATTAAAAGGGGTAATTAAAATGAAAAAATGTTCACAGTGCAATCAGAATTTTAGTGATGATGTAGCTTTTTGTCCTAAATGTGGTAGAAAGTTAGATGAAATAGTAGAAGAAAAGCGTTTTTGCAGTAAATGCGGGCAACAGATTGATATCAATACAAAATTTTGCCCTAAATGTGGAGCACCAAATGAAATGGCAACAAAACAAAATGGTTTAGATAGTGCAATGAAGATAATCAACAATGAAATACTTAAAAATAAAAATGATATAGAAAAAAATGATGTCGTGCAGATGATAAGGGAGAAGTATTTATCTTTTTCTGGTCGCTTAAATAGAAAAGCGTATATCATTCGCGGTTTAATTGTATATGTCATCATGATGATATTACTAGCTATTGTTGATGTCTTGTTTGAAGATGAGATTTCTTTTGATGAATTTGGTATGCTAACGACATCACCAGGAACAGCAGAATTATTCTTTACGTTTATTATTTGTGTGATTGGCATAGTTATCATGGTTTCACTTGGTGTACGAAGATTGCATGATTTGAATAGAACTGGCTGGATGATACTTTTAAATTGCGTTCCGATTGCAAATCTTGCTTTAAGTGTATATATGGTGTTCTTTAAAGGAACAGAGGGCGGCAATGAATATGGACCAGACCCACTTCAAATGAAATAAAGAGTTAGGGAGTTGATTTATTATGTTTAAATTTTGTACGCAATGTGGTGCTAAAATGCCACAAGAAAATTTATTTTGTACACAGTGCGGGGCTAAATTTCCAGTAAATACTGATGTAGCGCAACAACAGACTGTTAAACCTAAAGTAATAGATATAGCTCCATCGCAAAATTCGCAAAACATGCAAGTTCCAAAACAAGTAGCACAAAATACATCGGCTAATAAAATGGCACAAGATGAATTTATGCTGGGTAAAGAGTTTATGAACGTAGCTAATCCATTACATGATTATGAAAAAGCTATTATACATTTAAAAAATGCTGTGAATTTAGGTATGAAGCAAGCCACTGTTTATATTGCTTTATCTCATTTGTATTTAGCGGCAGATATCATAAAAGCCAATCCAGCAATAATGGTAGGAAATGCTAATATTTTAAATACAGTAAATTCAGCAATGACAGCAGGTAATATGCCTAATCATACAGCTAATAATATGCAAAACCATAGTAAAAATCATATGCAAACCGCACAAAATAATCAATCAAATGGTAATGGTAGTAGTACTTTACAAAATATAGGTAAATATGCAGCGGCTGCGGCAGTTGGGGCTGTGGCAGGTTCAATGCTTCATTCAGCAACGGCTAGTGCAGCAGAAAAGGTCAGTGAAGATGTTCCAGGTAATATCACAACTGATGATTTAATCACACCAGATTTACAGGCATATGCAGATGAAACTTTGCCAAACGCGGATGAATATTTGCCACCAATAGATGAAGCCGCAGACCATATCCAAGCGTATGATGATATGACGGAAAATGAAACTGTTACGGAAGAAGAACCTTCGGCAGCTGATAGTATTGAACCGGCAGAAGATGATAGTAGTTTCTTTGATAGTGATGATAATAGTGATGATGACAGCAGTTTATTTGATGATTTATTTTGATAAAAAATAGGAAGAGATGATTTTTATGCAAAATAAATTTTGTCCTAGATGTGGAGCGAAGATAGAAAACAATGAAAAATATTGTTCTAAATGTGGTACATCATTATCAGCGAATAATACAAATGATGATGTAAAAAAAGTATCAAACTCTGATTTTATGCAAATGGTAAAACGAGATTATTTTTCTTATCAAGGTAGATTAAATCGTAAACCGTATTTTTGGCGTTCGCTTTTAATAATGTTTTTAGAAATGATTTGTTATATAGTTTTTGACTCTGTAGAAGATGATGATTTATTTTCTGTATCGTTATTGTTGATAAGCATAGTAATTTTTGTTGCATGTGTAATTGCTGATTTAATGTTGGATATCAGAAGACTACATGATGTAAATAAATCAGGTTGGTTTATTTTGTTGACGATTATTCCAGCTGTAATACCGTTTTTCTATTTATATTTATTTTTAATGCCGGGAACTGATGGAAATAATCAATATGGGGAAAATCCGTTAGCTTTATGAGTTAAAAGGAGGAATATTTATGACAGATAGAAAAAAATTAATATTGGTAGTAGTGCTTATTTCACTTTTTAGTGTTTTATTCACTGGTTGCGGTGATGATAAGTATGTACAAACTGTTAAAAATGGTAGTTTGGAAATGGCAAGTGGGGTGCCGATTGGCAAAGCTTTTGACCAATTTTTCTCTAACGAAAAATGGAAATCATTTGTATCAGATAATAATGAACGCATTGTGGAATTTAATGGTGAATGTCGTTGGAACAATAATCCTGCAACGTGTTGCGTGCAATTTAGAATGTTGAGCGAAAATCGTTTTGAAGTATCTTATTTAGATATAAATGGTGTTAGCATGAATTGGTTAGATGGTTCTAGTATATTGAATAAGGTATTACATCAATATAAAGCAAAATGATTTTAAAGGAGTGATTTTTTATGAAATATGTAAAAATTATAATGCTTACGATGTGCATGGTATTTTGTATGACTGCTATCAGCTTTGCAAGTTCATTTCAAACAACGGATACAAAATATGGCACGATAGGAAGTGAAGGCATTAGCGGAAGTTTTGTAGAAAATGGGTATAATATAAAAATAGCCTTTGTGCCATCAGGTTCGCAAATGACCATGTATGTTGGAAAAGACAATAATGTCATATACAATGCAAAATTTGCATATCATAAATATTTGCGCATTGACCAAGTTTATGATAATAACTCTGGAAAATATGCATATATTATAAAAGCTTCGGATTATATGGATGGAGGAGATGGATTTGTTTATTTAATGGGTTATGATACTCAAAAAGATACATGGCAAGTTTATGTAAATCCAGCTAATTATTACAATCCATTAGGTAAAAATGCTGAACCATTCATCTATGAATCTGATGGTGATATTGTTTTAGCATATTTCCAAATGGGTTTACATCAGCCAGCACAAGAATACCATTTCTTCTGGGATGAAAATAGCAATTGGTTCGGCTATAAGGATTATGGCATTGTACAACATTAATTTATTTGAAAGCGAGAGGAACATTTATGAATAAGCGATATAGTGGATTATTGGCATCAATTTGTATTTGTTTATGCTTTCTTATAAGTGGATGTGCTGATGGTCAATTTGGTTTTACTTTTAATGAAGATGGCACGATAACGCAGAGAAATTCACTACAATTTCAGCAGGGCTTTAAAGATTTAGGTAATTATTTTGGACAATCGAATGAAGATTTTATCTTAGAGCAAAAACAAGAAGATAGTCAAAATGGCTTTTCTATTGAAGATGTGCAAAATGGATATACTGCTACAAAGACAATAACACTTAAAGACTTAGCTGGATTAAAGATTTTTCAACCGGGAGAAAACACTGCTGGAGTACAGGTAAAAAAAGGCTTTTTATATGATTATTATTCAATAGATTCATATTTAAAAGGGCAATATCAATCTTTGCCACAATCCAATTATGCGGCAAATATACCAAGCTACTTTTCTCCAAATATGCCAGTGAATATCTGGGATTATATGGAATATAGAAAGCAAGCAGAAGCTGAAGCAAGACAATTAGATGAGATATCTAATCAAATGATAAAAGCAGCAATTAGTTCAATGAATTTAAATTTAGTAATAAATTTGCCATATGAAGTTGATTCTAGTAATGCAGATAATTTAACCAATGGTAATAAAACGCTTACTTGGAATTTAAAACCAGCTGTTTTTGATGGTAAAGATTTATCAGTTCAAGCTAAATTTAA
Source organism: Megamonas hypermegale (assembly GCF_900187035.1). Taxonomy (NCBI): domain Bacteria; kingdom Bacillati; phylum Bacillota; class Negativicutes; order Selenomonadales; family Selenomonadaceae; genus Megamonas; species Megamonas hypermegale. The sequence goes on from NZ_LT906446.1 coordinate 174,843, forward strand.
GATTTATCATGAAAAAACGATTATAGGATTAATTGTTGTTGGCTCAATTTTATTAATAGTTGCTATTATTCTATTGGTACTGGGATTTGTCAAAAAGAATTCTACTAAACAGAGTGTATTTTTTATTGTAGCGGGAATAATAATAGTATTCTTAGGTTGTTTTGGTGTATACGTTAATTACAATATAAAACATCCACCTGTATTGACAGATGCGGATAAATTAGTTGTAGTTGCAGAAAAATCAATGCAAAAATCTGAAGAACCAGAAGCTAAACAACAGAAAAATGCTCAAAGTGAAGATGTATTGACTAAAGCAAATAACGTATTGCAAAATAAAAATTCAGAGTATAAATTATCTGCTGTATCTAAAATTGATTATTGTGAGCCGCACACTTGTGATTTTAATCATGAGTTAGGCGAACAAAATAGTCAGCGTATATAGAAATATGTACGTAGAGATAGACTAAGATCTATCCAATACTGTTTGAATTGCTGGAAAGCCCTAAAGATATCTGAACTACAACGTAAACATGAAATAAAGTTAAACGTGAATGTGGCGAAAGCAGAAAAAATCAGATATATAGCATAAGGTTAAATCCTAAGTGTTGAAAAATGGACAATCAGCAGCGAAGCTCCGAATAGGAGAACGTTCAACGACTATTCCTCTTGAGGGAAGTACTCAGTAAGCTATTGACTGAGGAAGTGGACAGACTCTAACAGGTAAAGCTGAGGGATAAGATATAGTCTGTGCCGTTACGAAAGTAACGGAAGTTCATAAGAGAACTGTATAGAAAGTAGCGTTTCTATATGAACGAGACCTCATAATACGACTAAAGAAGAACCTACAGTTCTTGTATATGTTATTTAAAATAGGCAGTTAATATATAAACACTTGCTATATTGCTATACATATGTCATGATTATATTAGATGATAGTATGGAAGTAATACGTGGTAAAGGATATATTTATTCATTAATTAGAAGAAAGCGTAAGTGTTTATTATGGAAAAAGCTTATAAATTTAGGATATACCCCAATAAAACACAAGAAAATTTACTTTAAAAAACTTTTGGTTGTGTACGTTTTATATATAATCACTTTTTAGATAGAAGAATTAAAGAATATGAACAAAATAAGAAAAATATAGGTTATAATGAATGCTCAAAAGAGCTTACTCAATTAAAAAAAGAAAAAAAGTGGCTTAAAGAACCAGATAAATCCTCTTTACAAAATGCTTTAAAGAATTTAGATACAGCTTATAAAAACTTTTTTAATAGACAAAAAGCAGGCTTTCCTAAATTCAAATCTAAAAAGAATCGGTATAAATCGTACAAAACAAATATGACAAATAACAACATTGTATTTTTAGGAAATAAAATAAAATTACCTAAAATAGGCAAGATTAAAACAAGAGATAAATATTGCCAAATAGAAGGTAGGATTTTAAGTGTGACAGTATCACAGACTCCTAGTGGAAAATATTACGTTGCACTATGTTGTACAGACCTGCCTCAACCTGAATTCATAAAAACGAATAAATATGTCGGTTTGGATTTAGGAATAAAGGATTTTGTCATAACCTCAGATGCAGTAAAATATAATAATCCTAAATACTTGCAGAAATCATTGACTAGATTAGCTAAGCTTCAAAGAGAGCTTTCTCGAAAAACAAAAGGAAGTTCAAATAGGGAAAAGGCTAGAGTAAAAGTAGCTAAATTGCATGATAGAATTGCCAATCAAAGACGTAATTTACTACATCAAGTGACATGTCAACTTATCAGAAACTACGATGTAATCTGTCTTGAAGATTTGCAAGTTGAAAATATGATGAAAAATCATAAATTAGCAAGAAATATAGCTGATGTCAGTTGGTCAGAGTTTATGAGACAACTAACATATAAAGCCAAATGGTTTGGCAGGGTTATTGTCAAAATAAATAAATTTTATCCTTCAAGCCAATTATGTCATATTTGTGGGTATAAAAATATTGAAGTAAAAGATTTAAATGTTAGAGAGTGGAACTGTCCTGAATGTAAAACACATCACGATAGAGATGTAAATGCAGCTATAAATATTAGAGATGAAGGGTTAAGAATATTAAACATAGCTTAATCTTGAATAACATATACAAGAACCGTAGGAACTATGGGGATAGCTCGGAGATACTGTATTCGTTAGAATACTTGACCGAGAACCCCGCGACTTTAGTCGTGGGAGGTTCAGGAAGATGGATTTTTTGGTATAGATACGAGAAAAGGTGTAATTTTTGTCATTTATGACAAAAAAGATGATATAGTTGCAAGTGTAGAATACGATAAAAAAATATTAAATCCTAAAGCTAATAAGTATGAAAAATTAGATGATTATATGCCACTTATTTTTAAAATGTATATAAAAAATGATAATAAAAATGGTGGCGATAAAGATTTAGGCACATGGATAGATGAAACACATATAATACCGATTTACGCTTTATATGATGTGGATAGCAATAATAATATTGTTCCAGGTATGCTTCATTCAGCACAAGGTAGCAAACCATCGCATTATCAAGATGTATTGAAAGAACAAAAAAATGTAAATTTAGCTAATATTGTACTCACTCATGCAGAAAGCCTAAATGAAGATATCAATAAAAGGGGTGTATCTTTGCCATAATATTTGATGAAAAGTGATATATTGTTTTTATCGTAGAATATAATCGAATTTGATTACATTAAATTAAAAATGAGGCTATAACATTTAAGTTATAGCCTTTTTATATTATGTTATAATTAAAATAAAAAAAGATAGGATTTTTGATATGAGTAGTGATGTGCAATTATTTTTAGAAACTTGTACAAAAATAGATGAATTGAGCAAAAGTGAAAAAAGTAAAATTGTATTGGTTTATAGCAATATTACTAGATTAGTCTATGTCGTTAAATATTTAAAAAATGATGATTTAGAAAAATTACATACATTGTATAAAAATTTGCAGACGCTTCATTGTAAATTAATTCCTAAGATAAGCTATTTATATCGTGATGATGTTCAATTAATCGTCATTGAAGAATTTATCAACGGCAGAACTTTAGCGGATTTATTGATGGAGCAAAAAGATTTTCCTGATGAAGAAATAAAGGATATATTATTACAACTATGCAAAGGTTTGTCTTTTTTGCACAAAAAAGATATTATTCATCAAGATATTAAACCGAGCAATATTCTTTTGACAAATGATGATGTTGTGAAATTGATTGATTTTGATGTAGCGCGAACTTATAAGTATGACCAAAAATACAATACGCAATATTTTGGCACTAAAGGATATGCAGCACCTGAACAATATGGTTGGGGGCAAACGGATAATCGTTCAGATATTTATGCGTTGGGAAATACGATACAGATGCTTAAGCCAAAGTCAAATTTATTAAGGCGAATAGTGCATAAAGCTTTGCAATTTGACCCGGATAATAGATACCAATCAGTTAATGAAATCATAGATGAAGTAAACGGTGAATATAAATATTGTTTTAAGGAATTGCCTTTAAATGAAATAGAAATTATGCTTAAAGACAAAATTAATTTATTTAAGCCGAAAATACCTGAGACTAAGGATTACATGTTTAATAAAAATGATATTGATGTATCTTTTCCGATAAGCCTTGTTAATTCATATGATTTTGAAACACAACAAGAAGCTTTGCAAGTGGCGATGGAAGAGTTTGAGCAATTGATGTTTTCTAATATGGATACGTATATAATGGATGTACTTGATTATTATAAAGCGCATCATTTAAAAAAATATTGTGTATATCAATCAATTGATACGAATTACTATTACAGTGTAAATAAAAAAGTAGAAAAATTAATTGAAGAGGTTGAAGGCAGATTTAAACTTAAATTTCCAGATTATATAAAGATATTTGAGTTTATTCCAGAATATACGAATTTTGCAGGCAGTGAAGATAGAGCTAATTTTCATTTATGGCAATTAAAGCATATTGAAGAAACGAATTATGTAGCGGAAATTAAACTGAATTTCTTTAATCGAACCATGGCAGATACAACACAGCGATTTATCGCCTATGCAGATGAATTTTTGCAGACGACGATAGATATTGGGGAAAATCGCATTATTAAGATGAAAGATGGAAAAAAAGTAGTGGATACAGCATATCATTTTAATATTGATAAAGTTTGTATTAAATTCATGGAAGAAATTTTAAACAGTACACAAAAGGTATTGCAAAATAGTTCTGATTTGCGAGGCGATGTTGAAGGACTCATTCAAAAATCGTATTTACCGGAATTAAAAAAAGCTTTAGAGAAAAAAACACAAGAGATACTTTATTTTTTAAAACGAAATAATTCAATAGAAAAAGCATACTAGATGATAGTATGCTTTCTTAATAAATGTCTTATTTTAATAATTCTTTTTCTCCATATTGAGCGAGTAATAAATTAGTATCAATTACATTGAGATGCTTTTTTAAGGCATAAATTATGATGGAGTCCCATTTGTTGCGGGGATATAAAGCATTGTGGCAGGAATGCCAAAGTAGATGATTTGTTTCATCTTCATTTAATTGCATGCTAAGTGCTAAAGCTAATACTTTCGCGCGTGCTGGATTTTTTTTCTCTCCAGAAAATATTTTGTAAGCATAAGATTTATCTAATCCAGAGTTTTTTATCACATCTGTTTTATTCATGTCTTTGCTTTCTAATAAGTCTTCTAGAAAAACTTTTAAATTAGCTTCTTTGAAGTCCTGTTGATTTTCTGTTATAAATTTATTGAGATTGTTTTCTTCTTTTAATTTATTGGCAAGTTTATCAGTAATTTTTTCAGTCATGACGCATAACCTCGTAATTATTTTTATTTATGATATAATATTAAAATATTATATCGATTAAAACAAGTTAACGATATATTTTTATAAAGTAATTATAAATAAAATATATGGAAAAATTTTTTATTATAGATATTTACTATTTTTGAAAAAAGTGTATAATAAGGATTGTAAATGAAATACAAATGTACTTATAATTAATAATAATGAATAAGAATATAGTAAATTTAAGATAAATTTTTTATTATATTTAAGTATTTTAAACTGAGGAGGTAGTCTTTAGTGAATATTCACGAATATCAGGCTAAACAGATTTTTAGAGAATTTGGCGTAGCAGTGCCAAATGGTGTACCTGCTTTTTCTGTAGATGAAGCAGTAGCTAATGCTGAAACAAAATTAACAGGTCCGGTTTATGTTGTTAAAGCCCAAATACATGCTGGTGGCCGTGGAAAAGCTGGCGGTGTTAAACTTGCTAAATCTTTAGATGAAGTAAAAACTTATGCTAGTGAAATTTTGGGAAAAGTACTTGTTACTAAACAAACAGGTCCTGCAGGTAAAAAAGTAAATCGTCTTTTAATTGAAGAAGGTTGCAAATTTAAAAAAGAATTATATTTAAGTTTCACTGTTGACCGTGTTTCTTCTAGAATTGTAATGATTGGTTCTGAAGAAGGCGGTATGGAAATTGAAGAAGTAGCTGCTAAAACTCCAGAAAAAATCTTTAAAGAATATATTGACCCACTTTTAGGACTTACTTCTTATCAAGCTACTCGCATGGCATATAAAATGAACTTTACACCAGCTTCCGTAAGAAAAGCTGCTGCATTAATGCAAAATCTCTATAAATTATTTATCGCTAAAGATTGTTCCTTAGCTGAAATCAATCCTCTTGTTATCACTGAAGATGATAATGTAATGGCTCTTGATGCTAAATTGAATTTTGACGATAGTGCATTATTCCGTCATCCAGATGTACAAGCATTGCGTGATGTAACTGAAGAAGACCCTAAAGAATTAGAAGCAGCACAGCTTGGCCTTAATTATGTAAATTTAGGTGGCGATGTTGCTTGTATGGTAAATGGTGCAGGTCTTGCAATGGCTACTGTTGATATTATCAAATATTACGGTGGAGAACCTGCAAACTTCTTGGATATCGGTGGACAGAGTACACCAGAAGACAATGCTAAAGCATTTAAAATCATGCTTGAAGGCGGTCAAGCAAAAGGTATTTTTGTTAATATCTTTGGTGGTATTAATAGATGCGATAAAGTTGCAGAAGGTATTGTAAAAGCTAGCCAATTAATCGATTTAAATGTACCAATTGTAGTTCGTCTTGAAGGTACTAATGTTAAAGAAGGCCGCGAAATTTTGAAAAATGCTAATGTACCAGGTCTTATCATGGCAGAATCCATGGAACTTGGCGCACAGAAAATCGTAGAATTAGTAAAAAATGCCTGATACGGGAGGGAATAGTTCGTGGGAATTTTTGTTAATAAAGATACAAAAGTAATCGTACAGGGAGCAACTGGTAAAGTTGCTATGTTCCATACGAAACATATGTTAGAATATGGTACAAATATCGTAGGTGGCGTAACACCAGGTAAAGGTGGACAAGTTGTTAACGGTGTGCCTATTTTTAATACAGTAGAAGAAGCTGTAAAAGCAACAGGTGCAAATGCTTCCGTTATCTTTGTACCAGCAAAATTTGCAGCTGATAGTATTTTAGAAGCTATTGATGCTGAACTTGATATAGTTGTATGTGTAACAGAACACATTCCAGTTTTAGATATGGTTATGGTTCGTCGTGCACTTGAAGGTAAAAAGACTCGTTTAATTGGTCCAAACTGCCCAGGTATTATGACAACTGATGAATGCAATATCGGTATCATTCCAGATAAAATTCATCGCAAAGGTCATGTAGGTATTGTATCTCGCTCTGGCACATTGACTTATGAAGCAATGGCACAGATGACAAAAGCTGGACTTGGTCAAACTACTATCGTAGGTATTGGCGGTGACCCAGTAAAAGGTACAGACTTCATTGAAGTATTAAAAGCATTTAATGAAGACCCAGAAACAAAAGCAGTTATGATGATTGGTGAAATTGGCGGTACAGCTGAAGAAGATGCAGCTGAATGGATTAAAGCTAATATGAAAAAACCTGTAGCAGCTTTCATCAGCGGACAGCAGGCTCCTCCAGGCAAACGTATGGGTCATGCTGGTGCGATTATCGCTGGCGGTAAAGGTTCTGCAGCTGATAAAATTAAAGCTTTAAATGATGTCGGCATTGAAGTTGCTAAGACTGTTGCTCATATGGGTGATACTATGGTAGACACTCTTAAAAAAGCTGGCATTTATGAAGAATGCAAGACTTGTTAAGATATAAAAATTGTTTTATTAATTTTTAGAGAGAGTATAGATAGGCAGATTTTTTCTGCCTATCTTTTTTTGTTATTTGGCAATAAAAAAGCGAACTCTTAAATGAGCTCGCTTTTTTTATCATCAAATATATTTTATTCTTTAGCACTAGCAATAGCTTTTTTTACACTTTCAGCAGAAGCGTAGAGTAAATCGAGTTCTTCTTTTGGAAGATGTGGAGCGAAGGAACGAACGATACCATCAGCACAAATCATACGTGGAATGCTGAGTGCAACGTCGCTTAAACCGTATTCGCCTTCTAATACAGCGGACATAGGCAAAATAGTATGTTCGTTGTACATGAAGGATTTAGTGAAACGAGCAGCTACCATAGCAATACCAGTATTTGTGTAACCTTTTAAGTTAATGATGTCATATGCTCTATTAACAAGTGCTTGTTCGATAGCTTTTTTATCAAGTTTGTCATCAAAATGGAAATATTCATCAATATGTTCAAGACCGAGACCGGCAACGTTTACTGTACTCCATGCAGTAAATGCAGAGTTACCATGTTCACCAAGAACATAACCATGGATATTTTTAGGATCAATATGATAACGGTCTGCGATAATTCTACGTAAACGGAATGTTTCAAGCATTGTACCAGTACCGATGATTTTTTCACGAGGATAATCGAATTGAGTAGAAACATGATATGTAGCTACATCAAGTGGATTAGTAATCATGAGGATAATTGCATCTTTTGTGTATTTAACGATTTCGGACATAACACTGCTCATGATTTTGCAGTTTGTTTTGGATAAGATAAGACGATCAGGTTTTTCACCAGGTTTGATACTAGGACCAGCAGTGATAATAATTAAATCAGCATCTTTGCAGTCAGAGTAGTCACCATAATAAGTTCTAATATTAAGGCTATGAATACAAGATGTTGCATCATTAGCATCAAGTGCTTCACCTTTACATTTATTTTCATTTAAATCGATAAGTGCAATTTCAGAAGCAAGTTGAAAATCTAATAATTTTGTAAGAACAGCAGAACCTACATTACTAGCACCTACGATGACAACTTTACCTTTAAACATGAAAAAATACCCCCTATTTCATTATTAACATAAAGATTTTTTGTTAATTTAATGATAGCATTTTACTAATATTGTGTCAATTTTTTATACCTTTTAGTTATGAATAATGTGAAATACTTTTATTAAAGTAATAAATAATAATAAAAAAGCTTTTTCTTGCCAAATGATTTGATGTATTATATATTATAAGATATTAAGAATATATAAATTAACATCTTAATAAAAGATTATAACTAACTCGAAGAAAGGGAGTAAGATTAATGTTTGGAATGTCTATGGATATTGGTATTGACCTTGGAACAGCTAATGTCCTCATTTATATAAAAGGCAAAGGCATTGTAATACGGGAACCATCTGTTGTTGCTATAGATAAAGACAGTAATCGTATTTTAGCAATTGGTGAAGAAGCACGTCGTATGATTGGACGTACACCAGGCAATATCGTAGCTATAAGACCACTTAGAGATGGCGTAATTGCTGACTATGATATAACAGAACAAATGATACGATATTTTATCGGTAGAGTTTCTGGCCGCCGTTTTATGTTTAGACCTCGTATCATGATTTGTGTACCATCTCGTATTACTACAGTAGAAAAAAGAGCAGTACAAGAAGCTGCAATGCAAGCTGGTGCAAGTCATGCTGAACTCATTGAAGAACCTATGGCAGCTGCTATGGGCGCAGGTCTTGATGTTTCTGAACCAAATGGTTGCATGGTTATAGATATTGGTGGCGGAACAACAGATGTTGCTGTTATCAGCTTAGGCGGTATCGTCGTAAGTGATTCACTTCGTATGGCTGGTGATAAATTTGATGATTGCATCATTACATATATTAAAAATAAACATAATGTAATGATTGGTGAACGTACAGCTGAAAGCATTAAAATTCAAGTAGGTCAAGCATATGAAGATGCTCGTGATGAAAAAATTGAAATTCGCGGTCGTGATTTAATCACGGGACTTCCAAAAACAATAGAAGTAAAATCTAATGAAGTCAGTGAAGCTTTAGCTGAACCAGTAGCATCTATTGTACAGTGTGTAAAACGTGTACTTGAAGATACACCACCAGAACTTTCTTCTGACATAATGGATAGAGGTATTATCATGACAGGTGGCGGCTCCATGCTTTATGGACTTGATACTTTAATTCAGAAAGAAACAGGAATTGCCACTTATTTAGCTGATGACCCATTGACTTGTGTAGCAATAGGTACAGGAAAAGCCTTAGAATATATGGATAAAATAGCTAAAAAAGGACGCAATCTTAAATCGAATATTGCGGACAATAATACCGAAAATTAATAGACTGCATTTGCAGTCTTTTTTTCTTAAAAAAGGGAGGCAACATGAAAATAAAGAGATTAACTTCAATTTTGGCTGCTTGTTTAGTAGTAGGACAGATACAATTTAATGTGGCACAGGCAGCTGTATCTTTAGCTAAAACAAAACCAGCGGTAGAACAAACACAAGTATTGGATAACTCTATAAAAAATAGTGAAATATCTAATATTCGTTATAGTAAATCTGATGGTAAAGTTAGATTGGTATTTGATTTAAATGAAACGACACAATATGAAGTAAAATCAATGGATAATGGTTATGTTATGATTGATTTTTCTGAACCAATTGCTAAAAATTATGCTAGTGGAATAAATGTAAATGATGCTTCTGTGCCATTTGTAGAAATTTATAGCGATGGAAAAACAAGTTGTGCTGTTATTCAAGTTGTAGATGGTAGTGCTTTTAGTAGCGGTGAATTGCAAAATCCTCGTAGGTTATATGTAGATATAAGCAAGGATTATGAATACAGTATAACTAAAAATTTAGAACCAGGTTTGACACAAATTTCTTATTACAGTAGAAAAAATGGTGAAAAACAAATGGCTCAATTGGTAGAAGTTGACCCTAAATATTTTAAACTTGTACCAGTTTTGGGCGGTGGCGATAAAATGGCCAAAAATACAGTTAAAGCCATGTCGAATTATGTAGATGCAGCTGTAGCGGAAAATGCTTCATATTTTGGGGATGGAAGAGAACTGTATGGTGTTACTAAAATTGCTGGTGATTTAGTATCTTCAATGTACTTAACTCGTACAGCTTTTGGTATATTAGCTGATGGTTCACCGTATATTGGACCTGTAAGCTATCATGGAGTAGTACACAGTGACAATGGTGATTTATATGTTTCAGGTTTAAATGGTACGCGTGGTTCAAATAGTGTAATGCTTTATAATCATTATTATGGAACATCGACAGGAACAGACAATAGTGGTACAGAATATGTAGTAAAAAATGATAAAATTGTATCTATAAATAGAGGAAATAGCCCGCTTAGAAAAGATGAAATGGTAGTTTCTGTAACGGGTGATGGTAAACAAGTATTAAATGGATTAAAAGTTGGCGATACATTACAGATAGAACAAAGCCTTAATGAACCATGGAATGCTGCTACAGATATTTTAGGCGTAGGACCGCTTTTAGTTAAAGATGGTCAAGTGGATATAACTTCTGCTGAAGAACAGATTGGTGTAGATGTTACCGGAGCTAAAGCACCTAGAACAGCTGTAGGAATTTTGCGAAATGGTAATGTAATGTTTGCTGTTTTAGATGGTAGACAATCACATAGTAGAGGTATGATGCTTGATGATTTTGCTCGCTTTTTAATCGGTATGGATGTAGTCGATGCCGTAAATTTTGATGGTGGCGGTTCTTCTGAGATGGTAATTGGAGGAAAGATAGTGAATTCCCCATCTGATGGGCGTGAAAGACCAGTAGCTACAGCACTTACAGCTGTACGTAGATAGCTTGCTTAAGGTTATATGAATATGATATTATCAAGTTATATATAATATAAAGAAAGAAGTGGGATAAATGAAAAAACGGAATATCATATTTATATTAGTAATAGCTATATTTATGGTTTGTGCGGGTTCATTAGCAATGGGTAATGCTCAAGTAGAACAAAAAGCAGTTGTTGGTGGAACAGTAAGTCATACGATAACTGTTGGAAGTGTTGTAAAAAGTGGTGATTCTTTGGTAGAAATATCTACACTTACAGGAACTACATCAGCTTCTAGAGCTACTGTTGATGGTACAGTAAAACAAATTTTAGTAAAACAAGGCGATGAGATAAAAGCAGGACAGGTTGTTGCATATATTGAACAATCTGAATAAAAATTTAAAGTAGATTGGAATATTGTTAAATGGTAAAATTCTTAGTAACTATATGCTTAATGTTATTGCTAGGAGTTAGCCCTGTACTGGCAATGCCGGAGATAATGACGACTGACCAGATAAGACCGGGAATGCAGGGTTACGCTGAAACAATGATACAAGGCAATCAAAAAGTAGATTTTAATGTCGAGATAATGGGCGTAGTTAATAATGGAAATGGTAGTTCTAAACAAATTTTAGCTAAAGCTTCAGGTGCGCTTATAGATGATACAAACGGTGTTATTCATGGAATGAGCGGTAGCCCTGTATATGTGAACGGAAAATTAATTGGTGCTGTAGCTCGTAGCGTGGGACAGGATGTTTTGCCGTATAAATTTTACATTACGCCGATTGAAGAAATGTTAAAAATTTGGCAACTACCAGACCCATTATCAACTATCAATAAATCAGGTGTAAAATCCGTAAATGTGCCAACTGCAGATGAATATAAAGAAAAGCAAGAGTCTTTTGATGAAGATATAGATAAGGAAATAGAAAAATATAAATCAAAAGTATTGGCTACACCAGAAGGTGAAGACAGAGAAAAAGGCAAGGCACAAACACGTTTAGAAGAAATTTTGCGCGATTTTGATGGTGATAAAACTGATACTGAAAAAGCTGATTTAAATGAAGAAACTAGCGAAGTAAAAGGCAGTGAAAAACAGTCTGAAAATACATCGGATAAAACTTCAGAAAAAATAAATGAGAATAAATTTGAAGATAAAAATGCTGATGTAAAAGAAAGTGACATCAAAAATGAAGAAGAAAAAGCAGTAGAAAATACAGATAAAGTAGAAAAAGATGCTGAAACTGAAAAATCTTTAGAAGATGGAAATAAAGAAGAAAATAAATCTGTTGAAACTAAAAAAGAAGATAATGCAGAAATAAAAGAAGATAGTGCAGATAAAGAAGTTAAAGAAACGGTAGAAGATAAGAAAACAGAAAAAACAACAGATGAAACTGAAAAAGATACTGTCAAAAAAGATGATAAAACTGAAAAATCCTCAGAAGATGAAGATAAAATCGTTGAAGTTAAAAAAGATGATGATGAAAAAGTAAAAGAAGATAACACAAAAGATGAAGTAAAAGAGGATAAAAAGGAAGATAAGGCAAAAGAAGAAGCTGAGGCTGCTGAGAATGAAAGATTTTTAAAGGCTTTGGCAAGAGTTAATGCTGCTGGTGCTGAAAAGAAATTAAATGAAGAAATATCTATAACGCAGTTTATTTTAGATAGCATAGCTAAACAGCGAGAAATAAATAAGAGCAGTTACAGTATGCCTATTGATGTATATGTATCAGGATTTACAGGTAATTCATTTGAAGTTTTAAAACAAAATTTAGCAAATGATAATATGATACCGTATCAAGGCGTTGTTTTTAGCAGTGATGCAATCGGCAGTTTAAATACTGATATAAGAGAAAATGCATCATTGAGTGCAGGCGATGCTATTGGTGTAGTAATGGTTTATGGTGATTTCTTTGCTGGCGGAACTGGAACAGTAACAATGGTTGATGGAGATAAAATTTTAGCTTTTGGTCATCCAATGACTTATAAAGGAAATGTGAATTATTTCTTAACAGATGCTGATGTTATTGGTACAGCTGGTGGTATTTTAAATGGTGTAAAAGTAAGTTCATTTGGTAAAATTATTGGACGTGTAAATCAAGACCGTTTTTCTGGAATATCTGGTATTTTGAATGTATATCCAGCTTCGGTACCAGTTAGAGTTTTTGTAAAGGATAAAAACTTGGGTAGAGAAGAAGAATATGTTGCTAAAATAGCATATGATGAAGATATTATACCAGCACTTACTTCTAGTATTGCATATGCATCTATGGAACGAACAGCTGACCGTTCAAGTTATGGCACAGCTAAGGTTAAATTCACAATAAAGACTGATGAATTGCCAGAGGGTGAATTTACAAGAGAAAATATGTTTTATGATGCAAAAGATGTAGGTCAATTTGCTATTGGTGAATTAACTCAGGCAATGTATTTCCTTTGCACAAATATGGAGAAACCATCTAATATTTTTGATGTAAAAGTAGATATTGAATATACTTCAAATCGCAATACAGCCTCAATTGTCAGTGCTATACCTAGCAAAGATAAAGTAAAACCAGGTGAAACTATTACTTTTAAAGTAATGATAAAACCGTATCGTAAAGAAACGGAAATAATTGAAATTCCATATGTAATACCGAAAACACAGAAAAAAGGTACTATGGCATTTGAAGTAAAAGGTGGCGGTTTTGTACAGCTTGCAGAAGTTTTACAAAGTGGACTTGCTATAAATCCACAAGATGCAGGACAAATGTCAACTGTAGACCGTTTAAATGATTTAAAAAATCTCAATAAAAACAATGAAATTGTTATAACGCCTACTGTGGATATTCAAAGTGAACAAGACCAAAGTAAAGCAATTGCTGATGCTGTTAAATTATCAGAACAAATCAGTAAGATGAGCAAAAAAGAACGCGAAGAACTTAACAAAAATCGTGAAACTAAAATGGAAACTAAATATGTTATTGATAATTATGTGCAGACAAGTGTTGAAGTAGAAGAATAAAAAATTAAAATATCATTAAAAAATAATTAAAGACAAAGAAAAATAGTAAATAACTATTTACTATTTTAAAATTCGTTGATACAATCGAATAGTGAGAAAACATCCATGAGAATAGAGGCTTTTCTTATGGATGTTTTTCGTTTTAATATAAAATAATAAGAATTGATATTAATGTTAATTTAGTAAAAAAAGTAAATAACTATTTACTAATTTGAAATTCATTGTTAAAATCGTAAGTGTTATTTAGTTTTATAAAGCAAAGACATTTATGAAAAAAGGACGTTTTATATGATTATTAAATTTTTAGAAAGTATAGGTGCCTATGTTATAAATTGTCTAGAAACTTTAGGGCAATTTACTATTTTAGTTCGTGATACTATTGTGCAGCTTCGTCATATGCCACGATTTCGCCATGTTTTTCAACAAATGTCACATTTAGGTGTGGATACTTTGCCGATAATTGCGCTTACGATGTTGTTTACAGGTATGGTATTGACATTGCAGACAGCTACTGAATTCATTCGTTTAGGTGCGCAATCAACTGTTGGTGGTATCGTAACGATTGCTGTAGGACGTGAATTAGGTCCTGTTTTAGCGGGCGTAGTTACAGCTGGGCGTGTAGGTGCTGCTATTACTGCGGAAATTAGTACGATGAAGGTAACAGAGCAAATTGATGCTTTAAAAGTCATGGCAACAAATCCAATTGGTTATTTAGTTGTGCCACGATTAATCGCTTGCATGTGTATGTTGCCGTTATTAGTTGTATTCGGCGATGTGATTGGCTCTTTAGGCGGCTGGATGATAGCGAATTATTATGATATAGATATTTATATGTACATCAATTCCATCGATACTTTTGTCGAAGTTCATGATGTTGTTGGTGGTTTGATAAAAGCTATCGTATTCGGTGCAATTGTAGCTATAGTGGGTTGTTATTATGGTTTAAATGCACAAAATGGAGCAGAAGGCGTAGGTAAGGCAACAACTCGTTCTGTTGTGGTTTCTATTATTGTGATATTTTTTAGTAATTGTTTATTATCCATGGTGCTTTATCGATGAGGTGATATAGTGATAAAAGTAGTTAATGTACATAAATATTTTAAGGATAGGCATATTCTTAAAGACATTAATTTTGAAGTAAAAAAAGGTGAAACACTTGTCATCATTGGCGGTAGTGGCTCGGGTAAATCTACTTTATTGAAATTATTAATTGGATTGTTGCGACCAGAAAAAGGTAAAATTTTTATAAAAGATGAAGAAATTTCTCAGATGACAGAAGCGCAACTAGATAAAATTCGTTTGAAAATGGGAATGGTCTTTCAGTATTCGGCATTATTTGATTCCATGAGTGTAGGAGATAATGTAGGATTTGGCCTTAAAGAACATGGTAAAATGAGGAAAGAGCAAATTAGACAAATTGTAGAAGAAAAATTGAAAATGGTAGAATTAGAGGGTTTTGCCGATTTTATGCCGAATGAACTTTCAGGTGGGATGAAAAAACGTGTAAGTTTAGCTAGAGCTATTGCATTTGAACCTGAAATTTTGCTCTACGATGAACCGAGTTCTGGTCTTGACCCAATAACATCCGCGAAAATAGATGATTTAATTGTACAGATGCAAAAGCTTTTAGGTGTTACGTCTATAGTGGTAACGCATGATATGAATAGTGCTTTTTATATAGCTGATAGAATTGCAATGTTGTATAATGGCGAAATGATAGCTATTGGCACACCAGAAGAGATAAAAAAATCAACAGATAATAGAGTTTTAGAATTTATAAATGTCAGCAAGGAAAGGAAGAGGTGAAATATGTCCAATGAGGCTAAGGTAGGTACTTTTACTGTTATTGGCTTAGCTCTTTTAATCGGTATTGTGCTGTATTTAAGTGGATTTAATCCTGCTAAGCAAGATGATTATAGTTTTGATATTACTTTTAATCAGGTAACAGGACTTAAACCTGGAGCTGGCGTTAGTTATGCTGGTATTAATGTTGGTAGAGTCCAGTCCATCGAAGCGTATAAAGATAAAGCAAAGGTGACAGTAAAAGTAAAGGGTGATATTAAAATAGCTAAGGATTCATTGTTTACGATAAACAGCGATGGCTTAATGGGTGAAAAATTCATCAGTATAATGCCACCACAGACTCCATCAGGTGTTTATTTAGTAGGTGGAGAGTCTGTAGAAGGTGTAGATGAAAAAGGGCTTGATTATTTATTATCACAAGCTGGAACTACATTAGATGATGTTAAAGAATTGATAAAATCAATGAATACGATTTTGGGCAATAAAAATGTTCAAGATTCTTTGATACAAACAGCAGTTAATTTAAATAAATTAACTGGCAATATGAATGAACTTATGCAAGTTATGGCAAATTTAGCTGTTAATAATCAAGATGATATTGATAAAATGATTAAAAATTTGTCAGCAATGTCAGCGAGCATGTCTAGTGCAGCTGATGAAATAGATAAAATGCTCCAAGATTTTTCTGGAGATGGACAGACTGCTGAAAATATGAAAGCTGCTATAGCTAATTTATCAGCTACTAGCGAAAGTGTTAGAAAAATGGCAGAAAATATGGAACCTGTAATTGCTGACCCAGCGACAGCTCAAAATCTGCGCAACATAATAAATAATGCTAATGATATATCCACTAGAGCTGATAAAATGATGAATAAAGTTTCTAATATCGAAGTAAAAACCGGTGTGGATGCACTTTATAGTGGTGGTGAGTCAGATTGGGCAGTTAATGCTGATGTAAGGATTTATAGTGACCCTAATTCATTCTTACTTCTTGGTGTTGATGATATTGGTGGTGATGATAGTGGAACCAATTTACAAGTTGGCACAGGCAATGGCATTGTTACTGGTAGAGGTGGTTTAATTGATGATAAAGTGGGTGTAGGTGTCGATTTTAAAACGAGTGATAAAACTCAGTTTTCTGTAGATGCATATGACCCAGATGACTTAAGAGTAAAACTGCGTGGTCAATATGAATTGGCAGATGATACTTATTTAATAGGTCAAATAAAAGATATAAATAATTCAGATGATAGAGCCGCTTATTTAGGCTTAAGACAAGAATTTTAATTTTGGGAGTGATATTTTAAATGAGCAAGAAATATTTAAATAAAACGATAACAGCTGTATTATTGAGCGGTTCTTTGTTTTTTATGAGTGCAGGAGCTGTCAGTGCTGAAGAGGTAGTAGATTTAACTTTGGATAGCAGTGTACAAATGGCTCTGGAAAATAACCGTACAATTAAACAATCTTATTATGATACAGATACAGCACGCTGGGCATTAAAGGAAGCAAAAGGCAAAAAAGGTTTTAATATCAGTTGGCAGGGTACAGCAGCTGCTGTAGCAGGTTCTTCTTTTAATGTGCCAACAAATAATAGAGATTCTTCATATGGCAATGTTTTAGAAGCTGCCATCCCACTTTATACTGGTGGACAGTTAGAAAATAATATTAAAGCTAATGAAATTGGCGTGGATATCAGTGATTTAAACTTAGAAAATACAAAACAACAAGTTAAATTAAATACAACAGAAGGCTATTATAGTATTTTACAAAATCGCAATTTAGTTGGCGTAAATAAAGAAACTGTAAATCAGTTACAAGAACATTTAAATGTAGTAAGTGCAAGATATGCAGCTGGTACTGTAGCTAAATCTGATGTATTGCGCTCTCAGACAGAACTTGCAAATGCACAGCAAAGTTTAGTTACTGCGGAAAACAATTATGATTTATCCATGTCATCTTTAAATAATATTATAGGTTTACCTATTCAAACTAAATTGAATATTAAAGATGAATTAAAATATATAAAATATGATTTAAATTTTGAGGAATGTGTAGATACTGCGATGGCTAATAGACCAGATGGAGTAGCAGCAATTAAAGCTGTGGAACAGGCTCAAGCTAATGTTGATATGGCTAAAGCAGGCAATTCACCACAGGTAGAAGCATATACAAGTTATACGATTGATGGCGATGATGCATTTAAAGATAATTTTGGTGAACAGGCACAAGTAGGTGTTAGAGCAAACTGGAATATTTTTGATAATAATGTGACAAAAGCACAAGTAAAACAAGCAGAATCTGCACTTTATAAAGCACAAGAAAATGCGCAATATGTACGAGAAGGTATTCAGTTAGAAGTACATCAAGCATATTTGAGTTTGTTGGCTGCTGAAAAAAATATAAAGACAACAAGTGTAGCAGTAAACCAAGCAACAGAAGATTATCAAATTGCACAAGTTCGTTATAGTGCTGGTGTTGGAACTAACATTGATGTAATGGATGCAAGTGTAGCACTCACAACAGCAAAAACAAATTATGTACAAGCTTTATATGATTATAATATAAGTAAAGCGCAACTTGATAAAGCTATGGGTATGCCAGTGGACTTAGATGTACAGGCAGTAGCTGCTAAAACATATTGATATTTTCTAAGAAGAAAATTCATGGTATACTAAGCAATAGAATAAATTAAAAACGGGAACAGATAAATAAATCGTTCCCGTTTATTAAGTTTATTAATATATGGTGATATGTATCGATAATGAGTAATGAATATTTGAAAAAATTTTTTAATTGATTTAGGAGTGTGAGAATTTATGAAGAAAAAATCCATAATAATTTTTGGTATTAGCATAGCTGCTATTTTATGTTTGGCAGTAACAGCTTTTTTTATCATAAATTCTTCGCAGTTTAAACATCAAACAGCACAAATCGTTTCAGGACAGATAGAGTCATTATTAGGAAATAAAATTAAAATGGAAACGATTGAAGTTGAATCTGTAAATTCGGCCGTTGTAAATGATATTGAAATCTATGATAAACAAGATGAGTTGATTGCTAAGGCAGATAAAGTTACAATTTCTGTTAATTTGTGGGATATAATAACACAATCACCTTTGGCAGGAATAAGTAATGTGGATATTCAAACTCCTAAAATATTGTTGGAACAACGGGACGATGGCAAATGGAATATAGAAGATTTATTAAATACAGATTCTAGTGAACCGGTGGATTTTAAAGGAAAAGTAGAGCTTTTAGATGGAGAACTTACTGTACGTACGGCAGGAAAACAGATAACATTAGAAGATATTAATATGACAGCCGATTGTGCTGATTTAAATGCAATAGAAGTAGATGGCTCTTTAAAAAATAACAATGCTGATATAAAAGTTAATGGTATAGCAGCCATGAATGATAATTTAAATTTAGAAGTAGTTGCTGAAAATTTAGATATCATGGATTATATATCATTTATACCAGAAGAACAATTAGGAAATGTTAATATAAAAAGTGGATATGTGCCAAAAGCTAATATTCATATAACATCAGATTTTAAAGGTGGATATGTTTTAAATGGCGCTATTAATTTTAAAGATGGCTCTTGTGAAGTATTAGGACAAAATATAGAAAATATTACAGGACTTGTTTTGCTCGATAGAGAAGATTTACAGTTATTTGTAAGAGGTGAAGCTAAGCAACAGATTGCGTCAGTTCATGGTAAAGTTTTGAATTATATGAAAGAACCAGAACTTCGCTTAATAGTAGAAAGTAAAGCTTTTAATCCAGCTATGTTCATAGATAATTCACCTGTTAGTGGAGATGTATCTTTAATTGCTGCTGCATATGGTAAATTGGATGAACTTAAAGTCGGTGCAGAAATTAAAGCTGATATAATCAATGCTTATGGTATAGATATTAAAAATTTAGATGCAAGTGTTAGATATGCACAAAATCAAATTTTTATCGATGATTTAAGAGCTGATGTAGCAGATGGGTGGTTATGGGCTTCTGGTCAATGTGATTTAGATACTTTATCGTATAAAGGTTCATTTAGAGCTAGTAATATAAATTTGGCAATGTTGCAATCATATTTCCCTGAAATGAATGGAATAACAGGAACAGCCATGATGAGAGGCGATTTTAAGGGACAAGGTATTGATTTTGCTGGGCTTAATTTAAGTGGTCGTTTGGAAGTTGATAATGGCAGTTATCAATCAATCCCAATTGAGCAGATAGAAGCCTCATTTTATAAAGAAGATGATAAATTACAAGTTGATGCTATGACGGCTTCATTTGCTAACGGTGGACGAATAGCTGTTAAAGGCGGTTTAATTAAAGATGAGATAGATGCAGATTTTTATGCTTCAGGTATTGATTTAAGTTTAGCGCAAGATTTTGTAGGACAATTAGATTTGCAAGGTACAGCTAATTTCAGTGGCCGTTTAAAAGGAAAAACAGATAATCCAGTTTTAAAAATAGATTTAATGGCACAAGATGGAGCAGTTTTCAAACAACCATTTAATTCGTTACTTGTTTCAGCAATTGGTAATTTGGATGGTATGCGAGTAGATACATGTCAATTTATCAATAATGGTGAAGTTACACATGAGGCAAATGGTATTTTAGGCTTTAAAGGTAAGAAAGTCATAGATATGACAGTCGTTACGAACAAAGCTCGTGCGGAAAATCTAGTTGCTGCCGTTATGCCAGATTTAAAACTCACAGGTAATGTAGACAATACATTGCACTTAACAGGTAATTTAGAGGATATTAAAGCAGAAGGTAATTTACATTTTTATGAAGGTAGTATAAATGGTATTTTACTTACAGAAGTAAATGGTACGTATGAATATGTAAATGGTGATACTTATTTGAAGAATTTTATAATCATATCACCGTTTATAAAAGCTAATCTCGATGGTACAATTAGTAGCGACCAAACGCTTAATTTTAAATTTAAAGCAGATGAGATATTAATTGATAAATTACAAGTGGATTTACCATATCCAGCGTCAGGTAAAGCAAGTTTCGATGGTGTTTTAAGTGGTAAAGTTGGCAGTTTAAATTTTGATGGTATTTTAACAGCTGATGATATTATTTTGAATGGAGAACAAATTGATGATGTTTATGGACGATTAAAATTGAGTAATCGTATTTTAACGTTAGAAAAATTTGCCTTTAAGCAAAATGATGGTGAATTTGATTTTGATGGACAAGTTAATTTGAACACCAAAGAAGTTCAAGGTAAAGCATCTATCATTCAAGCTGATATAAATTCGGCAATGGCTATGGCTAATTTAAAAAATAATGTGCTTAATGGTAAATTTAATGGTCAAGCTAATTTGTCAGGAACGTATGAAAATCCTCATATTGATTTAAAAGGTAATATGCCAGAAGGAAAATTGAAGGATTATCCACTCAATAATATTGAAATTGACGCTCAATTAGAAAATAAAGTAGCTAAAATAAATCGCTTCTATGGAGAACAAGGCGAAGGTAAAGTAGCAGCAATTGGTAGTGTTGATTTAGTTAATGAAACATTAGATGGTCGAATTTCTGCTAGTAATATGGATATAAATTTATTAACTCATTTATGTGATTTAGATGTAAAAATAAATGGTGTGATGAATACAGATATCCAATTAGCAGGAACATTAAATTCTCCTACGGCTGATGCTACGATTTCAGTACAAGGTGATGGTTCTCAATTTGATAATGCATATTTTATGGCTAATTTAAAAGATGATATAATAAATATCAATCAGGCAACTATAAGTAAAGGCGATTGCGCTATAAAAGCTGAAGGAACTATACCACTTGCAGCGCTTGATATGACTAAACGAGATGAAAATAGTCTTAGTGATAGTATGAATTTAAAAGTATACCTAGAAAATACTGATTTAAATATTTTGCCATCATTTACGCCATACGTTGAATGGTCAATGGGTAATATAGATGGTAATTTAGAAATTAAAGGTACTGTTGCTAATCCTGATTTTCAAGGAAATATATCAATGAAAGATAGCGCTATTAAATTTACTTTTATTGATAGTCCATTACAAAATATGAATATGGATATTAATTTTAATCGTAATTTAATGACAATTAATCAATTTAATGGCGTTATGGGTAATGGTTCATATAATTTAGCGGGTACAGCTAATATCGGTAGTAGTGGTTTGACAAATTATAATTTTAATTTGGATTTAAATCATCTGGATGTAGTATCTGATTTTTATACAGGTCCGTTAAATGGTAATATTCAGCTTAATGAAGCAGCAATATATGGTGGTCATAGGATAGTACCTAAATTAACGGCAAATATAGATTTCAATGATATTACGATATCGACACCACCAATACCTGAAACATCAGATACACCGTTGCCATTAATGGCATTGGATATAAATGTAAATGTAGGTAATAATGTGCATGCGTATGACCCACTTTTATATGATTTATATATAGAAGGTGCTTTTAGCATAAAAGGAACTACACAACATCCAAATTCTTCTGGTTCATTGCATGCTAGAAATGGTACTATTAATGTTTTGAAAACTATTTTTAAGATTAATGAGGGAAATGTAATATTTAATCAAGTTGATTCATTTTTCCCAAGTATTGATTTCTTAGCAACAACTCGTTTAGATAGAACTATGGTATTTGTTTCAGTAAAAGGTGCTTTAGACAAAGGGCTTACAACACATTTACAATCTGACCCACCGATGAGTGAAGCTGAAATTTTAAAATTATTGGCATTCCGCACGGATTATGATAATAATTCTGGTGAAATTACAGAAGAAGATTTGGCTTCTTTTGCTACAGTTGGTTTACAGATGAGCTTCTTAAATGAGTTAGAAGGAACCCTGCGCAATGTATTAAACTTAGATGAATTTAGAATTTCACGTGATACTTTATCAGATAGTCAAAAAAGACGATTTGATACAGATGATGGTGAAGTATATAATATTGAGATAGGAAAATATTTATCTGATGATTTAATGCTTAAATATACAAAGGGTATAAATTATGATTTAAATAGAATAGGTCTACAATATTATATTAATAGTAATTTAGGTGTAGTTACTGAATGGGAAGATGGAGGATATAATATAAAATTAGAAATGCAATGGAGCTTTTAATTGATTTTTAATATTTATTTGTTACAATACCCAATATCTTAAAAGAAATTTATTGGGTATTGTAAAATTTTTAGAGATTAGATACTTTTTTTCCGTAACTTATGCTAAAATTACAATGATATGTATATACCTTAATAAGGAGGTTATTTTTTTTGAAAAGGAAAAATTATAAGTTATTAGTTTGTGCTTTAACTATGGCAAACTTTGGTTTTTTAGGTTTTAATAATTGTAGCGCTGCTAGTAGCATTGAACCAAATGTTACAGAAAATCATCCAGTAATGGAAAATATAATTTCGTCTGAAAAAATGACAAAAGACGAAGTTAATGAAAAAGTGGATGAAACTATGGAAAATGCTGTTATTGATGCTAATGTTAAAAGCGATAAAAATATAACAGTACAAACTACTCCGGATAAGCAAAATAGTGCAGAAGTTAAAGACAGTAAAGATAAAGTCCATGATGAAGCAGCTATTGCTAAAATGAACCAATGGAAAGAACAACGACCAACTGAAGAAACTATTAAAGATTCTGTATCAGCTTATGCAGAAAAAACTATTGTTAGTGTAGATGTTGTTGGTGCAGATATTGTTCCTAAAGAAGATGTTTTATCTGTTTTAAAAATAAAAGCTGGCGATAAATTTGATATGAAAAATATTGAACAAGACCGTGCAGCTATTTATAATATGGGATATTTTTATGATAACTATCCATCTTTTGAAGTTGTTCCAGAAGGGGTTAAAATTACATATCATGTAATGGAAAATCCAGTATTACGCTCTGTTGAAATAACTGGTAATCGTGTTTATTCTACAGAACAAATTAAAAGCATGTTAAATGTAAAAACAGGAGAAATCTTAAATTTAAGACAATTAAATATAGATTTAGCAAATATTGAAACTGCTTATCGTCAAAATGGATATATTTTAGCAAAATTAAAAGATATTTCTATTGATGAAAGTGGTAATTTAAGTTTACAATTTAATGAAGGTATATTAGAAGGATATGCTGTAAAAGGCAACGATAAAACAAAAGATTATGTAATCACACGTGAAATGCGTATGAAACCAGGTGAAGTATTCAATTCAGAAAAAGCTCGTCGCAGTATGCAACGTGTATACAATTTAGGCTTTTTTGAAGATGTAAGTGTAAAACTTTTACCAGGTCAGCAAGATCCAGATAATATTATTATGGAATTGACTGTAGTTGAAAAACGTACTGGTTCATTTGGTATTGGTGCGGGCTATAGCAGTCAAGATGGTCTCTTAGGTATGGTTAGCATTGGCGATACTAACTTTAGAGGTACTGGTGATTCTGTTAAAGCCATGTATGAATTTGGTGGCGATGACGGTGATGACAGTGGTTATAGTATTTCCTATACAAAACCATGGCTTGATGAAAAAGAAACAAGTGGAACATTCCGTATTTATAATCGTAAATATGAATATGACGATTATAATAATGACGGTGACGATATTGAAACATATAATAAAAAGAATGAAGGATATGAACTCAATTTCGGTCGCCCAATAAATGAATACACTACAAACTTCTTAGGTTTTAGAATTAATAAAACAGAATATCGTGGTCATGAAAGTGGTCCATATGATAGAAGTACACCACAATATGCTGAATGGCGTGATAATAATTTTGGTGAAACAAGAAGTATTATTGCGACACAAATCAGAGATACAAGAGATAATATTTACTTCCCAACAGAAGGTTCTCGCACTAGCATAGGCGTTGAATATGCTGGTTTGGGTGGCGATTTTGATTATACAAAATTAACACTCAGTGGACAAAAATATTATAAAGTAGGTCATGCACAAGTTATAGCAATCCGTGGTAGCGTTGGATATTCAAATGACGATTTACCAGAAAATGCAGTATTTGAAGTAGGCGGACAAAATTCAGTCCGTGGCTATCGAGATGACCAGTTCAGCGGTAATAAAATGATTATGGGTACTGTAGAATATCGCTTCCCACTTGCAGACAAAGTACAAGGTGCAATATTCACCGATGTTGGTGATGCTTGGGGTGGCAAATCTTGGGGCCCTTGGAATGATGTTGAAGATGACCTTACACTTCATACTAGTGCAGGTATTGGTATGCAGGTTCAAACACCAATTGGTGCAGTTCGCTTAGACTATGGTTGGGGCGAAGATGGTGGCCGTTTACACTTTACAGTAGGTGGTTCTTTCTAAAATTTCGCCTATTAGGGTGAAAAATATAAAATAAATATATATTGTATTAAAATATGATTTTATACAATATTAAATAATGTGTTTTTAAAGGGAGAAGATAACGTTGATAAACTTTCAAAAGAAACAAGTAAAAATTATTAGTGTAATTATAGCAGCAGTATTTATTTTTAGTATTGTAGCTTTAGGTGTATCACAGTATCAATCAGGCATGGCAGGAGCTTCTTCATCTAATGTAGGTATAGTGGATTATTCACAACTTATTTCACAACATCCAGGTATGCAAGCTGCTCGTGAAAAATATGAAGATGCTGCAAAACAAGTGCAAGAAGAATTTTCTCAACAAGCAGGTAGCATGACACCAGAACAACAACAACAATTTATTGAACAAAAACAAAAAGAAATGCAGGATAAACAAAAAGAATTGCTTGACCCAATTCGTACAAGCATTGAAACTCAAGTACAAAGTGTTGCAGATTCCCGTGGTATTAATGTAGTTTTAGATAAAAATAATGTATTATATGGCGGACAAGATATCACACAGGAAGTGTTACAAAAACTTCAAGCTGAAGGCGATACTACTACTACTAGTGATGCTACAGCTGATACTGCTACAACAGATTCTACAGCAACTAACGAAAATAGTGCTACAACTGAAACAAGTGGAGATGCGACAAATACTGCTCAATAATAAGTTATAATGGCTGATTAGTTAAAATACCGAGCATTTTTTAGCTCGGTATTTTAATAAGGGAGGAATTTTATGCAAGAGAAGGAAGCAAAACAAGCATATAATAAACGCAATGTAGCTATTGGTGGCATAGTTTGTTTACTTTTAATTATGATTGGTATAGGTTATTATATCTGGCATAAAAATGCAAAAACTCCTCAGCCCATAGACGGTGTTACATCTGCTATAGCTGTAGTTGATGTAGATAAATTGATGCCAGAGCACGTTAATTATAATAAATTATTACAGTTACAAGCTGAAAAATTTCTGATTTTAGAGAAGTTAAAATCTTATGCAACAGATACTGCTTCACTTGAACCGCCGGAAGTTAATCCAGCACCAAATGTTTTTGAGAATGTAGTAGACCAACAAGATAATTTACGAGATATTAATTTAAGACAGCAAATAAAAGAAGAAACAGCTGTAAAGGAAAATGAAATTAGAGCTAATTTAGCTGAAGAAAAAAATGCAGCAATTAAAGAAATAACTGATAAATACACCAATGAAATTTTAAATTGTACACTTAAATTAGATAATGCTAAAAATCTTAGATTGAACAAAGAACAACAAGATGAATTATTAGATGAAATGGAACGCTTAAAGGTTGAACGTGGTAAAGCAGTTTTTCAAATAGAACAGCAATTTAATTTACGTGTAGCAAATGAGCTTATGGCATGGAGAGCTGAACGTGAAAAACAATTAGGACTTAATAATTTAAAACAGCATCAAGCTGATGTTGAAGATTCGCAGCAAAGAATTGCTCAAGAACAACAACGAAATAATCAGTATATGCAAGACAGGTTAAACATGTTACAAGCTCGCAAAAAAGATAGTGAGCGATTAATAATTTTATTGCATACAAAAAATAATGAAATTGAATTATTGAAAAAAAGTATTTTAAAAGATATTTCAAGTAAAGCAGCTAAAGTTGCCATACAAAAACATTTAAAATTAGTTGTTGCGAATGTACCTTTTAGTGATAATTTTTTAGGCAATGCTGATAGCTTAAATTTTGATAATAATGTTTTAAATGGTATGGTTGTTGGAGTAGATGCGATTGATATAACAGATGATATATTGACTTTATTGCGCTCTGACAGAGAAAAAGCGTTGCAAAATGATAAATTAGATAATACTGATGATAGTAATGAGTGAAAGGACGATGCTTAACAATGAAAATAAAATTGACATTAGTAGCAGTAGTTATGGCTTTAATGAGTGTATTCATGGTAGGTTGTGGTAATGAAACAAAACTAGGCTACGTTGATGCAGAAAGAGTAATGAACGAAGCTCCACAAATAAAAACTATTAGAGATAATATCGATGCTAAAAATAAAGAATTAGAGACGAAAGAACAAGACCTTTATAATAACAAAGCATCTATGAGTGAAGAGGATTTCAAGAAAGCTCAAGCGGATATTCAGCGTCAATATCAAGGTCTTAGCATGCAATATCAATCACAATTAAAAAATACTATGGATAAAGTATTAGCAGAAGTTTCAACAGAAAAAGAATTGTCTGCTGTAGTACCAAAATCACTTGTTCGTAGCAATGGTATGCAAATAGAAAAGAAAGATTTTGTTGTTCAAGGTGGTATTGATATAACTGATGAAGTTATTCAAAAATTGCAATAAAAGAGGGTAATGTTATGCAGAAGACTTTAGCAGAAATTGCCAAATTAGTTAATGGAAAGTTACAGGGGCAATATGATGAAAATTTGATAATTACAGGAGCAACAGGTATTGATTTAGCAGGACCTAATGAAGTTACCTTTGCAGTAGACCCGCATTTAGAAGAAGCTATATCTTGTAATGCGGCAGCTGTAATTATTCAAGAAGATGTAGAAGGATTTAATAAAACTAGTATTAAGGTAAAAAATCCACGAGCAGCTTTTAATATATTATTAAATATATTTAAGCCTGAGTTAAAAATAGAACATAAGATTAGTGATAGAGCACATTTGGGAAATAATGTTCAAATAGGTAAAAATGTAACTATTATGGATTTTGCTTATATTGATGATAATGCTCAAATTGGCGATGATGTAATAATTTATCCTAATGTGTATATTGGACAATATGCTAAGGTTGGAAATAATACTGAATTACATGCTGGGGTGAGTGTTCGCGAATTTTGTGTAGTTGGTAAAAATGTAATTATTCATGATAATACTGTAATAGGTGCAGATGGTTTTGGTTTTATTACTAGAGATGGAAAACATACAAAAGTTCCACAAGTTGGTAATGTAATCATTGAAGATGATGTAGAAATTGGTTGCAATGTATCAATTGATAGAGCTACAACAAGTTCAACTATAATTGGCAAAGGGACTAAGATGGATAATTTAATTCATATTGGTCATAATTGTGTTTTGGGAGAAAATTGCTTAGTAGTAGCGCAGACAGGACTTGCAGGTTCAACGATAGTAGGACATAATGTAACATTTGCAGGTCAAGTTGGTTCAAAAGGACATATTAAAGTTGGCAGTAATTCAGTAATGGCAGCTAGAACAGGTCTTATCGCTGATGTACCGGAAAATTCAGTTTATGCAGGTTTTCCAGCACGTTCACATCAAGAATGGTTGCGCATTAAGGCAAGTGAGGCTCATTTGCCAGATATGGTGAAAAAGTTAAAATTATTGGAAAGACGCTTGAAAGCGTTAGAAGAAAAAAAAGACTAATAGTACTTTCAAGTAGCAAAGCTTTGACTTTGCTACTTTTTTTAAAGGAAAGGAGGTTGAGGAATGCTATATCATAGTTTAGTCTTATTGAGTAATATTTGTTGCGTATTACCAGAAGGTTTTACTCGTTTTATCGGGAAAATTATAGGTAATTTAACTTGGTATTTAGTGCCTAAAAAGCGTAAAGTTATGGCTGTAAATAATATTAAACGTTGTTTAAAAGTTGATGAAGTGAGAGCAAATCAAATTGCTAAAAAATCATGGACTCGTTTTGGTCCAATGGTGATGGAAGTATTACGTTTTAAAGTAATTTGTCGCGATATTGAGAAATATGTAACTATTATTGGTGAAGAAAATATAAAAAAAGCTATGGAATGTGATGTGGGGGGTGTTATTGCCACAGCACATAGTGGCAATTGGGAAATCATAGGCGCTGCACTTACACATAAAGGTATGAAAATAGCAGGCGTAGCACAACATCAGCGAAATGAACAAGTAAATCAATTTATTAATTATTGTAGAGCTTTTACTGGTATGCATATTACTGATAAATTGGATATTAAAGATATGATGAAAATGCTCAGTAAAAAGTATTTTATTGGTCTTATCATGGACCAAGATGGTGGCTCAACTGGTATAATGATGCCTGTTTTTGGTTATGAAGCGTCTTGTGTACAAGGACCAGCTGTTATGAGTCGTTTTAAAAATGCCCCAATATTACCA
The DNA here is from genome assembly GCF_900187035.1 of Megamonas hypermegale. Classification (NCBI taxonomy): domain Bacteria; kingdom Bacillati; phylum Bacillota; class Negativicutes; order Selenomonadales; family Selenomonadaceae; genus Megamonas; species Megamonas hypermegale. Next base: position 204,200 of record NZ_LT906446.1, read on the forward strand.
GCTTTTATTACACAGGATAGACCAGGTCATCATATTTTGACAATAGGCGAGCCGGTCTTTACAATGAGAACAAAAGATAAAAAACAAGATATATATAATACAATGTATGATTTGACGAAAATGGTTGAAGAACATATAAAACGTTATCCAGAAGAATGGTTTTGGCTCCATGATAGATGGAAATATGCTGAACGCAAGAAAAAAGAAGCAAATAACTTGCAGTAAAAGGCTTTGTCTTGTAAAATAAGTATATATAATTTTAGGAGGACGGCTATGAATAAACAAAAAACTATTGCCCGAGAAATTATGTATTCGGGGATAGGACTTCATTCAGGAGCAGAAGTTAAGATGAAGTTAAGTCCGGCTCCAGTAGATACGGGGATAGTATTTATTAGAACGGATTTACCAAATAAACCTCGGATAAAAGCAATAGCAAGTAATGTTACTTCTACACTTAGAGCTACTACTATTGGCGATGGAGAAATAAAAGTTTTTACGATAGAGCATTTAATGTCAGCATTATTTGCTAGTGATATAGATAATTGTTATATTGAACTAGATAATGAAGAACCTCCAGTAGTTGATGGAGCGTCAGAAGTTTTTGTTAAATTATTGTCTGAAGCTGGCAGTGTTGAACAAGATAAAATGCGTCAAGAAATTGTCATAAAAAAAGTATATCGTATAGATGATAAAGAGCGTTTTGTTATGGTTGTGCCATATGATGGTTTTCGTGTAAGTTTTACGTCATTAAACCCTCATCCACTTATTGGTACGCAATATTATGATTTTACATTTGATATAGATGCATATAAACAAGAAATTGCACCAGCTAGAACAATTGCTTATGAAAAAGAAGTAGAGGCACTACATAAGATGGGTCTTGGTCTTGGTGGAAATTTAGAAAATGTAATTGTGTACAATGATGAAGGCTGGATGAATAAATTAAGATATGCTGATGAATTAGTTCGTCATAAGATATTAGATATTATCGGTGATTTAAGATTAGCTGGTGTGTTAAAAGCACATGTTATTGCTGTGAAGTCAGGTCATGAACTCAATACGAAATTGGCGAAGAAAATTCTAGCAGATTTTGTTAAATAGGAAAAGAGGTTTATATATTATGAGAATTGATATTACTGAGATTGAAAAAGTATTACCGCATCGTCCTCCATTTTTGTTGGTTGACCGTATTATTGAATTGGAACCGATGAAATACGCTGTAGGCGTAAAAAATATTACTATGAATGAACCACAATTTCATGGTCATTTTCCAGATCATCCAATTATGCCTGGTGTTTTGATTTTGGAAGCTATGGCACAAGTTGGTGGCTTTGCTTTATTATATCCAGAAGAAAATAGAGGTAAATTACCTTATTTTGGCGGAATGGATAATGTAAAATTTAAAAGACCAGTAATTCCTGGTGACCAGTTGATAATGAAATCTGAAATTACAAAAATTCGTGGCGAATTTGGTAGAGTACATTGTGAAGGATATGTAGATGACCAGCTTGTAGCACAGGGTGATTTTACATTTGCATTGCAAAAAACAGAACTTTAATAGTTTGGTAAAAAGCTAAAATTTTAGCTTTTTGATGAGGAGTGAAATTTAGTGGGAGAAGAAAATAAAATACATCCTACAGCAATAATACATCCTAATGCTCGTATTGGTAAAAATGTAGAAATTGGACCATATGTAATAATCGATGGAGATGTGGAAATTGGTGATGGTACAAAAGTACTTCCACATGCCGTTATAACAGGATGGACTAAAATAGGTAAAGATTGTGTGATTTTTCCAAGCGCATCTATCGGTGCAGAACCACAGGATTTAAAATTCAAAGGTGAAAAATCTTATGTAGTTATTGGCGATAGAACAAAAGTTCGTGAGTTTGCGACGATTCATCGTGCTTGCGGAGCTGAAGAAGAAACTCGTATCGGCAATGATTGCTTATTGATGGCATATACACATGTAGCACATAACTGTGTTATTGGCAATAATGTAGTCATGGCAAATAATGCTTCAGTAGCAGGTCATGTAATAGTAGAAGATAGAGTTGTACTTGGCGGTTTTGCAGGAGTGCATCAATTTGTAAAAATTGGACGAAATGCAATGGTTGGTGGTTTTTCAAAATTAGTTCAAGATGTTGTGCCATATACAATTGTTGATGGTCGACCAGCTAATGTCTGTGGATTAAATAGTGTAGGGATTTCTCGTGCAGGTATATCGCTTAGCTCTAGACGTTCTATTAAACAGGCGTATAAAATTTTATATCGTTCTGGTTTAAAATTAGCACAGGCAATATCTGTGATTGAACAAGAAGTGGACTCTTGTCCAGAAGTAGAACATTTCTTGCGTTTTCTACGCGATGCAGACCGTGGTATTTGTCGAGAAAGTCATGAAAGCAGTAATTAAAGCGAGGATTTAAGATGAAATCAATAGGTTTATTATCCGGAATTGGAAGACTTCCTATAGAAGTGGCTAAAGCTGCAAAAAAAATGGGCATCAGTGTTTATGCTGTAGGCTTAGTTGATGGAGTAGAAGCTGATTTAGCAAAAGAAGTAACAGATTATAAAGCAATTAGTATAGCTCAACTTGGTAGTATCATTGAATATTTAAAATCCAATAATGTAACAGATGTTATTATGATTGGTAAGGTTACAAAAGAAATATTGTTTACAGGACAACATGCGCTACCAGATGCTAGAATGTTAGCTTTACTTGCTTCTTTGAAAGACCATAGTGATGATACTATGATGCTTGCTTTTGTAAAGGAATTAGCGAAAGAAGGCATACAGACATTTGACCAGACAATGCTTTTGAAAATGATTATGCCGAAACCAGGAGTACTTACTAAACGTCAGCCAACTCAACAAGAAAAAGAAGATATGGAATTTGGTTTTAAGATGGCAAAAGCCCTTGGTGGTTTAGATATAGGACAAACAGTAGTTGTAAAAAATAAAGCTGTTATGGCTCTTGAAGCAATAGAAGGTACGGATGCATGCATATTGCGTGGAGGAAAATTAGCTTGCGGTGGTGCTGTTGTAGCTAAAGTTGCTAAACCAGCTCAGGATAATCGTTTTGATATGCCAGCTGTTGGAATAAAGACTATAGAAACAATGATAGAAGTAAATGCTTCGGCACTTGTTATTGAAGCAGGACGTACTTTATTGGTTGATAGAGAAAAAGCATTAGATTTAGCTGATAAGCACGATATAACTATTGTGGTAATGTAGTACTAGGAGGCGCGGAGATACATTTTTTAATGTTATCATCGCGTCTTTTTCTGCTTGATATAGGTTGGAGGATTTTATGTATAAAATAATGTTTTCCGCTGGAGAAACATCGGGTGATATGCACGGTGCTAACTTAGCGAAGGCAATAAAGGAAATAGCACCGAATACATATTTATTCGGTTTTGGTGGACCACAAATGGAAGCTGCTGGTGTAACACTTTGTAAAAATATGTTAGATTATAGTGTGATGGGTTTTTGGGAAGTATTGATAAATCTTCGCAAGATGTTTAAGTTGAAAGATTTTCTTGTAGAAGAAATGAAGAGACAAAAACCAGATTTGCTTGTTTTGATAGATTATCCGGATTTCAATTGGCGTTTAGCCAGTGAAGCCAAAAAATTAAATATACCAGTATTTTCATATATTCCACCGTCAGCATGGGCTTGGCGAAAAGGAAGGGCAAAAAAAGTAGCTAAAATAGCTGATAAAATAGTGGCTATTTTTCCATTTGAAACGAAAGTGTATGAAGAAGCAGGTGCTGATATTTCTTTTGTAGGAAATCCATTATTAGACAATGTAAAATCTTCTATGACAAAAGAGCAGGCCTGTAAATTTTTTAATATAGATTTAACTGATGACAATATTTTATTGTTACCAGGAAGTAGAAAACAAGAAATTGAAAAAATGTTAGAGCCTATGTTAGAGGCAGGCAAAATTATTAGTAAAGAACGAAAAAATGTTAAATTCTTTTTGCCAGTAGCACAAGGAATTGATGGTAAACGCATTGAAGCAAAAATAAATGAATCGGGCTTAAATGTAACATTATGTTATGAGAAAACGTATGATTTGATGAATTGTTGTGATTTTGCAATAGCAACTTCAGGAACGGTAACTTTAGAAGCTGCTCTTATGGGTCTTCCTTGTGTTGTTTTATATAAAATGTCTTCATTTACGTATCGCATTGCTAAATTATTTGTGAATGTAAAATTTTTCAGTTTGCCAAATATTTTAGCTGATGAAAAAGTTTTACCAGAGTTACTACAAGATGATGTAAATGGTGAAAGAATAGCTGATGAGTCTAGATTATTATTTAAGGATACTGAAACAGCTCAAATTGTAAAAGATAAGTTAGGACAAATAAAATTAAAATTGGGTTCTCCAGGTGTAGCAGAAAGAACAGCAAAGATTATTTTGCAGACAGCTGAAAAATTTTTATCAAAAAATAAGGAATAGATGAGATGAATGATTATAAGAGACTAATTTCGTTTATAAAGCCATATTGGAAGAGGCTAGGACTTGCCATAATCTGCATAATAATGTCAGCAGCAGCTAATTTATATGTACCATGGATTATAAAAGATATGGTTGATAAGGTACTTATGAATAAAGATATGATGCTATTAAATTTAATAGCAGCTGGGATAGTAGTTGTATTTTTATTTAGAGGTATATTTTATTATGGACAATCGTATTTAGTTTCGTATATAGCACAGAGAGTTATAATTGATGTGCGTGAGTTGTTATATATTAAATTTCAAAAATTACAACTTGGTTATTATGAAAAAAAGCAAACAGGTACGATTATGAGCTATATAACAAATGACGTGGCGGCATTACAGGCGGCACTTGTTGATAGCTTAATAGAAATGGTGACGGAACTATCTATTTTGATAGGTTCGTTGATTATGATGTTTTATTTAGATTGGAAACTCAGTATTGTAACACTTGTAGTTGTACCAGTAATTGGACAAGCTATGAAAATTTTTGGACGAAAATTGAAACAAAGTGGTGCTTTAATACAGGAAAGAACAGCTGAAATTACATCTTTGTTACAAGAAAGTATATCTGGTGTTAGAGTAGTAAAATCATTTGCTAGAGAAGATTATGAAATAGAGAGATTTCAAAATCAAAATAACTTAAATTTTAAAGCTAATATGAAGAGTGTACAACTCAGTTCATTATTGACACCTACTGTAGAATTTTTAGCAGCTGTTATTGTAGCTGTTATTTTATGGTTTGGCGGTTATCAAGTTGTAAATGGAGCTTTAACTGCTGGGGCATTAGTTGCGTTTTTAACATATGCGGTAAATTTGGCCAATCCTGTAAAACGCATTAGTCGTGTATATGGGACAATTAATAAAGCAATGGCAGCAGCAGAACGTGTATTTAATGTTTTAGATACTGAGGAAAAGTTAAAAGATAAACCAAATGCAATAGAATTGCCAAAGATTAGCGGAGATGTACAATTTGACCATGTATCTTTTGGTTATAAAAAAGATGTTGACGTATTACATGATTTGACACTTGAAGCTAAGCCAGGTCAAGTAATTGCATTTGTAGGCCCTAGCGGTGCAGGTAAATCAACAATTGCCAATTTGATACCACGTTTTTATGATGTAACGGCAGGTTCTATAAAAATAGATGGTATTGATATTAGAGATGTTACAATACGTTCTTTACGTGAGCAAATCGGGGTAGTACCACAAGAAACAATGTTGTTTAGTGGTACTGTCAAAGATAATATTCGCTATGGTCGTCTTGATGCAACTGATGAGGAAATCATCGAAGCAGCTAAAGCTGCAAATGCGCATAATTTTATTATGCATTTAGCAGATGGATATGAAACTAAAATCGGTGAAAGAGGTATAACTTTATCAGGCGGACAACGCCAACGTATTGCTATAGCGCGTGCAATTTTAAAAAATCCACGTATCTTGATTTTAGATGAAGCGACATCGGCTTTAGATACGGAAAGTGAAGAAATTGTGCAAGAAGCATTAGATAAATTAATGATAGGCAGAACATCGTTTGTCATTGCACATCGCTTATCAACGATTATCAATGCGGATAAGATTATTGTGTTAGATAATGGTAAAGTTACTGAAAGTGGCACACATAAAGAACTTATGCAGACAGGTGGTTTATATAGTCATTTGTATAACATACAATTTAGTGATAAGAAAGCAAAATAGGTGGAGTTTATGCGAATTTTATACAATATAATAGCTATATTGCTTGTTATACTGCTGATACCGTATTTTATAGTACGGACTATTCGGGAAAAAGGTTTTTTGGGACGTATAATTCAAAGTTTTGGCTTTTTGCCAAAACATGCTTTGGATAAAGTTGCAGATAAAAATTGTATTTGGATACATGCTTCTTCTGTAGGGGAAATCGTAGCAACTAGTCCAATTATTAAGGAATTTCGAAAAGAGTTTCCGGGAACGCCGATATTAGTATCAGTGGTAACTAATACAGGCTATATTATGGCAAATCGCATTATTAAAGATGCAGATAGTATTATTTATTTTCCGATAGATTTGCCGTGGCTTCCGGAACGTATGATAAAAAAAATAAAACCGCGTGTATTTTTACCAGTAGAAACAGAATTATGGCCAAACTTTTTAAAAGCAGCACGCAAGCATAATGTTCCTGTAATGATGGTAAATGGTCGTATCAGTGATAAATCAGTAAAACGATATAAATATATGTTTAGCATTTTATCTGATATGATAGGCACAGTAAAAAAATTTGCAATGCAATCAGATATTGATGCATCATATATCATTCGGTTAGGTGCTGATGAAAAATTAGTAACAGTTACAGGTAATACTAAATTTGACCAAACATATACAGATGTAAGTACAAAAGAAAAACAAGTATTATTAAAAGAATTATGTCTTGATAATGCTCAAGGTATATTTTTAGCAGGAAGTACACATAAAGGTGAAGAAGAAGCTGTATTGAAAGCTTTTTCTAAATTAAAAAAGACACATGTGAATGCTAAATTGTTAATTGCACCGCGAAGTATTTTACGCAAAGATGAAATAGCTAGCATTTGTCATAAATATGGTTTTAAAACAGATTTTCGCACTAAGCTTAAAGAAAAACCTAGTTATGATCATGATGTAGTCATTTTAGATACGATTGGCGAACTTGGTAGAATTTACAGTTTAGGTGATGTAATTTTTGTTGGTGGTAGCTTAATTCGCCATGGCGGGCATAATATTTTAGAGCCAGCGGCGCATGGCAAAGCTATTATCGTAGGACCGCATATGTTCAACTTTAAAGATACACATATACTTTTCAGTAAACGCAATGCGTGTATTACGGTAAAAGATGCAAAAGAATTAACTAATGCTGTTTTGGATTTATTTGATAATCCAGAAAAACGTCGACAGATGGAGCAAGAAACTTTAAATATTATAAAAGATAATAAAGGAGCTTCTCGTCGTTCAGCTGTGATATTACATCAAATGTTAGATGAATATGAAAAAGTTGGTCCTGTGCAAGTTCGTTCTACTGAAAAAATTGAAAATTTACAGACGTATTTATATAAATTAGTACATGATGAATCACAAAAAAGTGTTACAGAAAAAGCCTTTTTAGGTATGCTTTATGGTTTTTCTTTAATTTATCGTGGATTAGTTAATTTTCAATTGAATTTATATCAATGGGGTATAAAAAAACAAATAAAATTAGATTGTTTTGTTATAAGTATTGGTAATATAACAGTAGGCGGTACAGGAAAAACGCCGACAGCTAAACTTTTAGCGCGTTATATTCGTGATTTAGGTTATAATATAGCTATTCTAAATCGTGGATATCGAGCAAAATGGAAAGGTGAAGTTGGCGTAGTTTCTGATGGAAATACGGTATTTATGACAGCTGATGAAGCTGGAGATGAAGCGTATTTATTAGCACGAAGTTTGCCAGATATCCCTGTTTTAATAGGTACGGATAGAACTATTTCAGGAAAATATGCTGTAGATAATTTTAATGTAGATGTAGTCATCTTAGATGATGGATATCAACATTGGAAATTAAAACGCGATTTAAATATTTTGCTCGTTGATGCGATTAATGTATTTGGTAACGGTCATATGTTGCCACGTGGAACGCTCAGAGAGCCGCTTAATCATTTAGATAGAGCAGATATGTGCTTATTGACAAAAGTAGACCAAGCAGCAAAGGGCGCTTGTGAAGAAATTCGTTCAACATTAGCTAAATATAATGAACGAGCACTTGTTGTTGAAAGTACACATAAGCCATTAGGTTTTATAGAAATTGGTAATTTATTCAGCAAAGAAAAAAATGAAATTTTATCAATTGATACTATGAGAGGTCATAAAATAATTGCTATGTCAGCAATTGGAAATCCTGCTTCATTTGAACAAACGCTCAGTGATATTGGGGCAGTGATTACAGAAAGTTTGCGTTTTCCAGACCATCATGATTATACAGAACAAGAAATTAGAGAAGTTATGAACCAAGCAGAAGAACAAGGCGCAGAAGCCATTGTAATTACTGATAAAGATGCTGTAAAAATTCCACAAACCTTGCTTAGTAAAAAAAGACCGATACCGATTTATATTATTAGTATAGAAGTTACATTTATAAATAATGCTGAAGCAGCATTTAAATTTTTACGAGATAAATTACCACCAAAGAAAGGAATAAAAAAATGAAAATCGTATGTGTAATACCAGCACGATATGCTTCAACTAGACTTCCAGGTAAACCACTTGCTGATATAGCTGGTAAACCAATGGTAGTGCGTACTTATGAACGTGCATTACTAGCAAAAAAACCTAGTGAAGTAATTGTGGCTGTAGATGATGAACGTGTATTGGACGCTGTGAAAAGTGCTGGCGGAAAAGCCGTAATGACAGCTAAAAATCATCCAACAGGAACAGATAGATTAGCAGAAGTTGCCACTAAAATTCCAGATGCTGATGTAATAATCAATATTCAAGGCGATGAACCACTTATTGACCCACATATTATTGATGATTTAGCACAAGTTTTTGTAGATGATGAAAATTTACAGATGGCAACTGTTAAAACTCCAATGACTGAAGAAGAAAAAGATAAACCGAGTAATGTAAAAGTTATTACAGATAAAAATGATTTTGCATTATATTTTTCTCGTTCATTAATTCCATATCCTAGAGAAAATACAGGTGTAACAGTTTATAAACATATTGGAATTTATGGCTATCGTAGAGATTTTTTGTTACAATATGCTAAAATGCAACCAACACCACTTGAACAGACAGAGTCACTTGAACAGCTTCGTGCTTTAGAAAATGGATATAAAATAAAAGTTATAACTACAGATAAACATTTCGTTGGTGTAGATACACCGGAAGATTTAGCAGAAGTGAATGAAATTTATCAGAATTTAAATTTATAGGATTGGAAGTGTTATTAATGCATACAGTAAAAATTAGCAATTTCGAAGTTGGAGCAGGTAATCCGCTCGTTTTATTAGCTGGCCCTTGCGTATTAGAATCATATGAACGTTCTTTATATATCGGTAAAACTATAAAAGAAATAACATCTCGTCTCGGCATACCATATGTATTTAAAGCATCTTTCGATAAAGCAAATCGCTCTTCTTATAATGGTTATCGTGGACCAGGACTTGAAAAAGGTTTAAAATGGCTTCAAAGCATTAAAGAAGAACTCAATGTTCCAGTAGTTACAGATATTCATAATGAACAGCAAGTTGAACCTGTATCTAAAGTTGTAGATGTATTGCAAATTCCAGCATTTTTGAGTCGTCAGACAGATTTATTATATACAGCAGCAAAATCTGGTTGTGTTGTAAATGTTAAAAAAGGTCAATTTTTAGCTCCAGCAGATATGAAAAATGTTGTGAAAAAAATTGAAGAAGCTGGTTCGGAAAAAATTCTTTTGACAGAACGCGGTGCAACTTTTGGTTATAATAATCTTGTAGTAGATATGCGTTCTTTCCCTATCATGCGCTCTACAGGTTATCCTGTAATTTTTGATGCAACACATAGTGTACAGCTTCCAGGTGGTGCAGGTACAAAATCAGCTGGTAATCGTGAATATGTAGAATATTTAGCAAGAGCAGCAGCTGGTGCTGGAGTAGATGGTTTCTTCATGGAAGTACATGATAATCCAGAGGAAGCACTTTGCGATGGACCAAATATGGTTTATCTTGATAAATTAGAAGATTTATTAAAAGATTTAATTGCTATTAACGAAATTACTAAAAAGAAAATAAACAAATAATAAAAATTAGATATTAAAAATTTTAAGGGATTTTTTTGAGAGTTAAATTCTACGAGGTATAGATAATGATAAAAGAAAAAGCAATAGAAACACTTCAAATAGAAGCTGATGCTGTAAAAAAATTAGTTACACATGTTGATGATGAATTTGAAGCTACAGTAAAAGCTATTTTAGCATGTCAAGGTCGTATCATTGTTACAGGTATGGGAAAATCAGGTCATGTAGGTAGAAAAATTGCAGCAAGTCTTGCAAGTACAGGCACACCATCATTTTTCATGCATCCAGCCGAAGCTTTTCATGGTGATTTAGGTATGGTTACAGCAAATGATATGGTACTTGCCATTTCTAATAGTGGTGAATCCAATGAAATTGTAAATATTTTGCCGATTATAAAACGCATTGGTGCAAAAATCATTGCTATGAGTGGTAGACGAACTTCTACTTTGGGAAAAAATGCTGATTACTATATTGATATAAGTGTAGAACGTGAAGCTTGTCCACTTGGTCTTGCACCGACTGCTAGTACTACAGCAACACTTGCTATGGGTGATGCTATAACAATAGCAGCGATGTCATCTCGTAATTTTACAGCACAAGATTTTGCTGTATTCCATCCAGGTGGAGCACTAGGCAGAAGACTTTTGCTTAAAGTAGAAAATGTAATGCATTCTGGTGAAGATAATCCTGTGATTTCTGTGCATAAAACAGCAAAAGAAGCATTATTCTTGATGACAGCTAAAGGATTAGGAGCAACTTCTGTTGTTGATGAAAATGGTAAATTTATAGGACTTGTTACAGATGGCGATATTCGTCGTATGCTTGCACGTGGAGCAGAATTTTTAGACGAACCAGTAGAAGATTTAATGACAAAAAATCCTGTTGTTATTACAAAAGATAAGATGGCGGCAGAAGCACTTAGCATAATGGAAAAACATCAACCAAAACCTATTACAGTGCTTCCTGTTATTGATAAAGAAAAAAATGAACCGGTAGGTATTGTTCATCTTACCGATTTGCTTCGTCAAGGAGTGGTTTAATGCGATACAGTGAAGACGCATTTTTAAGAGCACAAAAAGTCAAGATGATAATTCTTGATGTAGATGGTGTATTAACAGATGGTTCTGTTTGTGTGGGCGCAGAAGGAGAACTATTTAAAACTTTTAATGTGCGAGATGGATTAGGGATAACTCTTGCACAAAAAGAAGGTATAAAGACAGCGATTATTACAGGGCGAGAATCGAAAATGTTAGCTTTTCGTGCTAAAGAACTTAAAATAAATGCTTTTTACCAAAATAAGAAGAATAAAATTCCTGCTTATCATGAATTACAAGCAGAATTTAATTTAAAACCAGAAGAATTTGCTTATATTGGTGATGATTTATTTGATTTAGCCGTTATGAATGATGTAGGTTTTCCGGCAACGGTAGCAGATGCTACTGATGAAGCAAAATCAGTTGCTATTTTTGAAAGTGATTTTGATGGTGGTCATGGTGCTGTAAGACAGATTATTGAATTTATTTTAAAAGCACAAGGTAAATGGCAAGATATTGTCAATAGATATATGACTATTGAAGCTGAAAGTAAAACTAATGATACTGTTTCACAGTAATTTTATGCTGCTAATGATAAGGGTGTTAACATGAAGTATAAATTATTAAAATGGTTTAGTGCTTTTTTATGTTGTTTGTCGCATAAAAGTATATTGAGACTGGGACATGTACTTGGTATTTTGTATTTTCATATAGTAGCTAAGGAACGCAATCGTGCAGTAGCTCGCATGATGAAATCATTCCATAATAGTGAAGAAGAAGCAAAGAAAATAATAAAAGATTCCTTTATCAATCTCAGTCAAAATGTTTTAGAAATTTTATATATGCCTCGTTTAAAAAAGGATAATTTTAAATATATAAAATTTGAAGGCTTAGATATCTTAAAAAGAGAATATGCTAAAAATAGAGGCGTAGTAATTTTAACAGCACATATTGGTACATGGGAATGGTTAGCAGCAGGCTTAGTGAAAGCTGGTTTTTCTGTTACGGCACTTGCTAAGCCACAACCAGATTCACAGTATACAAAATTATTAGATGAATATCGTGCCTTAGTAGGTGTAGAAATTTTTGCTCGTGGTGCAGCTTCAGAACTTTTAGCTGCAACTAGAGCTTTGAAAAAAGGTCGTATTTTAGGATTTTTAGCTGACCAAGATGCAGGACCTGGCGGAGCTTTTATTGAATTTTTAGGTGATGTATGCTCAACACCAATGGGACCAGCAGTATTTGCTCGCAAATTTATGTCTCCTGTAGTGCCAGCATTTATTATTCGACAAAGTGATGGTACACATAAAATAGAAATTTCTGAACCGATAGTATATAATGATACAGGAGATACGAATGCAGATTTATTTGATTTTACAAAGCGTATGACAAAGGTTATTGAAAATCAGATAATTGCGCATCCAACGCAATGGATTTGGTTCCAAAAACGTTGGAATACACGTCCAGAACAGCGTAAGAAAAATAAAACTCATACAGTAAAAACAACTAGGGTGGTCAAAGATGACTAAGAAAGTGGCTATTAACAAAGGAAAAATAGCTGTATACTTGTTGGTTTTATGTGCGATAGGTCTTGTTTACTGGGCATATGCTAGTAGACCAAATGTTGAACCAGAAGACGCAAAACCAGTAAGTAAAATTATGACATATAATAACAATTCCCTAAAAGAAGAAGTAAATGGTAAGTTAATATGGGAATGTTATGCTGAAAAGATGTCAGTTAATCAAGATACACAAATTGTTGATATGGAGAATATAAAAGGTACTTTCTATCGAGAAGATGGCAGCAGTATTGAAATAACAGCTGCTAAAGCAGTATACGACCAAGCTAAGAAAAATATTGAAATTACAGAAGGTATAAAAGCTCATTCAACAGATGATATGGCTTTTGAAACAGATAAAGTCACATGGGATGGTGAGCAAAGTGTATTGACTTGCGATGGAAATGTAAAAATCTCTAAGCCAGGAATGGTAGCAACTGGTGATAAAGCAGAAAGCAAGGATGCTTTCCAAAATTTTAAATTGATGGGAAATGCACATATTATAAAAGGGGATATTAATCAATGAAACAATATGGTAAAATAAAAGCCATTGTTGCAGCTGTTTTATGTGGATGTTTCATTTATAGTGGTAGTGCTATAGCAGCAGATGGTCCAATTGAACTTTCGGGTGATGTCATTGAGTATGATGCACGAACTGATATGGCAAAAGCTACAGGTGGCGTAAGAGTTACACGTGATGGTGGCGTATTGACGGGTGGAGAAGCTACGTATAATTTTAAGACGCAAGAAGTTACTATTACAGGTGGCGTAACAGCTGTAAAAGATGATATGAATTTAACAGCAGATAAGTTATTTTCAACAGCTAATCAAGAATACGTTGCTGATGGTAATGTAGTAGCGGTTAAAGGTGAAAATACTTTAGTAGGACCACAAATTCGCTATAATCAAGCGACAAGTGATATATCCATGCCAAATGGTGGAAGTGCTTCAGGTCCACAGGCAGAAATAAAAGGCGATGTCTTATCAGGTAATTTAAATACACAGCAGTATCATGCTGTAGGCAATGTATATTTAAATAGCAAAACAAATGATGTTCAATCTACAAGTAATGAAGCAACTTATAGTGGAAACGGTCAAGATTTCACATTCACAGCTACAGGTAATGTAAATATAAAAAGTCCATCACGCAATATCATAACGAATAGTGATAATGCTGTTTATAATAGTGCTGAAAATGGTAAATTAGTATTGACAGGAAATGCTGTAGCAACGCAAAATAATAATATTGTCAGAGGAAATACTTTGACTGTATATATGGGAGATAATATAAATATTAAATAAATTTGAAAGAAATGAGTGACGCAGTTTGCATATTGAGGTAAAGAATCTTATAAAGGAATATAAAGGTACACCGGTTGTAAGAGATGTTTCACTTAGCGTACAAAAAGGTGAAATAATAGGGCTACTCGGTCCTAATGGTGCAGGGAAAACTACAACTTTTTATATGATTGTCGGCATTGAAAAACCAACCTCGGGCAAAGTGTTTATTTCTGATATAGATATAACCAAACTCCCTATAAATAAGCGAGCTGAATTAGGTATAAGTTATTTAGCACAGGAAGCATCTATTTTCCGCAAATTGACAGTGGAAGATAATTTGCGTGCTATATTACAGACAACAAAATTATCTAAACAGGAACAAGAAAAAAAGATAAATGATTTGTTAGAAGAATTTAATATCACTCATATAAAAACTAGACTTGGCATGCAACTTTCAGGTGGTGAACGCCGTAGAGTTGAAATTGCTAGAGGTCTGGCATTAGAACCTAATTTTATGTTACTTGATGAACCTTTTGCAGGTATTGACCCGCTTGCTGTAGCTGATATTCAAGGGATTATTGGTTATTTAAAAAAGCGTGGTATGGGAATTTTGATTACAGACCATAATGTAAGAGAAACATTAAAAATTGTAGATAGAGCATATATCATGAATAGCGGAAAAATTTTACTAGAAGGCGATAGTGATACTATTGCTAATAGTGAACTGGCTCGAAAATTCTACCTGGGTGAAGATTTTAAATTATAGGAGAGAGTGTAAAGATGCGTATTTTAGATAAATATATATTGAAAGAGACGATAATGACCTTTCTTTTTGGCGTCTGTGCATTTTCTGCTGTATTTTTAGGGTCGGGAACACTGCTTCGTATTGCACAGTATATAACGCAATATGGTGCGTCTTTTTCAGCTATAGTTCGTTTGATTATTTATAGTTTACCGGGAATTATTGTTTGGACTTTCCCAATGTCAATGCTCTTAGCAGCACTTTTAACTTTTGGTAGATTATCAGGTAATAGTGAAATAATAGCTATGCGAGCTTGTGGCATAAGTTTTAAACGTTTAGTTACTCCGGTTATAGTTTTTTCTTTAGGTGTGAGCATTTTTTCAATAGGTTTTAATGAATATGTAGTTCCAGCTTCAAATCAAGCATATGCTGATTTAGTACGCTATGAAATACAAGGAAATACAACACCAGAATCACAAGACCATATAATCATTAAACAAATTCAAGATGGTAATATACAGCGCCTTGTATATGCACGTCGATATGATGCTGAAACAGGTCGTTTAGACAATTTATCTATCCAAGAATTTGAAAAAAATAAAATGGTTCGTGTAGAAAATGCGGAATATGCACAATGGGATACTGATGATAATTGGGTTATGTATAATGGTGTATTATATGATTTATCTCAGCCAGATACAGAACGCATGATGAAATTTGATTCACAAGTTTTACCGATAAACCAAAATCCAAATCAAATAATTAGAAGTCAGAAAAAACCAGATGAAATGAGTATCAAAGAGTTAAAAGAACAAATTGATATCATGAAATCACAATATGTAGATACACGAAAAATAGAAACAGAATTATATCAAAGATTTACAGTACCAATGGCAAGTTTAATGTTTGCATTAATCGGGGCGCCACTTGGTATTCAACCAAATAGAAGTTCATCTTCCATTGGTTTTGGTATAAGTATCATTATAATTTTTATTTACTATACGTTGATGACTTTAGCTGGAGCCATTGGACAGAGTTCATTTATTCCGCCAGCAATCGCTGTTTGGATACCAAATATTGTAACCCTTATTGTAGGTTGTTATTTAATACGTAAAGAGTCAAAATAATAGAAAGAGAAAAGTAGGTGTGAGCCATGTATGGCATTATGCTGATTGTAGTATTAGTTTTGACCGGTGGCGTAATCGCCTTCATAGGTGACCGCCTAGGCAGTAAAGTAGGAAAGAAAAAACTGTCTTTATTCGGAATGCGACCAAAGCACACATCAATACTCGTTACAATTGTTACAGGGATTTTGATAACGACGGTAACTTTTGGTGTATTAGCTATAGCATCTGAAAATGTCAGAACAGCACTTTTCGGCATGGAAAAATTGCGTAAAGAAATGCAAGCAACGCAAGAAGATTTAGACGAAGCTACTGTTTCATTAGAAACGATGAAACAGGATTTAACTTTTACTAAAGATGAATATGATAAATCCAAGAAAGAATTGGAAAAATCACAGTCAGAATTAGAAAAAGCACAATCTTCAGCGGAAGAATTAAAACGACAACAAGAGCAATTGCAAGCACGAAATTATCAGTTATTAGCAGATAATGAACAGCTTATAGGAAATAATAGCCAATTGGCTCAAGAAAATAGTGATTTATTAGCAGATAATGATATTTTGACGGCAAATAATCAAAGTTTAAAAACAGATAATGCTAGCCTTGAAAAATTAAATAGTGATTTACAAGAGGGCATAGAAAATATACGTGAACGTCCAATTGTATATCGTGTTGGTGAGTTATTAGCCAGTGGTATTATCAAGAAGACAGATAGTCCAGGACAGATACAACACGATTTAAATCAGATAGTGGCACTAGCTAATAGTAAAATTGTTGACCGTTTAGGTGAAGAAGAAGCTAAAAATGGTGTTTGGATTTATCCAGCAGAATATGAAGAAGCCGTAAAAACTTTAATGCATGCGGATAGAGATATGGTTGTTCGCTTAATTGTTGCTGCCAATTTAGTAAAGGGAGATGCAGTGCTTACAGATTTAGAACTTCATCCTAATAGAATGGTATATCAAAAAGATGAATTGGTATATCAAAAGGTATATGATATTTCAGTTGATGGAATAAATACAGAATATCTAATAGGTGATTTTCTGCGTAATGTAAATAAAACTGCAACGAGCAATGGTATATTACCAAATCCACTTACAGGAGCAGTTGGTGTCATAAGTGGCAACCAAATTTATTCCATTGATAAAGCATTACAAAATTCAAGTGGTAATATACTTGTGAGTGCTTATGCTGTGCAAAATACGGATATATTAGGTCCATTGCGTTTAAATATAGTGTTGCATCAAGATGATGATAAGAATGAATGATTGTTTTATATCTATTGACCCAGGCAGAGAAAAAACGGGAATAGCTGTATTTTCTTTTAATGGGGAAATATATTGGCATGGCATTGTAAGTTCAGAAAAATTGCTTGATAAAATCAATCAGTTGATAGACAATTTCTTTATAAAATTATTAGTAATAGGTAGTGGTACAAGTAGTAAACAGAAGCAAAGACTTTTAAAAGAAAATTTTCCGCTATTAGATTTTACAGTAGTTGATGAATATAGAACTACTGATGAAGCGCGAAAGCTTTATTTTAAAGATAATCCGCCACGTGGTTGGAAAAGACTTCTTCCATTAGGAATGCAAACTCCTCCAGTACCTGTAGATGATTATGCTGCTATTGCTATTGGAAAAAAATATTTAAAATTGCATAATGATATATAATTAGTCATTAGAAAATTATTAACTGCACTGTTATTATAATAAGTTTTACCATAACAGTGCAGTTTTTGTTTACATAAATATGACATTTGTTACTTAAAATAATGACAACAGTAATGATATAATAGTGCAAAGTGGGTGATTATATGCGTAGTAATAAAAGTTTTATTTGGAAAATAATAATAGTATTAAATATTGCCATTATATGTTTTATTTATATGCAATACATAGTAGCAGATAGAGAACATAAAGTTTTTGGTGTTACATATATGACGATGAATAATCCTTTTTATAAGATTATTAATAATGAGATATTAAAAATTGTAGAAGAACATAATGATGTGCTTATAACTTTAGACCCAGCCCTTGATATAGAAAAGCAAAATGAACAAATTTATGATTTAGTAGAAAAAAGAGTAGATGGAATTTTTGTCAATCCAATAGATTTTCAGAAAATCAGTCCTGCTTTAGAATATGCTAAAAAAAAGGGTATACCGGTCATTATTGTTGATTCACAAATTCAAAATAAAGAATTAGTAGATTGTACAATTGTTTCAGATAATTATAATGCAGGTGTACAATGTGCAACAGCTATGATGAATAGACTTGATAAGGCAAATATTTTTTTATTGAAGCATACAACGGCTAAATCAGCAGAAGACAGAATTAAAGGTTTTACTGATACAATAAAAGGTAATGATAATTATAAAATCATCAACGAAAGCGAATGTGAAGGGCAATTAGAAAAGGCAATGCCTGCTACACAGAAAATGTTAGAAGAAACACCAGATGTCGATGTTATCATGGCACTTAATGACCCAAGTGCCTTGGGGGCAATAGCAGCTTTAGAGTCTAAACAACGTTATGATGTTTTAGTCTATGGTGTAGATGGAACACCGGATATGAAATCATTATTTAAATACAATCCAATGGCAGCTGGAACGGTGGCACAGTCGCCTATATCCATAGGGAAAATAGCTGGAGAAAAAATGTATGATATTATATCTGGCGAAAATGTGGAAAAAGAAGTTATAGTACCAGTTTTTTTCATAAATAAGGATAATTTAAACAAATATGATGAAAAGAGTTGGCAATAATGAAACATACAAATTTATATTATCTGTCAATAATACGTAATTTGATGGTGTTATTGAATTTTATAAATATATTATTTTTAGCAACGATAATATTATTTACCAGTAAATACATTGTTGAAAATCAATTAGCAAGAGAATTTTTAGAAAAAATTACTTATGTGCCAAAGTCTCCTCAGTTGGTATTTTGGGGTTCAATAATTTTATTTGCAATATTGATTTACCTTATGTATCATCGTGATAAAAAAATTATTGAACATAAATTAGTCAATAATCTATATAATTTTTTTGAAGCTATTATTTGTTTTATCATAGTATATCTTTTGTATATGACGTATAATGGCTTAGTTTTATTGGTTTTTTGTGATTGTATTTATAATTTTAAAGATGATAAATATGCTAAATATATGTTGATATCATTGATTGGTATGTATTTGTTTACAAATTGGGATGTATTTACAGCTTTTTCACCATTGATGAATTTTCAGCAATACGTACAATTTTACGATGTAAATTTAAAAAATCTGTTATTTTTATCTAAAAGTATTTTAGAAATGTTTAATATATTGTTATTTATAATTTTTATGTCAGTATATGCAGTAGGTCAAATTCAAGAAAATGAATTTATTTCTAAAAAACTTAGAATGATTTCGCTTGTAAATAAAAAATTGCAAAGATATGCTGTAGTTACGGAAAGAATTGGCGAAAACAATGAAAGAAAAAGATTAGCAAGGGAAATTCATGATACAGTTGGTCATGCTTTAGCAGGTGTGGCAGCTGGTATTGATGCTTGTATTGTGATGATTGACAGTAATCCAGAAGCGACGAAAAGTCAGTTAAAAGTTATTTCTAAAGTAGTGCGTCAAGGTATGGTTGATGTACGAAAATCTTTAAATAAACTTAGACCAGGAGCTTTAGAAAAACAGGGCTTTAAAGAAGCCATAGAAAAGATGATAGATGATTTTGGCAGTTTAAGTGAGGTAAATATTAAATTAGATTACAGATTAAAAGATGTGGATTTGGAAAATACAACAGAAGATATTTTATTTAGGATTATTCAAGAAAGTATGACTAATTCAGTGCGTCATGGTGGTGCTAGCCAGATAAATATTTCGTTGTATATGGAAGAAAATAATCTTTGTTTGTACATAAAAGATAATGGTATCGGTTGTAGTGAAATATCGTATGGTTTTGGTTTAAAACAAATGAAAGAACGTGTTGCTATTATTAACGGAAAAGTTAAATTTGATGGAACGAATGGTTTTATGGTAATGGTGAAGATACCGATTTTTAAATAATAGAGGTGTAGTAAGGAATGATTAGAGTAGTAATTGCTGATGACCAAGAATTGATAAGAACATCGCTTAAAATTATTTTGAGTACGCATAAAGACCTTGAAATAGTAGGAGTGGCGGCAGATGGTTTTGAAGTACTCGATATATTAAAGCAAAAAGAAGTGGATATTGTTTTAATGGATATTCGCATGCCTCATATGGATGGTGTGTACTGTACAAAAGTCATAAAAGAACAATATCCAGCGACAAAAGTTGTAATTTTAACGACTTTTAATGATGATGATTTTGTATTTAGTGCATTAAAATATGGCGCAAGTGGCTATTTGTTAAAAGATGTTAGCATGGATGAATTATACAGTGATATCGTGACTGTATATAAAGGTGGTGCTTTAATCAACCCAGATATTGCAACGAAAGTATTCAGTATGTTCACAAAGATGTCACAACATAATATGATTATTCAAGTAGATGAAAGTTTTTTGAAGGATATCAGTAAAACAGAATGGAAAGTCATTCAGCAAGTAGGTTGCGGTTTATCTAACAAGGAAATTGCTCAAAAATTATTTTTATCTGAAGGTACAGTCAGAAATTACCTTAGTTCCATCTTATCAAAATTGAATTTGAGGGATAGAACTCAGCTCGCTATTTGGGCTGTACAGACTGGTAAAACTATAAGGGATTTTGATAATGAATAAATTAAAAATTGGTATAGGCATTATTATATTAGTCATAGCTTTTGCGATGTATTGGTCGTATAATCAAACGATTGTATTAAAAGTGGGCGTATTTGCAGGCAGTAATTGGGATGTTCCTAACGGTAGCGGATATAAACTCATAGATACGGCTATTGCTAGATTTGAAGAAGAGCATCCAAATGTAAAAATTGAATATAAAAGTGGTATTTTAAAAGAAGATTATTCCTTATGGCTAGCAGACCAAATCATAGAAGGTAATGAACCGGATGTATTTATTGTTTTAGGTGATGATTTTAATACTTTAAGTTCAGTTGGAGCTTTAAAGGATTTAACAGGTTTAATTGAAAATGATAAAAGTTTTGATATAAACAATTATTATGGAAGTGTTTTAAAAATTGGGCAGTATGAAGGCAATCAATATGCTCTTCCGTATGAAAGTAATCCCAAATTGATGTTTGTCAATAAAACTTTACTAGAAAAAGAAGGCATACCAATGCCTAAAAATGATTGGACATTAGATGACTTTTATGACATTTGCAAAAAAGTGACAAAAGATAGTGATGGCGATGGCATCATTGACCAATACGGCTGTTATAATTTTACATGGATTGATGCAATAAATGGATACAATCTGCAATTATTTAACGAAGACGGCACAGCATGTTATTTAAATAGAGATGAAGTAAAAGAAGCATTGACCTTCATGAAGAATTTAAATGAATTAAATCAGGGCTATAATGTAAAGGCTAATGATTTTGATAAAGGTAAAATAGTGTTTGCGCCGATGCCATTTTCACAGTATCGTGCTTATAAGCCATATCCTTGGAGTATAAAAAAATATTCTACATTTGAATGGGATTGCGTTAGAATGCCTGTAGCCAAAAATAAGAAGCATGTAAGCGAAGTATCATCACTTTTAATGGCCATATCATCAAGAACAACACATTCAAAAGAGGCATGGGATTTTTTGAAAATGCTTACATATAATGAGCAGTCGCAAAAGGATTTATTTCAGTATTCTCAAGGTGTATCCTCTTTAAAATCAGTGATACGTTCAGATGAAGTTAATAATTTATTAAATAAAGATAAGTTACAAGAAAGTCAAGTAAATATGAATTTATTAGATGATGTAATGGAAAGTGCTGTTACAGCAGGACAGTTTAAAAAATACGATACAGCTTTAAGTATAATGGATAGGAATATAAGAGAGATTATTCAAGATAATGATGATTTGGATATGTCATTGATAGATTTGCAAAAGGAAGTAAATAAATATTTGAGAAATTGAAAGACTACGATAAGTAGTCTTTTTTTTATGATTTAGCGATATGACAAATGTAATAAATGAATATATAAATAGTCATGTCAAATATATGATTATAGACACGTTAAAAAAGTAGATGGATTTGCTAAAATTATTTGTGTTAAAAGAATTATTAGAAAAATAAGAGAAACGTTAAAATTAGTAAAGGAGGTTTAATTAATGAAATATGTAATATTAGTAAGTCATGGAAAATTTGCAGAAGGCTTAGCAAATGCACTTTCCATGTTAGTTGGTAAAAGAGAAGATATCATAGCCGTAGGTCTTGAAGACGGAAAAAGCGTGGATGAATTTGCGCAATTATTTACTGATACGGTAAGCAAAATTACAACAGATGATGAAGTAATTTTATTAGGGGATTTAATTGGTGGTTCACCACTCACTAATGCAGTTAATGTATTGAATAACAAAGGTATAAAAATGGTTGTTATTGGCGGTATGAATTTACCAGTAGCACTCACTTCCGTATTGATGAAAGATACTTTTGCTTTAGAAAATCTTGCTGAACAAGTTCTTCAAGAAGCTCATGGAGCTTTGAGAGAATTTAAAATTGAAGCAGATGATGACGATGATGATATTTAATTTTTAGGAGGAATTACTTATGTCAGTTTCATTTATTCGTATTGATGACCGTATGATTCATGGTCAAACTTGCACTCGTTGGGCACGTGAATATCCGTGCGATGGTTTGATTGCTGTAAATGATAAAGCAGCTAAATCCGATGTTTTAAAAGCAGCTTACAAAGCAGCTAGTGGTAAAAAAACTTTCGTTTGGACTTTAGAACATTTTCAGAAAAAAGCTCAGCAGGTTTTAGACAGCGATACTCGTTATTTCTTAATCACTAAAAATCCTATCGATATGAAAAAAAATTCTCGTAGATATGGGCTTTAAATGTGGTATTACAAAAGTAATCGTAGGTCCATGCAATGACCGTGACGATGCAGTTAAACTCGGTAATAACCAGTCTATTACACAAGAAGAAGCTGAAGCTTTAGAAGAAATCAGCAAAGCTGGCTATCAAGTAGAATTTTCTTTATTACCAGATGTTTCCATCGGCAGCTGGGATAAATACAAAGGTAAATTTGGTTTCTGATATAAACGCGATAATTTTTAGCAGGAACTTATAAAATAAAAATAGGAGGGGACTAAATTGGAAATTAGTTGGCTTCAAGCCGCGCTACTCGGTTTTTTTGCATGTTTAGCTAGTATGCCAGGTATGGGCGGTACAGTAATTGGTAACTACACATTAGGTCGTCCACTTGTCGGCGGTCTTGTTTGCGGTATTATTTTAGGTGATATTAAAAGCGGTATCTTAATTGGTACTGCAATGCAGGTTGTTTACATCGCATTGGTAACACCAGGTGGTACAGTTTCCGCCGATGTTCGTGCCGTAAGTTATATCGGTATTCCACTTGCTATGATAGCAGTAAAATCTATGGGTATTGATGCAGGTAGCCCAGAAGGTATGGCTCTTGCAACTTCCTTTGGTTCCATGGTTGGTACACTTGGTACAGTTTTATTCTATGGTACAGCAACAATCAACTTGGCATGGCAACATATAGGTTGGAAAGCTGTTGAACAAGGCGATTTCCATAAATTGTATATGGTTGATATGGGTCTTCCTTGGATTTCTCATATTATCTGCTCTTTCCTTCCAACACTCATCATGTGCAAAATGGGTGCTCCAATGGTAGAATTAATCAAAGTTTATCTCCCAATGGATGGTCTTGCAATGCAGACTTTATTTACAGTTGGTGCTCTCCTTCCTGCAGTTGGGGTTGCTATCTTACTTAAACAAGTTGCAGATAGTTTCCTCGATTTCATTCCATTCTTCTTAGGCTTTGCATTAGCAGCAGGCATGGGATTAAACTTAATTGGTGCTGCTATTGTCGGTGGTATGTTTGCAATTATCAACTATAAAATTCAAATGCTCCGTATAGAAGCTAAGAAAGCAGCTAGTGCTGCTCCTGCTAAAGCAAGCAGTGATGATGATGACGATGATGAGGAGGATATTTAAATGGCAAAGATTTCTAAGAAAACATTAAATAAATCATTTAGAAATTGGTATTATGGACATTTAACATGTTTCTCCCAAGAACACATGCAGACTTTTGGTTATTTGTGTGCCATGTTACCAATTGTTGAAGAATTATATAAAACAAAAGAAGAACAAAAGAAAGCAATGGAAACATATACAGCTTTCTTCAATACAGAACCACAGGTCGGCAGTGTTGTTGTTGGTATCACAGCCAGCTTAGAAGAAGCAAAAGCAAATGGCGCAGACGATATCAACGCAGAAACAATCAATGGTCTTCGTGCAGGTCTTATGGGTCCTCTTGCTGGTATCGGCGATTCTCTCGTTGTAGGTACGTTAATCCCTATCCTGCTCGGCGTGGCAATGGGTCTTTCTTCCGGCGGCTCGCCAATCGGTGCTATTTTCTACATCATTGTATGGAACTTGCTTATCACTTTCGGTATGAGATTTTTATACTTCAAAGGCTATGAACTCGGCGGTAAAGCGATTGATTTCTTAGTCGGCGAACAGGCTACGGCAATCCGTGAATCTATCGTTATGCTCGGTACTATCGTAATCGGCGCCGTTGCTGCAACATGGATTAACATCAAAACAGGCTTCACTATGACGGCAGCCGGTGCGGACAAACCGTTCCTCGTACTGCAAAATACATTGGACGGCGTATTCCCGAACATCTTATCGGCAGCTTTCGTTATCCTGTGCTGGTATCTGATGGCGAAAAGAAAAATGTCGCCGATTATGGTAATGCTGCTTCTCGTAGTGATTGCATTCGTCGGCGTACTTGTAGGCTTCTTCGATACGGGTCTCAGCTATTAATGGTAATTTGTTGAAGGAGGTTTTAGCGTGGACGGCAGAGAGAAACAGGTTTATGTCAATGAAATTAAGTACCAGATAAAAATGCTGAATAATTTAAAAGGCTGGCTTCGAAATCTGATGGTGATTTCTTCCGTAGCACTGCTGCTTATCCTGTTCGGCGGACAGTACAGCGTATTTATTCCGGCGGCAGGAGCTGTAGTCATGGCTGTAAGCATCATCGGCTGCATAGCCGTAGGTCTCGGTCTGAAAAACGGTAGAGCCAATGTCAATAAATTAATCAATTATATAGAAAAATAATATTGCTAAATAGAGCTATGATGATAATCTCCCCACCTAACACTGCATCATAGCTCTTTTTTTAAGAAAGCAAAATCGACTAAAATCGACAGATTGGAGGTCTGGTCATGCAATATAAAATCGTTTTTTCAGATATCGACGGTACAGTGCTCACATCATCGCATCACGTTCTGCCGAGTACGACGCTTGCCGTAAAAGAACTGCTGCAAAAGTCCATCCCCTTTGTACTCGTTTCGGCGCGTATGCCGCAAGCCATACGGACAGTAACAGATGAAATGAATGTGAACATACCGATGATAAGTTACGGCGGAGCGTTAGTTCTGGATGACAGGCAAAATATCCTGTATGACAGAAAAATAAGTGCTGCGGATACGGCGGCCGTCATCAAGGAAATAAAACTGTTCTGGCAAGACAGTGTAGTTATCAACTATTATGCGGGAGACGGCTGGTTTGTAGAAGACACGGAGAATAAAGCAGTTGTCAGAGAGGAGAATATTACCCGCGTAAAAGCACGGCAGGCTGATTTTGCGCAACTGCTGGCAGACGGCGTATTGCCGAACAAACTTTTGTGCATGACCAGTCCGCCTATTTGCGAAATGATGGAAAAAATGCTCGGAGAAATGTTTCCGCAGCTGAAAATAATGCGTTCCAGTCCGATTTTGCTGGAGATAATGGACAAAACCGTATCAAAGGCGGAAGGTATAAAAATCATGCTGGAGCATTTCGGCTTGAAGGCAAATCAGTCCATTGCCTTCGGGGATAATTACAATGATTTGGACATGCTAGAGCTTGCAGGCGTCGGCGTGGCGATGAACAATGCGCCGGACGACGTGAAGAAAACGGCGTCTGCCGTAACGGATGATAATAATCACGACGGCATTTATAAATTTTTACAAAAGATAAAATTAGTGGATTGATGAAAATACCTGTAGCGTATGTTTTTAGAATGAGCTACAGGTATTTTGTATTCATGGAGAAATTTTGAAAAAGTTGCAAAATCATGAAGGAGATTGAAAATTTTTGCCGAAATTGTCTGTGTGAGTTAATTTATTCACAAAGTAGTACATAATAATTCTTAGAAAGAAGGCGGGAGATTTTACATGTAACGATTAATGAAATTTATGTATGTATACGATATATGTATACATAGAGAGAAAAGGGAGGATTTTTTATGAACGGTGTACATCTCGTAATAATTACAGCGTGTGTACTTATTTTAGCTTATCGTTTTTACGGTGCATTCATTGCTGCCAAAGTATTGACTTTGAACCAGTACAATGTACCGCCGTCTATTCGCCTGGAAGATGGTCATGACTATGTGCCGACGAATAAATGGGTTGTGTTCGGTCATCATTTTGCCGCTATTGCGGGGGCAGGTCCGCTTGTCGGTCCGGTTATCGCGGCGCAGTTCGGTTATCTGCCGGGCATGATGTGGATTTTAATCGGTTCGGTTATGGCCGGTGCCGTGCATGATATGGTAATTTTGGTGGCATCCATTCGCCATAACGGTAAATCGCTGGCGGAAATCGCCAAGACGGAAATCAGCAAGCTTGCCGGTACGAGTGCTCTCTGGGCAACGCTGTTTCTGCTCATTATAACGGAAGCCGGCATGGCGGTTGTTGTTGCAAACTCATTGTTCAACAGCCCGTGGGGAACGTTTACGGTAGGCGCGACAATTCCTATTGCTATTTTTATTGGTATTTATCTTAAATATCTGCGTCCGGGACGTATTCAGGAAGCTACGATTATCGGTGTAGCGATGATTTTGATTGCCGTTGCACTTGGACCATATGTAAGAGATTCTGCGACACTCGCACCGTATTTTACATATAATGTTGTTCAGATTGAAATTGCTATTGCCGTATACGGCTTTTTGGCATCCGTTCTGCCGGTTTGGCTGCTTCTCGCGCCGCGTGATTATCTGAGCACTTATATGAAAATAGGTACGATTTTGGCTTTGGCACTCGGTATCATCATCGTTGCGCCGGAAATCCGCATGCCGGCAACTTCGCCGTTTTTATGGGGCGGCGGACCTGTAATCAGCGGTTCCGTTATTCCGTTCGTATTCATCACTATCGCCTGCGGTGCCATCTCCGGTTTCCACAGTCTTATTTCCACCGGTACTACGCCGAAGATGATTATGAACGAACGTCAGATTTTACCAATCGGTTACGGTGCAATGCTTACAGAAGCGTTCATTTCCATGATGGCATTAATCGCTGCAACGAGCCTTCATCCGTCCGATTATTTTGCTATCAACTCCACACAGCAGGCATTTGCTTCGCTGGGACTTCAGGTGCAGGATTTGCCGATGCTGTCGCATATGGTCGGTGAAGATTTGATGCACAGACCGGGCGGCGCCGTATCGCTTGCTGTCGGCATGGCGGACGTATTCTCCAAAATTCCGTACATGGAACAGTTCATGGGCTTCTGGTACCATTTCTGCATTATGTTTGAAGCATTGTTCATTCTGACTTTGATTGATGCCGGCTCGCGCGTAGGCCGTTATCTGCTGCAGGAACTTCTGGGCAGAGTTTACAAACCGTTCGGCAATACGGAATGGTGGCCGGGCATTATCTTCTGCAGCGCTGCTGTAAGCATCTGCTGGGGATATCTCGTACTTCAGGGCAATATCGGTGAAATCTGGCCGCTGTTCGGCGTATCCAACCAGCTTCTGGGCACGATAGCTCTGGCAATCGGCACATCGTATATTTTCCGCATCGGCCGCGGCCGTTATGCGTGGGTAACGATGATACCGTGTATTTTCCTTGCTATCATCACCTGCTACGCCGATTATCTGAACATTTTTACGAACTACATTCCGACAGGCAAATGGCTGCTTGTGGCAATCAGTGCCGTAATGTTTGTTCTCGTTGCCGTAGTTATGATAGAAGCAATTCGCAGCTGGGTACGCTATGCGAAAACTGTTAAACAGGATTACAGAACGCGTGAAGAAATTGAAGCTGAAACAAAAGCTGAACTGCAAAAACAGGGTAAACTTGATTTAGTAAAATAAAATTTGATAAAGTAGTGTAAACAAAAAGCAATTCATCTATAAACTTTTCAAGATGAATTGCTTTTTGTGTGCTTATCTATTTATTCGTTCACTAAAATACCGGCGTTTGCAAGTTCCTGGCAGATGACGGACAGGGTGTCCTTGTCGGGAACTTCAATCGTATGGTAGTGAACGCCGTTTGTCATAACCAAGAGCGGTTCGGCTTTTGTCTGCTGCATTTTTTTGATGAAGGCGTATGCTTCACGGCGCGTGGCAATGAACAGATTGACTCTGATTTCACCGTACAGAGGATGGTCGACGATGACGTCATGCACTTTGCCGCCGTTGTCGACGATTATTTCAAATTCTTTTTTGACGCTGTCCTTATCGTTAGCATGGCGACAGCAAATCGTTTCCAGCATATTGCAATTTTGAGGTTTATTCGGAATTATATAACCGCGTGGTGTAGCGTATATATCATGGCCTGTAGCGCGAAGTACAGTGATGTCACCGACAATTATCTGACGGCTGACTTGAAACTTATTAGCAAGTACAGTGCCTGTCAATGGAGTTTTGCTGTCAATGAGCGTTTCTAAGATTTTTTGGCGTCGTTCTTCCGTATTCATGTAAATTTCACTCACTTTATATCTATTTCGTTAATGGAGAAACGGTAGCTTTTACTGCATTGATTAAATCGTTAGGATTTATGATAATTTGTCCACCGCGAATACCAGCACTGACAGCAATTTTTTCCCAGTTTAGAGCTGTTTCATCGATGAAAA
The DNA here is from genome assembly GCF_900187035.1 of Megamonas hypermegale. NCBI lineage: Bacteria > Bacillati > Bacillota > Negativicutes > Selenomonadales > Selenomonadaceae > Megamonas > Megamonas hypermegale. The sequence goes on from NZ_LT906446.1 coordinate 233,212, forward strand.
CAGGATAATCTTTTTTTGCGCCAAGTGGAGAGCAACCACCGCGAATATAGCCTGTGAGTGGTTGAAGTTCTTTTAAATGAATCATTTCCATTTTTTTGTGACCGGAGGCTTTTGCTAATTTTTTTAAATCGAGTTCATCATCGCCAGGGATACATGCCATGACAATATCATTTTTATCGCTGCGAGCTACAAGAGTCTTAAATACAGTTTTTATATTCATACCAGCTTCTTGGGCAACATGAATGGCACTTAAATCATTAGGGTCTACTTTGTATTCTTTTAGTTCATAACTTATTTTTAAGCGGTCAAGTATGCGTGCCGCATTAGTTTTTTTCATAAATAAAAACCTCCTAAAGTGTTGATTTTACGCTATTATTATAGCACGCTAGAAATTTATTTTAAATTATTTTATATTTTTTTCAAAAAAAGTGTTGACATTTTATTGAATTCACGGTATTATATAGAAGCTGGCTCACGGAGACAGCACAAAATAAGAAATGTTCTTTGAAAACTAAACAATGCACAATGTTTTCTAACAGACGAATGTGCGGTAATTCATGAAAATGAATTTACCTTTAAAATTTCTTTTAAAACAGATAATTAAGAGCCAATCGGTTCTTCGAAAAATAATTTTTTTGGAGAGTTTGATCCTGGCTCAGGACGAACGCTGGCGGCGTGCTTAACACATGCAAGTCGAACGGGGTGTTTATTTCGGTAAACACCAAGTGGCGAACGGGTGAGTAACGCGTAAGCAATCTACCTTCAAGATGGGGACAACACTTCGAAAGGGGTGCTAATACCGAATGAATGAGAGATGACCGCATGGATATTTCTCTAAAGGAGGCCTCTGAAAATGCTTCCGCTTGAAGATGAGCTTGCGTCTGATTAGCTAGTTGGTGAGGGTAAAGGCCCACCAAGGCGACGATCAGTAGCCGGTCTGAGAGGATGAACGGCCACATTGGGACTGAGACACGGCCCAGACTCCTACGGGAGGCAGCAGTGGGGAATCTTCCGCAATGGGCGAAAGCCTGACGGAGCAACGCCGCGTGAACGAAGAAGGTCTTAGGATCGTAAAGTTCTGTTGTTAGGGGCGAAGGGCAACATTTTGAATAAGGGTGTTGTTTGACGGTACTTAACGAGGAAGCCACGGCTAACTACGTGCCAGCAGCCGCGGTAATACGTAGGCGGCAAGCGTTGTCCGGAATTATTGGGCGTAAAGGGAGCGCAGGCGGGAAGTTAAGCGGACTTTAAAAGTGCGGGGCTCAACCCCGTGAGGGGGTCCGAACTGACTTTCTTGAGTGCAGGAGAGGGAAGCGGAATTCCTAGTGTAGCGGTGAAATGCGTAGATATTAGGAAGAACACCAGTGGCGAAGGCGGCTTTCTGGACTGTAACTGACGCTGAGGCTCGAAAGCTAGGGTAGCGAACGGGATTAGATACCCCGGTAGTCCTAGCCGTAAACGATGGATACTAGGTGTGGGAGGTATCGACCCCTTCCGTGCCGGAGTTAACGCAATAAGTATCCCGCCTGGGGAGTACGGCCGCAAGGTTGAAACTCAAAGGAATTGACGGGGGCCCGCACAAGCGGTGGAGTATGTGGTTTAATTCGACGCAACGCGAAGAACCTTACCAAGACTTGACATCGACTGACGTACTTAGAGATAAGTATTTTTACTTCGGTAAACAGGAAGACAGGTGGTGCATGGCTGTCGTCAGCTCGTGTCGTGAGATGTTGGGTTAAGTCCCGCAACGAGCGCAACCCCTATACTATGTTGCCAGCACGTAAAGGTGGGAACTCATAGTAGACTGCCGCGGACAACGCGGAGGAAGGCGGGGATGACGTCAAGTCATCATGCCCCTTACGTCTTGGGCTACACACGTACTACAATGGGATGAACAGAGGGAAGCGAAGTCGCGAGGCAGAGCGGAACCCTAAAAGCATCTCTCAGTTCGGATTGCAGGCTGAAACTCGCCTACATGAAGTCGGAATCGCTAGTAATCGCAGGTCAGCATACTGCGGTGAATACGTTCCCGGGCCTTGTACACACCGCCCGTCACACCACGAAAGTCATTCACACCCGAAGCCGGCTAAGGGCCGAAAGGAACCGACCGTCGAAGGTGGGGGCGATGATTGGGGTGAAGTCGTAACAAGGTAGCCGTATCGGAAGGTGCGGCTGGATCACCTCCTTTCTAAGGAGCATGCGTTACCGGAAGGTAAGGTATGAGTCGAGCACATTCGTAAGCATTGTTTGGTTTTGAGAGAATATCTCTCTATATGGGGGTGTAGCTCAGTTGGGAGAGCACCTGCCTTGCAAGCAGGGGGTCAGGAGTTCGAATCTCCTCATCTCCACCATATTGAATATATGCCTAAGGGCTTAAGATAAAAGACAGGTTTTACCTGTCTTTTTTATTTTGTAAAATAAATTGTTTTTTTATGTATTTTATATTGCCTTTTAGATAATTTTTTTATAATATATCATATGTCAGCAAATATTGCTGGTTTGATTTGCTTGTTAAGTTTAAAATGAAAGGAGATTTTTAATGAATAATTTGATGATAACTGTAGCTTCTGTATGTTTAGTAGCTATAACTTTAGTTAATTTATAATTTTAGTTGTATTCAGTATTGACAGAGGTTTTTATATGTATCAATTGAAGAAAAATTTTGTAGCACTAATTCTATTATTATTATTTAGTTTTATTATTTCTGGTTGTGATACTGTACAAACTGAAAAAAAAGCAGAAGAAGATACTTCCGTAAAAGAGGTATATATCGTAGCGGCAGCTAGTATGACAGATGCTGTCAAAGAAATTGGTGCTAATTATGAAAAACAGCACCCAAATGTAAAATTGATGTATAACTTTGGTAGTTCAGGTGCATTGCAAGCTCAAATAGAACAAGGTGCTCCGTCTGATGTATTTATTTCAGCAGCGCAAAAGCAAATGGATGCATTAGAACAAGAAAACTTGATTGATAAATCTACTAGAAGAGATTTATTAGAAAATAAAGTGGTTCTTATTGTGCCAAAAGATAGTACATTAACATTGAATGATTTTTCTGATATAGCAAGTGATAAAGTACAAAAAATTGCTTTAGGTGAAATGAAATCAGTGCCAGTGGGACAGTATTCTGAAGAAATTTTTACAAAATTGAATATATTGGATGAAATAAAGCCTAAAGCTGTATATGCTTCTGATGTACGACAAGTTTTGGGCTGGGTGGAAACTGGTGAAGTTGATTGTGGTGTAGTTTATGCTACAGATGCAGCGATTTCTGATAAAGTAAAAATTTTACTTACGGCTCCAGAAGATACACATAAACCAGTAATTTATCCAGTGGCTATGGTAACATCTTCTAAAAATCCAGAAATAGCAAAAGATTTTTTGACTTTTTTAGGTGAAAATGAGCAAAAAGCTGTTTTGGAAAAATATGGTTTTGAAGTAAAATAATCTATAATATGGTGGCAGTCTAATTAACAAAGTCTGCCACTATTTTTATTTGAGGTGATGGAATGGATTTATCGCCACTTATTATATCGATAAAAACGGCAAGTTTAGCAACTGTTATAACTTTTGTATTGGGTATTTACGCAGCAAGATATATAAAAAGAGTAAAAAAATATCAAGGCATTATTGATGGAATTATCACTTTACCGCTGGTTTTGCCGCCTACTGTGGTAGGTTTCTTTTTATTGTTACTTTTAGGAAAAAATAGTTTTATCGGGCAATTTCTTAATATATTTGATATAAATATAATTTTTTCTTGGCCAGCGACTGTCATAACTGCAACAGTTGTATCATTTCCGCTTATGTACAGAACAACACGAGCTGCCTTTGAGCAAGTTGATAGGGACTTAATAGCAGCTGCGCGTACGTTGGGCGCTAGTGAAGAACGAATTTTTTGGAAAATAATTTTACCATTGACAAAACCTAGTATTATTGCAGGGACAATTTTATCTTTTGCTAGAGCGCTTGGCGAATTTGGTGCGACTATCATGTTAGCTGGAAATATTCCAGGTAAAACGCAAACGATGGCAACAGCTATTTATTCTGCTGTGCAGGCAAATGACCAAGAAAGTGCATTTATTTGGGCATTTATAATAATAATTTTTTCGTTAATTGTTATGGTAGTTATGAACTATTGGCTTAAAAAGCAAAAGGATATAGCTTGATAGGAGCGATTATATGGCTTTAGAAGTGAATATAAAAAAGCAATTTGATTATTGTGAGCCGCACACTTGTGATTCTAATCATGAGTTAGGCGAACAAAATAGTCAGCGTATATAGAAATATGTACGTAGAGATAGACTAAGATCTATCCAATACTGTTTGAATTGCTGGAAAGCCCTAAAGATATCTGAACTACAACGTAAACATGAAATAAAGTTAAACGTGAATGTGGCGAAAGCAGAAAAAATCAGATATATAGCATAAGGTTAAATCCTAAGTGTTGAAAAATGGACAATCAGCAGCGAAGCTCCGAATAGGAGAACGTTCAACGACTATTCCTCTTGAGGGAAGTACTCAGTAAGCTATTGACTGAGGAAGTGGACAGACTCTAACAGGTAAAGCTGAGGGATAAGATATAGTCTGTGCCGTTACGAAAGTAACGGAAGTTCATAAGAGAACTGTATAGAAAGTAGCGTTTCTATATGAACGAGACCTCATAATACGACTAAAGAAGAACCTACAGTTCTTGTATATGTTATTTAAAATAGGCAGTTAATATATAAACACTTGTTATATTGCTATACATATGTCATGATTATATTAGATGATAGTATGAAAGTGATATATTTATTCATTAATTAGAAGAAAGCGTAAGTGTTTATTATGGAAAAAGCTTATAAATTTAGGATATACCCCAATAAAACACAAGAAAGTTTACTTCAAAAAACTTTTGGCTGTGTACGTTTTATATATAATCACTTTTTAGATAGAAGAATTAAAGCATATGAACAAAATAAGAAAAATATAGGTTATAATGAATGCTCAAAAGAGCTTACTCAATTAAAAAAAGAAAAAAAGTGGCTTAAAGAACCAGATAAATCCTCCTTACAAAATGCTTTAAAGAATTTAGATACAGCTTATAAAAACTTTTTTAATAGACAAAAAGCAGGCTTTCCTAAATTCAAATCTAAAAAGAATCGGTATAAATCGTACAAAACAAATATGACAAATAACAACATTGTATTTTTAGGAAATAAAATAAAATTACCTAAAATAGGTAAGATAAAAATAAGAGATAAATATTGCCAAATAGAAGGTAGGATTTTAAGTGCGACAGTATCACAGACTCCTAGTGGGAAATATTACGTTGCACTATGTTGTACAGACCTGCCTCAACCTGAATTCATAAAAACGAATAAATATGTCGGTTTGGATTTAGGAATAAAGGATTTTGTCATAACCTCAGATGCAATAAAATATAGCAATCCTAAATACTTGCAGAAATCATTGACTAGATTAGCTAAACTCCAAAGAGAGCTTTCTCGAAAAACAAAAGGAAGTTCAAATTGGGAAAAGGTTAGAGTAAAAGTAGCTAAATTGCATGATAGAATTGCCAATCAAAGACGCAATTTACTACATCAAGTAACATGTCAACTTATCAGAAACTACGATGTAATCTGTCTTGAAGATTTGCAGGTTAAAAACATGATGAAAAATCATAAATTAGCAAGAAATATAGCTGATGTCAGTTGGTCAGAGTTTATGAGACAACTAACATATAAAGCCAAATGGTTTGGCAGGGTTATTGTCAAAATAAATAAATTTTATCCTTCAAGCCAATTATGTCATATTTGTGGGTATAAAAATATTGAAGTAAAAGATTTAAATGTTAGAGAGTGGAACTGTCCTGAATGTAAAACACATCACGATAGAGATGTAAATGCAGCTATAAATATTAGAGATGAAGGATTAAGAATATTAAACATAGCTTAATCTTGAATAACATATACAAGAACCGTAGGAACTATGGGGATAGCTCGGAGATACTGTATTCGTTAGAATACTTGACCGAGAACCCTGCGACTTTAGTCGTAGGAGGTTCAGAATTTTGTTTTAGATGTAAATTTTGTATTAAAAAAGGGAATATTAGGTGTATTGGGAGCTTCTGGTTGTGGTAAATCAATGACGCTTAAATGTATTGCAGGTATTGAAACACCAGATACAGGAAGAATTGTTTTAAATGGTAGAATTTTATTTGATAGTAAATTAGGCATAAATTTGCCACCGCAACAGCGAAATGTAGGTTATTTATTTCAAAATTATGCATTGTTTCCGCATATGACGGTAGAAGATAATATCGCTTTTGGCATAAAAGAGAAAGATAAAAAAGCGATAATTGATAAGTATGTAGATATCTTTCATTTAAATGAAGTGCGCAAATTATATCCTAGAAATTTATCTGGTGGACAACAACAGCGCGTGGCATTAGCTAGGATTTTTGCTTCTAAGCCAGATATTTTAATGCTCGATGAACCATTTTCAGCGCTTGATGATTTTTTAAAATGGCAAGTGGAAATAGAGCTCAGAAATATTTTAAATTTATATGTAGATGATATTTTATTTGTTTCTCATAATCGTGATGAAATATACCGTTTTTGTGATGAAGTAGCAGTGCTTTCAGCGGGAAAAATAACGGCATTTACTACGAAAAAAGCATTGTTTGAAAAACCGCAAACGCTAGAAGCTTCTAAACTTAGTGGCTGTAAAAATCATTCTCGCATAGAAAAAATTGATGATTATATTGTTAAAGCTATTGATTGGAATTTGATTTTAAAATTAGATACGAAAGTCATGGCAAACGATGCATATATTGGTATTAGAGCTCATGAAATCAATATTCATGTAAATAAGATAGATAAACAAAATATTTTTGCTTTTACAATTGAGCATATTATAGAAAATATCTTCAGTATAATATTCATGGTTAGAGCTACTGATGCTAAAAATATGATTAGAGTGGAATTTGATAAAGAGTATTGGCATGATGATAAAAAAGTTGGCGATGAGATTTATTTAGAATTGGATGCAAAACATTTATTTTTACTAAGAGATTAAAAAAAGCTACTTCTTATTTCTAAGAAGTAGCCTTTGTTTTTATTTGTTTATAGTGAATTTAAAGCCTGTGTATTCATCAGCTTGCTGTTCATACGTCAATTTAATATTGTGCAATTTAGCTAAATGTTGAGCAATAGATAATTCGATGCTAGAAAAAAGACTGTCATCTGGTTTAGTAGCGTAAAATTGTGGGAATACATCAGGTAATTGCGTCAGTGATACTTCAGAATTACTATTTTGGAAGAAAATATAATAATGCTGTGCATCTTCTGTTACTTTAATATGCAAAGTACTGTTTGAAGGATAAAGTTGAATGGCTTTATCGAGCGTTTCGCAAAACATTTGTTTTAAACGATTAGCGTCCCCTGTGAATAAAATGAGATTGTTAACTAAATCAAAATGCGTTTTAAATGAAATCTGTTTATCATCAGCTACTTTTTGACGTGCCTTTATACTATCTTGTAAAACATCAAGTATATTCAATAAATCCTTTCGCATAGAAAAATCTACATCTGTTATTTGCGTTAAATTAAGTAAATTATTAGTGAGATGTTGCATTTTTTCTATTTCTTTAGTCATTTTGTTGACTGTAGCTTTAGTTAAAGCATTTTTATTATTAGCTGTTAATTCGTTGAGACTTGCTTTTATCTCTTTTATTGGTGAATGCAACTTATATGCCGTTTTGACGATTATATCTGAGCAAGATTTTTCTTTAAATTGAGTTGTATTTTCCATATTCTTTAAATAGAAAGAGAGTTTATTTAGGTTTTGTGCTAAAAGTGCTATTTCATCTGTTGATTTAGTTTTTATTTGTGTGTCGTAATTATGATTCATCATCTTTTGCATGAATTTGTTGAGTACATTTAAAGATAAGATGTATTTGCGAACTAAATAGCGCAGTAAGAATAATGATATAAAGAATAAAATGACAGTGCAAAATAATAAAATGGCAATGCCATCATACCAGCTGTGTTGAATCGATGGTAACTCATCGTGTAAAAGTAATGCAGCTTTTACTTCACCAGCTTTATTATAAACGGGAACACCTATAGTGATATAATTTGGATTGGTGAAAGCGGCAAAATCTTTAGAGCGAATATTTTGTCCTGTGAAAATCGTTTGAATGTCATTTTGACATTGCGGTGAAATCTGATTGTAATTTAGATTAGGATAGGAACGACTTCCAACCATCTGTAAGGTATTTTTGTCAACAAGCCATATTTCATTTTGGTTTAAAACGTTTAATAGTTGTAAAACATTATTATTGTAAATAAGTGTGATTGGAACATTATCAGCGGTTGTTTTACTTAAAACGTCAGCAAATGATAAAGCTGTTGTTTCTAAGCGACTATTTTCTACATCATTAGCATGTTTTAAGAAAATAAAACCAAAACAGATACTAAAGATGATGACAAAGAATAAGAGTATAGAAGTTAAAATAAGCATTAATTTATTGATAAGTTTAAATGGCATGATAAAGTACCTCGATAAATTTCATTAGTATATATAGAATTTTATCACAAAAATAAAGAAGAAAAAATATCTTGAATGATATATACTATTATTAGAAAGAATATTGAAAGGAGATGATAATATGCGTAAATTAGTAACGTTATTAATGACGGCATTTATGCTGGCAAGCTTCTCCGCTGGTGTTTTTGCACAAGAAAAAACAAATTATGACTTTAACAGAGTTGGTGATGGATATCATTGCGATTATGATAATGGACATCATCATGATGACCGTTGCTGGTGACTGAAATAACAAGGGTATGAGGCCTTTCTCATGCCCTTTTAAATATTTTTTTTAGAAAATGTAAATTTTTTTAAAAAAAAGTGTTGACATGATGGCAATAATTTAATATACTATAGAAGCTGGCTCGTGAGCCAACAGAAAAGAGAAAGCCTTAAGGGCTTGAACATAAGAATATGGGCCTATAGCTCAGCTGGTTAGAGCGCACGCCTGATAAGCGTGAGGTCACTAGTTCAAGTCTAGTTAGGCCCACCATAATTGTTCTTTGAAAACTGCACAGAAGAATATAAATGCAAAAAACTAATTCACCGAAAAGAAAAGCAAATGCTTCTCTTAGAGTTTAGTGGATTGAACCAAGCATTTTAGGATTTAAAAAAACATTAGCGAAGACAAAAGCAAATGACCTTAAGTAAGTTAAGTGAACAAGGGCATACGGCGGATGCCTTGGCGCCAAGAGCCGATGAAGGACGCGGTAAGCTGCGAAAAGGTATGGTAAGGAGCAAGCATCCAGTGACCCATACATTTCCGAATGGGGCAACCCATCATCAGTAATGTGATGATACGAAAGAGGCAGACCCGGGGAACTGAAACATCTAAGTACCCGGAGGAAAAGTAATCAAATGAGATTCCCTAAGTAGCGGCGAGCGAAAGGGGAAGAGCCCAAACCAGATAACTTCGGTTGTCTGGGGTTGAGGACCGGCATAAAGAGGAAACTTCTTAGCCGAATGGTCTGGAAAGGCCATGCGTAGAAGGTGAAACACCTGTAGGCGAAAAGGAGTCAATCTGGCTGGTATCCAGAGTACTACGAGACACGTGAAACCTTGTAGGAAGCAGGGGGGACCACCCTCCAAGGCAAAATACTAATTGGCGACCGATAGAGAATAGTACCGTGAGGGAAAGGTGAAAAGAACCCCGGGAGGGGAGTGAAATAGAACCTGAAACCGTATGTCTACAAGCAGTCGAAGCACCTTAAGAGTGCGACGGCGTGCCTATTGAAGAATGAACCGGCGAGTTACATTATGTTGCGAGGTTAAGTGGGAGACACGGAGCCGAAGCGAAAGCGAGTCTTAATAGGGCGGCTAGTAACATGGTGTAGACCCGAAACCGCAGTGATCTATCCATGGTCAGGTTGAAGCGCAGGTAAAAATGCGTGGAGGACCGAACCCGTGAGTGTTGAAAAACTTTGGGATGAACCGTGGATAGGGGTGAAATGCCAATCGAACGCGGAGATAGCTGGTACTCCCCGAAATAGCTTTAGGGCTAGCCTCAGGGAAGATTATAGACGGTAGAGCACTGTTCTGGTAAGGGGGCGTAAAGCCTACCGACCCTAGACAAACTTCGAATGGCTATAATTAAGACCCTGGGAGTCAGACTGCGAGTGATAAGACCCGTAGTCAAGAGGGAAACAGCCCAGACCACCGACTAAGGTCCCCAATGCTGTACTAAGTGGAGAAGGATGTAAGACTTCATAAACAACCAGGATGTTGGCTTAGAAGCAGCCACCATTAAAAGAGTGCGTAATAGCTCACTGGTCGAGAGGCCTTGCGCCGAAGATGTCCGGGGCTCAAGTACAGAACCGAAGTCGTGGCAGGATTTAATAATTCTGGGTAGGGGAGCGTTGTGTATTCGACTGAAGGTGTACCGTAAGGAGCGCTGGAGGATACACAAGAGAGAATGCCGGTATGAGTAGCGAAAAGAACAGTGAGAATCTGTTCCACCGAAAGCCTAAGGTTTCCTGAGCAACGCTCGTCGACTCAGGGTAAGTCGGGACCTAAGCCGAGGCAAAAAGCATAGGCGATGGACAACAGGTTAATATTCCTGTACCGCTTCAAATCGTTTGAGCAATGGAGTGACACAGAAGGTAGCTTGAGCACGCGACTGGAAGAGCGTGTCGAAGGTGGTAGGTTGTGATATAGGAAAATCCGTATCATAAGACCGAGAGCTGATAGATAGACGATACTTCGGTAGAGTCAAATTCAAGTGAGCCATGCTGTCGAGAAAAGCTTCTAGTGAGAGATGGAGCGCCCGTACCGAAACCGACACAGGTAGGCGGGGAGAGAATCCTAAGGTGCGCGGGACAACCCTCGTTAAGGAACTCGGCAAATTGTATCCGTAACTTAGGGATAAGGATAGCCGGAGGATGTGAAGGGATTAACTTCTGGAGCGTCAGCCGGTGGCACAAGAGAGGCCCAAGCGACTGTTTAGCACAAACACAGGTGCCTGCGAAAGAGAAATCTGAAGTATAGGTGCTGACACCTGCCCGGTGCTGGAAGGTTAAGAGGAGGGCTTAGAGGCAACTCGAAGGCTTGAATTGAAGCCCCAGTAAACGGCGGCCGTAACTATAACGGTCCTAAGGTAGCGAAATTCCTTGTCGGGTAAGTTCCGACCCGCACGAAAGGTGTAACGACTTGGGCACTGTCTCAACGAGGGACCCGGTGAAATTGAAGTACCTGTGAAGATGCAGGTTACCCGCGACTGGACAGAAAGACCCCATGGAGCTTTACTGCAACCTGACATTGATGTTTAGTAAATAACGTACAGGATAGGTGGGAGACTGGGAAGTCTGGGCGTTAGCCTAGATGGAGTCGACGTTGGGATACCACCCTTTATTTATTGAACCTCTAACTGTAGGAGTAACGAAACTCAGGACAGTGTCAGGCGGGCAGTTTGACTGGGGCGGTCGCCTCCCAAAATGTAACGGAGGCGCCCAAAGGTTCCCTCAGCGCGAACGGAAACCGCGCAAAGAGTGCAAAGGCAGAAGGGAGCTTGACTGCGAGTCAGACACGACGAGCAGGTACGAAAGTAGGGCTTAGTGATCCGGTGGTTCCGAGTGGAAGGGCCATCGCTCAACGGATAAAAGCTACCCTGGGGATAACAGGCTAATCTCTCCCAAGAGTCCATATCGACGGGGAGGTTTGGCACCTCGATGTCGGCTCATCACATCCTGGGGCTGGAGCAGGTCCCAAGGGTTGGGCTGTTCGCCCATTAAAGTGGTACGTGAGCTGGGTTCAGAACGTCGTGAGACAGTTCGGTCCATATCCATCGCGGGCGTAAGAGACTTGAAGGGGGCTGCTCCTAGTACGAGAGGACCGGAGTGGACGGACCAATGGTGTACCAATTATCCCGCCAGGGGTACAGTTGGGTAGCTACGTCCGGAAAGGATAAACGCTGAAAGCATCTAAGCGTGAAACCAGCCTTGAGATGAGGTCTCCCGAAGCGTAAGCTTGAAAGACACCTTAAAGAAGATGAGGTTGATAGGCCAGGAGTAGAAGTTCAGTAATGAATGTAGCGGACTGGTACTAATAAGTCGAGAACTTAACTTAAAAGCTTGGTAGAGCAAGAAATTCTTCTGTGAAGTTTTGAGGGAACAAAAGACCTCAGAAAAAAGAATATCCGGTGATGATGCCTAAATGGAACCACCTGTATCCATACCGAACACAGTAGTTAAGCATTTAGAGGCCGAAAGTACTTGCATGGAAACGTGCTGGGAGGATAGGAAGTTGCCGGTTAATAAGTTTTATACTTTTATATAAAGCTTAGATAATGGAATATGGCGGCTATGGTGAAGCGGTCAACACGGCGGATTGTGGCTCCGTTATTGCGTGGGTTCGATCCCCACTAGTCGCCCCATTACTTTATAGGGGTATAGCTCAATTGGTAGAGTAGTGGTCTCCAAAACCATTGGTTGTGGGTTCAAGTCCTACTGCCCCTGCCATTATCATTATAACTTCGGTTTTGCCGAAGCTTTTTTAGTAAATTTTAAATATGGAGTGATACTCAAGAGGCTGAAGAGGACGGTTTGCTAAATCGTTAGGCGGCTTCGCCGTGCGAGAGTTCGAATCTCTCTCACTCCGCCACTTTGTAAACATTAGCGATATCAGAAAAAATCTGATATCGCTTTTTTGTTGTCGCCGAATAGGTATGATAAAACCCACAGTTTAACTGGGGGTTGTTAAGAATTCTTAAAGAAAAGGAAAGAACCTCCGTACTACAATATAAGTGGTCTGGCAACCATATAAAGTATAGGAGGTTCGTGTCAATGAATGATATAAAAAGTTTATCACATAGTAAGTGGAGATGTAAATATCATATTGTTTTTGCACCAAAATACCGTAGACAAGTTATTTATAAAAAAATAAGAGTAGATATAGGAAAGATATTAAGACAGTTATGCAAAAGAAAAAAAGTAGAAATAATAGAAGCAGAATGTTGCCCAAATCATATCCATATGTTAGTGGCAATACCACCGCATTTGAGTGTAGCAGGATTTATGGGGTATTTGAAAAGTAAGAGTAGTTTGATGATATTTGATAGACATGCAAATTTAAAATATAAGTATGGAAATAGACATTTTTGGTGCAGAGGATATTATGTAGATACAGTAGGAAAATATGAAAATGCGATAAAAGAATATATAAAAAACCAATTAGAAGAAGACATAATGATAGATCAAATAAGTTTAAAAGAATATATAGACCCGTTTACAGGTAGCAAGGGACAATAAGGCAAAAATAAAAGCCCCAAAGAGGGGCTTTGCCAGTGAAAAAAATGTGGTTGTCAGATTATTCAGCGCATCTTTTAAGATGCAACCACAAGAGAAAAACCCTTATAGGGTTGAGCAAACCACCAGTTTAACTGGTGGTTTTGATTTAAAATTATATGATGTTAAGTATTTTGGCAATACTATAAGCAGAGATACTAGCTAACATTGGAGCAATGATTGGAATCCATGCATAACGCCAATCAGATTCTCCTTTACCAGAGATAGATAATAATGCATGAGCTATACATGGCCCTAAATCACGGGCTGGATTTATAGCATAACCAGTAGGACCACCAAGACTTAGACCTATTGCCCAAATTAAAATTCCTACGATATACGTACCGAGACCAGATGGAAATGAACCATTATTAGGATTAAAAATAGCAAAAATCAAAAATATAAGTATAAACGTACCGATAAATTCACAAGCAAAATTATAACCGTAATTTCTAACAGCTGGAATAGTGGCAAAAACGCCTAATTTGGTCTTTTCATTTTCTGTAAGTGCCCAATGTGGTAAATAAGCGATATATACGATAACAGCGCCTAAAATTGCTCCAAGTATTTGTACACACATAGTAGCTAAAGCTTGAGTTCCTGTATAAATACCATTTAATGTTTTGGCTAAAGTAAGTGCAGGATTTAAATCGGCTTGAGGAGCTCCAAGTGCTGTAGATGTAAATGCACCCATTATTACACCAAATCCCCAAGCAGCAGTAATTACTATCCAACCACTATTTTCTCCTTTAGAACCTTTTAAAGAAACGTTGGCGACTACACCACAACCAAAAGTAATAAGAATGGCTGTACCAATAAATTCTCCTAATAAATTGTCCATAAAAATAATCTCCTTTCATATAGTTATTAAAGAATAAAGTAAATTTTAAATTTATTTTGGATGTTTTAGATGAAAAAACCATTAGAAGATTTTATTATAAAAAATACACCACCAAAAGTTAAATATGATGTCTAATTTTTGGCGGTGTATTATAAAATATTATTTTTTAGAATAAGCCTGTAATTTTGCCGTTTATATCAATATCCATATTTTCAGCAGCTGGTTTTTTAGGAAGTCCAGGCATTGTGAGTACATTACCTGTAAGAGCTACAATAAAGCCAGCACCAGCGCTTATACGTAATTCACGAACAGTGATTCTAAAGCCAGTTGGTGCACCGAGTTTTGTTTGGTCATCGCTCAAGGAGTATTGAGTTTTAGCCATGCAAATTGGCATTTTATCAAGCCCAGCAGCTTCGAGTTCTGCGATAGTTTTTTCAACAGCTGGAATGTAATTTACGCCGTCAGCACCGTAGATTTTAGTGGCAATTGCATTGATTTTATTTTTAATAGTATCGTTTTCATCATACATATAATGGAAATCGGAAGGTTTTTCTGCTGCTTCAATAACTTTTTTAGCAAGGTCAATAGCACCTTCGCCACCTTTTGCCCAAGCTTCAGAAATACTAACAGATGCGCCCATGCTTTCGCAAAGAGTTTTGAGTTCTTGTAATTCGTTTTCTGTATCTGTAGGAAATGCATTGATAGCAACTACGATTGGTAAACCGAATTTATGAATGTTTTCAATGTGTTTAGCGAGGTTTGTCATACCTTTTTTGAGTGCTTCAATATTTTCTGTGCCAAGTTCAGTTTTAGCAAGTCCGCCGTGCATTTTTAAAGCGCGAATTGTTGCTACGATAACGACAGCATTTGGTTTAAAGCCAGTGAAGCGGCATTTGATATCGAGGAATTTTTCAGCACCAAGGTCAGCACCGAAGCCTGCTTCTGTTACAGTGTAATCAGCCATTTTCAAAGCGTATTTTGTAGCCATTACGCTGTTGCAACCATGAGCGATATTAGCAAAAGGGCCACCATGAATGAGCGCAGGAGTACCTTCAAGTGTTTGTACAAGGTTTGGTTTGATTGCGTCTTTAAATAATAATGTGAGTGCACCAGTTACGTTTAATTCTTTAGCACGAACAATACGGCCAGAACGTGTATAACCAATGATGATGTTGCCGAGGCGTTTTTTCATGTCTTCAAGGTCAGAAGTTAAGCATAAAATTGCCATCATTTCAGATGCAACAGTGATATCGAAACCAGTTTCACGAGGTACACCGTGTGCTTTACCGCCAAGACCACAGATAATATTGCGAAGTGCGCGGTCATTTAAGTCGAGAACGCGTTTCCAAGTGATACGGCGAACATCAAGGTCAAGTGCGTTACCTTGTTGAATGTGATTGTCAATAACAGCTGCTAAAAGGTTATGAGCTGTAGTGATAGCATGGAAATCACCAGTGAAATGAAGGTTGATATCTTCCATAGGTACTACTTGAGAATATCCGCCACCAGCTGCACCGCCTTTAAGACCAAAGCAAGGACCAAGAGAAGGTTCACGAAGGGCAATTGTAGTTTTTTTGCCGAGTTTGTGAAGAGCATCACCAAGTCCAATGCTTGTTGTTGTTTTGCCTTCACCTGCTGGTGTAGGGTTAATAGCAGTAACGAGGATTAATTTACCATTTGGTCTGTTTTTTAATGTATTCCAGTAATCAAGGGAAATTTTAGCTTTATATTTTCCATATAATTCAAGGTCATCTTCAGGGATTTCAAGGTGTTTAGCAATTTCAGTTATAGGCTGCATGACAGCTTCTTGAGCAATTTCAACATCTGTTTTCATTTGGGTAATTACCTCCAATTTGTTTTATATTACTATTATCTCATATCTCAGGACATAAAAAAACGCCTGAGCATATGATTTTATGCCCAGACGGTCGACTTTTTTGTAAATAGTACGGTTCACGTGGTTAATTCCACTTAAAATCCGTCAGTTCCGTACCGTTTATGAATTTATGTCTTTATTATAACAAAGTGCATATTGATTAGCAAGTTGCATTTTTAATGCTGTAACAGTATTTTGCATTAGCATAGCGATTGTCAAAAGACCTACGCCACCAGGTACAGGTGTGATAGCTCCAGCAACGTTTACGGCATTTTCAAAATCGACATCACCGACAAGTTTTTTTGGTGCAATGCGGTTAATGCCAACATCGATTACTGTAGCACCAGGTTTTATCATATCTGCTGTGATAAATTTTGGCTTACCAATAGCTGCAACTATAATATCTGCACTTTTACATATTTCTTTTAAATTTTTTGTATGGGAATGGCAGATAGTAACTGTAGCATTTTTAGATAATAATAAATGTGCCATCGGTTTACCAACGATATTGCTGCGGCCGATTACAACGGCATGAGCGCCATCGATGTTTATATTGCTAGCTTCGAGCATTTTTAAGCAACCGTGTGGAGTACAAGGGATTAAAGCTTCTTGTCCAGTGACGAGCTTGCCTACATTGATAGGATGAAAACCATCTACATCTTTAAATGGATTTATTTCATTTAAAATTTCTTCTTCATGTTGCGCAATAGCTTTTGGCAATGGTAATTGTACTAAAATACCATGAATTTCTTTGCGAAAATTTAATTCATCGATTTTGCGAATTAATTCTTCTTTTGTAGTAGTTTCAGGCATTTCAATGACTTCGGAATAAATGCCTATTTCTTCGCAAGCTTTATGTTTATTGCGTACATATACTTTAGAAGCAGGATTTTCGCCTACGATGATAACGGCTAAACCAGGTGTTACGCCGTATTCTTGTTTAATGTTTAAAATTTCTTTTTTTGCTTCTTCTTTAAATTGAGTGGCGAAAACTTTGCCAGATAGGATTGTTGCAGTCAAAATAAGCACCTCCGCTTTAAATTAAATCTATTAATGTAAATATAAAGATAACAATAGATACAATGCCGTTGCGCATGAAATAAACTTGCGTTAGGCGATGAAAATCATTTGGTGAAATTATATTGTGTTGATAAATTAAAGTTACAATAGCAATTAAAACGCCAATGTAATAAATCCAAGATAAATCAAAATAAATTCCAGTTAAAATAAAGCATAATATTGATACGCAGTGAAGATAAGCGGCAATGCGATGAGCTTTAGCAACGCCAAATTTTGTCGCTAAAGAATGCAAATGATGCTTTAAATCAAATTCACGGTCTTGACTGCCGTAAATTGCATCAAAACTACCTATCCAAAGGCAAACACCGCCACTTAAAAATATTATACCGAGTGGAAGTTGTCCTGTCACAGCCATATATCCGCCCGCTGGTGCCATGGCAAGAGCTACGCCAAGGAAATAATGGCAAAGAAATGTAAATCTTTTTGTATATGGATAAAATAACAAAAAGAATAAACAGATAGGTGTAAGCTTTAAGCAGATTGGTGCAAGTTGAGCGGCAGAAAATAAAAATATGGCTAAACTTATGATGATTAAAACGAAGACTTCAATTGGTTTTATGGTGCCAGCTACAAGCGGGCGTTTTTTCATGCGGGGTTGAACTTTATCAAATTTTAAGTCAACAATATTGTCCATAGCAAGTGCAGAACTTCTAGCACCTACCATAGCAAGTGTAACCCAGATAAAATCGTGAAAAGTGGGAATACCCTTTGCCGCAAGGAACAATCCCATATAAGCAAAGGGCAGAGCAAATACTGTATGATGAAGGGCAATATTATTGATATGAGCGGAGAGCTTACTCAAGACCGAGTTCCGCCCATTTTTTATCTACTACTTTTTTGATGTCATCAGACATTACTATTTCATCAGGCCATTCACGACTATGACCTTCTTCTACCCAAGTTTTTGTAGCATCAATGCCGATTTTTGTACCCCATTTAGCCATTGGTGAAGAGTGGTCGAGAGCATCTAATGGGCCATCTACCATGACTAAATCTTGTTTAGCATCAATATTATTGTAAACACGCCACCAAACTTCTTTTTCATTTTGTACATCAACATGTTCATCAACTACGATGATTAATTTTGTGAACATCATTTGACCCATGCCCCAAAGAGCGTGCATGACTTTTTTAGCTTGCTGTGGATATGTTTTTTTGATGGATACCATTACACAATCGTGGAAAACGCCTTCAAGTGGGAAGTTGATATCGCGAATTTCAGGAATAGCTTGCTGTAAAAGTGGCAAGAAAATGCGTTCTGTAGCTTTAGCGAGATAGCAGTCTTCCATTGGTGGTTTACCTACGATAGTTGCCGCATAAATAGGATTTTTGCGATGTGTGATACAAGTGATATGGAATACTGGATAGTCATCAGCGAGAGAATAATATCCTGTATGGTCACCGAATGGGCCTTCACGGCGAGTTTCACCGATATTTACATAACCTTCTAAAACGATTTCGCTTGTAGCAGGAACTTCAACATCGACAGTTTTACATTTAACCATTTCTACGGATTTTTTACGCAAAAAGCCTGCAAATACCATTTCATCAATATCGCGTGGCAATGGAGCAGTAGCAGAATAAGTAACGACTGGGTCTGTTCCGATTGCTACAGCCACTTCGATTTTGTCTACGCCCATTTCTTTATAAGCACGGTAATTGCTAGCGCCATCTTTATGCAAATGCCAATGCATACCAGTTGTTTGACTATCATATTTTTGTAAGCGGTACATACCTACATTGCGTTTACCCGTTTTAGGATTGCGTGTAAATACAAGTGGTAAAGTGATGAATGGGCCACCATCTTGAGGCCAACATTTTAAAATAGGAAATTTGTCCAAGCTTGGATTGTCTGTGATGACAACTTCTTGACATGGTGCTTTTTTTACGTATTTAGGGAAATTTATAGCTCTTTTTGCAGTAGGAATGATATGCAGTAAATCCATTTTGTGTTGCAAAGAGATATACGGTAATTTTAAAATTTCTCTGAGTTCATTAGGGATTTCTTCAATATCATCAACGCCAAAAGCAAGTGCTAAACGTTCTTTACTGCCAAAAGCGTTCATAAGAACAGGCATATCATAACCGATAACATTTTCGAATAAAAGGGCTACGTTTTTATCCCCTTCCATTTTAGATACGCGGTCAGTAATTTCTGTGATTTCTAAGTTGCAATCAACAGGTGTTTTTATGCGCTTAAGCCAGCCATGCTGTTCTAAAGCTTTAATATATTCTCGTAAGTCATAGAAAGCCAAGAAATTCACTCCTTAATTAAATTTATTTTGCATTGAATATTATAGCATAATATAGGCTGTTTTTCTTTGAGATGATGATAAAAAAGGTTTAAAGCATATCTTTTTTATTATTTATAATGGAGCTTCAAGGTAGTTTAAATTTTACAGTATATAGTATAATATTTATTGAATTTAATTATATGAAATAAGGAAGGTTTATTGATGGAGCAAAACAAAACACCATTGTTTACAGCAATGAAGAATTATATTGCGGATAAAGCGATGGCTTTTCATACGCCGGGGCATAAACAAGGTAAAGGTATTCCCGATGAAATGCGTGAGATTATAATGCCTGATGGTTTAAAAATGGAAGTTTCCTTGATGGAAGAATTAGATGATATACATGGTGCAACTGGCTGTATAAAAGAAGCACAGGATTTAGCGGCTGATTTATATGGCGCGGATGAAAGCAGATTTTTTATCAATGGAACGACGGGAGCAATTCATGCAATGTTGCTTACGGCATTAAATCCAGGCGATAAAGTCATTGTGCCACGCAATGCTCATCGAAGTGTATTAGGTGGTTTAGTGCTTGTAGGTGCGACACCTGTATTCATTCAACCTGAA
Source organism: Megamonas hypermegale (assembly GCF_900187035.1). Classification (NCBI taxonomy): domain Bacteria; kingdom Bacillati; phylum Bacillota; class Negativicutes; order Selenomonadales; family Selenomonadaceae; genus Megamonas; species Megamonas hypermegale. The sequence continues at coordinate 253,225 of NZ_LT906446.1, forward strand.
ATAGATGAAAAATTGGGTATTGCTATGAGTATAACGCCAAATGAAGTGCAAAAAGTGATAAGTGAAAATCCAGAAGCTAAAGCGCTCGTCATGGTTTATCCTACATATTACGGCGTGGCTGGTGATATAAAAAAAATAGCTAAAATTGTACATGAAAATGATATGGTATTGCTCGTTGATGAAGCGCATGGACCCCATTTGCTCTTTTCTGATAGATTGCCAGTGCAGGCATTAGATGCAGGAGCAGATATTGTAGCGCAAAGCACACATAAAATTTTAGGTTCAATGACACAAACTTCGCTGTTGCATATGAAAAAAAATCGTGTAGATGTAGAGCGTTTTAATAAGATGTGTAGCCTTGTGCAATCCACTAGCCCGAATTATTTATTGATGGCTTCACTTGATACAGCTAGAAAACAAATGGCGACAAATGGTCGTGAACTCGTAGAAAAAGCAGTGGATTTAGCAGAAGATTTACGCTGCAGAATAAATGAAATAGATGGATTGTATTGCTTTGGCAAAGAATATATGAATAGCGCTGGTAAATTTGCTTTAGATGTTACGAAATTGACTGTAAGCGTGCGTGAATTGGGCATAAGTGGCGCGCAGGCAGAACATATTTTGCGTCATAAGTATAAAATTCAATGTGAATTATCCGATTTTTATAATCTGTTGTTCATAATTTCATACGCAGATGGACAATATGAGTGTGATTATCTCTACAATGCTTTAAAAAGTTTAGCAGGAGAATTCATTGGAAAAAAACAAAAAGAACTTGTACAGATAAAATTGCCGTCTTTGCCTGAATATGTATTATCACCGCGCGAAGCGATGTTTAAAGAAACGAAAAAAGTAGAATTTAAGCAAAGTGCAGGTAAAATAGCAGGTGAAATGATAACATTTTATCCACCGGGAATACCGATAATTTATCCAGGTGAAAAAATAAGTAAAGAGATTATAGATTATGTAGATTTGCAAAAAAATAATGGCGGCAATGTAATTGGCCCAGAAGATGCTAATTTAAATACAATTAGAGTGGTGGTAGATGAAAAATGAAAGGAAAATTGATAATTATTGAAGCTGGCGATGGTTCGGGTAAAGCTACGCAGACAAAATTATTATATGATAGATTAGTGCGCATGGGAAAAAGCGTAATGAAAGTGGAATATCCAGATTATGAAAGTGAAGCGTGTGCCCCTGTTAAGATGTATCTTAGAGGTGAATTTGGCGGTCATGCTGATGATGTAAATGCGTATGCGGCATCACTGTTTTTTGCTGTAGATAGATATGCATCATATCGTAAAAAATGGAAAAAAGCATATGAAGAAGGCACTATCATTTTAGCTGATAGATATACGACTTCTAATATGGTACATCAAGCGGTAAAAATCAAAGATGAAACAGAGCAAGAAAATTTCTTGCATTGGCTTTGGGATACAGAGTTTACAAAAATGGGATTACCTGTGCCAGATAAAGTGATTTTCTTGAATATGCCACCATATTTGAGTGATAAATTGATTGAAAATAGAGCTAAGAAGACAAATACCGCCAAAGATATTCATGAAAAAGATACGGCATATTTGGCAAGATGTCATATGGTTTATGAACAGATGGCACAAAAATACGATTGGGATATTGTAGATTGTGCTAAAGATGGAGCATTGCGTTCGATTGAAGATATACATGAAGATGTTTTCAGTGCTATTAAAATGTATTTATAAATCAATTTGTTTATGATATACTAATTTCAGTTATATATGTGATGATATGCGTTGTGCTAGTAGGAATTTTTATTTTAAATTAGCCTAGAATGTAATATTATTTTGAAATATTTGCTAGCGCAAAGTATGAATATTTATTTTTGTATTAATCTAGGAGAATTTCAATATGAGAGAATTTGTAGTATCTGATGTAAATGCTCAAAAACAAAAAATATTAACAGAAGCTAAATCACTAGTACAAAATCCTACGGTAGAAAATATGCAAGCATATCAAATTACGATAAAAGATTTTGTATCATCTGCTGTAGCGCAGTTGTATATGACAGCAATAAAATCTGCTTGGGAAAATAAACCACAGGAAAATTTTTATCTTCAAATAAGTGAAGTAGATAATATGCTTCAAAAAATCAGTCAATCTGTAGATGAAGGCAACACGGAAAATTTAATAAATCAATGCGGACAATTAAATGAACTATTAGAAAGATTGTTCTGGTATAACTGAAATGAATGATTGGTCTAGTATACAAGGACATGAACAGATAAAAAACGATTTGCGGCAACTTTTGGCAGAAAAAAGGTTGCCGCATGCGTTGCTTTTTACAGGGATTGAAGGTATTGGTAAAAATTTAACGGCTAACGTTTTGGCAAAAGTTCTTTTTTGTAGTGGTGAAAAAGAAAAACCGTGCAATAATTGTTCATCTTGTAGGGCTTTTGATGCTAAAAATCATCCCGATTTTTATTGTTTAGAGCCTGAGGGAAAGGCTAATAATATAAAGATTGAACAGATTAGGCAAATGCAGTCACAAATCGCTTTATCGCCGTATTTAGCTGATAAGCGAGTTGTAATAATCAATGATGCTGAAACTATGAATGAAGCGGCAGAAAATAGCTTGCTTAAGACTTTAGAAGAGCCAACAGGTGATGTTGTTTTTATTTTAGTGACGGCAAATAAGGATTTATTATTGCCTACAATTTTATCGCGTTGTATGAAATTGTATTTTGCGCCTCTTTCAGAAGATGAAATAAAAATTATTTTAAAGAGTAAATATGCTGTTAATGAGGATAAGGCTACAGTGATTGCTAAATTATCTGGTGGCAGTATGAAAAGAGCAATATCTTTTCTCGATGATGATAATTTTAATTTGTGTCAAAATGCAATGGATTTTTTGTCTAAGGATTTAAATGCAAAAGATATATGGCAAATAAGCGATGAATTTTCTGCTATGGATAAGGCTAAAATTAAGCAATGGGCAGATTTTTTGCAAATGATAATAAGGGATTTATTATTATTACAAGCAGGCGCAGATGATAATCTTTTATATAATAGAGATAAAAAAGATGTACTAGATAAACTTATAGTAAATTTTTCATTAAATCGATTGTTTAATTGTCAAAATTTGATAGAAAATCTTGTAAAACGTTTAAGTTCTAATGCAGATTTAAAACTTATGATGCAGGATTTTATGTTGAGTTGGCGAGAACAAAAGTAGGAGGTTAAATGTGCAAACCGTTGTAGGTGTAAGATTTAAAAAAGCATGTAAAATATATTATTTTAGTCCTGGTGAACTTGTATTAGAACAAGGCGATGGCGTTGTAGTAAAAACAGCTCGTGGTGTGGAATTTGGGACAGTAGTAATTGGCCCTAGAGATGTTTTAGATTCTGAAGTGGTGCAGCCACTTAAAGAAGTACAGCGCAAAGCGACTGATGAAGATAGAGCTAAATTAGCAGAAAATAATATAAAAGAACAAGAAGCTTATAAAATTTGTGAAGAAAAAATTCAAAATAGACAATTACCAATGAAATTAATCAGTGTAGAATATACACTTGATGTGAATAAAATCATATTCTATTTCACAGCTGATGGACGCATTGATTTCCGCGAACTTGTTAAGGATTTGGCGGCTATTTTTCATACTCGTATTGAATTACGTCAAATTGGCGTGCGCGATGAAGCAAAATTATTAGGTGGTATCGGCTGTTGTGGTAGACCGCTTTGTTGTGCGACTTTTCTTGGTGATTTTGAACCAGTGTCTATACGCATGGCTAAAGACCAAAGTTTATCATTAAATCCTACAAAGATTTCCGGTATTTGTGGTCGTTTAATGTGTTGCTTAAAATATGAAAATGACTTATATCAAGGTTGCAATAAACATAATAGTATTGTAACACCACCTAAACAGGGAAGTCGTGTCGTATCTATAGAAGGGGAAGGCAAGGCGATTTCTATAAACACACAAAAACGTACAGTAACTGTTTTGTTGGATACGAAGAAAACGATAGTAGCTTCTTGGGAAGACGTTATAGAAAAAGATGAAGATGACATTTAATTTAAATGAAAATGAACGCATTGATGATTTGCTAGCTGGCGGACTTAAAATAATTCAAAATAATACTGAATTTTGTTTTTCTATTGATGCAGTACTATTAGCTCATTTTGCTACAGTGCGAAAAAATTATTGTGGTTTGGATTTGGGAACAGGAACAGGTGTTATTCCTCTTTTATTATCGCCTCATATCAAGCATGTGGATGCTTTAGAAATAAATCCTGTTACAGCTGAAATTGCGGAACGAAATGTGCAGCTCAATAAATTAGAAGATAAAATTTGTATTAAGCAAGGCGATTTATGCCAGATTGAGCAGTATTATAAGCCTAAAAGTATGGATTTTGTTGTATCTAATCCGCCGTATCGTCAAATAAATCAAGGTCATATAAATCTTTTAGATGGTGTAGCAAGAGCTAGACATGAAATTACTGCTAAATTAGATGATGTAGTAAGAGCGGCGAGTTATGTATTGAAATATCACGGTCGTTTCGCCATGGTGCATTTGCCAGAACGTTTAGGTGAAATAATGGTAGCTTTTCATAAATATAAAATAGAAGCAAAGCGACTTCGTTTAGTTCAGCCTAAGCGCGATAAATCACCTAATATTGTTCTGATTGAAGGCGTAAAAGAGGGTATGCCTGGTGGACTTACGGTTGAGCCGACGCTTATTGTGCATGAAGATAATGGCGATTATACGCGAGAACTACTCAAATATTATTATCCAGACAGATTATGAAAGGTTGGGGAATAAATGATAAGTGAACAGGAAAAAGGCTGTTTATATTTAGTAGCCACGCCTATCGGTAATTTGGAGGATATGACATATCGTGGCGTAAGAATATTAAATGAAGTTGATTTAATTGCCGCAGAGGATACGCGAAATACGCGAAAATTATTATCACATTACGATATCCATACTTTGCTTACTAGTTATCATGAACATAATAAATTCACAAAGGGACCACAGCTTATTGAAAAATTAAATGAAGGCATGAATATTGCTGTAGTAAGTGATGCGGGACTTCCGGGAGTTGCCGACCCAGGTACGCATATAGCACAACTAGCAATAGCAGAAGGCATAAGAGTCGTGCCAATTCCTGGAGCTAATGCTGCATTATCAGCGCTTATTTGTTCAGGGCTTGATACAGTTAAATTCACATTCATTGGATTTTTGCCGAAAACATCTAAAAAAAGACGCGAATTATTATTAGAGATAAAAAATCGCATGGAAACATTGATTTTTTATGAAACACCGTATCATTTAAAAGATATGTTAAAAGAATTAATAGATGTTCTAGGTGAAGATAGACAGGCTGCGACTTGTCGCGAACTCACTAAGAAATTTGAAGAATTTAAGCGGGGAACACTTGGGCAGTTAAGAGATTATTTTGCTGAAAATGAACCGCGCGGTGAATTTGTAGTAGTCGTTTCAGGTTGCAAAGAAGATTTTGTAGAAAAAGAGCAAGAAGCTGTTTTGACACCTGTTGAATATGTAAAAAAATTAGTAGATGAAGGCAATACTAAAAAAGAAGCTATGAAAATAGTAGCTAAGAAATTGAATATGAGTCGTCGAGATGTTTATCAAGCTGTTTTAGCAGACGAAAAATAAAAAAATGCACTTTGATTTATTCAAAGTGCATTTTGCATTTTATTTATCATTACCTAAAACTTCTAGAGTTGGCAAACTATCAGTAGCAGTATCAACAGTTAATATGTCTGTTGTATCAGTTGCTTCGCCGATTTTTTCAATTTTTGGTGGTGCTATAGCACTGTCTTTGACTTCTTGGGGAACGGTTTCAACTGGCGAAGTATTAAATTTAGATAATTGTATTGTCATGTTAAATTTACTGCGTTCTAAATAATTTTTTATGATATTGCGCACAGTTGCACCGTTGATAGGCGAACCGTTAACAGATAATTTTTCATCAGAAATATTATTTAAAATATCTGTACCTAATTCATAAATTACAGGAGATAAATCAGCATTTACAGAAGTTATGCGCATATTTTTTTTATCAATTGTGATTTCATAAGATAATTCGCGCTGTTTTGTCAAAGCTTCTTTTAATTGTTTATTTTCATTTATTTTTTGATAAAATTCATTTACTTCTTGCATCTCTTTACTATTTAAATCGGAAATGCTCAAAGCTTGATTTAATTTATCTTCATCTAATAAAGCTTTGTTATATGTTACATATATTTTAGTCGTATTTTTATTAGCATCGTACATGAAGATATTTTTGATATCTTTATCGATGCCATCGACGTTGTTATTCATTTCTTTTTTATAATTCTGGATAAAATCCTCTGGTATTTTAATTGATTGTACATACCATTGGTCGGATTTTATGCCTGAATTATCATTGTCTAATTTAGGTTCTGTTTGAGTTTTGAAATACTGTTTGTAAACATTGCCGTCTAATTCAGTATAATACTGTGTATTTGCTTTAAAAGAAGTATCAACTATCCATAAATTTAATAGAAGCGACATATCGCCATTTGTAAATACAGGATAAGCGTAATTTCCGTTTAATTTGATATTACAATCAGCGAGAGGCCCAGTCATAGAGAGGTCAATACTGTAAGCGGCATTTTGTGTATTTACAGTATTTTGCGTTGCCTGCTTTAAGAATTCAATTGCTTCTGTCTTGGCATTATTGGCAAATGCTACAGAACACAGGCACAAGGTAAAAATAATACTACATAATAAGGTAAATATGGATTTTGATTTCATGGCATTGTCGCCCCCTTCATTATATGTATATTCTAATTATATCATAACAATAAAAGAAAAGCTCATTCTTGTTTATGAAAGAATGAGCTTTATATATTGCTTTTTTAGTGATTTTAAAGTATAAACATCTTTAATTTATGGGAAACTGTTTCAACTGTAATCGGAAGACCAGGACCGATTTCACCATCTAAATCACTTTCTATATTATCAGGGCAACTAAATTTGAAATATGTTGCTTGTTTATGGATTATATTTTTGTTATCGAGTACATTTTTTCCAGCGATAATATCGGTAGCTATTTTCATGAGTTCTGGAAAATTGCATTGACGTAAAATTATCATATCTAATTTGCCATCGTCGATTTTTGCATCAGCGATATTTTTAAAACTAGCTACGACTGGAGAATTAATGACGAGGATAAAAAATATTTTTTCATGAAATGTTTCACCATCAGCTTCAATAGTGAAATCAAGAGCACGCAGTTTTGGTAATTCACCGATACCGCGTACATAATAAGCAAGTTTGCCAAAGGTATTTTTCAGGCGAGTATTTACTTCATGTGCAACACTTGTCATCATACCAGCACTTGCCACATTGATGAAATATTCATCACCGATAGAACCAACATCAACGTATTTTGATTTGCCTGTACAGATATTTTCGAGATACTGTTCAAAATTATCTTCAATTACGAGATATGAAGCGAAATCATTAGAAGTGCCACTAGGAATTATGCCGACAGGAATGTCCAAATTTTCTTTTAACATCATATTGATTATTTTGTGAAGCGTTCCGTCTCCTCCAGCGGCAATAACGCCATCGGCTTTCAGTTCATGTATACAAGCAGCAAAATATGGGTCAAATTTTTCTTTTTTTGTGCGATACGGTATGATTATGCAATCACGACTTTGAAACTGGTTTATGATGTCGTCAAGTTTTTTCTTGAACATAGCATCGCCAGAAACGGGATTATAAGCTAAAAGAAATTTTTTCATTATACCTCCTGATAGATTATTAATGTTTCAATATACCTAATTTCTTAAATAAACGAATACTTGGAGCACCAATCATAGGAATGCGTTCAATATCTGCTTCCATGATACCACCGATTAAAATAAGAACGACGATATAAACAAACATACCAACGAATAAAGAACCAAATGTAGCAAGGGCATTGCTACCGATTTCAAGCATTAAAAATTCATAACCAAAATGGATTACAGCCGCCATTATAGCAGCAGCACCGATGGTTTTTAAGAGCTGACCTATTTCCATTTTATAATTTATGTATTTATAAAGGAAATATAAATTAATGATGGCAGCGATACCGATATCAGCGACAGTAGCCCAAGCTGCGCCCATGATACCGAGTGATGGTTGAGCTGTCAATGTCCAGTTTAAAATAACTTTAGCGACAGCAGCGATAACCATGTTAATCATTGGAATTGTTGGATGACCTAACCCTTGTAATACGCCTGTTGTAACTTGATGAAGTCCCAAAAGAACAATGCTAAAAGATGATACCCAAACAGCAGGGCCAGCACCTGGAGCGTTGTAAATCAATGAAGAAATTGGAACAGCAAGCATTAGTACTGTTACAAAAGCAGGGAAACAAATAAAGTTAGAAATACGCATAGCAGCCGCTGTTTGATTGAAACAACGTTTTGTATCTTTAAGTGTACGAGCTTCAGAGATGGCTGGAACGATACTTACAGCAAGAGAAGCCGTGAGTATTGTTGATAAATTGACAAGTGGAACAGCCATACCTGTTAAGTAACCGAAAAGTTCTGTTGCTTCGTGGACACTATAGCCTGCAACTTCCAGACGAGATGGAACGATGATGAGGTCAAGGTTAGAAACGATAGGTAACATTATACTTGCAGCAGAAACTGGCAAAGCTAAGACGAAAATACGACGAATGATTTTCCAAACCGATGAGGTAGATGAATCCACCACAGGTTTTAATTCATTGCCATACGTTTTAGCAATATCTCTATCTAATTTCCAATGGAAATAAACGAGAACGATGACACCTGTTACAGCACCAGCGAGAGCACCGAGTGAAGCACCAGCAGCAGCAAATTCAAGCCCATATGGCAAGAGTAATTGCGCAAATAAAATCATGGTGATTACGCGGAAAATCTGTTCTACAATCTGGGAAACAGCTGTTGGAGTCATGCGCTGCCAACCTTGTAAGTAACCGCGAGAACTAGCTAAAATCGTAACGAAGAAAACGGCTGGAGCCAAAGCTACGATAGAATAATAAGCACGTGGGTCGCGGACGAATTGCCAGTCAATCAGCCATTGAGCACCAAAATAAGTGAGAAGACTGAAAAACAATCCTGTGCAGAACATGAAGCACATAGATATGCGGAAAATACGTCTAGCACCAAGGATATCTTTAAGAGCTACGCGTTCTGCTGTTATGATTGAGATAGCAACAGGAACGCCGGCAGAAGATACGGTAAGTGCCAAAAAGTAAATTGGAAAAGCCATTTGATAAAGGCCAATACCTTCCCCGCCAAGTACGCGGGATACAAAAATCCAGTTGAGTGAACCGATTACCTTTACAACTAGACTGGCTACAGTTAAAATAAATGTTCCCTTGAGAAAACTTTCGGCTTTATGCGATTTTTTTGGAGAATTTTCTTGTGCGTTAATGGAAAACACCTGCTTTAAAACATCATTTTCTTTTGACTTAAAAGGCTGTATAATAATAAATACAGTGCTTAGATAAATTTCATACTAGAAAATTATAGCATTTATCGCTTAACTATGCTAGTATTTTGTTAGCTTGTACTAGAATGTGAATTTTTCAGAAAGGAATATCTTCATGGAATACAATTATCTTGGATTTGATATCAACATAGGAAAAACGAAGCCAGAAAATATTATTCATAAAGATGCTGCTTGTCCGTTTTGTGATGTAAAAAACTTGAAAAATATCATTGATACACAAGACGATATGATACTTTTGGAAAATAAATATCAGGTATTGCAAGATGCTTATCAATTGCTTATTATCGAAGGTAGTAAATGTGATGCTGATATTCCAGATTATACATTAGAACATATGTGTGCTTTAATGCGCTTTAGTATAAAACATTGGCTTAATGTAATTGAAAGCAAAAAATATAAGACAGTATTGTTCTTTAAAAATCATGGGCCTTTTTCTGGTGGAACGATGCGTCATCCACATATGCAAATTGTAGGATTGAAAAATTTGAGTTCAAAAAATATGTGGGATAAACGCCAATTTGAAGGTGAAGAAATTGCTCGTGAAAATAAAGTTGTGATGAATTTATCGACAAAACCACGCGTTGGCTTCACTGAAATAAATGTGATTATGCAAGGTTTAGATGATATAGACATATTGGCAAAATATTTACAAATAGGTGTAGATTATATTAGAAATTATTTTAGTGCAAGATGTAACAGTTATAATTTATTTTTCTATTTAGTAGATGATTGTATCTATGTTAAAATTATGCCACGATTTGCAACATCACCACTATTTATCGGTTATAACATCGAACTTATTCCTAATAATTTAAATGAAATTGCGGCACAGATAAAGCGAATTTACTTTGGCGAAAAAAACGACTAAGCTATTTTGCATAGTCGTTTTTTTAGTATAAATACTAGTTGCATATATTTCATAAATATATTATAAATAGTAGTGTAAGAGTTATATTATATTTTATAGATTAAACATACTATAATAAAGGAGTGTTTTAGTGGAAAACAATAATTTAAATGAATTGGTTTTAGACAAATTGACAAAAGTTTGCATCTGCAAGAGCATAAATAGAGCTGCAATAAAAAAAGCCATTGCCAGCGGTGCAAAAACTGTCATTGAAGTGAAGAAAATAACTGGTGCAGGCAATGGTTCATGCCATGGTCGTCGTTGCACACCTAAAATACAAGAAATTTTAGATAGTGAATTAGCAAAACAAGATAATTAAATTTAAATAGATAAAATAAAGCCCTTAAAAGTAATAACTTTTAGGGGCTTTCGTATTTTTAAAAATTATTTCATATCTTCTTCAGCGTCTTCTTTTTCTGGTGGAACGTGGAAAAGTTCGAGGTCTGGATTATTATCTTGTATCCAGCCAAGTGCCCATTCATTGCTTACGAGGAGAACAGGGCGTTCTTTCATATCATAAACAAACATACCTCTATCAGCACCGCGAAGTGCTTCTGGAGTTACAGGGCGATTGTCTTTGAAGCGAAGCCAACGAGCAACTTCAAATGGTTGCATGTTCATGACAATTTCTGTATTGTATTCGCTTTTTAAACGGTATTCGAGTACATCAAACTGCAATTGACCTACTGTGCCGACAATATAGGATTCCATGCCTGCGCCTGCTTGCTGGAATAATTGTACAGCGCCTTCTTGTGTGAGTTGCATAATACCTTTTACGAATTGTTTGCGTTTCATTGTATCTTTTGCGGATACACGAGCAAATCTTTCTGGCGGGAATACAGGGAAATCAGCGAATTTAAATTTATGAGAAGGCATACAAAGTGTATCGCCGATGCCGAAAATACCTGGGTCAAATAAGCCTACGATATCGCCTGGATAAGCTGTATCTATAATTTGGCGGTCTTGTGCCAAAAATTGCTGTGGTTGAGCAAGTTTTACGGATTTACCACCTTGCATATGATATACGCTCATACCGCGTTCAAATTTACCGGAGCAAATTCTAATGAAGGATAAGCGGTCATGATGTGCAGGGTTCATATTAGCTTGGATTTTGAAAACGAAGCCAGAGAATTTTTCATCATCTGGTTGAATTAGTCCATCAGAGCTCATACGTGGCTGTGGTGGTGGTGCAAGGCGGAGATATTCTTCTAAGAAACCGCGTACACCGAAGTTAGTCATGGCACTACCGAAGAACATCGGTGTGAGTTCACCTTTATTAACTTTTTCCATAGACCATTCTTCACCAGCAACATCGAGTAAGTCGATATCATCTAAGAGTGCTTGATAGATATCTTCACCGATAGTTTCTTTAGCTTTTGGGTCATTTAAATCGTAAATGATGGATTCACGTTCTTCTTGACCGTGGGAAGTATCTTCACTGAAAAGTTCGACTTTGCCTGTTTCGCGGTGATAAATACCTTTATAATGTCCATCTGTACCGATTGGCCAATTCATAGGATAAGAGCGAATGCCTAAAACGTCTTCAATTTCTTCCATAAGTTCGAGTGGTGCTTTACCGTAGCGGTCAAGTTTGTTTACGAAAGTGAAAATTGGAATATGGCGTTGTTTGCAGACTTTAAATAATTTTTTAGTCTGAGCTTCGACACCTTTGGCAACGTCGATAATCATTACAGCGCTATCAACAGCCATCAATGTACGATACGTATCTTCACTGAAGTCTTGGTGACCTGGTGTGTCTAAGATGTTGACACGGCAACCAGCATAATCGAATTGCAATACACTGGAAGTTACAGAGATACCACGCTGTTTTTCAATTTCCATCCAGTCGGATACAGCATGGCGCTGAGTTTTACGAGATTTTATAGAACCTGCTAAATGGATAGCTCCTCCATAGAGCAGTAATTTTTCCGTCAATGTGGTTTTACCAGCATCTGGGTGAGAGATAATCGCAAAAGTACGTCGTTTTTGAATTTCAGTTTGTAATTCCGACAATTTAAATCCTCCTACTTAATAACATCGTTTATTATTTTATCACGCTTTACGTTATTAAATAAAGAGCTTTATTAAAAATTAAGCATTAATAGCAATTTTAGATTTCCCACCATTTATCAAATTGTTGTTTTTTATCATCTAAGTAAATTACTTCTCCGATTTTAGGAGTTAGCAATTTATAATTTTTATTCATGCTGGCTTTTTGTATGCGAATGAAAGGGTCTTTCCAAGTATGAGGGCTTAGAGCAAATTTTCCGCAGTGAACAGGCAGTACATTTCGCGCTTTTATTTCCATGGAAGCTTGTGCCATTTCTTCAGGCATCATATGTACTTGTGCCCAGCTTGTGTTGTATTGACCGTTTTCCATTATGGCAAAGTCAAAGCCGTTAAACATTTCACCGATGCGTTTAAAATGATTGCCATAGCCACCATCACCACTATAAAAGATTTTCTTATTTGGGGAAATGATAGCAAAAGAAGACCAAAGTGTCTGATTTTTTTCTGTGAGTCTGCCCGAAAAATGGCGTGATGGCAAGATATGAAATTGCCAATTATCGGGAAGTTCGATTTTACTTGACCAATCACCTTCGTGAATTATGGAAGGAGAAAATCCCCAATATTCAAGATGTGCACTGACGCCTAATGGACAGATGATATTTTTTATTTTAGGTTTTAATGCCATGATGGTAGCGTAATCTAAATGGTCCCAATGGTCATGTGAAATTACTAAAAAATCTATATCAGGCATATCGTTTGGTGCATAGATATTTGTGCCTGGAAATGTTTTATTGATAAAAAATACAGGTGAAGCATAATTGCTGAAGACAGGGTCAACGAGAATGTTTTTACCGTCAATTTGCATGAAAAAACTGGAATGACCAAACCAGATATAAAAATTTTCGTTTTTAGGTAGCGATTTTATATCTGTTTTTATGGTAGGCAGTGGTTTATCTGGAAAGACAGTGCCTTTAGGTGGCAGTAAAATATCTTTCATACTGCTTAAAAAATCGCTATCCATAGAGGTAGGCATGATGGACTCAAAATTTCTAAACTCTCCATTAATATAATGAGGGGAATGGATTACTTTTTCTTTGAGTATGTTTTTTGTGCCAGCACCGACTTTTGGCTGTTTCATGAAGGTTATGCCACCGAGTGCGACTAAAATGGCAGTTATGCCAGCTGTTTTTAAAAATTTACGTCGTGTATATGTCATAGTTTTTACCTCTAAATTAAAATACTTCTATATAATAATTATAAAGGTTGAAGTGAGCTATAAGTCAAACGATATTGACTTGTAGTTTACTTAAAGGTGTATATTAATATATATTGGAAGTTTTAAGGAAAAGGAGGTTCTTTTATGAGCTATTTAGGTGAGAATATAAAAAAACTCGGTTTTGGTTTAATGCGTTTGCCACAAAAAGATGGGGCAATTGATATCGAGCAAGTGAAAATAATGGTGGATAAATTTTTGGCGGCAGGTTTCACTTATTTTGATACTGCTTGGGCATATCCAGGAAGTGAAGAAGCAATTCATAAAGCTTTAGTGGAAAGATATCCGCGTGAAAAATATCAATTAGCGACAAAAAATGCTGCTTGGATTAATTGCAAGACAAAAGAAGAAGCGATTAATCAATTTGAAACTTCACTAAAACAAACTGGTGCAGGTTATTTTGATTTTTATTTGTTGCATAATTTAGGCGAAAGTCGCACACAGTTTTTTGATTATTGTGAGCCGCACACTTGTGATTTTAATCATGAGTTAGGCGAACAAAATAGTCAGCGTATATAGAAATATGTACGTAGAGATAGACTAAGATCTATCCAATACTGTTTGAATTGCTGGAAAGCCCTAAAGATATCTGAACTACAACGTAAACATGAAATAAAGTTAAACGTGAATGTGGCGAAAGCAGAAAAAATCAGATATATAGCATAAGGTTAAATCCTAAGTGTTGAAAAATGGACAATCAGCAGCGAAGCTCCGAATAGGAGAACGTTCAACGACTATTCCTCTTGAGGGAAGTACTCAGTAAGCTATTGACTGAGGAAGTGGACAGACTCTAACAGGTAAAGCTGAGGGATAAGATATAGTCTGTGCCGTTACGAAAGTAACGGAAGTTCATAAGAGAACTGTATAGAAAGTAGCGTTTCTATATGAACGAGACCTCATAATACGACTAAAGAAGAACCTACAGTTCTTGTATATGTTATTTAAAATAGGCAGTTAATATATAAACACTTGTTATATTGCTATACATATGTCATGATTATATTAGATGATAGTATGGAAGTAATACGTGGGATATATTTATTCATTAATTAGAAGAAAGCGTAAGTGTTTATTATGGAAAAAGCTTATAAATTTAGGATATACCCCAATAAAACACAAGAAAGTTTACTTCAAAAAACTTTTGGCTGTGTACGTTTTATATATAATCACTTTTTAGATAGAAGAATTAAAGCATATGAACAAAATAAGAAAAATATAGGTTATAATGAATGCTCAAAAGAGCTTACTCAATTAAAAAAAGAAAAAAAGTGGCTTAAAGAACCAGATAAATCCTCTTTACAAAATGCTTTAAAGAATTTAGATACAGCTTATAAAAACTTTTTTAATAGACAAAAAGCAGGCTTTCCTAAATTTAAATCTAAAAAGAATCGGTATAAATCGTATAAAACAAATATGACAAATAACAACATTGTATTTTTAGGAAATAAAATAAAATTACCTAAAATAGGTAAGATAAAAATAAGAGATAAATATTGCCAAATAGAAGGTAGGATTTTAAGTGTGACAGTATCACAGACTCCTAGTGGAAAATATTACGTTGCACTATGTTGTACAGACCTGCCTCAACCTGAATTCATAAAAACGAATAAATATGTCGGTTTGGATTTAGGAATAAAGGATTTTGTCATAACCTCAGATGCAGTAAAATATAGCAATCCTAAATACTTGCAGAAATCATTGACTAGATTAGCTAAGCTTCAAAGAGAGCTTTCTCGAAAAACAAAAGGAAGTTCAAATTGGGAAAAGGCTAGAGTAAAAGTAGCTAAATTGCATGATAGAATTGCCAATCAAAGACGTAATTTACTACATCAAGTGACATGTCAACTTATCAGAAACTACGATGTAATCTGTCTTGAAGATTTGCAAGTTGAAAATATGATGAAAAATCATAAATTAGCAAGAAATATAGCTGATGTCAGTTGGTCAGAGTTTATGAGACAACTAACATATAAAGCCAAATGGTTTGGCAGGGTTATTGTCAAAATAAATAAATTTTATCCTTCAAGCCAATTATGTCATATTTGTGGGTATAAAAATACTGAAGTAAAAAACTTAAATGTTAGAAAGTGGAACTGTCCTGAATGTAAAACACATCACGATAGAGATGTAAATGCAGCTATAAATATTAGAGATGAAGGGTTAAGAATATTAAACATAGCTTAATCTTGAATAACATATACAAGAACCGTAGGAACTATGGGGATAGCTCGGAGATACTGTATTCGTTAGAATACTTGACCGAGAACCCCGCGACTTTAGTCGTGGGAGGTTCAGGAATTCGATATGTGGAGTTTTGTACAGGAGAAAAAACAACAAGGGTTGATAAAACACGTTGGTTTTTCATTCCATTCTACGCCAGAAGAACTTGAAGAAATCTTGCAAAAACACCCAGAAATGGAATTTGTACAGTTACAGATAAATTATGCTGATTGGGAAAATCCAGCAGTGCAGTCGAGAGCTTGTTATGAAGTAGCACGCAAATACAATAAACCTGTAATCATAATGGAACCTGTAAAAGGTGGTATGTTGGCTACTCCACCAAGTAGCGTAGTTGATGTATTTAAAAAGGCAAATCTTGAAAAATCCGTAGCTTCGTGGGCAATTCATTTTGCTGCTGATTTAGAAGGAATAATAACAGTTCTTTCAGGTATGAGCAATATTGAACAGATTGAAGACAATATTGCCAATATGAAAGATTTTAAACACCTTACAGAAGATGAAAGAGCAGTCATAAAACAAGCGCAAGCAGAACTTAATAAAATAGATTTAATTCCGTGTACAACGTGTAATTATTGTGCAAAAGTTTGCCCAAATAATATTGGAATATCTGGCTCATTTACAGCTATGAATTATTTAACTTTGTACAAAAATAAAGATGCAGCACTTCATCAAGAAAATTGGCTTGTTAAAGGTCATGGCAAAAAACGTGCCGATGAATGTATAAAATGCGGAAAATGTGAACAAATTTGTCCACAACATATAGCTATAAGAGATAATTTAGAAAAAGTAACAAAAAAATTATTAAATTGAAAAATAAAATGATAAATACTTCTATCTATCTATATTAAGATGGAAGTATTTTTTTGTCTAAATATATCATATTTTATCTCTTAATAAAAAATAAAAAACTATTGACTGATGTAAACTTGTAAATTATAATAAGATACATCAACACAATAGGCAGTTGAAGAAATTATTTTAATGTCTTTAAATTCTTTATGAATTTATTGTTGGGGAGGAATTATAATGAATTTTAGTAAAAAACGTCTCCGCATTGCAGGACTGCTTTTGGGTATTACTATGCTCGGCAGTGTAGTTGCAGGTTGTGGTGGAGACCAAGCAGCAAACGACGATACTATTAAAGTCGGCGCAAACTTTGAAATTACAGGTAATGTTGCTAACTATGGTACAACAGCTAGGGACGGATTTAATCTTGCTATCAAAGAAGCAAATGAAGCTGGTGGCATTAACGGCAAAAAAATTACTGTTATTGAAGCCGATAACAAATCAGACCCAGCAGAATCTGCAAACGCAGCTACAAAACTTATCTCTGATGATAAAGTTGTCGCTATTGTAGGTCCAGCTACTTCTGGTGCTGTACAGGCTGAATCTCAGATTGCAACTGAAAATAAAATTCCAATCATTGCACCATGTGCAACAAGCCCAGATATTACTGTAGAAAATGGACAAGTTAAACCATATGTATTCCGTGGTTGCTTCATTGACCCATTACAGAGTAATACAATGGCAAACTTTGCAGCTAATGAATTAAAAGCAAAAACTGCTGTTATTTATTTAGACTCCAGTACAGATTATTCTAAGAGCTTAGCTGAAGTATTCAAAAATAAATTTGAAGCTTTAGGCGGTAAAGTTGTTATGGAAGAAGCTTTCGTAGCTAAAGACCAAGACTTTAAAGCAACTCTTACAAATATCAAAACAGCAAACGCTGATGTAATTTATATTCCAGCTTACTATGAAGAAGTTGGTAAAATCGTAAAACAAGCTCGTGAACTTGGTATCACACAGCCAATCTTAGGTACTGATGGTTGGGACGATACAAAAGTAGTAGATATCGCTGGTGCAGATGCACTTAACAATACTTACTATGTTACTCATTATATTGATACTGACCCAGATGCTAAAGCATTTGTTGATGCATTCACAAAAGAATATGGTCATGCTCCTGGCGTATTTGCCGCTCTTGGTTATGATGCAGGTAAAATGCTCGTAGATGCTATTAAACGCGCTGGCAGCACAGACCCTGAAGCAATTCAGAAAGCACTTGCAGAAACTAAAGATTTGCAAGTTGGTACTGGTAAACTTACAGTTGATGAAAATCATAACTTGATTAAAAATGCGTTTATCATTGAAATGAAAGATGGCGTAAAAACTCTTAAAGAAAGAGTAACACCAACAACCGCAGAAGGTTGATTGATTACTAGGTAAATGCAAAGAAGCCGCAGAAATGCGGCTTTTTTTGTGAAGGAGGAACGAAGATGGATTTTTTTCAGCAATTTATACAACAGCTGATAAACGGTATTTCCTTGGGAAGTATTTATGCACTTATCGCCCTGGGTTATACAATGGTTTACGGTATTATTAAATTAATTAACTTCGCTCATGGCGATATTTACATGGTAGGCGCTTATATTGGTTTCTTCTCTGTTAGCATAGCGCACTTTTCTATCATTCCATCATTGATTATTTCCATGGTGGTTACAGCTGTTTTAGGTATGTTAGTAGAACGCATTGCATATAAGCCATTGCGTAAAGCACCACGTCTTTCACTGCTCATTACAGCGATTGGTGTATCATTCTTCTTAGAATATACTAGTATGTATTTCGTATCACCAACACCACGTACATTCCCAAATGTTGTAGACATACCAGCTATTAACATTGGCTCATTTATAATTAATGGACAACAGTTGATGATTTTTGCGATAACTATAGTATTAATGATTATCTTAACGTATATCGTACAAAAAACTAAAATGGGTAAAGCAATGCGTGCCGTTTCTTTTGATACAGAAACAGCTCAGCTCATGGGCATCAATGCTGACCGCATTATTTCATTTACATTCGGTATCGGTTCAGCACTTGCAGCTGCAGGTGGTGTACTTGTAGGTGTTTATTATAACTCTATTGACCCACTCATGGGTATTATGCCAGGTCTTAAAGCTTTCGTTGCAGCCGTTCTCGGTGGTATTGGTAGTATCCCAGGCGCTATGACTGGTGGTATTGTACTTGGTGTAGTTGAAGCACTCGTTTCTGGTTTTATTTCCTCAACATTCCGTGATGCAGCAGCTTTTGCTATTTTGATTTTAGTATTATTATTTAAACCATCTGGTATTTTCGGTAAGAATACTAACGAGAAAGTGTAGGTGGTAAAAGTGAATTCATTGAGAAAAAGAGATTTAATAACATTAATATTATCTTTGGTATTATTTGGTGTTTTATATTTTTTGATGGAAACAGGTATTATCGGTTCTTTTTGGGAATTGAATATTTTTCTTATCTGTATCAATATTATAATGGCAGTAAGCTTGAACTTGATTAATGGTTATACGGGACAATTTTCACTGGGACATGCTGGTTTTATGGCTGTCGGTGCATATGTTGGTGTAGTATGTACAGTTAATTTTCACGTTCCATTTGGCTTGGCTTTAATACTTGGTGGTTTAGCTGCTGGTGTTTTAGGATGCTTAATCGGTCTTCCTACACTTCGCTTAAAAGGCGACTATTTAGCTATTGCTACATTGGGACTTGGTGAAATCATTCGTATTGTCATAATGAATATTGAATATGTTGGCGGTGCAGCAGGTTTTAAAGGTATTCCGCATTATACAACTTTTCCATGGGTATTTTTAGTAATGCTATTTACATTGTTTTTCATTAAAAACTTTGTTAATTCCAGATATGGTCGCTCTTGTATAGCTGTACGTGAAAATGAAATAGCAGCAGAAGCTATGGGCGTAAATACTACAAAATATAAAGTTATGGCATTCACTATCGGCGCAATATTTGCTGGTATTGGTGGCGGTTTATTTGCACATTGCTTCTATATTATTAATCCATCATCATTCACATTCATGGCATCATTTAACTTCTTAATCATGGTTGTACTTGGTGGTTTAGGTTCTATTACAGGTTCTATCGCTGGTGCTTTCGTTGTAACATTCGTTTCTGCCGCTTTGGCTAGCTGGCCAGAATTCCGTATGATTATATACGCAATCGTATTGATTTTATTGATGTTCTATCGTCCACAAGGTCTTTTTGGCTACAAAGAAATTACTAATATGAAATTTTTTCAACGTTTCAAAGGAGGCCATAAAGCATGAGTGAATTATTAAAAACAAGTGGCGTATCTAAGGTCTTTGGTGGTCTTAAAGCTGTATCAAATTTTGACATGGAGATAAATGAAGGCGAGCTTATTGGCTTGATTGGGCCAAATGGTGCAGGTAAAACAACAGCATTTAACTTGCTTACTGGTGTATATCAACCTACAACAGGAACGATTGATTTTAATGGAAAAAGTATTATTGGTTTAAAACCATATGAAATAACAGGCAGAGGCATTGCGCGTACATTCCAAAATATTCGTTTGTTTTCTGAACTTACTGTACTTGATAATGTAAAAATCGCTTATGATATTCATGCTAATTGCAGTTTAATAGAATCAGTATTGCGTGTTGGTCGTTATCTTAAAGAAGAAAAAGATATTGAACAGAAAAGTTTAGATTTGCTCAAGATTTTTAAATTAGATGATAAAGCATATGAAGTAGCCAAAAATTTGCCATATGGTGCACAACGTCGTCTGGAAATTGCTCGTGCTTTAGCGACAAAACCAAAACTTTTATTGCTTGATGAACCAGCAGCTGGCATGAACCCGCAAGAAACACAAGAACTTATGAATATGATACGCTGGATACGTAAAGAATTTGGTCTTACTATTTTGCTCATCGAACATGATATGAGTCTTGTTATGGGAATTTGTGAACGCATCTATGTACTTGAATACGGTAGCATTATCGCTAGTGGTACACCTGATGAAATTAAGACCAATCCGGAAGTAATCAAAGCATATTTAGGCGGGGAGGCGTAAATAATGGCAGCATTATTAAAGATAAATGATATAAATGTATATTATGGTGCAATTCATGCGATAAAAGGTATCAGTTTAGAAGTAAATGAAGGCGAAATTGTTACACTTATCGGTGCTAATGGTGCTGGTAAATCCACGACATTGCGTACGATTTCTGGACTTTTAAAACCTAAAACAGGCTCTATTGAATTTGAAGGTAAAAATATTGCAGGAGTAGCTGCTCAAAATATCGTAAAAGCAGGTATTTCACAAGTTCCAGAAGGTCGTCGCGTTTTCGCTGAAATGACAGTTATGGAAAACCTGGAGCTCGGTGCATTTATTCGTAAAGATAAAGATGGCATAGCTAAAGATTTAAAAATGGTATTTGAACGTTTTCCACGTCTTGAAGAAAGAATAAATCAACAAGCAGGGACTTTATCTGGTGGGGAACAACAGATGCTCGCTATGGGGCGAGCTTTGATGAGTCGTCCGCGTCTGTTGTTATTAGATGAACCATCAATGGGTCTTGCACCTTTATTGATAAAAGAAATTTTTTCGATAATACAAGATATCAATAAAGCAGGAACGACTGTTTTATTAGTAGAACAAAATGCTAATATGGCACTTTCAATAGCTAATCGTGCTTATGTTTTGGAAACAGGTCGCATTACACTTTCTGGTGATGCTAAAGAACTTGCTGCTAGTGAAGATGTACGTAAAGCATATTTAGGTGGCTAATTTAAAGCATTTGTAAATTTTTGCAGGGATTTGCTGCGGTTGCAGCGAATCCTTTTTTATAGAAAAAATTGTACGAGGTGAAAATATTATGTTCGTTATTAATAGAATGACAAAAAATCCTATGACAGTAACAGCTGATACTAAAGTTGACGAAGTAGCTTATTTAATGAAAAAACATAATTTTCGTCGTTTACCTGTTGTAGAAGATGGTAAATTAGTAGGATTTTTAAGTGACAGTGATATAATACGAGTATCACCATCACCTGCAACTACATTATCTAGATATGAAATAAATTCACTACTCGCTAAAATGTGCGTTCGAGATATCATGAAAAAAGATGTAATTTCTGTCAATGTAGATGCTACAATTGAAGAAGCAGCTCTTTTAATGTACAAAAATAAAATTGGCGGTATGCCAGTTGTAAGCAATGTCGGTGCGGTAGTCGGCGTTATCACTGAAACAGATATTTTTAAAACATTTGTTGATGTAATGGGCTTATTAGACAGTAAAACACGTATTACATTAGAAGTATCAGATAAAATTGGTGTAGTTAAAGATATCGCTACAATTTTTGGCGATGAAGGCGTAAGTATTGATAGCTTGATAACTTGTAAAAAAGATGATGGCAAATATGAAATCGTTATTCGTGCAGATATCAATGATGTGAATAATATAAAAACAAAATTGGAAGAAAAAGGATATAAAGTAATTCATACCGTTAAAATCGGTTGATTTTTTGGCTGTAACAATAGATTTTTATTTATTTTGTTACAGCCATTTTATTTATAATAAAGTGAAGACATATGCTATCAAAATAATTTATAATATAAATAGAAGGTATTATATGCTAATATTTGACAGATAATATATTTTTATGATAGTATGAGTAATAAAAATATAGCCCTTTAAAAAAATCCAGCGAGGTTAAAAGGGAGCACTATATATCTTTATATTGCGCTATCACTAGCTTTCTTATGCCTTCGCATAGGAAAGCTTTTTTGATTTTTGGGTTTCATTTAAGGTGCGAAGGAGTGAATATGTTGAGTAGAAACAACGTTTCCTTACGTGGCAAGAATATTCTCGGATTAGAATATTTTTCCGCAGAAGAAATCAATTTAGTGTTGGACACAGCAAAAGAAATGAAAAATATCATTCATCGTGATATTAAAAAATTACCAACACTGAGAGGTAAATCAGTTGTAACTTTATTTTATGAACCAAGTACAAGAACTCGTACTTCATTTGAGTTAGCTGGTAAGTATTTGAGTGCAGATGTTGTAAATATCACATCAAGCACTAGTAGTATCGTAAAAGGTGAAAGCCTTAGAGATACATTGTTGACTCTCGAAGATATGGGTGTAGATGCAATCATCATGCGTCACAGTGCTGAAGGTGCAGCTGAATATGCCACTAAAGTAGTAAGCCCAGTTATCATCAATGCAGGAGATGGAGCACACGCTCATCCATCTCAGGGATTATTAAACTTATTTACAATTAGACAGCATAAAGGTAAATTAGCTGGTCTTAAAGTAGCAATTATCGGCGATATTGCACATAGCCGTGTTGCTCGCAGTGATATTTGGGGCATGCGTAAAATGGGTATAGAAGTTCATTTAGCAGGACCTAAGACATTACTTCCAAGATTTTTACAGGAAGAACCAGGTATTTTTGTACATGACCGTGTTGAAGATGCTATTAAAGACGCTGATGTAATCAACGTTCTTAGAATACAGCTTGAACGTATGAAATCTGGTTTATTCCCATCATTGCGTGAATACGCACGCATTTTTGGCTTGAATAAACAGCGTTTAGCTTTAGCTAAAAAAGATGTATTAATTCTTCATCCAGGTCCAATGAATAAAGGTGTAGAAATTTCACCAGAAATTGCTTATGGTTTAAATTCTGCAATTCAAGACCAAGTACAAAACGGTGTAGCTGTACGCATGGCTTTATTAACTCTAACTTTAACAGGAGGAAAAAACAATGAAATTACTGATTAAAGGCGGACGAGTTATAAATCCTGGCAAAAATTTTGATGCTGTCAGTGATGTTCTTATAGAAGATGGAAAAATTGCAGCTATTGGTGAAAATTTAGCAGATAGCGAAGCTAAAGTAATAGATGCTACAGGCAAAGTTGTTTCTCCAGGTTTTATTGATATGCACACTCATTTGCGTGAACCTGGTCAAGAAGCAAAAGAAGATTTTGCTTCAGGTTCTAGAGCGGCAGCAGCAGGCGGATTTACAACAGTAGCAACAATGCCAAACACTACACCAGTAGTAGATAATGCAATTTTAGTAAATGGTTTAAAACAGCGTGCTAAAGATGAAGGTGTTGTGCATATTGAAATTATCGGTGCGCTCACAAAAGGTCAAGAAGGTAAAGAACTCGCAGAAGTTGGCGATATGACACAAGCTGGTGCAGTTGCTTTTTCTGATGATGGCCATTTTGATAATAATTGCAAATTAATGCTCAATGCTATGGATTATTTGCGTACTTTCCATAAAGCAATTATGTCACACGCTGAAGAAACAAGTCTTGTAGCTGAAGGCGTAATGAATGAAGGTCATCGCTCTGCAATGCTCGGTATGAAAGGCAGACCTACTGTAGCAGAAGATATTGCTGTTATGCGCGAAATTTTATTAGCAGAATATGCTGATGCATGGGTACACATTTCTCATATCAGTTCTAAAAATGCAGTGGATATGGTTCGTCAAGCTAAAAAACGCGGTGTAAAGGTTACGGCAGAAGCTACACCACATCACTTGACAATGACAGATGAAATGGTAAATCCAATTGATTCTTCAACTAAAGTAAATCCACCACTTAGAAGTCAAGCTGATATTGAAGCTGTTTTAGCTGGTGTTAATGATGGTACAATTGATATAATAGCTACAGACCATTCACCACATGCACAAGAAGAAAAAGACCGTGAATATAAATTTGCTCCAAGTGGTTTCCCTGGTCTTGAAACAGCACTTGGCGTGCTTTTAACTGATTTATATCATAAAGGTTTAATAACACTTGATACACTTGTTAGTAGAATGAGTTATATGCCTGGCAAACTTTTCTTTGATGGCAAACGCGGTATCTTAGAAGAAGGCGCTATGGCAGATATCACGATTTTTGACCCAGAAAAAGAATGGACTGTAGATAAAGATAAATTCTATACTAAAGGTTCTCATAGCCCATTTGTGGGTCGCACATTAAAAGGTAAAGCCGTTATGACCATTGTTGAAGGAAAAATCGTGATGAATGACGGCGAAGTTTTGGCTTAAATAATTTGGAGGTGCTCTTTTGAAAGGGAAGTTAATCTTAGAAGACGGAGCAGTTTTTCATGGCGATATGCTCGATGAAAGACCTGTTCTTGGCGAAGTTGTATTTAATACTGGTATGACTGGTTATCAGGAAATTTTGACTGACCCGTCTTATTGCAGTCAAATCGTAACATTGACTTATCCGCTCATCGGTAACTACGGTGCAGCGAAAAAGTTCAATCAGTCTCGTAAATGCTTTTTCAATGGCTTTATTGTAGGCGAACTTTGCGATATTGGTAGCAACTGGCAAAAAGAAGAAGAATTGACAGATTTCTTAAAAGCACAGGATATTCCTTGCTTATACAATGTAGATACTCGTGCAATTACACGTCATATCCGTTCTTTAGGTGCTATGAAAGGCGTGCTTGTACCAGAAGGAACATCACAAGAACAAATCGATGCTTTAATGCAAGGTGAAATTCCTCGTGATGTAGTAAAAATCGTTACAACACCAGAAGTTTATCGCATGGAAAATGCAGGTGGTCCTCATGTTGTAGTTATGGATTTCGGTATTAAACAGCATATTTTAGAGTCCTTACATGGTATCGGCTGTGATTTAACTATTGTTCCAGCTTATACAAAAGCAGAAGAAATCATGGCATTAAATCCAGACGGTATTTTCTTATCTAACGGCCCTGGAGACCCTAAAGATTTACCAGAAATCATTGAAGTTGTACGTGAAATCGCAGGTAAAAAACCAACATTCGGTATTTGCCTTGGACATCAACTTTTATCCTTGGCTTTCGGTGCTGATACGTATAAATTAAAATTTGGTCATCGTGGTTCTAACCAACCAGTTAAAAACTTGCTCACAGGCAGAGTGCATATCACTTCACAAAACCATGGCTATGCAGTAGATGAAGAATCTTTAAAAGGCTTGCCACTTGAAGTTACACATAGAGCTGTAAATGATGGTACAGTTGAAGGTATTCGCCATAAAGAATTACCTATTTTCTCAGTACAGTATCATCCAGAAGCATCGCCAGGTCCAGATGACAATAGATATTTATTTGACCAATTTTGGGCAATGCTTCAGAAAGGGGAATAATTAAGTGCCAAAGAAACAAAATCTGAAAAAAGTAATGGTTATCGGTTCTGGTCCGATTATTATCGGTCAGGCAGCAGAATTTGACTATGCAGGTACACAGGCTTGTCGTGCTCTTAAAGAAGAAGGACTTGAAGTAGTACTCGTAAACAGCAACCCTGCTACTATCATGACAGATAAGGACATTGCAGACCGTGTATATATTGAACCTTTAACAGTAGAATTTTTAGATGAAATCTTGTCTAAAGAACGTCCAGACGGCTTGTTGGCAACTCTCGGTGGACAGGCTGGTTTGAACCTCGCTGTTAAATTAGCTGAATCCGGTATTTTAGCTAAATACAATGTTGAACTTCTTGGTACTTCACTTAAAGCCATCGAACGAGCTGAAGACCGCGAATTGTTTAAAGAAACAATGCAGAAAATCGGTGAACCAATTCCAGAAAGTACAATCGTTGATGATGTAGCATCTGCTGTAGAATTTGCAAATCAAATCGGTTATCCTATCATCGTTCGCCCTGCTTATACACTTGGTGGTACAGGTGGCGGTATTGCGGAAAATGAAGAAGAACTCATCGAAATCGTTATCCGTGGTCTTAAATACAGTATGATTGGTCAAGTTCTCATCGAACGCAGTGTAGCAGGCTGGAAAGAAATCGAATACGAAGTTATGCGCGATGCTAATGATAACTGTATTGTAGTCTGCAACATGGAAAACCTTGACCCTGTTGGTGTTCATACTGGTGATAGTATCGTAGTAGCACCATCTCAGACACTAACAGACCATGAATATCAAATGCTCCGTAGTGCTTCACTTCGCATCATCCGCGAACTCGGCATCGAAGGCGGTTGCAATGCGCAATTTGCTCTCGATACAAAAACAAATCAGTATTATGTAATTGAAGTAAATCCACGTGTAAGCCGTTCTAGTGCGCTCGCATCTAAAGCTACTGGTTATCCAATCGCTAAAGTTTCAGCTAAAATCGCTATCGGTTATACACTCGATGAAATCACTAATGCTGTTACAAAGAAAACAAAAGCTTGCTTTGAACCATCTCTTGACTACTGTGTAGTTAAATTCCCACGTTGGCCATTCGATAAATTCGTATATGCTGACCGTACACTCGGTACACAGATGAAGGCAACTGGTGAAGTAATGTCTATCGACCGCAACTTTGAAGGTGCATTGTTAAAAGCTGTTCGTTCCCTCGAAATCGGCGTAAATCGCTTGCATCTCGATAAAGTTGATAGCTGGAGCGATGAAGAAGTTAAATCTCATCTTTCTCGTATCAATGATGAACGTTTATTTATCATTGCAGAAGCTTTCCGTCGTGGTATCTCTACAATTGATGAAGTAAATGCCATCACTAAAATAGATAAATGGTTCTTACGTAAGATTAAAAATATCACAGATACAGAACTTGCACTCATGAAAGACGGCTTGACAGAAGAAACTTTACGCCGTGCAAAACGCTATGGTTTAGCTGACCGTTCTATCGGCGAAATCGTTGGCAAAGACATGATTGAAGTTCGCAATATGCGTAAAGCAATTAACTTATTACCTTGTTATAAAATGGTTGATACTTGTGCTGCTGAATTTGAAGCTGCTACACCATATTACTATTCAACATTCCATGCTCAAGAAGATGAAGTACAAGTAAACCATAAGAAAAAAGTAATCGTTCTTGGTTCTGGCCCTATTCGTATCGGTCAGGGTGTAGAATTCGACTACTGCTCCGTTCATTCTGTATGGGCACTTCGTAAAATGGGTATTGAAGCAATCATCATCAACAATAACCCAGAAACAGTAAGTACAGACTTTGATATTTCTGACAGACTCTATTTTGAACCACTCACAACAGAAGATGTTTTAAATATCATTGATAAAGAACAGCCAGATGGCGTTATCGTTCAGTTCGGTGGACAGACTGCTATCAACCTTGCTGCTTCCTTAAAAGCTGCTGGCGTTAAAATCTTCGGTACTTCCGTTGATGATATTGACCGCGCTGAAGACCGTGAACGTTTTGATGAAGTATTGGAACAGACTAATATTGCTAGACCACAAGGTGCTAGTGTAACTAACGTTGAAGACGCTGTAAAAGCTGCTGAAAAAATCGGCTATCCTTCTATGGTTCGTCCTTCTTACGTACTCGGCGGTCGTGCAATGGAAATCGTTTATAACGAAAACGAATTGCGCGATTACATGCAACGTGCTGTAAAAGTTACACCAGACCATCCTGTACTCATCGACCATTATATGCAGGGTACAGAAGTTGAAGTTGACGCTATCGCTGATGGCGAAACAGTAGTAATTCCTGGTATCATGGAACATATTGAACGTGCAGGCGTTCACTCTGGTGATAGTATTGCAGTATATCCACCACAGACATTATCTTCTAAAGTAATTTTTACAATTATTGACTATACAAAACGTCTTGGTTTAAATCTTAACGTAAAAGGTTTGCTCAATATCCAATACGTTGTATTGCATGATAATGTATATGTAATCGAAGTAAATCCTCGTTCTAGCCGTACAGTGCCATTCCTCAGCAAAGTAACAGATATCAATATGGTTGAACTCGCTACTCGCGTTGCACTTGGTCAGAGCCTTTCTAAAGACTTCGGTTTCAAATCTGGCTTAATTGAACCAAAACCATATGTTGCACTTAAAGCACCTGTATTCTCCTTTGCTAAGATGCAAGACGTAGATATTTCCCTCGGACCTGAAATGAAATCTACAGGTGAAGTTATGGGTATCGACTACCATTACGCACGTGCGCTTTATAAAGCAATCACTGGTGCTGGTATGAATATCCCAACAGAAGGTACAATCCTCTTCACTGTAGCAAATAAAGATAAAGATGAAATGAAACAACTTGGTCGTGCATTTGCAGACCTTGGTTTCAAAATCGCAGCAACAGAAGGTACAGCAAAAGCTTTGAAAGAAGTTGGCGTTGATGCTTCTATCGTGTATAAAGTACATGAACGTGGTCAAAATGTTAAGAGCGACCGTAGCAGCGATATTATCAAAATGATTAAAGCTGGTGGCATTAATATGGTCATCACTACTCAGACTCCAGGTCAAAAATTTGCTAAAGACGGTTTCAGAATTCGTCGTGCAACAGTTGAACATGGCATCGCATGCCTTACTTCACTCGATACAGCTTGGGAAGTATTGCGCGTGTTGAGCTTCATTCGTGAACGTCGTCTTGTTTACTCCTTAGCACTTCAGGATTATATTGGACGCGGCGATGAACTAGCATAATTTAACGTAAAATTTGTACGCCGATAGGATTTCTTATCGGCGTATATTTGTAAAAATACACATTTTGATAATGCAATATCGATTTTATACGATTAGATAATTGCATTAAACTCAATTAAATGATAACGAGGTATTTTTATGGTAAAAGATAAATTAATCGTTGCTCTTGATTTCCATACAAAAGAAGACGCACTCGCTTTAGTAGATAAATTAGGCGACAGTGTTGTTTTCTACAAAGTAGGAATGGAATTATTTTATAGAGTAGGTTCATCTATTATTGAAGAATTGAAAAAACGCAATAAAAAAATCTTTTTGGATTTAAAATTGCATGACATTCCAAATACAGTAGCACAAGGTTTATGCTCACTTTTATATCAGGGTGTAGATATCATGAATGTACACGCTTCAGGTGGCTACACTATGATGAAAACAGCAGCAGATACAGTGCGTGCTGAAGCTAAAAAAATGGGCATTGAAGCACCAAAAATTATTGCTGTAACAATTTTGACAAGTATTAATGAAGCTGATTGGGAAGGACTCGGTCAAACTGTTTCCATAAAAGACCAAGTAATTCGCTTAGCGAAACTTACTAAGGAAGCTGGGCTTGATGGCGTAGTAGCTTCACCGCAAGAAGCAAAATTCATTCGTGAAGCTTGTGGAGAAGATTTCCTCATCATAACTCCAGGTGTGCGTCCTGCTGGTGCTTCTATTGATTATTGTGAGCCGCACACTTGTGATTTTAATCATGAGTTAGGCGAACAAAATAGTCAGCGTATATAGAAATATGTACGTAGAGATAGACTAAGATCTATCCAATACTGTTTGAATTGCTGGAAAGCCCTAAAGATATCTGAACTACAACGTAAACATGAAATAAAGTTAAACGTGAATGTGGCGAAAGCAGAAAAAATCAGATATATAGCATAAGGTTAAATCCTAAGTGTTGAAAAATGGACAATCAGCAGCGAAGCTCCGAATAGGAGAACGTTCAACGACTATTCCTCTTGAGGGAAGTACTCAGTAAGCTATTGACTGAGGAAGTGGACAGACTCTAACAGGTAAAGCTGAGGGATAAGATATAGTCTGTGCCGTTACGAAAGTAACGGAAGTTCATAAGAGAACTGTATAGAAAGTAGCGTTTCTATATGAACGAGACCTCATAATACGACTAAAGCAGAACCTACAGTTCTTGTATATGTTATTTAAAATAGGCAGTTAATATATAAACACTTGTTATATTGCTATACATATGTCATGATTATATTAGATGATAGTATGGAAGTAATACGTGGTAAAGGATATATTTATTCATTAATTAGAAGAAAGCGTAAGTGTTTATTATGGAAAAAGCTTATAAATTTAGGATATACCCCAATAAAACACAAGAAAGTTTACTTCAAAAAACTTTTGGCTGTGTACGTTTTATATATAATCACTTTTTAGATAGAAGAATTAAAGCATATGAACAAAATAAGAAAAATATAGGTTATAATGAATGCTCAAAAGAGCTTACTCAATTAAAAAAAGAAAAAAAGTGGCTTAAAGAACCAGATAAATCCTCTTTACAAAATGCTTTAAAGAATTTAGATACAGCTTATAAAAACTTTTTTAATAGACAAAAAGTAGGCTTTCCAAAATTCAAATCTAAAAAGAATCGGTATAAATCGTACAAAACAAATATGACAAATAACAACATTGTATTTTTAGGAAATAAAATAAAATTACCTAAAATAGGTAAGATAAAAACAAGAGATAAATATTGCCAAATAGAAGGTAGGATTTTAAGTGCGACAGTATCACAGACTCCTAGTGGAAAATATTACGTTGCACTATGTTGTACAGAACTGCCTCAACCTGAATTCATCAAAACGAATAAATATGTCGGCTTAGATTTAGGAATAAAAGATTTTGTCATAACCTCAGATGCAGTAAAATATAGTAATCCTAAATACTTGCAGAAATCATTGACTAGATTAGCTAAACTCCAAAGAGAGCTTTCTCGAAAAACAAAAGGAAGTTCAAATTGGGAAAAGGCTAGAGTAAAAGTAGCTAAATTGCATGATAGAATTGCCAATCAAAGACGCAATTTACTACATCAAGTGACATGTCAACTTATCAGAAATTACGATGTAATCTGTCTTGAAGATTTGCAAGTTGAAAACATGATGAAAAATCATAAATTAGCAAGAAATATAGCTGATGTCAGCTGGGCAGAGTTTATGAGACAACTAACATATAAAGCCAAATGGTTTGGCAGGGTTATTGTCAAAATAGATAAATTTTATCCTTCAAGCCAATTATGTCATGTTTGTGGGTATAAAAATACTGAAGTAAAAGACTTAAATGTTAGAAATTGGAACTGTCCTAAATGTAAAACACATCACGATAGAGATGTAAATGCAGCTATAAATATTAGAGATGAAGGGTTAAGAATATTAAACATAGCTTAATCTTGAATAACATATACAAGAACCGTAGGAACTATGGGGATAGCTCGGAGATACTGTATTCGTTAGAATACTTGACCGAGAACCCTGCGACTTTAGTCGTGGGAGGTTCAGGACCAAAGCAGAATTGCAACTCCAGCTAAAGCTTTAGCTGATGGTGCTACTCATCTTGTTGTAGGCAGACCGATAAGAGCAGCTCAAAATCCAGTAGAAGCTGCTGAAAATATATTAAAAGAAATGGAGAATGCTTAATTATGACTGAACAAGAAGTAAAAGATTTATTGATTAAAACAAATGCAATCATGGAAGGCCATTTCCTTTTGACTTCTGGACTTCACAGCCCAATGTATGTAGAAAAATTCAACGTATTACAGCAACCAAAATACACAGAACAACTCTGTAAAGCACTCGCTGAATATTTCGCTGACAAAAATATCGATACAGTAGTAGGCCCAATGACTGGCGGTATTTTACTTGCACATGAAGTTGGTAAAGCACTTGGAACAAGAGCTATTTTCACAGAACGCGTTGATGGAAAAATGACATTCCGCCGTGGCTTTAGCTTAAAACCAGGTGAAAGAGTTGCTATCGTTGAAGATATCGTTACTACTGGTGGTTCTGTACGCGAAGTTATCGATGTAGTAAAAGCAGAAGGCGCAATTCCTGTAGGTGTAGGTTTACTTGTAGACCGTAGTGGCGGTAAAGCTACATTTGAAGATGTACCAGCTCATGCACTTTTACATCTTGATGTTACAACTTATAAACCAGAAGAATGCCCACTTTGCCATGATGGTGTTCCAATGACAAAACGTGGCCGTACTGGTAAATAATCATAATGAAAAAAGAACAATTAGAAAAAGTCCAAGCTGAAGTATCAGCTTGGACTTATTTAAATAAATTATCGCCAGTAGAAAAAAACTTTAAATTAAAGATGTTAATGCAAGAAATTGGCGATACTTTTCAGATATACAGCTATGAAAATGAAGAATTAAAGCGCAAAGTCATGATTTATTATCATGAAGAAACAAAAGAATATAAATTAATGGTTACAATAGGACTTACAGAATTTTGCGCTATAGAATATATTTCTGCCAACTTAGAGCAATTAGAAAAAATCTTGAATGAACGTTTTGATACTTTATTGGGGGATATATCTTCATTTAATGAAGAACATATTAGTATTATAATTAAAGAAAAAAAGATTATGCAGTGGGATTATATTGAGCAGTTACCGCAGGAAATTTGCGGTTTTAAATTATTTATAAATCCTAAAGAACCTGTAAAAGTAATTAATGGTTCGTATATTATAATTGATTATTGCGATTTTGCTGCTGAAAGTAATTTCATTATTTATTACAATGTATTTCGAGATGAATTCTTCGGTGAAGCAAAAATACATCGCATACCAGAAATAACGTATGAATACGATTCATCAGAATTAAAAGATTTAAAAATAAAATTAGAAAATAAATTAGAAAATACCTTAAAACAACTTCGAGAAAGAATATAATTTAATAAAGGGGGAGAACCCGTGGATCCTGCAGTAATAACTTTATGTGTCCTAGCTGTAGCAGCTTTTTGTTTTGCAACAGAAATAATTCCATTAGCAGTCACGGCTATAGGAGCCTCTATTGCTTTAGGGCTTTTAGGTGTACTTACACCGTCCCAAGTATTTTTGGGTTTATCTAATTCCACAGTAGTTTTATTTGCTGGTATGTTTGTAATCGGTGCAGCTATGTTCCAAACAGGGCTAGCACAGCAAATCGGTATCAGAGTAGTAAAAAGTGCTGGTCGTGATGAAAAAAAATTAATGGCAGCTTTGATGATTATAACAGTAGTGTTATCATCAATTTCTTCAAACACAGCGACAGTTGCTTGTTTGATGCCAGTGGTAATCCAAATTTGTGCAGCAGCGAAAATACCTGTTTCACGCCAATTGATGGCACTGGCGATAGCCGCTAATGTTGGGGGTACTATCACGATGATTGGTACACCACCTAATATTTTAATGAGTGCTACACTTCATGCCACTGGTCTTAGACCGTTTGGATTTTTTGAATTTGCATTTATCGGTATTCCATTATCCATTGCAGGTATAATTTATATGCTCACTATTGGTAAGAATTTATGTCCTAGTGGTAAGGTTGATGTACTAACTGAAGAAGAAACGACAGATATACCAAAAGATTATAAAAAAATGATAATCTGTGCAATAATCTTAATCGTAGTTGTCATTTGCATGGCACTGGAAAGTACAATCGGCATACCTATGCAGACTGTGGCAGTAATGGGTGCACTGGCATGCGTATTGACTGGTTGCCTCACAGAAAAACAGGCATATCAAGGCATTGACTGGGTAACAATTTTCTTGTTTGCTGGTATGCTTCCGCTCGCAGAAGCAATGGATAGATCAGGTGCAGGAAAACTCATAGCAGATTTTGTGGTTAACCTTATGGGCGATAATCCATCACCGATGATTATTGTAATAGCTATGTTTATATTATCTTGTGGACTCACGCAATTTATGTCTAATACTGCAGCGGCTGCATTACTAGCGCCTATAGGTATATCCATCGCACATTCAATTGGTGCTTCGCCATACCCTGTACTTATGGCAATCGGCATTGCAGCATCTTGTGCATTTACAACACCAGTTGCTACACCGCCTAATACCTTAATACTCGTACCAGGTAGATTTAAATTTATGGATTACGTAAAAGTCGGCGTACCGCTCGTGTTCGTTTCACTTATTGTCTGCTGTATCGTAATTCCGTTTTTCTGGCCGTTTTATCCGTGATAATAATATGTTGAGATATTATCTGCTGTGTTGGTAAAGCATTGAGATTATAGCTAGCAGTATAATACTTTATATTCGTTGATGTTTTGTCACTTAATCTCACTAAATATAAAGTGTTATACTGCTTTAGAAAATCAATTAGCACAATAGATAATCTTGAAAGAAAACTCACTGCATTTTCGTGGTGAGTTTTTGTTTTTTATAACCGAATTGCATAGTTTAAATAAAATGTGGTAATAATATTTCAGTAATTTAAAATTTTTTTGAAAATTTTTTAGCGATTGGCAGGATTTATATTTTTTTTCAAGAAGTTATAATGTATCAAATTTCAGAAGGGTGGCATAGATATGGATGCACCAAATCCTATTTTAATTACAGTAATAAATATGGTAATTGTTTTTGCGGTTTTGTATGTGTTGGGCTTACTTATAAAATTCATACATTATATCGACCCGACCAAGAGCAAGAGCAAAAAACCGGTGAAAGTGGGCAAAGTAATAACGAAAAAGCCGAAACCGGTAAAACCGGTGCAATCAGCGGCGGATGTTATAGCGGAAAAAACACTGATAGCAGTTATAACTACATCTTTAATGGCTTACGGCTGCCGTGATTTTGAAATCAAATCTATAAAGAAATTATAAGTAAAATACATAAATGATTGGAGGCATTGTTTATGGAGGCTTTTTTAGTTGCATTACAGTCCGTTTGGTTCGATAGTGGATATAGCGTACTGAACATTGGCAATATAATAATGATTTTAGTAGGAATTATTTTATTGTATTTAGCAATAGGTAGAGGATATGAACCTTTGTTATTATCCCCGATAGCATTTGGTTGCGTACTTGCAAACTTTCCAAACACTGGTTTTGATGAAGGTTTGATGTGGGCAATCGGTGAAGGTATCAAGATGGAAATTTTCCCACCACTTATTTTCCTCGGTGTTGGCGCTATGACAGACTTTGGTCCATTGATTGCTAATCCGAAGACCTTAATGTTAGGTGCAGCAGCTCAATTTGGTGTATTTATCGCACTTGGCGGTGCAATGCTCTTAGGTTTTAATGTCAATGAAGCAGCATCTATCGGTATCATCGGCGGTGCTGATGGCCCTACAGCTATTTATCTTACAACGAAATTAGCACCAGACCTTCTCGGTGCGATTGCAGTAGCGGCATATTCATATATGTCACTCGTTCCGCTCATTCAACCACCTATTATGCGTTTTTTGACTACGAAAAAGGAACGCGCTATCAAAATGGGCCAGCTTAGAACAGTTACAAAATTTGAACGCATTGTATTCCCTATCATGTGTACAATCGTTATTAGTTTACTTTTACCACCAATTGCTTCCCTTATTGGCATGCTTATGCTCGGTAACTTATTCCGTGAATCAGGCGTTACAGACCGCCTTTCCGATACAGCACAGAATGCACTTTGTAATATCGTAACGATTTTCTTAGCACTCGGTACTGGCCTTACAATGTCAGCTGATAGTTTCTTACGTTTACAGACTATTGAAATTATCTTCTTAGGCTTAGTTGCATTTGCTGGCGGTACAGCAGCAGGTGTATTATTTGGTAAACTCATGTGTAAACTCAGTGGTGGCAAAATTAATCCACTTATCGGTTCAGCTGGTGTATCTGCCGTTCCAATGGCAGCGCGTGTATCTCAGATTGAAGGTCAAAAAGCAAATCCTAGCAACTATTTATTAATGCACGCTATGGGACCAAATGTTGCTGGTGTAATTGGTACAGCCGTTGCAGCTGGTACAATGCTTGCTATGTTTGGTGGCTGATAAATAACTATAATATATTTAATAGAAGGATTTGATTTTAATGCAAACAAAAAGATATAGAGTTGTCGTAAGTGGTACAGAGTTTTTTCTTGATGTAGTGCAAACTGGTGGTTCAACAGATGTACCGATGATATGCAGACAAGACCATAGAGAAATATGGAATCACTCAAGCAAAGAACGTATGATGCATAATGCACATCAAAAATAAATAAATGTTAAAATAAAATTTAAAGGATGAATTTTGCTAGAAACAGAATTTATCCTTTAATAAACATTATAGGTATATTAAAGTTTATTGCGATTTTATAAAAAATCAAATGAATTGCATATTAATGCTTATTTTTTTATTTATTAGTATATTTTTGATATAATAATTAAAAAATAAGGACTATTAATCCTAATATTATTATTGACAATGCTAGTAATATCAAGGATTTTAATATTAAATAATATTTTTTTATATAAATAAGTTTATATAATTAGTTGAATTTCTAAATTTATTGTTATAAATGAGAAAAAAATATATTATTTCTTAAAATTTTATATAGAGTTTATTTAACAAAATAGAAAATTTTATATGAATTTCTTATGATTTTTATGAAATTTGTAATTTTTATATTTGCTACAATCCTTATTTATCAAGTGTTTTCTGGATAATAGAAAATTTTTTCTTAGAAGTAGAAAATTTTGGGGAACATTTGCAAAAAGGGCTATTTCGTGATAAAATTAGCTCATAAAAATTAATAGGACTTAATAATTGTCTATTTGGATTTATAGATTTATTAGTTATATGCAGTACTTACATAAATTACTTATTTAAAGCAGGAAAATAAGTTATTCAGATAGAATAGCTTTATAATAGACAATGTTTTAGTCTAAAATTTTTACTATTTGGCAAAGACAGTCATTTTGATGATATAAAGCAGATGACCTAAATTTGTGAGCTGGATTAAAGTCAAAATAGTAAAACTTTTTATTCAAAAGGAGGACAAATTCACAATATAAGGTCGTCTGGAGTAAGAAAAGTGTCAATATGTCACTGTAAAACTTGTTTTTTGTTCATAGCAACAAGAACAAAGTAGAACATCTGAAAATAGTATTTGCAGATGTATTGCTGCACTTATTGTAGTGGTTTTAAATTTTTAGTGCATAGTGAGTCAATTTGACTTGTGCAATAAAGAAAAAATAGCTACTTGATGTTGCATATAATTATAACAGTTAAGATAGTAATTAGGGTATATTTACCACTTTTTAGGGGTGGGACGGATAAAGACCAAATATTATTAAATAAGTGATGTTAAAGTATATGTAGCATTATGGTAGTTAGTGCATTGATAGTTTAATCTTTAAAATAAGATAATAATAAACTAGAAATTACAATGTACAAAGGATTAATAACAGTAGTAGTTATAAGATATTTAGCACCTTTTTAGGGGTGGGATGCTAACCATTGTTATCAGATAGGCAATACTAGAGCATTTGGTATTATAATGATTTTTATATTTTAATGCATTTCTAGTTTAACCTTTGTAGTAAAAAATAATAAATTAAAAGCTACAACTGTAACAATTAATAATAGTTATGAGATATCTGACACTTTTTAGGGGTGGGATGCTATAAAATATTATTAAATGGGAACCAAGACCTTTGAAGGTATTTTAAATATAACCGTAATTGTATTTACGTAAGTGCTAGCAAGTAAAAATTACGATGAAGATAATTTTAATAATATCTTCAAATCAAATCGCAAGAAAAAACAGTGAAGGATTTTACTCAAGGGAGGGTAAACTTATGAATAAGATTTATAAAGTCATATGGAGTAAGGTAAAACATCAATACGTTGTTGTTTCAGAACTTGCCCATAGTAACGGAAAACAGAGTAGGACATCTAGAAATAGCATTCGCAGTCGCATTGCTGCACTTGTAGTATGTGGTGCTATAGCAGCTTTTGGTGTTTTTGGTGCAGTGCCAAATTCAGTATTTGCAGCAGGAGCAGGAGCTATAACAAAACCAGGTCAATATATAGCTGTAGCAGTTGATCCAGATAGTCAAAACGATAGGTATTATCAAAATGGTTGGCATTATTATAAAGAAGGTGACACTAGAACATTTGCAGATGCTCAAGGTAATACGCATAATTATACTTTTGTAAATGTTGGTGGCAAAAATTATTGGGTACGTGAAGGTTATACGATTACTATTGAAGAAGGAAGTAGATTTACAGCATATAATCAATCAGGAGATGTAATAGCTCCTGAAGATGGTAGTTTTATTATAGATAGCCAAAAAAGTCCTGATGCAGATGATGCGGGTTTAATATCTTCAAGTGAAGTTGTGTTAGCAGAAAATGAACATCGTCAAACTAATTCTGGGGCATTAGTAGATGTATCTGCTGGTATTTATGGTGGAGCTGTCAATAGTGGTGGAACAGAAGTAAAATCAAGATATAATTATTATATTAATGATAATAATAGTGGCTGGAAAGATGTTGGTAATAAAGAAAATATTTCAGGTATGGGAAATTATTTTAGGCAAGTATTTCGACAATCTGATGGCACATATAGGACTGCAACAGGAATAACAGTATCTACTGATAATTTATATGTAATAGATGGTAAATTAGGTGCATTTTTTAATAGCAATAACAGTGTTTATACAGGAAATGTCTATGGTCTTCATAATGAAGTTTTAATGACTGGTGTAGATAGCGTTAATGGCAATTATTATAGCTATTGGGGAACGAAAATAAATGATCCTAATATGTCTATGTCTAATATGACTATAGGTGACCATGATAAAATTGTTACAGGTTTGCAGACTAATATTGACCATGTAAATGGTGATATTGTTCAAGAAATAAAATTAGATGGCAATACAGCTGGACAAGGTGGTACTTATCAAGATGGTAAAGGCGGTACTATTAATTTAGAACGTCGTGGCTATTGGAATTGATGAAAATGATAAAAATAAAATATCAGTTGTTACAGGAAATGGTCTTGGCATAGAAGATGGAAAAGTTGTAGCAAAAGCAGGAACTAATGTAACAATAGATGAAAATGGAATTAATGCAAAAGATACAACATTAGTAGGTGGAGAAATAACACCAACAACATCTGAAGACGGATATGAAAATACGTATGAAATAAAAGATACAGATGAAAATAAAGCAATACTTAAAGATGTAGCAAGTGCAACAAAATTAAGTAGTGTAGATAGTAAAGTAGGAGATACAAATTATAGTTCTAATAACTATATCAATGATGGAGATAGTTTAACTGAAGCTGCTAGTGATTTAGATACTGCTATAAAAACAACAGCTAATAAAGTAGATGCAGGCTGGAAAGCAACAGCTGGTGAAACTAGTATTGATGTAAAACCAACAGAAGATGGTGTAGTACCTACATTAAATTTTGCTGGAGATAATAATATTAGTGTAACAGCAGATAAAGCAAGCAGTACAATTAATGTAAAATTAGATCCAACACTTGAAGTTGAAAGTGTAACAGCTACAGGAAGTGTAAATGCTGGAGGAACAACAATTAGTTCAACAGGACTTGCAGTTGGAGGAAAAACATATGTAAGTTCAAATGGAATTAATGCACAAGGTCAAAAAATAACAAATGTAGCTAATGGCACAGATAAAAATGATGCAGTAAATTATGGTCAATTAGAAAGTTATGTAAGTGGTAATGCAACATATACAGAAGGCGATGGTATCAATATAAATAATAAAGTAATAAGTGTTGATACAGGAAAAGGCCTTGGCATAGAAGATGGAAAAGTTGTAGCAAAAGCAGGAACTAATGTAACAATAGATGAAAATGGAATTAATGCAAAAGATACAACATTAGTAGGTGGAGAAATAACACCAACAACATCTGAAGACGGATATGAAAATACGTATGAAATAAAAGATACAGATGAAAATAAAGCAATACTTAAAGATGTAGCAAGTGCAACAAAATTAAGTAGTGTAGATAGTAAAGTAGGAGACACAAATTATAGTTCTAATAACTATATCAATGATGGAGATAGTTTAACTGAAGCTGCTAGTGATTTAGATACTGCTATAAAAACAACAGCTAATAAAGTAGATGCAGGCTGGAAAGCAACAGCTGGTGAAACTAGTATTGATGTAAAACCAACAGAAGATGGTGTAGTACCTACATTAAATTTTGCTGGAGATAATAATATTAGTGTAACAGCAGATAAAGCAAGCAGTACAATTAATGTAAAATTAGATCCAACACTTGAAGTTGAAAGTGTAACAGCTACAGGAAGTGTAAATGCTGGAGGAACAACAATTAGTTCAACAGGACTTGCAGTTGGAGGAAAAACATATGTAAGTTCAAATGGAATTAATGCACAAGGTCAAAAAATAACAAATGTAGCTAATGGCACAGATAAAAATGATGCAGTAAATTATGGTCAATTAGAAAGTTATGTAAGTGGTAATGCAACATATACAGAAGGCGATGGTATCAATATAAATAATAAAGTAATAAGTGTTGATACAGGAAAAGGCCTTGGCATAGAAGATGGAAAAGTTGTAGCAAAAGCAGGAACTAATGTAACAATAGATGAAAATGGAATTAATGCAAAAGATACAACATTAGTAGGTGGAGAAATAACACCAACAACATCTGAAGACGGATATGAAAATACGTATGAAATAAAAGATACAGATGAAAATAAAGCAATACTTAAAGATGTAGCAAGTGCAACAAAATTAAGTAGTGTAGATAGTAAAGTAGGAGACACAAATTATAGTTCTAATAACTATATCAATGATGGAGATAGTTTAACTGAAGCTGCTAGTGATTTAGATACTGCTATAAAAACAACAGCTAATAAAGTAGATGCAGGCTGGAAAGCAACAGCTGGTGAAACTAGTATTGATGTAAAACCAACAGAAGATGGTGTAGTACCTACATTAAATTTTGCTGGAGATAATAATATTAATGTAACAGCAGATAAAGCAAGCAGTACAATTAATGTAAAATTAGATCCAACACTTGAAGTTGAAAGTGTAACAGCTACAGGAAGTGTAAATGCTGGAGGAACAACAATTAGTTCAACAGGACTTGCAGTTGGAGGAAAAACATATGTAAGTTCAAATGGAATTAATGCACAAGGTCAAAAAATAACAAATGTAGCTAATGGCACAGATAAAAATGATGCAGTAAATTATGGTCAATTAGAAAGTTATGTAAGTGGTAATGCAACATATACAGAAGGCGATGGTATCAATATAAATAATAAAGTAATAAGTGTTGATACAGGAAAAGGCCTTGGCATAGAAGATGGAAAAGTTGTAGCAAAAGCAGGAACTAATGTAACAATAGATGAAAATGGAATTAATGCAAAAGATACAACATTAGTAGGTGGAGAAATAACACCAACAACATCTGAAGACGGATATGAAAATACGTATGAAATAAAAGATACAGATGAAAATAAAGCAATACTTAAAGATGTAGCAAGTGCAACAAAATTAAGTAGTGTAGATAGTAAAGTAGGAGACACAAATTATAGTTCTAATAACTATATCAATGATGGAGATAGTTTAACTGTAGCTGCTGGTGACTTAGATACTGCTATAAAAGCGACAGCTGATAAAGTAGATGCAGGCTGGTCGTTGTATTCAAACGGTAAAGAAGTTAAAAATGTAAAACCAGGTAATAATTGGATAAGTATTGATTCCGGTGATAATGTATCTATCACTAAAAATGAAGATGGCAACGGTATTAAGATTTCTGCTGATTTAAAAGACTTAGATGTAGAAGATACAAATGCTGTTCTGTATGATAATGAAGGCAAAACTTCCGTAACTCTCGGCGGCACAGGTCATGAAGCTGTTAAACTTACCAATGTAGCGGCTGGTGCATTAACTGAAACATCTACCGATGCTGTAAACGGTAGCCAGTTATTTGAAACCAATACTAAAGTAGATGCAGGCTGGTCGTTGTATTCAAACGGTAAAGAAGTTAAAAATGTAAAACCAGGTAATAATTGGATAAGTATTGATTCCGGTGATAATGTATCTATCACTAAAAATGAAGATGGCAACGGTATTAAGATTTCTGCTGATTTAAAAGACTTAGATGTAGAAGATACGAATGCTGTTCTGTATGATGATGAAGGTAAAACTACTGTAACACTCGGTGGCGAAGGTCATGAAGCTGTTAAACTTATAAACGTAGCAGCTGGTACAGTAGATGCTACATCTACAGATGCAATAAACGGTAGTCAGCTTTATAAAGTTCAGCAGCAGGCTGGAAAACATACCGAAATAACGGTTAACGGTGGAGTAGCTGCACCAGATGACGGCACATATACGCATGACGAACAAGGTCATTTAGATGGCAATTTGTTGTTAAAACAAAGTGAAGGTACAAATGGTCAAACGGTATATGATTTAAAACTAAATCCAGATATTACGTTACAGAGTGAAGATGACAAACTTGAAACACAGGATAATAGAGTTGAATTAAGCGGTTCAAATGGTACTATCATGGCAACGACTGATTTCAATGACATGAGCGCAACAACAACAATCAACGGTGGTAACGTTTATGTAGGAAATAGTGTATCCGTTGGTGATAAAGTTGTTATGACCAATGAAGATATCACCGGATTGTCCAATACTAATTGGGATGGAACAACGGATAATGTAAGCAGAGCAGCAACAGAAGGTCAGTTAAAAACTGTATCCGACAATGTAAATGCAGGCTGGATTGCAACAGATAATAACGGTAACCAAATTACTGTAAATCCAACAGATAATACGTTGAACTTCTCTAGTGATGAAAATGTTACAGTAGCAGCAAATAAAGATACCGGCTCAATTGATGTATCGTTGAACAATGATATTGTATTAAATGGTGAAGGTGAAGCTGAAGATACCAAGAATAATAGGGTTACATTAAGCGGAACAAACGGTACAATTATGGCAACAACTGACTTCAATGATATGAGTGCTACAACAACTATTAATGGTGGTAATGTTTATGCAGGAAGCAGTGTATCTGTTGGTGATAAAGTAGTAATAACGGATAAAGATATTACTGGATTGTCCAATACTACTTGGGATGGTACAACTGATAATGTAAGCAGAGCAGCAACAGAAGGTCAGTTAAAAACTGTATCCGATAATGTAAATGCAGGCTGGATTGCAACAGATAATAACGGTAACCAAATTACTGTAAATCCAACAGATAATACGTTGAACTTCTCTGGTGATGAAAATGTTACAGTAGCAGCAAATAAAGATACCGGCTCAATTGATGTATCGTTGAACAATGATATTGTATTAAATGGTGAAGGTGAAGCTGAAGATACCAAGAATAATAGGGTTACATTAAGCGGAACAAACGGTACAATTATGGCAACAACTGACTTCAATGATATGAGTGCTACAACAACTATTAATGGTGGTAATGTTTATGCAGGAAGCAGTGTATCTGTTGGTGATAAAGTAGTAATAACGGATAAAGATATTACTGGATTGTCCAATACTACTTGGGATGGTACAACTGATGATGTAAGCAGAGCAGCAACAGAAGGTCAGTTAAAAGCTGTATCCGACAATGTAAATGCAGGCTGGATTGCAACGGATAATAACGGAAACCAAATCACTGTAAATCCAGATGATAATACGTTGAACTTCTCTGGTGATGAAAATGTTACAGTAGCAGCAAATAAAGATACCGGCTCAATTGATGTATCGTTGAACAATGATATTGTATTAAATGGTGAAGGTGAAGCTGAAGATACCAAGAATAATAGGGTTACATTAAGCGGAACAAACGGTACAATTATGGCAACAACTGACTTCAATGATATGAGTGCTACAACAACTATTAATGGTGGTAATGTTTATGCAGGAAGCAGTGTATCTGTCGGTGATAAAGTAGTAATAACGGATAAAGATATTACTGGATTGTCCAATACTACTTGGGATGGTACAACTGATAATGTAAGCAGAGCAGCAACAGAAGGTCAGTTAAAAACTGTATCCGACAATGTAAATGCAGGCTGGATTGCAACAGATAATAACGGTAACCAAATTACTGTAAATCCAACAGATAATACGTTGAACTTCTCTGGTGATGAAAATGTTACAGTAGCAGCAAATAAAGATACCGGCTCAATTGATGTATCGTTGAACAATGATATTGTATTAAATGGTGAAGGTGAAGCTGAAGATACCAAGAATAATAGGGTTACATTAAGCGGAACAAACGGTACAATTATGGCAACAACTGACTTCAATGATATGAGTGCTACAACAACTATTAATGGTGGTAATGTTTATGCAGGAAGCAGTGTATCTGTTGGTGATAAAGTAGTAATAACGGATAAAGATATTACTGGATTGTCCAATACTACTTGGGATGGTACAACTGATGATGTAAGCAGAGCAGCAACAGAAGGTCAGTTAAAAGCTGTATCCGACAATGTAAATGCAGGCTGGATTGCAACGGATAATAACGGAAACCAAATCACTGTAAATCCAGATGATAATACGTTGA
Organism: Megamonas hypermegale; assembly: GCF_900187035.1. Lineage (NCBI taxonomy): Bacteria > Bacillati > Bacillota > Negativicutes > Selenomonadales > Selenomonadaceae > Megamonas > Megamonas hypermegale. The sequence goes on from NZ_LT906446.1 coordinate 297,970, forward strand.
ACTTCTCTGGTGATGAAAATGTTACAGTAGCAGCAAATAAAGATACCGGCTCAATTGATGTATCGTTGAACAATGATATTGTATTAAATGGTGAAGGTGAAGCTGAAGATACCAAGAATAATAGGGTTACATTAAGCGGAACAAACGGTACAATTATGGCAACAACTGACTTCAATGATATGAGTGCTACAACAACTATTAATGGTGGTAATGTTTATGCAGGAAGCAGTGTATCTGTCGGTGATAAAGTAGTAATAACGGATAAAGATATTACTGGATTGTCCAATACTACTTGGGATGGTACAACTGATAATGTAAGCAGAGCAGCAACAGAAGGTCAGTTAAAAACTGTATCCGACAATGTAAATGCAGGCTGGATTGCAACAGATAATAACGGTAACCAAATTACTGTAAATCCAACAGATAATACGTTGAACTTCTCTGGTGATGAAAATGTTACAGTAGCAGCAAATAAAGATACCGGCTCAATTGATGTATCGTTGAACAATGATATTGTATTAAATGGTGAAGGTGAAGCTGAAGATACCAAGAATAATAGGGTTACATTAAGCGGAACAAACGGTACAATTATGGCAACAACTGACTTCAATGATATGAGTGCTACAACAACTATTAATGGTGGTAATGTTTATGCAGGAAGCAGTGTATCTGTTGGTGATAAAGTAGTAATAACGGATAAAGATATTACAGGACTTTCTAATACTACTTGGGATGGCAGTACTAATGATATAAGTAGAGCAGCAACAGAAGGTCAGTTACAAATGGTATCTGATAAAGTAACTGCTGGATGGACTGCAACAGATGATGCTGGTAATAAGATTAATGTAAATCCAGAAACTCGTCCAACATTGAATTTTGCTAGTGGTAAAAATATAACTGTAAGTGCAAATGAAGATAGTGGTGAAGTTGAAGTATCATTAAATGACAATATTAATCTAAACAATAGAGTTTATATCAATGGAGATCCAGAAGAAGGAAATAATACAATTGTTGATATAAAATCTAGTGATACATCTAAAGAAGAATCTATATTTGCTGTAGAAGATAAAGGAAATGGTTCTATAAGCATTGGTGGCATCGATATAACAAATGTTGATGGTCCATATTTAGCTGTAGGCGATGGCAAATTAAAATTCTATAAAGATGGTGGTCTTTCTACTGGTAATGCAACAGGTACATTTAGCGTTAGACCAGATGGCGATTTAGAAATAAATGGAAAGAATAGTTCATTTAATGTAGATGCTGAAACTGGTAATGTAAATGCTATAAATAATAGTGGTTCTGCTATTATGATGAATGATGATAGTGTAGCTTTAAATGCTAGTGGAAATGGTGTAGCAATATCTGATGAAGGAATTACATTAAATACTAATGGAAGTGCAGTAACTGTAGATAGATTTAATGGAGCAACATTTACTAATACTAATACAACAGAGTCTACAAATATAAATGGTGCTAATATCACAGCAGGTGAAGGAGAAAACCAAATTAAGATCAATGGTGCTCCAAAAGCTGATGATCCAGCATTGAGTGTAGGTACTGATAAATTTGTAGTAGGACAAGATGGTAGCTTATCAGTAAGTGATAAATTTAATGTAGACGCTGAAACTGGTAATATAAATGCTGTGAATAGTAATGGTTCAGCTATTATGATGAATGATGATAGTGTAGCTTTAAATGCTAGTGGAAATGGTGTAGCAATATCTAATGAAGGAATTACATTAAATGCTAATGGAAGTGCAGTAACTGTAGATAGATTTAATGGAGCAACATTTACTAATACAAATACTGGTGAAACTACAAATATTAATGGTGATATTATTACAACAGATACAGTTAAAGGTCTTTCTAATACTACTTGGGATGATGAACTTGCAACACAAGTAGCAAATAGTGAAGAGCTTCAGGGTACCGCTGCAACTCAAGGTCAATTACAACAAGCAGTTAGTGCAGTGGCAACTGAAGCTGCTAAACAACATACTACAGTATCTGGCGATGATAACTTAACAGTAAAATCATCAGTAAATGAAAATGGTGGAACAAATTATCAAGTAACATTGGATGATGATATTACTTTAGGTAATCCAAAAGCTGGTAATACTGAAGGTGAAAGAAGCTTTACAATCAATACTACTGCTCCAGAGGGATATGTTCCAGATTCATATAAAGAAGAAAACAGTAGTGGTGCAGAATTCATAAAAGAAAATGGTGGATTTATGCTCTTTGCAACAGATACCCAAGGTCATGGTATATTTGGTGTAACAGCAAAAGGTTCAGCATGGGCTAAAGATTTTAAAACTTATACTACTGATATTTATGGTAATAATACACAGTATAGCTTAAATGATGTTGGCGATGCTGTAGCACAAATGTCTTCTTATTATAATAAAGAAAATGGAAAATCTTATACTGTATTCTCTCGTTATCATAATGAAGCAGAGAAGGATAATCCATTTGAAACTGTAGATGGTGCAACTCGTGATATCCCATTAGCTCTTCGTGATGACGGTGCAGTGCTTATTGGTGCTACTATTGAAGGTGAAGGCTTCACTGATAATGGTATTAGAATTAATGCTGAAATTGATGATGATGGTAATAATAAGGCAACAATCACTGGCTTAGAAAATACAGAATGGAAACCACCTACACCAGTAGCTACTTTAGCAGCAAATGATGGAAGTGCAACTGTAACAAGTAGAGCTGCAACAGAATCTCAGTTAAATGATTTATATAGTGCAGTAGCTGCTTATGATGTTAATGTAGATGGTACTATTGATTATAGTCATATTGCTTTAGCAGGTGCACCTTATGGAGCTTCTAGAGCTGGTAATGGAACACCTACAGGTGGTACAAGTATTACTAATGTAGCATATGCTTCTGGTACTGATGGTAGTGAAGCTGTAAACGTTGATTACCTCAAAGATACTATTAATAAAGCTGTTGAAGCTGGTGGCTCTATTTCTAATAGTGATAAACATCTTGTTGCTAATACAGCAGAAGGTTCTAACGGTGTATATAAACCAAATGCTGAAGGTAATGTAAACTTAATTGTTTCTGATGAAAAAGGTAATAGTAGTACTGTAACTATTGGCGACGTTGCAAGTAAAACTGAACTTGATAGTTTGAAAACTAATGTTGGTGATCTTAACTATGACAAAGTAACTGGCGATAAACTTATAAATGGCGATAGCGTAACTACTGCTATTGGTAAACTTGATAACAAGATTGAAAATATCAGTGGTACAGCAACAGATGCAGCTAATAACACTGTAACTGGTGGTACTATTAAAGATGACGGTACAATTTCCTTAACGCAAAAAGACGGCGGTACAGTAGCTTTAGATGGCAAACTTACAGATAGTGGCGTTGTTCAGGATGGTACTAAATTTGATGGAGAAACTGGTACTTTAACAATTACAAGTCAAGACAAATATAACAAAGGAACAAGCTCTGTAACTGTAAGTGGCATTGCAAGTAAAAATGATATCGGAACTGTTAAAGATACTATCGGTGCTACAAGCAAAGAAGATCTTAAAGATGCTTATAAAGATGCTGATAAAGATGGCAATGCAACTACTGAATATATCACTGATTCTGAAACTATGGTTGATGCAGACGTTGCTCTTGACCATGCAGTTCAAGATGTTGCAAATACTAGCTATGCTAATGATATGATTTTAAGCAATCGTATTGATAACGTTGAAAGTCGTTTAGGCGATGTTGAAGAACGTATTGATAAAGTAGGTGCTATGGCTGCAGCTATCGCAAACCTCAGAACTATGGGATATGACCCAGAAGCTCCAACTGAAGTTGCTGTTGGCGTTGGTCAGTATAAGAGCGAAACAGGTATTGCTCTTGGTATCTTCCATTATCCAAACCAAGACTTCATGCTCAGTGCAAGTATCTCTACTTCCGGCGATGAAGTAATGGGCGGTATCGGTGCTACTTGGAGAATTGGTCGTAAAACTGCTGAAGAAAAAGCTAAAGACGAAGAAGAACGTATTCTCGCTAAAGCTGAAGAAATTAAACAGGCAGCAAAACGCGCTGAAGTAAAAGAACAAGCAGAAAGACATGCTAAACTCTTAGCTGAAAGAGAAGCAAAAGGCGAACCAATTGTACCGGTTGAAGAAAGCGCAGAACAAGCACAAGCTTGATTAAAAATTTAATCTAATAAGTAATAGGCGGCAAATTAATATTTGCCGCTTATGCTTTAATATTTAAAAATAGAGTAAAGGTGATTAAAATGAAAAAGATTATATGTATATTGGTAGCAACTATGATGATGGCTTTTGGAAGCATTTGTAATGCATCAGATAGTAGTGACTTAAGTAGTGAACAAAAAACGGCACAGCTCTTTATAGACGCGTTTAAAGGGGAAAAAGTACCAGCATATGATGTTTTAAGTCGTAATTTTTCTGATGGATTGAAAAATCAGTTTAAAGAAGCTAATTACAGTGGCTTACAGAGAAATATAAAAAATACATTTGGTACATTAACAGAAGATAAATTTTATATTTATCAGCGTCAAGAACAAAATGATATAGTTGCATATAATGTTACTTTTGACAGCAATAAACAAGCTCAATTAATTTTTGTATTTGATAAAGACCAAAAACTCGTTAATGTTGCTGTACAACCTATAAATACACAACAACAGAGTGAATAAGATAAATTATGAAAAAATATATTCTTATAGTAATGGGTTTATTGATGGGAGTCTGTGGTATGACATATGGAGTTGGTTCAAATAATGTAGCAGAGGCAGCTACAGAGCAAAGAATTGGAAATAGTGATTATGGCATTATGTATATATATCCAGATACAGTAGAAGCTGTTAAAAAGGATGGGAGATATTATGTCGTTGTTTCGGCAGAAGACCGTTATACTGATAAAAAGTTTTTAGCAGAACTTCGCCAGGGTGAAAATATGCAAAATGTTGTAAGTACTCTTTGTCTATATATGTTTACTAATGATGGTAGATTTTACTGTATGCCACAGAGATATCTTATTGATAATGAAGGCAAAGTATGTGTTGATTTAGGTAGCGATATGCAATTTAGAGGCATTGATGAAAAAATCTTGACACAGGTATATACTGCATCTTTGAAAGTATTAGAATCAAAACAACGCTTTCAAAATATGATGAAAAGATAAAGAATACTTATTTATTTTTAATTAAATATAAAAAAGACCTACAATAATTACTAAAATGTGAACTGCACCCCAAAAGTTGGACAAAAAAACAACTTTTGGAGGTGCAGCTTTTTTATGACTAAATACTCAAATGAATTTAAAGTTAAAGCAATTAAAATGGTTTTAAAAGGAGATTCTATTTCTCATGTATCTAAAATTCTAAACATGCCAAATACAGCTTCTCTTTGTAGATGGATATCTCATTATGAACATGATGGCATTTCACAACTTCTTCATAAAAATCGTAAATATACTCCTATCTTTAAGCAAAAAGTTATTGAATATAAATGGCTACATCATTTATCATTAAATCAAACAGCAGCCAAATTTTCCATTCCTAATACTGGTACAATTTCTACATGGGAAAAATTGTATAGCTCTTATGGATTTTCTGGCTTAGTTTCTAAGAAACGAGGTAGACCATCTATGAAAAAATCTAAAAACAAAGTTAACAAACCTAAAAAAGAACTTTCTTATGTTGAAAAATTGGAACAAGAAGTTTATCAATTAAGGATGGAAAATGACCTATTAAAAAAGTGGCATGCCTTAATGAAGCAATGGGAAAAGGAAGGAAGACACTAGTTTTAGTAATTGCTAAATTAAGGAAAAAATATACTCTAAAAGCCCTATTAAACTATACAAAATTAGCTAAAAGCACATATTATGATGCATTAAAAAAATTATCAAAAGAAGACAAATATAAAGGATTAAAAACATTAATTCATAATATTTGTAATAAAAATCATGGAAGATATGGATATAGAAGAGTAACTTTGCAACTGCATAAACAAGGAATAAAAGTCAATCATAAAGTAGTTATGAGATTAATGAAAGAAGAAAATTTAACATGTAAAGTAAGAGCAAAGAAATATAAATCTTATAGAGGGCAAGAAGGGAAAATAGCTAAAAATATATTAAATAGAAATTTCAAAGCATCAAAACCAAACGAAAAATGGGCAACGGATGTAACAGAATTTGCATTATGTAATGAAAAAATATACTTATCACCAATAATAGATTTATATAACGGAGAAATAATAAGTTATAAAATATCGAAAAGACCAATACTAAAGCAAGTATTAGATATGGTAGAAGATGCAACAAGAAAGATAAAAGAAACGAAAGGAATAATTCTACATTCAGACCAAGGATGGCAGTATCAGAATAAAAGATATCAGGAGTTATTAAAAGAAAAAGGCATTATCCAAAGCATGAGCCGAAAAGGAAATTGCTTAGATAATGCCGTAATAGAAAATTTCTTTGGTTTATTAAAAAGCGAATTGTTCTATTTAAAAAAATTCAAATCCGTTGAAGATTTTATAAAAGAGTTAAAATCTTATATAAAATATTATAATACAAAACGGATAAAGATAAAACTAAAAGGACTTAGTCCCGTAGAATATAGAACTAAGTCTCAATTAGTAGCTTAATTAATATGTCCAATATTTTGGGTGCATATCATAAAGGTAGTCTTTCTTTTTTGTTAAATAAATATGATGAATAAAAAAGCTAAGCCCTTAGTTAAGGACTTAGCTATATTTTTTATCTTATTCCCATTCGATTGTAGCTGGTGGTTTAGAAGTTATATCATACACAACTCTGTTTACGCCAGGTACTTCGTTTACAATGCGACGGGATACTTTGTCTAATACTTCATATGGAATTCTAGCCCATTCAGAAGTCATTGCATCGCTACTTGTTACAGCACGGAGTGCAATAGTATGGCAATAAGTACGGCTATCGCCCATAACGCCTACAGAGCGGATATTTGGCAAGCAAGCGAAATACTGCCAGATTTTTTCAGAAAGACCAGCTTTAGCTACTTCATCGCGGAAGATAGCATCTGCTTCACGAACTACAGCGAGTTTATCTTCAGTGATTTCACCGAGTACGCGGATAGCAAGACCAGGACCTGGGAATGGTTGACGCCATACGAGGTCATGAGGAATGCCTAATTCTTCACCTACAGCGCGTACTTCATCTTTAAATAATTCGCGCAATGGTTCGATAAGGTCAAATTGAATGTCTTCTGGTAAACCACCTACATTGTGATGGCTTTTGATAGTAGCAGATGTTTTTGTACCACTTTCAACAACGTCTGGATAAATTGTACCTTGTACAAGGTAATCGATTTTTCCGAGTTTGTTAGCTTCTGCTTCAAATACACGAATGAATTCTTCACCGATGATTTTGCGTTTACGTTCTGGGTCAGATACGCCAGCGAGTTTGCCTAAGAAACGGTCTTTGGCATTTACGCGAATGAGGTTCATGTCGAATTGTTTACGGAAAACGTGTTCAACTTGGTCACCTTCGTCTTTACGTAAAAGACCATGGTCAACGAATACGCAAGTTAATTGTTTGCCTACAGCTTTATGAACGAGTACAGCTGCAACGGAGGAGTCAACGCCGCCACTCAATGCACATAAAACTTTTTTATCGCCTACGATTTTTTTGATTTCAGCAATTTTTGTTTGAGCGAAAGAGCTCATTGTCCAGTCGCCTTTTAAGCCACAGATTTTAAACAAGAAGTTCTGTATCATTTTTTGACCAAATGGTGTATGTTCAACTTCTGGGTGGAATTGTACACCGTATAATTTGCGGCTATCATCGCACATAGCAGCTACAGGTGTATGTTCTGTAAATGCGATTGTCTTAAATCCTTGAGGAACTTTTTCTACATAATCTCTATGGCTCATCCAGCAAATTTCATCGTGGGAAATGCCAGAGAATAAATCAGATGTTACATCTAATTTAATATTCATTTTGCCATATTCGCCAGCTTCAGCATGAGCTACTTTACCGCCGAGATTATGTGCCATGAATTGATGTCCATAGCAGATACCGAGTACAGGAATGCCAAGTTCAAAGATTTTTGGGTCAGCCTGTGGAGTATTATCAGCATAAACGCTACTAGGGCCACCTGTAAAAATAATAGCCTGTGGATTTTTAGCTTTGATTTTTTCGATTGTATAATCATAAGGGACAATTTCGCAATATACACCGCATTCACGTACACGGCGTGCGATTAATTGATTGTATTGTCCGCCAAAATCAATAACAAGAACCATTTCATGATTTGTATTCAATGTTTTACCTCCTAGATAAAAAATGCTCTCTTTACAAAAATAGTTTACTATACAGTAGTTTTTCTGTAAAGAGAGCATTTATACTATAGCCAAATTTAATTTTTAAACTAATTAAGCTTTGCCATTGCAACCGAGAACGTCTTTGATTTTATGAGCAACTAAAGCTTTGATGTTAGCTCTACCGTCAGCTACATATTGACGTGGGTCGAAATGATCTGGATGTTCATTGAAATGTTTACGGATACCAGCAGTCATTGCAAGGCGTAAGTCGGAGTCAATGTTGATTTTGCAAACAGCCATAGAAGCAGCTTTGCGGAGTTGGTCTTCAGGAACACCAACAGCATCTGGCATATGTCCGCCATTTTCGTTGATAATTTTAACAAATTCCTGTGGAACGGAAGAAGCACCGTGTAAAACGATTGGGAAGTTAGGAAGACGTTTAGCAACTTCTTCAAGGATATCAAAACGAAGTGGAGGTGGAACTAAGATGCCATCTTCATTTCTTGTGCACTGGTCTGGAGTGAATTTGTAAGCACCATGGCTAGTACCGATAGCGATTGCTAAGGAGTCTACACCAGTTTTTGTTACGAATTCTTCAACTTCAGCTGGGTCAGTGTAATGAGCTTCATGAGCAGCTACTTTAACATCATCTTCAATACCAGCGAGCTGGCCAAGTTCAGCTTCTACTACTACGCCATGAGCGTGAGCATATTCTACAACTTGTTTAGTTTTTTCGATGTTTTCTTTGAAATCATAGTGGGAACCGTCGAACATAACGGAAGTGAAACCACCGTCGATGCAAGATTTGCAAGTTTCGAAATCAGCACCATGGTCAAGATGTAAAGCGATTGGAAGACCAGTATCTTCGATAGCAGCTTGTACAAGATGAACAAGGTATTCGTGTTTAGCGTATTTTCTAGCACCAGCGGAGCACTGGAGAATTAAAGGAGCGTTTAATTCTTTAGCAGCTTCAGTGATACCCTGAACGATTTCCATATTGTTTACGTTAAAAGCACCAATTGCATAGCCGCCTTCGTACGCTTTTTTAAACATTTCTTTAGTTGTTACTAATGGCATGTAAAAGACCTCCATAATCAAAAATTAAATTTCAAAGATATTATATCATAAATTCTGTCAATTTGTATATCAAAATCGGAAAATTATTTAAGTTTGAGTATATTTATTTTTAAATAATGTAAATTTATATCCGTAAAGAAAAAAGATGTATGATATAATTTTATAGATAAAAAATAATAAAAATATTTGATTTAATGTGTAAGATAATTAACAATAGTAGGTGAAAAAATGGATATAGAAAATTTATCGATAAAAGACATAAAAAATTTAATTATTACAACGAAAGATGAAGATAAGAAAGAGCTTTGGCAAGCAATAAAAAATGATGCGCGCAAAGGTGTGCAGGCTCTATTAAAAGCACATGAACGCGAAGAAAAAGAACGCTTGCGAGTAGCAGCATTATATAAATATGAAGATGAATGCAGAACGCGTGGACATAAGTTTGTTGCTGGTGTAGATGAAGTTGGCCGTGGACCACTTGCTGGCCCTGTAGTTGTTTCAGCTGTTATATTACCACCTGATTTTTTTATTCCTAAATTAAATGATTCTAAAAAATTATCAGAAAGTACACGTGAAAAATTGTATGATATTATCTTGGAAAATGCCGTAGCGGTGAATACTGCTGTGATAGATGAAAAGACGATAGACCGCATAAATATTTATCAAGCAGCTATGAATGGAATGTATCAAGCGATATACGGTTTAGCAGTAAAACCTGATGAAGTTTTAATTGATGCGATGCCACTTGATAGTCTAGAAATACCGCATCAATCTATAATCAAAGGCGATGCAAAATCTGCTTCTATTGCAGCGGCTTCTATAGTGGCTAAGGTTACGCGTGATAGAATGATGAACGATTTTGATAAGATTTACCCGCAATATGGTTTTGCGCAAAATAAAGGTTATGGTACAAAAGAGCATATTGAAGCATTGCGAAAATATGGCCCATGTAAAATACATCGCTGTTCTTTTGAACCGATAAAATCAATGGTAAATTTTTAAAGGGGTATATAATGGTGAAAAATAATATGGGTGTAAGGGGTGAAGATGCGGCTGTAGAGTATTTAAAAGATAAGGGATATACTATATTAAATCGCAATTTTCACAGTCGATTTGGTGAAATAGATATTATTGCTAAAATAAAAAATATAATTTGTTTTATTGAAGTGAAAACGAGAAAAAATAATTGTTATGGAAGACCGGCGGAAGCCGTAAACTATAGTAAAAGACAGAAAATAATTCAGACAGCAGAACAGTATTTATCCTGTAACTTTAGTGAAAATTTTATGTATAGATTTGATATTATTGAGGTATTTTACTATGATAGTTATATTTTTTCATTTAACCATTTGAAAGGGGCGTTTGAGGTTTGATTTTAAAGGATTTTTCAGAAAAAAAACGAATTGTAGTCGGTGTATCAGGTGCTAGTGGGGGAATTTATGCTTATCGTTTAGTGCAAGTCCTTGCAGATTGCGGGATTGAGGTGCATTTTGTAGCTTCAGATGCTGGCTGGCAAGTGCTTGATTATGAGTGCGGTGTAGGGCGCGAACAGTTGACAAAATTAGTGCACAAGGTCTATGATGTGAAGCGTATTGATAGTGCTATCGCAAGCGGCTCTTTTCCCTGTGATGCTATGGTCATTGTACCATGTTCAATGAAAACCTTGGGGTGTTTAGCAGGGGGAATTGCCGATAATTTATTGACTCGTAGTGCTGATGTAACTTTAAAAGAAGGTAGAAAATTAATATTAGTAGTGCGAGAAACCCCCGTCCATGCTATACATTTGGAAAATATGCTTAAATTAGCACATGCAGGCGCGCGCATACTGCCAGCTTGTCCAGGCTTTTATCACAAACCGCAGACTATTGATGATATAGTGGATATGCTTGTAGGCAAAATTTGTGATGCTTTAGGTGTGAAAACCAATTTATTTAAACGCTGGACGGGTGAAGAATAATAATAAAGCCCCAAGATAGGGGTGATATGATGTTTGCTAAGACATTTGGCGCAACGACTTTGGGTATAGATGGTATGCTCATAGAAGTTGAAGCTGATGTTACAAATGGATTACCTAAGTTTGAAATCGTAGGATTAGCCGATATGGCTGTAAGAGAAGCTAAAGAACGCGTTCGCGCTGCTATACGAAATGCAGGTGTGAGTTTGATGCCTAAGCGGATAACGATAAATTTAGCACCAGCAGATTTAAAGAAAAATGGTTCAATGCTCGATTTGCCGATTGCAATTGCATTATTGCAAGCATACGGTTATCTCGATAAAGCAAAATGTATGGATAGTATGTTTGTCGCTGAATTATCGCTCGAAGGTCAGGTTCGTACAGTGGCTGGTGTTTTGCCCATGGCAATTTTATGCAGAAAGCTCAATATAAAGCGATTTTTTGTTGCTAAGGGTAATGAACAAGAAGCTTTGCTCGTTGATGGCATTGAAGTCTATGCTGTAGATGAATTATCTGAACTGATTGCTTTTTTGGAAGGCAGAAAAAAATTAAAACCTGCTGTACGTATAGAGCAAAAATCGGAAGAAAATAATTTTGTAGATGATTTTGCTGATGTACAAGGACAATTTATGGCGAAAAAGGCATTAGAAGTGGCAGCGGCTGGCGGTCATAATTTATTGATGGTAGGTTCACCTGGTACAGGTAAGACAATGCTTGCTCGCAGATTGCCATCGATATTGCCGAAGATGTCGTATCAAGAAGCGTTAGAAGTAACAAAGATTTATAGTATTGCTGGTTTATTATCGCGCAATGGAGGTTTAATCACACAAAGACCGTTTCGCAGTCCACATCACACTGTTTCTAGTATTGGCATAATCGGCGGAGGTAGTATACCAAAGCCGGGAGAAGTAACACTAAGTCATAATGGTGTGTTGTTTCTCGATGAACTACCTGAATTTAGTAAAACGGCTTTAGAAGCTTTAAGACAACCTCTTGAAGATGGTGAAGTTTTAATCACTAGAGTAAATGCTTCACTGAAATTTCCGTCGCGCATGATTTTAGTAGCGTCAATGAATCCATGTCCATGTGGTTATAAAGATGACAAATTGCGTGAATGTACTTGCAGTGATTATGAAATAAAACGCTATACGCGGAAGATTTCAGGACCATTGTTAGATAGAATAGATATTCAAATTCAAGTGCCACGAGTTCGTTATCAAGATTTTGCTACAAATGAGAAAGCTGAAACATCGAAGATAATTCGGCAGAGAGTGGAAAAAGCAAGACAATTACAATTAACGCGCTTTGAAAATTGCCATATATTTTGTAATGCACAGATGTCGCATGCTATGATTAAAGAATTTTGTCACCTAACTGATGAAGCTAAACAAATGTTGAAATTAGTTTTTGAACAAATGCGTTTAAGTGCCCGCGCTTATGATAGAATAATAAAAGTAGCGCAAACTATTGCTGATTTAAATAACAGTACTGATATTGAAGGCAGTCATATTGCTCAAGCAGTACAATTTCGCAATAATTTAGCGTTAACGGAAAAATTTTAGAAAGTGGGTATGAAATGTATACTGGAAAGACGAAAAATCTAGGCGTAATCGGTTATCCGATAAAACATTCTTTATCACCAGTAATTCAAAATGCAGCAATTGCAAAAGCTGGTCTTGATTATACGTACATCGCTATGCCTATAGCACCAGAAGATTTAAAAGTAGCTGTAGAAGGATTAAAAGCTATTAATTTTAGTGGTTTTAATGTGACAATACCGCACAAATTGGCAATCATGCAATATTTAGATGAAATTGATGATACAGCTAAATTCATTGGTGCTGTTAATACTGTAAAAATAGATAATGGCAAATTATACGGTTATAATACTGATGTAATTGGCTTTATCAATCCATTATTAAAAGAAGGCTTTGATTTAAAAGATAAAACAGCTGTAATCTTAGGTGCTGGCGGAGCTTCACGCGCTATTATTTGTGGACTAATAAAACATGGTGTAAAACGCATTGTAATAGGTGTTCGCAATCAAGCTAAAGGGGCAAAATTAGCTGAAGGATTTGCTGATTTAGTTTCTATTGAAGCTTTTGAATGGCATGATGAGAAGTTCGTTTCTTGGTTGATGAAGGCTGATTTACTTGTAAATACAACTCCTTTGGGAATGTTTCCTAATGTTGATAATATGCCTCCTGTCGATTGGGATAAAGTAAATAAAAATGCTTTTGTTTACGATATAATTTATACTCCAGCTGAAACACGTTTTTTACAAGAGGCAAAAAAACATGGTCATAAAATCTTAAATGGTGAACGAATGTTAGCTGAGCAAGGTGCAGCTTCATTGCGTTATTGGACTGGTGCTGATGTTGATGTCGATATCATGGTAAAGACATTGCGTGAATATTTAGCTACAAATAAATAATTATAGTTAGTCTGCAAAATTCAGACCGTAATATCATAGATGTATAGGTGATAATAAGGCCTATACATCTTTTTTTATCTTTATAATGCAGGTGATGTATTTGCTTGAAAATTTACAAAACGATTTAGATGAAAGCATAGCCAAGATTAAAGAAAATTTGCAGATAAATACTCGCAATAGTTTTTTGCAGGGAAGTTTATCTAAATCACCTATAAATAAGTTGGCGGATTTGATAATCGATTATGCTGTTAAAATGTGTGCAAGTGATATCCATTTTGAACCGCAACAGGATTATTTACAGATACGGTTTCGCATTGATGGTGTTTTATTGCTTGTATATAAAGTGCCACAACAAATTCAAATTCAATTGATATCGTATTTAAAGCTCATGGCGGGTATGGATATTTCAGAAAAGAGATTACCGCAAGATGGAAGTATTTTATACACTAAAAAACGTTTAGATATACGTGTATCAGTTATTCCTGTATTGTTCGGTGAGAAAATTGTCATGCGTCTTTTATCTAGTGATAGTAAAATATTATCCTTGTCACAAATGGGATTTAGTGTAGATAATTTGCATTTATTTAAGCGATTGATTAAATCTTCTAGTGGAATAATAACTATCACAGGTCCTGTAAATTCAGGCAAATCAACTCTTTTATACAGCGTGTTAAATTATTTAAATACGCAAAATGTCAATATAGTGACGATTGAAGACCCGATAGAAATGAAAATAAATGGTATAAATCAAATGCAAGTGAATTTGAAAGCTGGTATGGATTTTGCTAAAGGGCTTAGAGCTATATTGCGCCAAGACCCTGATATCGTGATGATTGGTGAAATTCGCGATGAAGCTTCGGCTAAAGAAGCTGTTAGAGCAGCTTTGACAGGTCATTTAGTTTTTACTACATTGCATACATCAAATGCTTTAGGCGCTGTTGCTCGCCTCATTGATATGAATGTAAAGCCTTCAATGTTATCAATAGCATTAGCTGGCAGTGTAGCGCAGCGTTTAGTGCGGAAAATTTGTCCAAAATGTAAAGAAGTTTATCAGCCTGAAGAAAATTCATTAGAAGCGCTTTTATTGGGTAAGAAATTTCATGCAGGAATGAAATTATTTAAAGGTAGAGGGTGTAGTTTTTGTAATAATAGTGGTTATGTGGGAAGAATTGCTGTTCATGAAATTATGGTACTTGATGACAATATTAGAATGTTAATTGCTAAAGGTGAAATTGATTTAAAATTAAAAAGATTTTTAAATTTAAATGGCATGAAGACATTATTAGACGATTGTTGTGAAAAAGTTTTGAGTGGAATTACAACAGCGCAAGAAGTGTGGCGGGTATTGAATGGAGTATATAAGTTTAGGTAAATTTAAACAGATTTTAGAAAAAGCTATGATGATAAAAGCATCAGATATTCATATAAGTGCTGATAGTGCAGTTTATTTTCGGCGAAAAAATAAATTAGAGATGGATTGTGAATATAGTTTTTCTAAAGATGAAATTATTGAGCTTTTAAAACAATTATTAAAGGCTTCTCAACAGGAAATATTGTTAAAAAATCATACACTGGATTGTGCGTATACGTATAATCAAAGGCGTTTTCGTTTGAATATTTTTAAGGCAATGGGCAAATTTAATCTGGCTATACGCTTAATCAATAAAGATATTTTAAATATCGATACATTTGTGCGCAGTGATGTTTTGAAAAAGCAATTACAGAAAAATCATGGGCTCATATTGATTTGTGGGGCAACTGGCACAGGAAAGAGCACGACTTTGGCGGCAATGATTGACTATGTTAATAAATCTATTGTAAAGCATATAATCACTTTGGAAGACCCGATAGAATATGTATTTGAAAATCGCAAGAGTTTAATTCAGCAACGCGAATTTAATGAGGACTTTTATGATTTCTCGCAAGCTGTAAAAATGGCACTTCGGCAAGACCCGGATATATTGATGATAGGAGAAATACGTGATACTGCTACGATGAAAGCTGCGTTAGAGGCGGCAGAAACAGGTCATCTTGTTTTAGGCACGTTGCACGCTGGTTCAGCTATAGAAGCTGTAATGCGTATGGAAAGTTTTTTTATGCAAAATGAACAAAATGGTATATGTACACAAATTGCTCAGAGTTTAAACTGCATTGTTGTACAGCAATTATTAGAGGCAGTAGATGGTGAACTTATTTGTTGTATGGAAATTTTATTGGCTTTGCCAGCAGTGAAAAATATAATTCGTCAGGGACAAAATCAGCAATTGATTTCGCAAATGCAGTTAAACAAGCAAAATGGCATGCAAACAATGCAAGATGGAATGAATTATCTTTTAGAGCATAAAATAATAAAAATGGGTAAATGATATGAAAAAATTTTTTTATAAAGCACGCGATAGTGCAACGGGTAGTGTAGTCAAAGGTTGTTTTAAAGCAGATTGTAAAGCGGAAGTTGCTGAGTACTTAAAACAAGAACAATATCTCATTATCAGCATAAATCATAATGATTTTATAAGTTTAAAGCAAAGTTTATTGCAGAAATTAAATAAGGAAAAGATAAAAACGCGAGATTTAATTATATTGTGTCGTCAATTATCTATCATGTTAGAAGCAGGCATCAATATAATAGAAGCAATATTGATTTTGCAACAGAATTGTTCAAATAAAAATATGCAAAAGTTTTTAGTTTTTACAACTGCTAAATTAAAAGAAGGAAATTCTTTTACTGATATTTGGCGACAAAAAGCGAATATCTTACCAGCATATTTGTTAAATTCATTAAATGTTGCTGAAAATACAGGGATGTTACCAAGTGCATTGAGTTTATCTGCTGATTTTTTGGAAAAATTAGATGATGAACGGCAAAAAATTCGTCAAATCTGCATTTATCCAGCGTTTTTGTTACTCATATTGTTTGCTGTCTTAAATATCATGATTTTATTTGTCTTGCCAGCTTTTGCTGATGTTTTTCAGCGAATGAAAATACCTTTGCCATTTATAACACAATTGGTTTTTTCACTGGGATTGTTTATTAAAAATAATTATATGGTGCTTTGTGTAGGTGGTTTATCTTTAGGATTAATCATGGCTAAGTGTTGGCAAAAGGATATAGTCAAATATGAATTTTATAAATATGTATTGAGATTGCCTTTTATTGGTGACTTTATGCAAAAGCTATTTTTATTGCAGATAAATCGACAATTAGAATTTTTAATTGGCAGTGGTATAGATATTGATGAAAGCTTTTCTATCATGATTGCAGGATTTAATAATAGTTATTTGAATAAATTGCTAAAATCCATTCAATATAGTTTAAGACAGGGATTTTCACTGTATACATCATTTAAAAATACACATTTAAATAACAGTATTTTCATGGAATTGATTAATGTAGGCGAGCAAACAGGTATGTTAAAGGAAACGCTTCATTATAACAATGTATTTTTGAGTAAAGATGTGGATAATTTTATAGATGAATTTACAAAATTTTTAGAACCAATTTTAATGATTATAGTTGGTGCTGTTGTAGCTGTGTTTGTCATTGCCATTATTTTACCGTTATTTGAAATGAGCAGTAATATCGGTTTATGAGCAAAGGAGGATAATTATGAAAAGAATTTTACGAGATGAAAAGGGTTTTACTTTGATTGAAATGATGATTGTTGTTGCTATAATTGCTATTTTATCAGCAGTAGCTATTCCTAAATTTAATGAATCTTTAGCTTTGACAAATACAACACGAGTTCAAGCCGATTTACAATCTTTAGATACAGCAATTGCTATGTATCGTTTGCAAAATGGTAAATATCCTAACGATTTAAGTGATTTAGATGATTATATAGATGTTGCCAGTGTACAAGCACCAACTGGTGATGTGTATATTGATGGAGTTTTAACACCTAATTCTGATAATGAAAATTACACTTTGAGTTCTAATAAGCAAAATGCTGTTTTCATGGGAAAATTAAGAACGGATTTCAGCCAAAAAGCTACAACAAATAGTGAAGGTTAATAAAGTTAATTATGTTAAATTTTATTGATTATCTGTGTATATTATTACTTATTTATATTGCTATTAAAGATATTACGTCATTTATTATTAGCAATAAAATTTTATGTGTTTTATTGGTATTAGCATTGATAAGACAAGTTTTATCAGTAAATTCGATAAATGATATGAAATTTTTATTATTGTGTAGTGTGATTTTGCTAGTTATTTTTAGTGTATTGTATTATGGCATAAAAAATTTTATGGGTGGCGGAGATGTTAAATTGATTTTTGTATTGAGTATTTGGCTCGGTTATCCGCAAATTATCATAGCATTATATATAGCTTTTATTTTTGGCGGTGTATTTGCAGTGATGTATTTGTTAATCAAGCAAAGAATGTACACAGTTAAAATTGCATTTGCTCCGTTTTTAGTTGTAGGTGCTGTAGTCAGTTTTTTTGTAGGTAGTAGATTATACGATTTATGGTTGATATTAATTTAATAAGATTATGTGGTATGCAGAAATTTTGCTTATGATTTATGTTATGGTTTTATTTTGTTCAGGTGCGTTTTTTTCTGATTTATCTAGTACGCAATATCAAGTAGATGCTGAAGCGGTTCGCCTTGCAAGTTGTTTAATGCAAGTACAAGAACGGTCGCGTAATTATCGTTATTTAGAAAATAATGATTTTCGTCCAATGTGTTACGTTTATAAAGATAAGTATGTTATTAAAAACAAGCAAGGTGAAGATAGTGAAATCTATTATTTGCCAAATGGTATACGTACAAATTTTTTTGATACGGCGAATTGTTATGTATTTAGACAAAATTCTTTATATGGAAATTTGCCAAATAAAACAATAAAAATATATAAAGATAATGCCGTAAGATATATAATTATCAACCGCGTAGGCAGAATAAGAATTTCACGTTTTTATGAGGAGCCATCATGAAGAATTTATTATTGCAATTAAAAGATAATAATGGATTTGTAGCTATGGATATGCTTATCGTCATGGCTATAGTGATGGCTAGTGCTGTTGTGTGGTCATCGGCAAGTTTATTGATGAGTGCACAACAGCAAAATTCTTATCGAACTGCAGCTATTTTTTTAGCACAAGGTGAACTTAATAAATTGGAATATGCTATTGAAAATAATGCAATATTAAATTTAGAGGCTGAAAATGTTGATTGCGGTGAACAACAATTTATTTTGCAAAAAGAAGTTATAGAGCAAGATGAGCAGTTTTTATTGAAAGTAAAGGTTGTATGGTATTATGAAGACAATTTACAACAAGAACAACAAGAGCGCATTATTGTTAAAAAATAAACAGGGTTTTATTTTTGCTGATACTTTATTGATGGTGATTGCCGTTTGTTCTATGCTCATAACAGTTTTTGTAATAGCACATAGCATATTAAATTTTTTTGTTGATTATATTGATACATGGATGTTACAAAATGAAACGCGTCGTATTTTTGAAGATATGGCAACAGAAATTGAATATGCAAGTATGGTTAAATATGCAGAGAAATCTTCAACAAATAAAGAATTGATAATTGAAACGTATCGGAGGACTTCTGCACTGCCAAATGAATATTTAAAATGTTTATCATTTTTGCGTGAGGGACCGATAATGTATCGTAATGAATTATCTAAGCTAAATGAAAATGTTTATACAGTACGTTCAACGCAACCGTTGAATAGTGAAAATTATTTTGGCACTAATAAAATGAATTTTACTGTAAACAAATTAGCTGATGATTTATATGAACTGGAAATTAATGGTTATTCATATACAACGGATAAAACTATTACACTACGCACTACTGTGATTAATCGCTCGGCAGGTGAATTTAGTAATGGTACATGATAATAGGGGTTATTTTTCTGTAAGTGGCTTGATTATTTTGAGTATTATCAGCATTTTAATGTATTATCTGCATGATTTATATTCACAAGAGATGCAAACTGTAAGTGTTTTACAGACAAGTTATATTGCGCGCAATTTGACATTGAGTGAAGCTTCAAAAATTATCGCTTTATACACAGATGATAAAACTATTTGGAATGAGCATTGTTTAGAAGCTATAGATGAATATGATTTATCAGATGGAATTTTAGTCGATGAGGTGCAGCAACAAAAAGCAAATTTAGGTATGGTATTATCTCGAGCGTATTTAGTGCATTATAAAGAAAATACGTATATTTTAGTCATTGAGAGCACTGTATTGGATATCACAAATCAAATATGTATTTATTTAACAAAGAAAGATGATGAGCTTATTGTTGAACGTTGGGAACGTTAAATTTAAAAGTATCCATAAAGTAAGTAATGTATTCAAGCATAATTATGAACATTTTATATTGCTAAATGTAAGTAAGGATATTGTGTATTTGTCGGAAATAATTTATGAGCAGAAAAAATCTACATATAAAATATTAGCTATATCGATTGAACAGCGCCAATATGATGATGACCTTTTTTATCAGGAAGTTTTATATCATTTTTGTCGTGATAGAAATTTAAAGCAGTTGCCAGTGTTCATATCGCTGGATAACACATTACTTAAAGTAAAACAATTTAATTTTCCTCAAATGCCATTCAAGGATATACAAAAAGCAATTGATTGGGAATTAAATGATTGGAAAAGAGATTATGTTTATAATTACAGCATAGAAAATACGGATATAGATAATCAAATAACAGTTTTTTTATTAGAAAAAAGCTATATTAATGATTGGTGGCAAATAATTAAAGAACAGAATTTACAGTTGGCATATATTTTTTATGCAAATGATACTGTAGTAAATGAATCTGATATAAAAATTGTGATTGACGATGATGAATTATTTTCTATTGTAAAAGAGGATGAATTGCATAAAATTTATAATGCATTATATGTTTTAGCTAATCATAAAGAGATAATTTTAAACAAAGATTTTTGTCATTTAACGTATTTAAATTGGCGCAATATCAGTGTAGTGATAATTTTATTTTTATTGGTGATTAGTAGTTTTGTAATCGGTAATTCTGCATATACTTATTATAATTTGAAAGAGCAACAGAAAATTTTGTCAGAACAACTGTATTTAAAACAGGCAGATAAAGATTTGATTATTGTGAGCCGCACACTTGTGATTTTAATCATGAGTTAGGCGAACAAAATAGTCAGTGTATATAGAAATATGTACGTAGAGATAGACTAAGATCTATCCAATACTGTTTGAATTGCTGGAAAGCCCTAAAGATATCTGAACTACAACGTAAACATGAAATAAAGTTAAACGTGAATGTGGCGAAAGCAGAAAAAATCAGATATATAGCATAAGGTTAAATCCTAAGTGTTGAAAAATGGACAATCAGCAGCGAAGCTCCGAATAGGAGAACGTTCAACGACTATTCCTCTTGAGGGAAGTACTCAGTAAGCTATTGACTGAGGAAGTGGACAGACTCTAACAGGTAAAGCTGAGAGATAAGATATAGTCTGTGCCGTTACGAAAGTAACGGAAGTTCATAAGAGAACTGTATAGAAAGTAGCGTTTCTATATGAACGAGACCTCATAATACGACTAAAGCAGAACCTACAGTTCTTGTATATGTTATTTAAAATAGGCAGTTAATATATAAACACTTGTTATATTGCTATACATATGTCATGATTATATTAAATGATAGTATGGAAGTAATACGTGGTAAAGGATATATTTATTCATTAATTAGAAGAAAGAGTAAGTGTTTATTATGGAAAAAGCTTATAAATTTAGGATATACCCTAATAAAACACAAGAAAGTTTACTTCAAAAAACTTTTGGCTGTGTACGTTTTGTATATAATCACTTTTTAGATAGAAGAATTAAAGCATATGAACAAAATAAGAAAAATATAGGTTATAATGAATGCTCAAAAGAGCTTACTCAATTAAAAAAAGAAAAAAAGTGGCTTAAAGAACCAGATAAATCCTCTTTACAAAATGCTTTAAAGAATTTAGATACAGCTTATAAAAACTTTTTTAATAAACAAAAAGCAGGCTTTCCTAAATTCAAATCTAAAAAGAATCGGTATAAATCGTACAAAACAAATATGACAAATAACAACATTGTATTTTTAGGAAATAAAATAAAATTACCTAAAATAGGTAAGATAAAAATAAGAGATAAATATTGCCAAATAGAAGGTAGGATTTTAAGTGCGACAGTATCACAGACTCCTAGTGGAAAATATTACGTTGCACTATGTTGTACAGACCTGCCTCAACCTGAATTCATCAAAACGAATAAATATGTCGGTTTGGATTTAGGAATAAAGGATTTTGTCATAACCTCAGATGCAGTAAAATATAATAATCCTAAATACTTGCAGAAATCATTGACTAGATTAGCTAAACTCCAAAGAGAGCTTTCTCGAAAAACAAAAGGAAGTTCAAATTGGGAAAAGGTTAGAGTAAAAGTAGCTAAATTGCATGATAGAATTGCCAATCAAAGACGCAATTTACTACATCAAGTAACATGTCAACTTATCAGAAACTACGATGTAATCTGTCTTGAAGATTTGCAAGTTGAAAACATGATGAAAAATCATAAATTAGCAAGAAATATAGCTGATGTCAGTTGGTCAGAGTTTATGAGACAACTAACATATAAAGCCAAATGGTTTGGCAGGGTTATTGTCAAAATAGATAAATTTTATCCTTCAAGCCAATTATGTCATGTTTGTGGATACAAAAATACTGAAGTAAAAGATTTAAATGTTAGAAAGTGGAACTGTCCTAAATGTAAAACACATCACGATAGAGATGTAAATGCAGCTATAAATATTAGAGATGAAGGGTTAAGAATATTAAACATAGCTTAATCTTGAATAACATATACAAGAACCGTAGGAACTATGGGGATAGCTCGGAGATACTGTATTCGTTAGAATACTTGACCGAGAACCCTGCGACTTTAGTCGTAGGAGGTTCAGAAACGAGCTTAAACAGCAAGAAAATACGATTAAACGAAAACAAAATGTACTGAAAACGATATATAAAAAAGATGTGAAATTTTATCCGTTAATGGTAAATCTAGGTACAAATACTTTAGCAGATGTGAAACTCATGAATGTAGATGTTAAAGATAATAAAATAATATTAAGTGGTAAATCCAAAAATTATGCAGCTATATCGTCATATAAAACCCAGCTTGAACAGATAAAATTTATCAAAAATATAAAAATAAACGATACAAAATTAAATGAAGCAGATAATTTAATTGATTTTTCATTTTATTTTGATGAGGTTAATTGATATGACTAAACGAGATTATAAATATGCAATTATGGCAATCGGCATTATATTTGCATGGTTAATGATGATGTTTTTTTGCGTATATAAACCATTATCAGGTTCTATAAATCAGATGAATGAGCAAATAAAACAGCAAAATTACGAATTAAATGAGATGGCAAATTTTATAGCGCTACATAATGATGATTTAAATATGTATCAAAAACAATTAAACACCAATCTCATGATATTAAATCAAAAATTGCCCGAAAAATTGATAACTGATGAATTAGTATCAAAATTAGGAGATGTGGCACAGTTATCGAATGTAAAGATAACTTTATTAAAAATACAGCCTAGTAAAATGCAGGATAATTTAGCTATACAAAATATTGATGTAGCTTTGCAAGGAGATTATTTTTCATTATTATCGTTTTTGCGCAGTGTAAGTTTATTCCAATTTGTAACAACTATTCAGCAAGGCACGATGTTTGTAGAAAATGATAGTATAAAATGTAATTTGACTTTACAAATTTATGCAGATAATTATAATTAAGTACAGACAAGGATTTTTGTTAATTCGTGTAGAATATTATATAAATTAACTTTTAGCTTTATGGATAGGGGAATTTTTATATGCTGATACAGATACAAGGTCTTATAAAAACCATTGGTATATTGGATATCGTTGATATATTAATAGTAGCTTTTATTTTATATCGCGTATATAAAATGGTAGAAAATACAAGAGCAATAACTTTGACAAAAGGCTTGTTAGTTTTATTGGTTTTAACCATAGTAACAAGTTGGTTAGAGTTACATGCGATAAATTGGCTTTTACAAAAAATCGTTACATTGTTATTTGTAGCATTACCTATCGTTTTTCAGCCAGAATTGCGTAGAGCGTTAGAACACATTGGTGAAGGTAGATTTTTTAAACATTCAATGCTATTAAATTATGAAGAAGCCCGTTCCCTTGTATCCGAATTGACAACAGCAGTTATGAAAATGTCATCTACAAAAACGGGAGCTCTAATTGTTTTAGAGCGCAATATAGGTTTAAATGATATCTGTGCTAGTGGTATTCAAATAGATGGTATAGTTTCATCTGAATTTTTACTAAATGTATTTATTCCCAACACACCTCTACACGATGGAGCAGCAGTTATTCGAGGTAATCGTCTTATTGCTGCTGGTTGTTTATTGCCACTTACAGATAATCGGTCACTTAGTACAGAATTAGGTACTCGTCATCGTGCAGCTATTGGTCTTTCTGAACAGTGTGATGCTGTAATCGTCATTGTTAGTGAAGAAACAGGAACTGTTTCAGTAGCAGAATCGGGACGCATTTATCGTCATTTAGACGCTGACCAATTAAAACAGTATTTAATGCCAATCTTTTCACCTCGTAAAACGACAATTCAAGATGTGGTCTTAAAATGGAGGCAGAAGAAATGATAAATTTTTTTAGAAAAAATCTTCCTGAAAAATGTTTAGCATTAATTGTTGCGATTGGATGCTGGATTTTCGTTATGAATGACCAAAATCCACAGATAGAAAATACGTATACTGTACCAATCAGCATAGCTAATGCTCCTGAAGGATATCAGATTTCCAAAGATGTGGAGACTGTAAAGGTGAGAGTACGTGCTCCGCGTTCATTATTTTCTAATGTAGATGAAACTAATTTTAAGGCTTATGTAGATTTGAATGGTGTAGAAAGTGGCACACATGAATTACAAGTACAGACTGTTTTACCGAGTGGATTTGAACTTGTTTCAGTTGGGCCAACTAAAGTGGCTTTAAATGTAGATAAGATTGAACAAAAGCAAATTCCTGTTCGTTTGAATTTATCGGGTATTCCTGGTGATGGAAAGGTAGTAGCAAGCGTTGACCAATCTTTACAAGATATAACTATTGAAGGACCTGTTAGCATCTTAAATCAAGTTACAGCAGCTGTAGGGTATATTGGAGTTAACGGCAATACGGATAATTTCAGTGTAACTGTACCACTTATTGCTGTAAATGATAAAGATAAAGAAATTGAAGGTGTACGTCTTTTACCAAAAACTGTCGATGTTTCTATAATTTTAGCACGTGGTTTAAATACGAAAATCATTGATGTTAAACCAACTTTGATGTCTGATTTATCGAATGATTATATTTTAAAATCAGTTCGAGTTGAACCAGAAAAGATTGAAGTTAGTGGCAATATTGATATAATTGGTAATATGACATATCTTGCAACAGAAAATATTTCTTTAGCGGAAATGACTCAACCAACGAAGAAAACTGTTAAATTATTAATACCAGATGGAGTTACGGCTTCTATTCAAGAAGTTACTGTTACTGTAGATATAATGAAAAAAGATACAGACACTACAAGTCATACTGTAACAAAGGAAACAGATAATACAAAAAATTAATAGAGGAAATACAAATGATAAGAATAAAGAATTTTAACGTACCATTTAATGATGTATCTCCTATTGATGTTTTGGTAGCTAAGCGTTTAAAATTACCACCTCAGGCGATTTCTGAGGTGGTAATTGTGCGTAAAGGCATCGATGCCAGACGATATAAGGGAGCACCGATAAACTTTGTATATATTTTAAATGTAAAAGTAAATTTAGCAGAAAAAAAGGTACTTGCTAAATTAAGACATGATAAAAATGTGGAAATAATTTCAGCAGAAAAGACTGAAGTTATAAAGCCTACGAAAGTAAGTAAATATAGACCGATTATTGTAGGTTTTGGACCAGCTGGAATGTTTAGTGCATTAACTTTGGCAAAAAATGGCTATGCGCCTATTGTTTTTGAACGAGGTGCTGATGTAGATACACGCCATCGCGATATTGAAGATTTTTGGCAAGGTGGAGCGCTTAAAAAAAATTCCAATGTGCAATTTGGCGAAGGCGGAGCAGGTACTTTCTCTGATGGAAAATTGACAACACGTATAAACGATAGTAAAATCAGCGATGTATTAGATGCCTTTGTAGAAGCAGGTGCACCAGCAGAAATAAAATATTTGCATAAACCACATATCGGTACAGATATATTGCGAACAGTTGTAAAAAACATACGTAAAAAAATAATTTCACTTGGCGGTGAAATACATTTTAATTCATTGGTTACAGATATAATCATAAAAAATGATGCTGTTGTCGGTGTAGAAATAAATCATAAGGATAAATACGATTGTTCAGAAGTATTCTTCGGTATTGGGCATAGTGCTCGTGATACGTATAAAATGTTGTTTGACAAAGGTTTATCCATGCAGGCAAAACCGTTTGCTGTTGGTGTGCGCATAGAACATCCGCAGGATTTAATAGATAAATCACAATACGGAGTAGATGCAGGAAATCCAATATTGCCCGTTTCAGATTATGCTGTAACGTATAATAATAAGCAGAAAGGACGCAGTGTATATTCGTTCTGTATGTGTCCTGGTGGACAAGTAGTAGCTGCTGCTTCTGAAATAGGTCGCGTTGTCGTAAATGGTATGAGTAATTATAAACGTGATTCAGGTATAGCAAATAGTGCTTTGCTTGTAAATGTAACGCCTGATGATTTCGGTCATAATGTTTTAGATGGTATCGCTTTCCAGCGTCATTATGAAGAAATGGCATTTATCTGTGGCGGTAAAAATTACCATGCACCTGTGCAGACTGTTGGCGACTTTTTACAGCATAAAACAGGTTCTGATAATTTCTTAACTGAGCCTACGTATAAACCTGGTATCACGCTTTGTGATTTACATGATTGTTTGCCAAATTTTACCACTGAAATGTTAGAAGAAGCTTTGCCGTATTTTGATAAAAAAATTCATGGTTTTGCTGATGAAAAAGTTATAATGACAGGTGTAGAAATGCGTTCATCTGCTCCATGTAGAATTGTGCGCAATCGTGATAACTACATGTCAATCAATGTAGCAGGTTTTTATCCAATAGGT
Source organism: Megamonas hypermegale (assembly GCF_900187035.1). Taxonomy (NCBI): domain Bacteria; kingdom Bacillati; phylum Bacillota; class Negativicutes; order Selenomonadales; family Selenomonadaceae; genus Megamonas; species Megamonas hypermegale. The sequence goes on from NZ_LT906446.1 coordinate 324,944, forward strand.
GAAGGCGCTGGCTATGCTGGCGGAATTATGAGCGCTGCAGTTGATGGCGTAAATGCAGCTTATGCGTATTTAGAGGATAAAATTTAATAGTTTTTTAGAAAAGGATATGAAAGATGAGAGAATTTACGAAAATAAAAATAACACCGAAAGGAGAACGTGCTGCTCGTCATGGTCATCCATGGGTATTTTGTGATGAAATAACTAATGTAGATGGTACGTATCAAAATGGTGATTTAGTTGATGTGTACAGCAGTAAAGATAAATACTTAGGTACAGGCTTTATCAATGATAATTCTAAAATTCGCGTGCGTATTATATCGACAAATGCCAATGATAAATTTGATGAAGCTTTTTGGCAGCGTAGAGTGCAATATGCACTGGATTATCGTCGCCAAGTCATGGGTGAAGATTTTAACAGTTGCCGTTTAATCTTTGGCGAAGCTGATAATTTTCCAGGACTTACTGTAGATAGATTTGAAGATGTATTAGTAGCGCAAGTTTTATCTTTAGGTATTGAACAGCGCAAGGATATCATTTTTACAAAGATAATTGAAATAATGCGCAGCTATGGCGAAGAAATTAATTGCTTATATGAACGTAATGATGTAAAAATTCGCAAGCTTGAAGGTATGGAAGAATACAAAGGCTTTTATAAAAGTCCATTATTTGATGAAAGCAAAGAACACACTACACTTGTAATCACAGAAAACGGCATAAAATACAATGTGGATGTAGAAAATGGACAAAAGACAGGATTTTTCCTTGACCAAAAATACAACCGTCGTGCTGTATCTCATATAGCTAAAGGCAGAAATGTATTAGATTGCTTTACACATACAGGCGCTTTTGCATTAAATGCGGCAATGGGAGGGGCAAAATCTGTTATAGCTGTAGATATTTCTCAGGAAGCTGTAGATATGACGACAAAAAATATTGAGATGAATGGTTTAACTAATGTTAAAGCGATTAAAGCTGATGTATTCAATTTGCTCACTAAATTAATCGAAGAAAAGAATAAGGATTACGACTTTATAATCTTAGACCCACCAGCTTTTACAAAATCTCATGCTACAGTGACGAATGCTTATCGTGGATATAAAGATATAAATTTACGCGCTATGAAGCTTTTGCCACGTGGCGGATATTTGGCAACTTGCTCTTGCTCTCATTTCATGAAAGAAGATTTATTTTTAAAAATGCTTCATGAAGCAGCAAGTGATGCTAAAATAACATTGCGTCAAATTGAAGCACGCCAACAATCACCAGACCATCCTATTGTATTTGGCATACCAGAAACGTATTATCTTAAATTTTATTTATTCCAAATTGTATAATTGAGCAATAAAAAAACCTCAGGAAAATCCTGAGGTTTTTCTTTATATTTATTTTTATATATTAAGCACGATTATGAGGAACCATATCAGCTACTTCAAGAGTACCTTCTTTAGCGCGAGCAGAGAATTCTGCTGTAGCTGTAAAGAGTACATCACTAGAACTGTTAAGTGCAGTTTCACAGGAGTCTTGAAGAACACCGATGATAAAGCCAACACCTACAACTTGCATTGCAATATCATTGCTGATACCGAAAGAAGCGCAGGCAACAGGAATGAGGAGCAGCGAACCGCCGGCAACGCCGGAAGCACCGCAAGCGCCTACCGTAGCAACGATGGAGAGAAGCAGTGCTGTAGGCAAATCCACATGAACGCCGAGTGTATTGGCAGCTGCCAGTGACAGAACGGCAATCGTGATAGCTGCGCCGGCCATGTTTACAGTAGCACCGAGCGGAATGGAAATAGAGTAAATATCTTCATTTAATCCAAGACGTTTGCATAAGGAAAGATTTACCGGAATATTGGCTGCGGAACTGCGGGTAAAGAAAGCGTACAAACCGCTTTCACGCAGTGTAGCAAATACGAGCGGATACGGATTGCGGCGAGTGTGCAGAAATACGATAAGCGGGTTCATAACGAGAGCTACGAGGAAGAACGAACCGAGCAGTACGCCGAGCAGCTGAACATAACCCAAAAGCGCACCGAGACCGCTTGTGCCGACGGAGTTGGCAACAAGACCCATGATACCGAACGGAGCCAGGCGGATAACCCACTGTACGATTTTCGTAACAGCCTGCGCAAAATCATCCACCATTGCTTTCGTATTGTCGGAAGCGTGATGAAGTGCAATACCGGCAAGAATAGCCCATGCCAGAATACCGATATAGTTGGCATTAACGATAGCATTGACAGGGTTGTCCACAACACTGAGCACCAGATTTTTTACAACTTCAATAATACCGCTCGGCGGAGCAACGGTAGTATCGGCAACCTGCAGCTGCAATACTGTCGGGAACAAAAACGACATGCACACGCCGACCAGCGAAGCAAAGAACGTGCCGAAAATATACAGACGGATAATCGGCTTCATCGAACCGTTGGCATCCGCTTTTCTCTGCGCCATGGCGTTCATGACGAGAATAAATACGAGTACAGGCGCGATACCTTTCAATGCACGTACAAAGATATCACCTAAAATAGATACGGCCGGAACTGCCGCCGGAACTACGAGCGCTATAGCTATACCGACGATAAGGCCGACAATGATAAGCTTTATTAAAGCCATTTCTAAATATTTTTTTCCAATACGACTTAACAAATAATACATCCCCTTTAAATAAATAAATTTAAAAAGACAAATATACTTCTGATAGTATACATCAATTTTATAAAAATGACAAGTCATAAAATGATTAATATGCAAAAGTTGTATGACAATAGTTGTAATTAAGTTTTATTTTTATAAAAAACTCCAATATATTTATGTTAATATATTGGAGTAGATAGGCTATTATTTCAGGATACGTATTAAATTATCCATTGTTATGGCTAGATTTTTTTCACTGTATTTGATAGCCTCTTCAAAAGGTAACGGTTTAGTATTGATGCTAAAAACAGCAGTTACACCGGCAGTGTAAAGTTTATCAATATCATCATCTATACAGCCAACTATAGCGATTAAAGGAATATTATATTTTTTTGTGTAATCTGCAATGCCACTGATGACTTTTCCTTGAATGGATTGATTATCGATTTTTCCTTCACCTGTAAATACATAATCAGCGTCTTTGATTAATTGGTCAAATTTTACTAAATTTAAAATGGAATTTATGCCACTTTGAAGTTGTCCATTAAAAAAGCCGACAACACCTGCTCCCATGCCACCAGCAGCTCCAGCACCAGGTATATTTTCTACATCTTTATTTAAATCATTTTTAATTATTTGTGCCAAATGATGTAATCCTTTATCTAAAAGTTCTACTGTTTTTTTATCTGCGCCTTTTTGCGGGGCGAAGACATAAGCTGCACCATTTATGCCACAAAGTGGGTTTGTTATATCACACATAGCGGAAAATTGTACATCAGAATATTTTTCTTTAAATGAAGCAATATCAATATGGTAAATATCTTGCAGCGTTTTTCCAATAGGAATGAAAGCTTCACCATTTTTATTTGTAAATTTTATGCCAAGAGCAGCTGCCATTCCACAACCGCCGTCATTTGTAGCACTTCCGCCTAAGCCTAATAAAATTTTAGTGGCTCCGTTATCTATAGCATCTTTTATTAATTCGCCTACACCATAAGTAGAAGTGCGTTCAGCATGAAGATTATTTTTTACTAAAGGCAGTCCAGCAGCAGCAGCCATTTCTATAATAGCGGTTTTATCGGGCAAAAGGCCGTAAAAAGAAGAAATATCTTCCATATAAGGTCCTTTTACAGTGATGAATTTTTTAGTGCCACCGGAGATTTTGAGCATAGCATCAACTGTTCCTTCGCCACCATCAGCCACAGGAATACTTATAATCTTAGAATTAGGCAGATGTTTTTTTATGACTTTTTCCATAGTAGTACAAATAGATTCAGAAGACATTGTACCTTTAAAAGAATCAGGAATTAAAATGAATTTTTTCATGGTATCACCTCAAAAATTACATTATTATAATAAGTAGAATATTATTATTTACTTTTGATTAGAAATATGTATTGTTTACAATCGATTAATATCGGTTAAATATACAAATTTTTGATTTAAATACATATAATAGGTACATTTTAACAAGTGTAGTAAATTACATATATTATACCTCTATTAATATGAAATTAGGTATTAATAGATATTTTAAAAATTTATTTTACAAAAATGCTTGACTTTACATGTCATTTACATTAAAATATTTTCGTATGACGTTCGATGACGGCTTCCACTAGCCCCGGAACCGTGCAAAGGACATCTATTGCTAAAAAAATTAATTGAAAAATAGTTGAAAATTGTACAGGGAGGGATATACAAGTGAAAACAACTTTCATGGCAAACGCAGCAAATGTTGAACGTAAATGGTTCGTAGTTGACGCTGAAGGCCAGACAGTAGGTAGATTAGCTGCTGAAGTTGCAAAAGTACTTCGCGGTAAACATAAACCAACATTCACACCGCATGTTGACACTGGTGATTATGTCATCGTAGTTAACGCTGATAAAGTGGTATTCAGCGGTAAAAAATTAACTGATAAAACATATTTCCGTCATTCTGGATATCCAGGAGGAACAACTTTCGTAACTCCTCAAAAAATGCTCCAGACTCAACCTGAAAAAGTTGTAGAAATGGCAGTTCGCGGCATGCTTCCTAAAAATAAATTAGGTGCTCAGATGTACAGAAAACTCAGCGTTTATGCTGGTCCTGAACATCCACATGCAGCTCAAAAACCAGAAGTTTTGGAATTAAATATTAGATAATACTTGGAAGGAGGAACAATAAAATGGCAGTATCCTACTACGGCACAGGCCGCAGAAAGACTTCAGTTGCTAGAGTTCGTCTGGTTCCAGGTGAAGGCAACGTTGTAATTAATGGCCGTCATATTGATGAATATTTCGGTATTAAAACTTTAGACTTAATTGTAAAACAGCCTCTTAACTTAACTGAAACAGCTGATAAATATGATGTTATCGCTAACGTTCAGGGTGGTGGCCCTTCCGGTCAGGCTGGCGCAATTCGTCACGGCATTTCCCGTGCTTTATTAGAACTCGATGCTGAACTTCGTCCTGCTCTTAAAAAAGCTGGTTTCTTAACACGTGACCCACGTGAAAAAGAACGTCGTAAATACGGTCTCAAAAAAGCTCGTAAAGCATCCCAGTTCTCCAAACGTTAATCTTTTCGATTACAAAGAGAATACAAAGCTCACAATCATATGGTTGTGGGCTTTTTTGTATTTTTAATAGCTTTATTGAAGCTTTAGATTTTTTATGATATTATGTATAAATATAAAATTATTAAAATAAAGAAAAGAGGCTGATTAAAATTATAAGTTTTTGGCTTGAGCTTGCTGTTATTGTCATTTGTTTGGCGATTGGTGGGCGATTTAGTGGAATTGGTCTTGGCGTGGCAGGCGGTTTTGGTCTTGCTATTTTGACTTTGGGCTTTGGTCTTCCTGTTGGAGAAATGCCAACAAGCGTAGTATTTATTATCATGACTGTTATTACATGTGTGTCTTTATTGCAAGGTGCAGGCGGTCTTGATTATATGATATCTATGGCCGAAAAAATACTGCGAAAAAAACCTAGTGCTATTACTTTTTTAGGCCCATTAGTGTCCTACATATTTACAGTTATTTGTGGTACATCTTATGTTGCTTTTTCGGTATATCCAGTTATTGCAGAAATTGCAATTAATGCAAAAGTACGTCCTGAACGTGCAATGTCCATGTCAGTAATTGCTTCTAATATGGCTGTTTGTGCTAGTCCTACAAGTGCAATAGCTGCTGCCATGATTGCTATTACTGCCTCTATTGGTGTTACACCACTTACCCTTTTAGCTGTGACTATACCTGCTTGTCTTTTAGGTGTATTAATTGGTTGTTTATTTGTTTATAAACGTGGTGCAGAACTTGCGGATGACCCAGAATTTAAACGCCGTGTGGCTACAGGACAATTTCAGGAAAATTATGTATTGGAAAGAAATTCTAATACAGCTACAACATCTGCAAAAGTTTCAGTAGCAATTTTTTTATTAGCAATTATTATTATCGTAGGACTGACTTCTCATCCCAATTTATTGCCCAATATTGGTCCGGGCGGAAAACCGATTTCTGTACCTACTCTTTTACAAATTACAATGCTAGCTACAGGTGCTATAATCATGGTAGCTTGCCGTGTACCGCGTGATAAACTTGATTCAGGTTCAGTTTTTAAATCTGGTCTTGTTGGCGCTGTAGGTATTTTAGGTATTTCTTGGATGACGGATACTTTCTTTGGAACTCATTTAGATTTTATAACAGATGTTTTTGCTCAAACATTAATTCAACATCCAATGCTTTTTGGTGCAATGTTATTTGTAACTTCTATGGTACTTTATAGTCCAGCAGCAACAGCCGTGGCATTAATGCCAATTGGTGTATCATTAGGTTTACCTGCTGAAGTATTAGTTGGTTTAATTCCTGCTACATGTGCTGTATTTATCATCCCTGGTGGAGCACAAATCAGTTGTGTTGCTTTTGACCGTACAGGTACAACTAAGATAGGTCGCTTTGGATTTAATCATAGTTATTTAATACCAGGCATGGTATCACTCATAGCTTCTACGATTATATCCTTATTTCTTGCATATTTAATTTTCTGATATAAAATAACGTAAAAAGGCTTTAATTACTGATGAAATTCAGTTTTTAAAGTCTTTTTTTATTGACTTGGAGTAAACTTCAAGCAGTATCTTATTTTAGAGGAGGTTTTATAATGCAATTTCTTGGTTTTATAGGTTCGGTAATAAGTTTGATAATATTATTTGCGGCATCGGCAGCACCAATTCCGTTATATGCTAATTACACGGAATTGTTGAATTTAACAAAGGGACAATTATCATTTACAGCTGTTATGTATTTTATCGGTACAGTTATAGCTTTGATTTTTCTAGCACGTATTTCTAATTTTTGTGGTAGAAAAATTGCCATTTATATTGTATTATTTTTAGGTATATTAGGTTGTTTATCGTTTGTATTTATAAATAGTACAGAATTTTTATTTTTAGGTAGATTTGTGCAAGGTTTGTCATGTGGTCTTGCTTCTAGTAGTGTAATAGCATTTATTATAGATAATGAACCTGAAAAATTAAAAGGTATAGCAACATCTATCAGTAGTGCTGGACCAAATTTAGGTTTAGCAGTTGGTGCGATTGGTTGCGGATTTATTACACAATTTTGGGCGGATGATTTAAATTTTATTTTTATATCATTGATTGCAAGTATGCTACTATGTTTTATTTTGATTTTTTTCAGCAAGGAAACGATGCCGTATCAAAGAGGCATTTTAAAATCCTTTATACCTCAAATAAAAGCACCGCGTAATATTAGAAAATTGTTATTTCCTGCGGGTATGACTTTTATAGCAGGTTGGTCAATCGGTGGATTTTATCAAGCTTATAGTGCTAGTATAGCTACACAAATTTTTAATTTATCTGATACGTTTATCGCTTCGATGGTGTTCATATCATTTATTGCACCGATTGCTTTGGGTGCAGCCTTGGCTAAAAGTATTACTGCTGTTAAAGCTCAAAGATATGGTATGCTAGGTTTTGTAATTTCTTTATCATTATTGTATATTTGTTTATTCAGCGATAATATAATTTATTATTTCGTTGTTAATATTTTAGCGGGAATATTTGAAGGAATTATGTTTACAGGTAGTATGAAAAGTATTTTAGATGTAACGAATATAAAAGACCGTGCAGGTGTTTTATCTTTGATTTATGTTATTGCTTACAGTGGAGCAGCGATACCTAATTTTATTGTGAGTCAAATAGCGTATTTATTTAATTTAACACAATTGACCTTATGTTACGTTGTATTGTCAATTATTTGTTATATATTATTGTTATTTAGTACAAAAAATAATATATAGTGTCATTAGATTTTTATATCTATGGCACATATATTGTTTTTATATGATGGATTGTATAATGAAGTGCGACACCTAAAAAAATAAAAAACTCATTATGAATTTTCGTGTAAAATAAAGTTGCTACACAAAACCTACACGAAAGGAAAATTCATAATGAGCTATCATCATCTTACCATATCTGAACGTATTCGTATAGAGGTTCTTTCTATTTTAGGTTATTCTACTCGTTTTATTGCTAAATTTTTGCATCGCCATCATTCTACTATTGCTCGAGAACTATCTCGTAATAAATTTGAAAATGAATATGTCTCTACATCTGCTCACAATAAATATCTTGAACGTCGTAAAAATTCTTCTCACTCTAGTAAATATAATGAATTTCTTTCTAATCTTATTTCTGAAAAATTACATGAAAATTGGTCTCCAGAACAGATTTCTAATGCACTTTTAAATGGTAAACTCTCCTTTAAAACTATTTATAATTGGATTTATATTGGTAAATTAAAAGGTATTTCACTTAAGAATTTACGACATAAAGGAAAACGTAGAAAAAAGGAAACACGTGGTAAATTCTTAATAGGAAACAGTATTACAACTAGACCAAAAGATGTAAAAAGTAGAAAAACTTTTGGACATTGGGAGTTAGATACCATAGTATCTAGTAGAGGAAAAGCTAAAGCTTGTTTAGCAACATTTGTAGAAAGAAAAACAAGATTTTATGTGGCAATAAAAATAAAAGATAGAACAGCCCCATCAATGCTAAAAGCAACAAAAAAGTTAGTGAAAGTACTACCAAAAAAGGCATTAAAAACATTTACAACAGATAGAGGAAAAGAATTTGCATGTTACAAAGAAGTAGAAAAATTAAATATAAAAGTATATTTTGCAGATGCTTATGCAGCATGGCAAAGAGGTAGTAACGAAAATTCAAATGGGTTATTAAGAGAATATTATCCAAAGAAAACAGATTTAGGACAAATATCTAATGATGATTTAATAAAAAAATTAATATTATTAAATAGTAGACCAAGAAAATGTTTAAATTGGGATAATCCATTTAATTTATTTTTAAAAGAAGTGTCGCACTTGGATTGACAATTCATCATATCTAAAAAATGTTCAATAAAAATATTCGAAAAATATTGACTAGAGTTAATTTACATGTTATTATATCAATGTTGATTTTAGTAAAACGTTTTATTAATAAAATTGAAAATTGCTTTTTATTTTTGTGCATTAAGTAAAACGTTTTACTTAATGTAGGTAAAGGTGAAGAATAGATTTAAAATTTATTCGAACAGTTAATTTTATGTAGTATTTTATAAAGAAAGAGAGCGTAGAAATTATGGCTAAATTAATTCAATATGATGATGGTTATTTAAACAGAACCCCGATATTTCAATTCGTATTGTTATCTTGTTTGTTTGCTTTATGGGGAGGAGCAGCAAGCCTTAATGATATTTTAATTACGCAGTTTAAATCTATTTTTACTTTAAGTGATTTTGCTAGTGCTTTAGTACAGAGTGCTTTTTATGGCGGGTATTTTTTGATTTCTATTCCAGCTTCTGTTGTAATTCGTAAAACAACATATAAATTAGCAATTATGGTTGGTCTTATCTTTTTTATCGGTGGCTGTAGTTTATTTTTTCCAGCTTCAATGATGGCAACATATACGATGTTTCTTGTAGCTATCTTTGCTATGGCTATTGGTCTTGGATTTTTAGAAACAGCATCAAATACGTATAGTACAATGCTTGGTCCACGTAAATATTCTACACTTCGTTTAAATATTAGCCAAACATTTCAACCAATTGGTTCAGCATCTGGTATTTTACTTGGTAAATATCTTGTGTTTCAAGAAGGCGATAGTTTAGCTTCACAAATGGCACAGCTCAGTCCAGAACAAGTGCATATGTTTAGATTGCAAATGCTTCAACATACTTTGGAACCGTATAAAATTATTATTTGTGTTCTTGTAGCAGTATTTATATTATTTTTAATCACTAAATATCCTAAATGTAAAGTTAAATCAGCTGTTGATAATACAGTAGCAAAAGTTTCTTTAGGTGAAACTTTAAAATATCTTGCAGGAAATAATTTGTTCAAAAAAGGTATTTTAGCACAGTTCTTATATGTAGGTATGCAGGTAGCTGTTTGGTCGTTTACAATTCGTTTAGCACTTGTTTTAATTCCACATATTAATGAACGTGAAGCAGCAGATTTTATGGTATTTAGTTTTGCTTGTTTCTTTGTAGGCAAATTTGTTGCTAACTTTTTGATGACGAAGTTCTCTGTTAACAAAGTGTTATTAGCATATTCTATAATTGGTTGCATTTTAATTTTATATGTGGCATTCATGCCTAATTTAACAGCTATTTATGCTGCTGTAGCTATCAGTATTTTACTTGGTCCTTGCTGGGCAACTATTTATGCTGAAACGTTAAAATCTGTAGAGAAAAAATACACTGAAACAGCAGGTGCTATCATTGTTATGTCCATTATCGGTGGTGCAGTTATGCCAGCAATACAGGGTTTTGTTTCAGATACAACAGGTTCAATGCAATTTTCATTCATTGTCAATTTCTTCTGTTTTGCGTATATAGGATATTATTTTTATCATAAGATAAAAATTGAACGATAAAATTGATTTTTTTAGAGGAGTTTATATGGTAAAAACTGAAATATTTTTAAAACGGGAATATTTTTCAGAAACAGCAACAAGTTTTTTACAAAATGATGAATTTAAGGTAAAATTATTTCGTTATCCTTCAGGAGTAGAAGCAATAGAACTTACTAATTCACGCGGTAAAATAGTAGTTCTTCCATATATGGGACAGATTATTTGGCGTGCTGAATTTGAGGGCATAGATTTAACGATGAAAAATATGTTTTCTCAGCCAAGACGCACACATAATATGCTTGATACGTATGGTTGCTTTGCTTTTCATTCAGGAATACTTGCTAGTGGTTGTCCATCATCAGAAGATACTCACCCTATGCATGGTGAATTTTGCTGTGCTGATATGGATAAAGTATGGCTTGAAATTGATGAAGATAGTGTAACTATTTGGGGCGAATATGAATATTGTCAAGGCTTTGGTTTTAGATATATAGCTCGTCCGCATGTTTGCTTAAAAGCTAAAGACAGTAAAATGACAATTGGTATGCAAGTTAAAAATACGACAAGTATCGAAATGCCACTACAATATATTTGTCATATTAATTATGCTTATGTTGATAAAGGTGAGCTTTTCGCTAATATTCCAGATAGTGCATTTAAATTGCGCGAAAGCATCCCAAGTCATATAAAACCGTCAAAAGATTGGTTTGTTTATACGGATGAGTTAAAGAAAATGCAAGCTAATGGACAAACTTTGACAAAATTGGGCAATCCTGAATTATATAATACAGAAATTGTATTTTTAGCAGATGATATCGATGAATATACAGACTTTGTAAATGCACAAATTCGTTCACCACAAGGTTATACTTTTGAAACAACTTTTTCTACTGAACAATTTAAGCATGCTATACGCTGGATTATGTACAATGGCGACCAGCAAGTTTCTTCATTCATTATTCCTGCAACAAGTAGACCAGAGGGATTTTTGGCTGCGAAAAAAGCGGGGCATCTAATTATGTTAAAACCAAATGAAACAAAATATTTTTCTGTTACAACTGGTTTAAAATGATAATATGATTTAAAGGAGGTTTTGGCATGAAAATCTTAAATTTTGGTTCTTTAAATATTGATAAAGTGTATGCTGTTGATAGCATTGTTAAAGGTGGCGAAACGATTGATTCATTGAGTTTTGCTGAAAATGTGGGCGGAAAAGGTTTAAATCAATCAATTGCTATTGCTAAAGCTGGTGGAAATGTATATCATGCTGGTTGCATCGGTAAAGATGGAGAAATATTACTTGATACATTAAAAGAAAATGGCGTGGATATTTCTTTGATAAAAACAGTTGATATAAGTAGTGGCCAAGCGATTATTCAAGTGGATAAAACTGGACAAAATTGCATTATTTTATATCATGGTGCTAATTATGCTGTGGATAAAAAATATATAGATGAAGTATTGGATAATTTCGGTGCAGATGATATTTTGATTTTGCAAAATGAAATTTCTAATATCGATTATATTATCAAACAAGCTAAAGAAAAAAATATGAAGATATTTTTAAATCCATCGCCGATAAATGAAGCTTTAGAAAAATACGATATTGCTTCATTAAATGGTATATTTGTAAATGAACATGAAGGCGCTTATTTAAGTGGCAAAGAAGAAGTTGCAGATATTTTGCAAGAATTATCCATTAAATATCCGGACTTAGAAACCGTTTTGACTTTTGGCGATAAAGGTGCATATTATCACTATAAAGATGAACAATTTTTTGTACCTGCATGCAAAGTGAATGCTGTGGATACAACAGCTGCAGGTGATACTTTTACAGGGTATTTTATAGCACTTAAACAGCAAAGAAAAACCGCTAGAGAATGTATGCAGATAGCTACAAAAGCTTCTGCGATAACTGTTACGCGTAAAGGCGCAGCCGTAGCTATTCCACAAGCTAAAGAAGTATATTGATTAGGCTAAGTAAGTTTAATATAATATAAAAAGACACGTTATATCATTAATAAATAAATAACATAAATAAACAGGGTAATACTTTATGTATTTAAAGTTAAAATTTAGCTTTATTTAGCATAGAGTATTATTCTGTTTTAAATGTGAATTGATATAATAATTGTGAAAGCTTGTGAAATACATAATAAAGGGGCAATGGTATAATGAAATCGCGTGTTACAATTAAAGATATAGCTAAAAAAACGGGTTTTTCTATAACAACTATATCGTTAGCTCTAAATAATAAAGCCTCTCATATACCACTTGAAACACGTTCAATTATCAATAAAGCGGCAGAAGAAATGGGTTATCGCCCTAATAAAATGGCAGTAGGTTTAGTAAAAAAGACAAGTAATATAGTTGGTTTTGTATTGCCTGATATACGCAATCAATTTTTTTCTTATACGGCTAAGGTATTAGAAGATGAATGTCATAAATTTGGCTGGAATTTGCTTATTTGCAATACAAATAATAACTATGAACAAGAGATGCGCCATTTGAAAATGCTCTGTGATTACATGGTTGATGGAATTTTTTTGAGCATAGCGGCACGTAGTACAGAAGAAGAAGAGAGAAAAACACTGCAATTTTTAGAGGATAATAATATATCGTATTGTTTAATTGACCGCGATATGTTTAATATCGGCAAATATAAAGTCAGTGTAAATCATTTTGAAGGTGCCTATATGGTAACGCAACATTTAATTCAGCTTGGTCATAAAAATATAGGATGCATAACAGGGCCGTTAGTGCTCGATGATGCAAGACAACGTTTAAATGGTTATAAACAGGCGATGAAAGATTATAATTTGCCTCTTAGAGATGATTTAATTTACTTTGGTGATTATTCTTTTGATAAGGGAAAAGCTGGTGGTTTATATTTAGCTGATAAAAAAGTAACAGCCATTTTTGCCTCTAATGATTTTTCAGCTATGGGTGCATTGTCAGGTATAAAAGAAGCCGGTTTGTCCGTGCCAGAGGATATTTCACTTGCGGGTTATGATGATATTGATTTTGTATCATTTTTAGAAGTACCGCTTACGACAGTTCGACAGCCAGTCAATGAAATTGGCAAGCGTGCAACTCAAATCATACATGAAATCGTTCAAAATAATGATTGTGGTAAAAAAATCGAAATACTAAAACCTGAATTGATTGTACGAAAAAGTACGCGAAGAATATAAAGAAAGCTCCTGCTTTTATTAAAGTAGGAGCTTTCTTTTCGTTTAAGATAATCTCATTTTAAAATCTTCATAACCAAAAGATTTAATTATTTCAACTGTATTATCTTCATGCAATACTGCGATATCTGGCAGTGGCATGCCGTTAAAAGTATTATTTTTTACCATGGAATAAATTGCCATATCACAGAAAATGACTTTATCGCCAACTTTTAATGGTTTATCAAAGGAATAATCGCCGATGATATCGCCAGCAAGACAAGTTGGGCCTCCAAAACGATACGTAAAAGGCTTTTCATTTGGTTCACCTGCACCGATTACATTCGGTCGATAAGGCATTTCTAAGACATCGGGCATATGGCAAGCAGCAGATGTATCAAGTATGGCAATTTGAATATTGTTATCAATAATTTCAAGAACTTCACTGACAAGCCAACCAGCATTGAGTGCTACTGCTTCGCCTGGTTCTAAATAGATTTCTAAATCGTACTTATCTTTCATATGATTAATGCAATCTATAAGCAAATTGATATCATAATCTTCACGTGTGATATGATGGCCGCCACCAAAATTGAGCCATTTTAAATCAGTTAAATATTTGCCGAATTTATCTTCGATAGCTTGCAAAGTAGTCTTTAAATCATCAGAGTTTTGTTCGCATAATGTATGGAAATGTAAACCAGCTAAGCCTTCTGATTTGTCAGGTTTAAAATTATCTAAAGTAACACCGAGCCTTGAACCTGGTGCACATGGGTCATAAATAGCGTGTCCTTCTTGCGTGGAACATTCTGGATTTACACGAATACCACATTCTACGCCAGCTTTTAAGGCAATGTCTTTGTATTTTTTCCATTGTGCGAATGAATTAAAAATAATATGGTCACAAATTTGCACAAGTTCTGCAAAATCTTGTTCTTTATAAGCTGGTGAAAATACATGATTTTCTTTGCCTGGCATGAATTCATGTGCAAGTTTAGCCTCAAAAAGTCCGCTAGCTGTTGCACCAGATAAATATTTGCCAATCATTGGATAAAAATAAAACATAGAAAATGCTTTTTGCGCTAATAAAATATGGCAACCTGTTTCATCTTGTACCATTTTTAAAACTTCTAGATTTTCGCGAAGTTTACGCTCATCTATAACATAGCTAGGTGTATTTACTGTTTGTAAAATATCTAAATTAGTCATTAATCCACTTCCTTATAATGTATTTATATATTTCTAATATACTACGATAAAGATACTATTATCTATAAAATATTTTTTCCATAGCTTTGCATGGTTATTATAACATAAAATCTATTATAAAAATATCAAGTTTAATAAATCGATTTTTTGAAAAAAACGGTATCAGAATTTATCTGATATCACTAATGTTTGTCGCCGAATAGGTATGATAAAACCCATAGTTTAATAGGAAGTTGTTAAAATTTCTTAAAGAAAAGGAAAGAACCTCCGTATTACAATATAAGTGGTCTGGCAACCATATAAAGTATAGGAGGTTCGTGTTAATGAATGACATAAAAAGTTTATCACATAATGAGTGGAGATGTAAATATCATATTGTTTTTACACTAAAATATCGCAGATGAATTATTTATATTATTAAATTTAAATATTTAATTTAGTTTTTAACTGTTCTACTTCATTAATACTTAATTTAACACCTTTGGCTACAGTTTTAACATCTATACCTAATTTTAAAAAGTTAATAGCGTTTTTAATTTTTTCTTCTTGTCTTCCTTGCTGTAAACCCTGTTGTAAGCCCTTTTGTAAGCCCTTTTGCAAGCCCTTTTGCAAGCCCTTTTGCAAGCCCTGCTGTAATCCCTGTTGTAAGCCTTGCTGTAATCCTTCTTCTTTAAATGCACTCATATATGAATAATAGTCTCTTATTGCTTTTTCTCTTTGTTCATACGCTCTACGTTCTATTTTATTCTGTAAAAATGTATCTTCAAATTCTACTGCTTCTTTAATTGCTGGAGTTGTCATCGCTATTTCCTCCAATTCTTCTTTACTATATTTTCCTGAAAAATAAGCAATCCATGCTTCAGATGTTCTTATTTTTCTCATATCCTTTAAAGTAAATTTTGGCAATTCTAGAAAATGTATCTCTATATGGTCCGTAAGTTTTTTATGAGATTTAACATTTAATAGATTATAGATATTATGCCAGTCTTGCTCATCTTCTAAATAATCAAATGCTAATAGATTTATAGCTATAGCTTTCTTTAACTTTTTATATTCAGCACCTTTTTCTAATTGCTCTGAATACATCTTTGACCAATAATATAATGAACGTTCAGCCATTAATTTAAATGGACAAACTTGCACTTCAATATCTACTTGTGTGCCATCATTCAAATCCGCTCTAATATCTAATTTAGATAATTTACCATCTAATGTTAATGGTTCATTATCTTTATCTAAAAAAGTTATGTCTGTAAAACAATTTTCATCATTTTTATTTAAAATCCCATTTAAAAAGCTAAGTGTTAAATTCTTTCTTTTTTTATCTCCTAGAAGCTTTTTGAAGTATAAGTCATTCAATCTATTAAAATTTTCCATGATACTCACTCCTTACTTTATATTATATCAAAACTTTAAAATGGATACATAGAACTAAATCGATGTATATTTATATAGAAATCTTCATCATCATTTACTTTATATGCTTTAGCGATTTTCTTTATAATGAGTTTTATTATATCTTTTGAGGATAATTTCACTTTAGGAAATTTTTTACTGATGAAATCTACAACTTGATTATCATTTACAAAAACATCTAGTTTATATTTGGGATAGAAATATGGATATTACAAGCATCTTCTTCGATTATCTTATAGATGAGTTTTATGAATTTTTAATGATATGAAAAAGTACTGCTTATATGATATGCACCCAAAATATTGGACATATTAATTAAGCTATTAATTGAGACTTAGTTCTGTATTCTACGGGACTAAGTCCTTTTAGTTTTATCTTTATTCGTTTTGTATTATAATATTTTATATAAGATTTTAACTCTTTTATAAAATCTTCAACGGATTTAAATTTTTTTAAATAGAACAATTCGCTTTTTAGCAAACCAAAGAAATTTTCTATTACGGCATTATCTAAGCAATTTCCTTTTCGGCTCATGCTTTGGATAATGCCTTTTTCTTTTAATAACTCCTGATATCTTCTATTCTGATACTGCCATCCTTGGTCTGAATGTAGAATTATTCCTTTTGTTTCTTTTATCTTTCTTGTTGCATCTTTTACCATATCTAATACTTGCTTTAGTATTGGTCTTTTCGATATTTTATAACTTATTATTTCTCCGTTATATAAATCTATTATTGGTGATAAGTATATTTTTTCATTACATAATGCAAATTCTGTTACATCTGTTGCCCATTTTTCGTTTGGTTTTGATGCTTTGAAATTTCTATTTAATATATTTTTAGCTATTTTCCCTTCTTGCCCTCTATATGATTTATATTTCTTTGCTCTTACTTTGCATGTTAAATTTTCTTCTTTCATCAATCTCATAACTACTTTATGGTTGACTTTTATTCCTTGTTTATGCAGCTGCAAAGTTACTCTTCTATATCCATATCTTCCATGATTTTTATTACAAATATTATGAATTAATGTTTTTAATCCTTTATATTTGTCTTCTTTTGATAATTTTTTTAATGCATCATAATATGTGCTTTTAGCTAATTTTGTATAGTTTAATAGGGCTTTTAGAGTATATTTTTTCCTTAATTTAGCAATTACTAAAACTAGTGTTTTCCTTCCTTTTCCCATTGCTTCATTAAGGCATGCCACTTTTTTAATAGGTCATTTTCCATCCTTAATTGATAAACTTCTTGTTCTAATTGTTCAACATAAGAAAGTTCTTTTTTAGGTTTGTTAACTTTGTTTTTAGATTTAGATTTTTTCATAGATGGTCTACCTCGTTTCTTAGAAACTAAGCCAGAAAATCCATAAGAACTATACAATTTTTCCCATGTAGAAATTGTACCAGTATTAGGAATGGAAAATTTGGCTGCTGTTTGATTTAATGATAAATGATGTAGCCATTTATATTCAATAACTTTTTGCTTAAAGATAGGAGTATATTTACGATTTTTATGAAGAAGTTGTGAGATGCCACCATTTTCATAATGAAATATCCATCTACGAAGAGAAGCTGTGTTTGGCATGTTTAGAATTTTAGCTACATGAGAAATAGAATCTCCTTTTAAAACCATTTTAATTGCTTTAACTTTAAATTCATTTGAGTATTTAGTCATAAAAAAACTGCACCTCCAAAAGTTGTTTTTTTGTCCAACTTTTGGGGTGCAGTTCAAAGTGGAGCTATTAAAAGCTTTAAAATTAATCGTATAAGTGTTGATGAGTATAAAAAAAAAACAAGCTCAAATAAGTTAAAGATATTTTCAAATACAAATTTTATTTATATTAATAGCATATTTTTCTATGAAAATTTTTGTTATTGCCTGCCCTAAAAACAAAAAAGCGATATCAGATTTTCTCTGATATCGCTAATATATGCAAAATGGCGGAGTGAGAGAGATTCGAACTCTCGCACGGTTACCCGTCTAACGATTTAGCAAACCGTCCTCTTCAGCCTCTTGAGTATCACTCCATTAACTTGCTTAATTATTATACAATAAGTTATATAATATTGCAAGTATTGGTACGATAAAATTTGATATTAATTTTTATTTGTTAATGTTGATATTAGTTTTACTAAGGAATAGTTGCTATTTTTTATTTTATCAATTACATTGTGTAAATTATCGACTAATAGTATTTTTCCTTTATCCATGAAAACAACTTTTTTACATTGTTCAATATTATCTAAGTGAGATGTTGTTACAATTACTGTTATTTTGTGTTGATTAATTTGTTTTAATAAAAGCCATAACTCATCTTCAAATGTTTTATTTAAATTTAAATCATTAGGAAATTCGACTAATAAAGTCAAAGGCTTATATACTAAAATTACGGCTAAAGATAATTTTAGCTTTTGTTCAATAGGTAAATCACCAGCTAAAAGATTTTTTACATTATCGAGTTTTGTGAAATTTAAAATTTTATTAGTAATAAAAGTAGCTTGTTCGTCAGAAATTTCATGTTTTTTAGCAGATAAAAGAATGTTTTTTTCAACTGTAAGATTTTTGTACCAATTGATATCTTTTGATAAATAACCTATATGCATGAATTGTTTATATGGTAATTTATGGTCAATTAGTACATATCCGTAATCAGGTTTAACAAATCCTGCGATAATTTTCATTAAAGCAGTTTTTCCTGCTCCCTTAAAACCAACAATTTCAACGAAATCACCATCGTGTATGACTAAATTGCAATTATTTAATATTTTTAATTGCCCAGAAGATTTATTAATGTTATTTACTTCAATCATAAGAATCATCTCCTCACACTATATACGTAATATTTGGAGTAAAAATCCTTACTTAATTTTATCCAAAGTATTGTGAAATTCCTAGCTTTAATAATGGATATATAAGATATATACATTAAATTTACATAAGTATTTAAGAGTGGATAAACATTACAAGAAAAGGATATTTTGACTATTATTTATTAGGATACTCAGTTTTGGCATGGGAATTATTAAGCACTTTTAGACAAATATATTAATTGACAATTTTATTATCGCATATATATTTTTGTACTACAATCGACAAAGTAAAAAGAGCTGTTGAAACATATCTATAAGAAAAAGGAACAGATAAAGTGGAAATATCTGTTCCTTTAAATTCTATAAGTCATCTTCAATTCGCATTAATAGGAATGCTAAATCGGATAAACGATTTAAATAGACCTTTATATTAGGATTTATTTCTTCTTCATCTGCTAAAGATAAAACTTCTCGTTCGGCACGACGAACTGTTGTTCTGACTAAATCTAAAAATGCACCAGCTTTTGTTTTGCCTGGCATAATAAAAGCTTTTATTGGTGGCAATTTAGCTTCTGTTTCATTGATTACAGCTTCAATTTCATCAATAGTATCTTGGGTGATGTAATATTTATCTGTAATACTTGCTAAATCAGCCATTAATTTTAAATTAGTTTGTTCAAGTTGAAGCAGTAAATCCTGAATTTCTTTCTTTTCACTGAAGGCACGTGCTAAGCCAAGTGTTGAAGTTACTTCATCTACAGTTCCATAAGCTCTAACACGTAAGGAATTTTTGGCTACACGCTGACCTGTATATAAAGATGTTGTGCCTTTATCACCTGTTTTTGTACAAATTGACATAATTACTCCTTTTAATCAATCTCCATCAAATACGCTGAAATCGATATCATGATTTGGTTGATAAATTTCAGTTTCACTGAAGAATACATGAACTTCGCGTTCTGCACTTTCTGGACTATCAGAAGCATGAACGGAATTTACTGTTTTAGATAGTGCAAAATCTGCACGTATAGTGCCGGGTGCTGCTTTTTTAGGGTCAGTTTTACCATGAATTTCACGAACTCGTTCAATAACATTTTCGCCTTCAACTACTAAAGCGACAATTCTATCTGTAGCCATGAAATCGACTAAACGTTGGTAATAAGGTTTACCTACATGTTCAGCATAGTGTTTTGAAGCTATGCAATCATCCATTTCTAACATGCGCATAGCGACAATATCAAATTTTTCACGTTCATAACGGTCAATAATATTACCAATATGATAATTAACTACTGCATCAGGTTTTATCAATACCAACGTTCTTTGTCTCATAATAAACACTCCTATTTATTTTTCATTTTCTTCATTTTTGTAGTTCTGTGCTAAAAGATTATAGTGAATAGCAGATTCATGTAAAGCATCAATTTCATCTTCTCTTAATGCTCTGATTACTTTAGCAGGTGTGCCATAAATCATGGAATTGTTTGGCAATTTTTTGTGTTCTGTAATGAGTGTACCAGCACCAACTACACTATTATGACCAACTTCACCATAGCCGAGCAAGATAGCTCCCATGCCGATGAGTGTATTATCACCGACTTTGCTACAATGAATTACAGCGTTATGACCAATCGTAACATAGCTACCAATATGAATTGGAGCATCAGACATTACATGAACTGTGACATTATCCTGAATATTTGTATAATCACCAACTATGATTGGCTGTAAGTCGCCACGAAGGACAGCTCCAGGCCAAACAGTACTGTGTTCACCGATAGTAACATCACCGATAATTACAGCGCTAGGATGAACAAGTGCTGTTTTTGCTATTTTTGGTGTATGTGATTTATAAGTGTAAATCATTAAAATTCCTCCGGTTTATAGTAGTTTTATTTTACAACCATAACAGGTATAGGAGAATCTTCAATAACTTTTTGACTTACACTACCGATTAATGCACCTTTGAAAATACCAAGACCACGGCTACCCATTATGATGATATCAGAATTAGTTTCTTGTGCAACTCTGATAATTGCTTTTGGTCTTGAGCCTGTTTCTACATGTTTTGTTGCAGAAACACCTGCTGGTAATTTTTCCCAAATACGGTCAAAAACGATTTCACTAGGGATATGTTCATTAATATGGCTAGCAACATATACGAATTCTAATGAAGCTTTTGCTTTTTCAGCCATATCTATTGCGCGGTCAACAGCTTTGCATGCATTGTCAGAACCATCTACTGGAACCAAAATTTTATTTATTTTACCCATGATAAAATCCTCCTTATAATAAAACGTAGAGTATAAATTCTATTTGTTATATTATTATTTTTCGCTATATCTTTAAAAATCCCTTTTTTTCTGATTATAAAATAAAAAAATAGTTCGTCTTTCTATAAAAAAATGAAAAACGAACTATTAGATGTTAATTTATTAATCGTTATCTATCAAGGATTTACCTTTGCTGTATAAGCCTGTACGACAAATTAAAGCTTGCTCTATTGGTAGATTTGCTGTAAATTTATCGTTTAATACTTCCAAAATTTCATTTGGTTTTGCGGTTCCTGTAGATGTGATTTTTATATTCATGTTTAATTTTAAATTGTTTTTTTCTGTAGAGAATGTGATTTTTTTCGGCAAATATTGTTTTATCTCAATTTCTTTGCGTTTTTTTGGTGTTTCACGAACGATGACGATTTCTGACATTTTATTGAATTCATCTAAAGTGTTTTGCAATTTGGAAGCATCATCATAAATTGGTAAAGTTATTTCATAAGAAGCTTCATCGACAATAGACATCAAAGCTTTAGAGCGTAAATCAATTTGTTTTACCTGTAAAAGCTTTACTCCTGGTGGCAATGCTTTGCGCAATTTATCAAATACTTCTGGCTGACACATATCCTTTTTTAATTCTAAATCCATGTATTCGCAAGTGCTAGTGATGCCAACAGATAAGGCAGAAGCAAATGCAATTTTCATATGAGGATTGAACCCTTCTGAATAAGCGGCTGGCAGATGAGCACGACAAATTGCTCTTTGCATCAGTGCTGCAAAATCGAGATGAGAAATATATCTTACTGGTTCTCCTTTTGTGATTTCTAAACGATATTTTATCATTTATACAACTGCCTTTCTTTATTTTATCGTATCCATATCTGTACCAAGTACTGGACAGATACCGCAACCATTACAATTATCATGGCGACAATCTTTTGTTAATTCGCCTTTTAATGCTTTTTCATATTCTCTTTGCAAGAATTTTTTGCTTACGCCTGGTGTAGTGTGTTCCCATGGTAATTTTTCTTCAAATTTATATTCACGCATATTGTAGAAATATGGGTCAATATCACATTTTTTGAAAGCATTCATCCAAACATCATATTTAAATTCTTCGCTCCAACCGTCAAATTTTGCGCCATCTTTCCATGCTTGATAGATGACTTTGCTGAGTCGTCTATCGCCACGGGAAATAACACCTTCTAATTCACTGGTAGTGGCTGTATGGTAGTTGAATTGAACAGCGCGGTCAGTGATATGTGATTTTAATAATTGTTGTTTGCGTTGGAATTCTTCAATTGTATTTTGTGGGAACCATTGGAATGGTGTAAATGGTTTTGGTACGAAGCAAGATACACTGACAGTTACTTTAATATCACGTCTTTTTGTGATATAGCGGTATAATTTAGCTACTTTTGAACCGAGTTCTGCAATGCCGATGATATCTTCATCTGTTTCAGTAGGAAGCCCCATCATGAAATACAGTTTAACTGTCTTCCAGCCATGGCGGAACGCTGCGCCTGTTGCTTCCATCAAGTTTTCTTCTGTAACGCCTTTGTTGATGACATCGCGCAATCTCTGTGTACCAGCTTCAGGAGCAAATGTCAAACCGCTTTTGCGTACTTGTTGGAGTTTATGCGCAAGGTCAATGGAGAAACTGTCTATGCGCAATGATGGCAAGGAGAAGGATACTTTTTCATCTTTGTAGTCTTCTAATAAATCATCGACTAATTCATTTAAACAACTGTAATCGGCAGAGCTTAAAGAAGTCAAAGACATTTCATTATAACCTGTGTTATCGAGCATTTCTTTAGCTATAGTGCGCAATCTATCAGCTGTGCGTTCACGTACAGGGCGATAAGATATGCCAGCTTGGCAGAAACGACAACCGCGTGTACAGCCACGGAATAATTCGAGCATTATGCGGTCATGTACGATTTCAATGTATGGAAGTACAGGTTTTTTTGTAGCAAAGGAATTGCGGAAATCTTTGATAATGCGTTTGTAGATTACAGGTTTTGCTTCATCTACAAGTGGCGTTATATCTTTAAATGTATTGTCTTCATTGTAGTGAACTTCATATAAAGAAGGAACGTATATACCATCAAGTTTCGCCACTTCACGTAAAAAGCCTTTTCTGCCACCTTTTTTGCCGTTATCTTTCCATTTTACGAAAGTATCTACAACTTCATTTAATACTTCTTCACCTTCACCGATGATGAAGAAATCAAAGAAATCGGCAACTGGTTCAACATTATAAACGCATGGGCCACCGCCAACTATAAATGGTTCATCATCTGTGCGGTCTTTTTGCCAAGCAGGAATACCAGCTAAATCAAGCATATTGAGCACATTTGTATAAATCATTTCGTACTGCAAGGAAAATCCGACAAAATCAAATTCTTTGAGCGGAGTAAAAGATTCTAATGTATAAAGTGGTATATTATTTTCACGCATTTTGCTTTCCATATCAAGCCATGGAGCATAGACGCGTTCTGCTGCTGTGTCTTCGCGTTCATTTAATACTTCATATAAGATTTTTAGTCCGAGATTGGACATACCAACTTCATAAACATCAGGCATAGAAAGAGCAAATAAGCATTTCATTTGAGCATGATTTTTATGAATAGCATTTAGTTCCCCGCCAGTATAACGAGCAGGTTTAGTTACCGATTGTAAAATAGACGGCTTTATATTAATCAATTACAACGTCCTTTCTTCATGAAAAAAGCTGCTGCTTAGACAAATCCAAGACAGTAGCTTTTTATACATATAAATTATTCTTTTTCTTCCGATTTATCTTCTGGTTTTGTTTCAATATTCTTTAGCCCTTCTTTGGCAGCTTGAATATTGTTCATTACATTTTGTACATATATGCCCATATGGTCAAAAACTTGCTGAGCATATTCAATAGAATCATTGCGCATAGCCTCAGATTGAGCATATGTTTTATTTAAAATATCTTTAGCTTTAGATTGAGCGGCTAAAGTTATTTCATCTTCAGAAGCTTTTTTCTGTGCATATGCTTTAGCTTGTTCAATGATGTTTTTAGCTTCTGCGCGTGCATCTTCGATGATTTTATCTCGATTTTGCGTGATTTCTTCTGCTTCTTTTAGAGCAGAAGGCCATTCTTTACGAATGTCATCAATGAGGCGAACGAGCTTATCTTCTTCGATTAAGCATTTATTAGTGAATACTAATCGAGAAGAATTAGTTACTAAATCTTCTAGCTCATGAATTGATTTTATAATATCCATTATAATCCAACCTTTGAAATTTTATATTGTAAGAAAGATTATTTTTTTACTTTGGCATGGATAGCAGCTTCTACACATGGCGGTACGAGTGCTGAGATATCTCCGCCAAATTGTGCTAACTCACGTATTGCTGATGAAGATACATGATAATAACGATTATCTGTAGTTAAAAAGATATTTTCAATATCTGGAGCCATACTTTTAATCAGCATAGCACGTGGAAATTCATACAGAAAATCATTGGCATCACGTAATCCACGCACAATTACATGTGCATCTTTATCATGAGCATAATCAGCAAGTAATCCATCAAATGCATCTACAGTGATATTAGGTATTCCCTTTGTAGCTTCTTTTAAAAGTGCTACGCGTTCTTCAACTGTAAATAAAGGCTTTTTGTGAACATTGTTGAAAACGCCAACAATAACATTATCAAACATTTTTGTTGCACGTTTGAATATGTCGATATGTCCATTTGTAACAGGGTCAAAGCTGCCAGGACAAATTGCAGTTATCATATTTTATTCCTCACTTTTAACCATTTTAGTATTTTCATAAATACTTATTTGTGTTGTTGAACCGTATTTTTGACGACGCAACAATGAAAATTCTTCATATTTATCTGGTAAAATATCTTCAAGAGCGTGTTCCATAATAATTATACCATCATCACTTAATACAGGGTATTCATGCAAAATCTGCAAGCTTTTCATACATAATTCTTTGTGATATGGTGGGTCACAGAATATTATATCAAATTTCATCTTGTTTTGATGAAATTTTTTTATTGCCATGAAAATATCAGATTTTAAGATAGTAGCTTTATCATTTAATTTAGTATGAGCTGTATTGAATTTTATGATGGAAATACTTTCAAGTGCCATATCAACCATGGTGGCATGACTAGCACCTCGGCTGAGTGCCTCTAATGCTAGATTGCCTGTACCAGAAAACATATCTAAAACGTTTTTATCATAGACGAAAGCACCTAAAATATTAAAAAGCGATTCTTTTATTCTATCAGCCGTAGGACGCGTATTTTGTCCCTTTGGTGCTTTTAACTTTGCACCGCGGGCTGAACCTGTAATAATTCTCATGCAGTTTCACCTAAAAGTTTAGCTTTAAGCTGTTTATATGCTCTTGTATAATATGCGCCATTTTGAGATTCACGGTGGTCAAAACCGTAAGCTCTGCGACTTATGGCAAGAATTGGTGGAGCTTGAATGCGTTTTGCAATAGCCATACCAGTGAATAAATTCCACCAGCGTTCAAGGTCAGCGATGAATTCTTTAGCAGTTGAGAAGTATTTTGCCACTAAACCTTTTTCACAGCCGATATGTTCTTCAAGTGTATTTTCACTGTACCAAGTAAGAATATCTTCTGGTGTTACTTTTTGCCAGCTTTCGACAAAAGAACGGAATAAATAGTCATGGTATGGATATTTTATTGGGTCACCTTTGCCTGCGTCAACGTCTTGTTCAGCAGAAAGTTCAGCACTAGGTATGATATCGATAATTCCCTGTGGAATTACTTCGCGTTTATAAACTTCCTTATTTAAATAACGCGCTAAATCGTATACTTGATGTTTCCAAAGGTCAGCAAGTGCTGCTAAAAATCCTGATTGGTCGCCGTATAATGTAGAATAACCTACTGTTGTTTCAGCTTTATTAGCATTGCAAGTGAAGCCACCACCGATAGCTGCTGACATACCAGCAAGAATGCGAGCTGAGCGGTCACGTGCTTGAATATTTTCTTTAACGAAAGACGAAATAGTTAAGTGATTTACGTTTTGAGTTGTTAAATCGACTACATCTGTATGTTCAAATTGATTTACAGTAAAATCAACGACTTCTTGAATTGGCACGATAGCGTATTGACAGCCGAGGTTATGCGCTAATTGGCTGGATAAACCTTTTGTCGTTTCAGAATTGAATTTACTAGGCATATTGATTAAAGTTACATTATCTTTACCTATAATATTTACATATAAAGCAGAAGCTACAGCTGAGTCGATACCGCCTGATATACCGATGACGACTTTTTTCATATGAATATCTTTTAAGAATTTTTTAATACCGTAGCTGAGTGCTTGGTAAATATTAGAAATATCATCATTTTGTGGAATAGGAAGCGGAGTATAATCTTCATTGCTGTTTAAATTTATATAATTATTTTTTCCGCTATAAGCTGGGCAACAAGCGATGATATTACCATTTTTATCGTATACAGTGCTAGAACCATCAAAAGTATATATGGTTTTACCATTGTTTTGAATACCAATATTGTTGACATAGATAAGTGGGACTTGATTGTCTTTTGCTTGTTTAGAAAATACGCGATGACGCTTATTATTTTTGCCAAAAGTATAAGGAGATGCTGAAATATTGATGAGCATATCCAATTTATAATTTTTGCACAAAATATCTATTGGTGAAAAATTATAATCATCACTCCAACCATCTTCACATAATATACAACCTAAATTTAATTCTTGTCCTTTGATATTTACCTTCATTGGTGATAATAAATCATCTACAGAAGTATCAAGTTCATCAGCTAAACTTTGTAAACTATAAAAATAACGACTATCATCAAATTCGCGATAATTTGGGAAAAGCGTTTTTATAGCAAAAGGATATGGTGATTTTTCTGGTTGAATTAATTTACCTTGGTAAGCTGCATATAAAGCATTGTACTTACGTACACGTCCGTCCGTATTTTTTTTCTGCCAATCAACAGCAATATTACCAAAAATAATGCAGATATCATTTGATTGTGCGATGATATCTTCGCCGTAGGATAAACAATCTTTTAAATAGGAAGTTTGTTCCCATGTATCACCGAGCAAATAGCCAGGAATGACCATTTCTGGGAATATGATGATATCAGCATTATTTGCTTTAGCTTCATTTATAGCCTGAAGCATTTTAGAAAAATTGAGGTCAGGATGACCTGGTTCAACTTCAATTTGGCTGAAACAGATTTTTAACATATAATGACCGCCTTTATGCAAATTAATTTTCTTTGTAAATATTTATGGTATAACAATATCACGAATTACCTTTATTTACAAGTAATCATACAAACAAATAAATAAAATGCTTGCAATATAAAATATTTATGTGATATAATGTTAACACTGTGTTTTTGAAAATAACCTAGTAATTTTTCTATCTTCCAGTAATTAAGGAGGTGTGCTCGATGGCAAATGTTTGCGAAATCTGCGCTAAAGGCGAAAGAGCAGGTATGAATGTAAGCCATTCTCATTTAAAAACAAAACGCACTTGGAAACCAAACATTCAGCGCGTACGTGCTGTTGTTAACGGTGAAGTTAAACGTGTTAATGTTTGCACTAGCTGCATGCGTTCTGGTAAAATCCAACGTGCTTAATGGTCTACGGACATTATAAAAGATAAGCTGCTTATGAATAAGTGGCTTATTTTTTTTATTGTCATGCTAATGATTGTTTAATGATATAATTATTTAAATAAATTTTCATCTAAAACTTTAGGAGGTTACTTCATTGGCTTTTTCTAAAAAAATCATTGAATTAAAACAGCAGGCACTTGCAAAATGCAAAGATTATTTTGCTCGTCCTGATGAAATTGCAGAAATAAATACATTGAAAATTCTCGATGCTATGCGCAAAGTAAAAGTATCCGAAGCTCATTTCAATACAACTTCTGGTTATGCTTATGATGATATCGGCAGAGGCAAATTAGAAGAATTATATGCTGAAGTATTTAAAGCAGAAGCTGCTTTAGTGCGCACTCAGTTCGTTTCTGGTACACACGCTTTGGCTACAGTTTTATTTGGTATCTTGCGCCCAGGTGATGAACTTATCTATATTACAGGTGCACCGTACGATACTATGCAGACTGTTATCGGTTATGCAACAGATAGCCCAGGCTCTTTAAAAGAATTTGGCATTTTGTATGATGAAGTTCCTCTTAATGCAGAAGGTAGAGTCGATTTTGAAGTAGCAAAGACAAAAATCACTGCTAAAACTAAAATGGTAGTAATTCAGCGTTCTTGCGGTTATATGATGCGTCCAACACTTAGCATTGATGAAATCG
Source organism: Megamonas hypermegale (assembly GCF_900187035.1). Classification (NCBI taxonomy): domain Bacteria; kingdom Bacillati; phylum Bacillota; class Negativicutes; order Selenomonadales; family Selenomonadaceae; genus Megamonas; species Megamonas hypermegale. The sequence goes on from NZ_LT906446.1 coordinate 353,718, forward strand.
GCGAAATCTGTAAATTCGTTAAATCCATAAATCCAAACTGCATTTGCTATGTAGATAACTGTTATGGTGAATTTACAGATACAAGAGAACCAATTGAAGTCGGCGCAGATATCATGGCTGGTTCACTTATAAAAAATCCAGGTGGCGGACTTGCTCCAACTGGTGGATATATTGTTGGTAAAAAAGAATTAGTAGAACTTGCTTCTTATCGCATGACAGCTCCTGGCATGGGGGCAGAACTCGGTGCTTCCTTATCTAACAATCGCTTATTATTTCAAGGTTTATTCTTAGCACCGCACGTTGTAGCTCAAGCTGTTAAATCTGCTATATTTGCCGCTGCTTTATTCGATATGATGGGCTTTAAAACATTGCCAGCACCACAGACACCACGCAATGATATCATTCAAGCTATTGAATTGGGCTCTAAAGAAAAACTTGTTGCTTTCTGTCAAGGTATTCAAAAATATTCTCCAGTAGACTCCTTTGCAGCTCCAGAACCATGGGATATGCCGGGTTATGAAGACCAAGTCATCATGGCTGCTGGAACATTTGTACAAGGCGCTTCTATTGAACTTAGTGCTGATGGTCCTATCCGTGAACCGTACAATGTATATCTTCAAGGCGCACTTACCATGGAACATTCTCTAATCGCTATCATGGGTGCAGCTCAAGCTATTGAAGACTTAAATAATAAAGAATGATTATATAGATGAGATAACAAAAAAAGCGCGTTTTTTTACGCGCTTTTTTTGTGTGTATATATTATATTGGAGAGCTAAGGAAAAGCTTGTATTTAATATAACATAATTGATAATAATTTTCAATATCTATTTTATATTTTTTTTGATAATTTTTTTCAATTAAATTTATTAGCTGGATTAATTATGAATTTCTTGTTATTATCTAGTTAGGATGATATTAAATAGTACAATTAGATAATTAAATATGATACAATACTTCTTGCTTATCTTTCAAACGTAACAGAAAAATAATTTTACAGGAGGATTTTATTATGATTGGGCGGTATTTTAAGCTTTTTTTACGTTCTTTGATTGGTAAAACCAGTTATGTAATGGAGAGTCATTTTGGCCGCTATCTAAAAATTTTTATTGGTTCACTTATTGCTGGTTTGGGATATAGCACATTTATTATACCGGCGAAATTATTAGCAAGCGGTTTGAGTGGTATTGCTGTAATTGTTTATTACTTGCTTGATTTACCAATTGGTTTACAACTTATTATCTACAATATACCTATTGTGTATATTGCGTATAAAGTTTTTGGCAAATTATATGCAATAGATACGATTATTGGTACTGTCATGCTGTCTGTCGCTATTGATGCTACAAGTTTTATCGGCAGTTATAATCTTGTAGAAGACCCTATTTTAAATTCTGTATTTGGTGGCGTGTTGGTAGGTATTGGCTGTGGTATTGTATTTAGAGCTAATTCTAATGGCGGCGGTTTTGATGTACTCGGTGCTGTTATTAAGAAATATTATTCGCTCGATTTAGGTACAGTGGTATTTGGTTTTAACCTTATTATTATTTTAGTGGGTATTGTACTGTTTAATGTTTCTATCGGTCTATATACATTGATTAATATGTATATAGTGGGCGAAATTACTAATAAAGTAGTAGCTGGTTTTAATCGTAAAAAACTAGTGATAATTATGTCCCCATTTTCTGAGCTTATAGGCTGGACGATTATACAACATATTGGACGCGGCGTTACTTTCCTTCATGGTGAAGGAGCTTACAGCCATAAAAATCAGAAGGTAATTTTTGCAGTGGTGAGCTTGACACAAGTAAGTAGAGTTAAACTCATAGTCAATGCTTTAGACCCTACAGCTTTTATGATTATCACGGATACTTCAGAAGTTGCCGGTCGAGGTTTTACTATTAAAATGCCAACTCATCCTAATGAGGATATGAATACGCAGAAATTAAAAGGATTATAGGTTTGCCTTTGTTAACCTAAATTTGCAGTAGAAAAAGGATAGATATTGGGTGGCCGAAAAATTAAAATTATATGGGTTTAATAATCTTACAAAATCTTTAAGTTTTAATATTTATGATGTTTGTTATGCTAAGACTCCACGAGAACAACATGATTATATAAAATATATTGACCAGCAATACAATTCTGAACGATTGACAAAAATATTGACGAATGTAGCGGAAATGATAGGTGCTAGAGTGCTTAATGTTTCCAGCCAAGACTATGACCCGCAAGGTGCTAGTGTGACCATTTTATTAGCTGATGAAAATATGAGACCTTGCAAAAGTGATAGCGAAGAAAGGGCAGAAATAATCTTAGCTCATTTGGATAAGAGCCATATCACAGTGCACACTTATCCAGAATACCATCCTGAAACGAGTATTGCTACATTTAGAGTGGATATTGATGTTTCTACTTGTGGCGAGATTACACCGCTTAGCACGCTTGATTATTTGATAGGCAAATTTGATTCGGATATAATAACGATGGATTATCGCGTACGCGGTTTTACGCGTGATGTACGTGGTAGAAAATTGTTTATGGACCATAAAATAACATCTATTCAGGATTATATTATGCCGGATACGCTTTTGAAATATGATGCTGTAGATATAAATGTATATCAAGCGAATTTATTTCATACTAGAATGTTGATAAAAGAATTAGATTTAAGTAATTATCTGTTTAACACAGATATTTACGAAATTCCTCCAAAAACACGTTTGATTATAAATAATAGATTGCGCCAAGAAATGATAGAGATATTTAGTGGCAGCAATGTTTTTTAAATATAATATAAGGGCTGGTGATATTATTGGATAGACAAGCACAAAAACGTATGCCTGTATATGAGGCTTTGAAAAAATTTAAAAAGATGAGAATTGTTCCATTTGATGTTCCTGGACATAAAAGGGGACGAGGAAATAAAGCTTTATTAGATTTTTTGGGTGAAAAATGTTTATCCGTAGATGTAAACTCCATGAAACCATTGGATAATTTGTGTCATCCTGTATCAGTGATAAAGGAAGCGGAAGAGCTTGCTGCTGATGCGTTTGGCGCAGAACATGCTTTTTTTATGGTTGGCGGTACGACGTCAGCTGTACAAACAATGATTTTAACGGCCTGCAAACGTGGTGATAAAATTATTTTACCACGCAATGTGCATAGAAGTGCTATAAATGCTATGATACTTTGCGGAGCTGTGCCTATATATATAAATCCACAAATGGATAAACAGTTGGGAATTTCCCTCGGTATGTCCGTTGATGATGTAAAAAAAGCTATAAAAGAAAACCCTGATGCAAAAGCTGTCTTAGTGAATAATCCAACTTATTATGGAATTTGCTCCAATTTGTCGGAAATAATAAAAGTGGCACATGAGCATAATATGTTGGTTCTCGCTGATGAAGCACATGGCACACATTTTTATTTCAATCATCGTTTGCCACAGGCAGCAATTCATGCTGGTGCTGATATGGCGGCTGTAAGCATGCATAAATCAGGTGGTTCATTGACACAGAGTTCATTTTTATTGATTGGCAAAAATGTAAAAGCGGGCTATGTTCATCAGATAATAAACCTCACACAAACGACGAGTGGCTCATATTTGTTGATGTCGAGTCTTGATATTTCACGTTCTAATTTAGCTGTATACGGCAGTGAAATATTTGATTTTGTAATTGATTTAGTAGGTTATGCGCGCCATGAAATAAATAATATCGGCGATTATTACGCTTATGCTGATGAAAAGATAAATGGCGATAGCGTATATGATTTTGATATAACGAAACTTGCCATATACACACTGCCTATCGGTCTTGCTGGCATTGAAGTTTATGATATATTGCGCGATGAATACGATATTCAAGCAGAATTTGGCGACATCGGCAATTTGCTTGCATACGTATCAGTTGGTGATAGAGCAAAGGATATCGAACGCCTTGTAAGTGCGTTGGCTGAAATACGCCGCAATTATAAAAAAGACCATAAGGGAATGTTAGAGGCAGAATATATCAGTCCAAAAGTAATCTGTGCACCGCAAGATGCTTTTTACAGTGATAAAGAGTCCTTACCACTTGATGAAAGTTGCGGTAGAGTCTGCAGTGAATTTGTAATGTGTTATCCTCCAGGTATTCCAATTTTAGCACCGGGAGAATTAATAACACCGGAAATATTAGAGTATATTCATTATGCTAAAGATAAAGGCTGTTCTATGACTGGCCCTGAAGATATGGAAATTAAACGATTAAATGTTATTAAGGAGTGAAAGATAAATGGATTTATGGTTCAGCGAGTTTCATACACCGTATGTTAAATTCTCGATACAGATAGACAAACAGCTTTATAGTGAACAGACTGAATTTCAACGCATTGATATTTTAGAGTCCAAGGAATTTGGTCGAATGATGGTATTAGACGGCTATGTAATGCTGACAGAAAAAGATGAATTCATTTATCATGAAATGATTGTGCATGTGCCGATGGCTGTACACACTAATGCAAAACGCATTTTGATTATCGGTGGTGGCGATGGTGGTGCAGCACGTGAATTAATGCGTTATAAAAATGTAGAGTCTGTCGATTTAGTGGAAATAGATAAACGCGTTGTCGATATTTCTCGCGAATTTTTGCCAAAAACAGCATGCGGTTTTGATGATACGCGAATACATCTATTTTTTGAAGATGGACTTAAATTCATTCGCCATTGCGAAAATGAATACGATTTGATAATCGTAGACTCTACAGACCCATTCGGCCCTGGTGAAGGTTTATTTACAAAAGAATTTTATGGCAATTGTTATAAAGCTTTGAAAGAAGATGGCATCATGGTAAATCAGCATGAAAGCCCATTTTATGATGAAGATGCTTTTGCTATGCAAAGAGCTCATCAGCGCATTGTAAAATCTTTCCCTATAAGCAGAGTATATCAAGCTCACATTCCAACATATCCATCTGGTCATTGGCTATTTGGTTTTGCTTCTAAGAAGTATCACCCAACACTTGATTTTGATGCCAAAAAATGGAATGATTTAAAACTTAAAACACGATATTACAATGCTAATTTGCACAATGCTTCATTTGCTTTACCAAATTATGTAGAGGAGTTAATGGAAGATGTTGAAGAAAAACATTGAGACTTTTTTAGGCTGTGATAAGGAATTTGAAGAAGCTAAAATCGTTTTGTTCGGAGCACCTTTTGATTCCACTACTTCATACCGCCCTGGTACGCGCTTTGCCAGCCGTACTATGAGAGCTGAATCATATGGACTTGAAACGTATAGTCCTTATCTTGATTTAGATTTAGAGGATGCTGCTGTTTTTGATGGCGGAGATTTAGAACTTCCGTTCGGTAGCGTGGAAAATGCTTTAGAAGATATCGAAGAGTTCACACAAAAAATCATTGATTGCGATAAATTGCCGTTGATGATTGGCGGTGAACACCTTGTTACACTCGGTGCTGTTCGCGCTGTAGCTGCTAAATATCCTGATTTGCACATAGTTCATTTTGATGCTCATGCTGATTTGCGAGATGATTATCTCGGCGCTAAATTATCCCATGCTACAGTGCTTCATCGCGTTTGGAATATCGTTGGCGATAATAAAATTTTTCAGTTTGGCATTAGAAGTGGCGATAAATCAGAATTTGTCTGGGGCAAAGACCATGTGAAGACACAGCGTTTTAATTTTAATAATTTAAAAGAAACTGTGATGGCTTTAAAAGGAAAACCTGTTTATTTTACAGTTGACCTTGATGTGCTTGATGCAGCTGTATTCCCAGGTACAGGCACTCCAGAAGCTGGCGGTGTTTCCTTTGATGAACTTCGCTGTGCTATGAAACTTGTAGCTGAAAACTGCAATATCGTGGGCACAGACATGGTGGAACTTTCTCCGCCGTATGACCAAAGCGGTATATCTACAGCTACGGCTTTAAAATTACTGCGTGAATATTTATTGGCTTTAGATTATAATATAAATAACAAATAAAAATTATTATAAAAGGGGGAATTTGCCAAATGGGTAAAGCTCTAATTATTGGTTGTGGTGGCGTAGCAAGTGTTACTATCCATAAATGCTGTCAAAATAGTGATGTATTTGAAGAAATTTGTATTGCTAGCCGTACAAAAAGTAAATGTGATGCGTTAAAAGAAAAATTAAGTGGCGGTAAAACAAAAATTACAACAGCTCAAGTTGATGCTGATGATGTAAATCAGCTCATCAATCTCATCAATGAAGTAAAACCAGATGTAGTTATCAATCTTGCACTTCCTTATCAAGATTTGACAATTATGGATGCATGTCTTGCAACGAAAGTTCATTATCTTGATACTGCAAATTACGAACCACTTGATACTGCAAAATTTGAATATAAATGGCAATGGGCATATCGTGAACGTTTTGAAAAAGCTGGTATCACGGCTGTTCTTGGTTGCGGTTTTGACCCAGGTGTAACAGGTGTATTCTCCGCTTATGCTATGAAACATCAGTTTGATGAAATCAACTATATTGATATTCTCGATTGCAATGCTGGTGACCACGGTTATCCATTCGCTACAAACTTCAATCCAGAAATCAATATTCGCGAAGTTTCTGCAAATGGTAGCTATTGGGAAAATGGCAAATGGGTAGAAACAAAACCTATGGAAATAAAACGCGTGTACAATTTCCCTGAAGTTGGCGAAAAAGACATGTACTTGCTTCACCATGAAGAACTTGAATCCTTAGGTTTAAATATAAAAGGCATTAAACGTATTCGCTTCTTCATGACTTTTGGTCAATCTTATTTGACACATTTAAAATGTCTTGAAAATGTAGGCATGACTTCAATTGAACCTATTGATTTTGAAGGTCATAAAATTGTGCCACTTCAATTCTTAAAAGCTGTATTACCTGACCCAGCAAGTCTTGGTCCTCGTACTGTTGGTAAGACAAATATCGGTTGTATTTTCCAAGGCAAAAAAGATGGCAAAGATAAAGTATATTATTTATACAATGTTTGCGACCATCAAGAATGCTATAAAGAAGTTGGTTCACAAGCAGTTTCTTATACGACTGGCGTACCTGCAATGATTGGTGCAATGCTTATCATGAACGGTCAATGGAGAAAACCAGGCGTATATAATGTAGAAGAATTCGATCCAGATCCATTTATGGATGCACTTAATAAATGGGGACTTCCTTGGAAAGAAAGCTTTAACCCTGATTTAGTAGAATAATATATTTTTAATAAAAAGCAAAAAGTAGATTTTTAATTTACTTTTTGCCTTTTTTATTAATGATTAAAGAAGGTTATATTTTATGATAGATTTTTTGGGAAATTTATTTTGGAATTTTTTGCTTGCAAACTGGGTAAATATGGCGTTAATAATAGTTGGAACTTCGGCAATATTCGTCTATATTTGGCAAGAGCGGGGAAAAACTAAAGATTATGCTTCTATGATTGTTTTGCAAATAGATGAGTTACAAGAAAGAATGCAACAAATTCAATCATATATAACTGATGATGGATTAAATTTTAAAGCTTTTTATGAGTCTTTACCATTAATGAATGAAAATTATTGGGATAGATATAAGCATGTTTTTATTAGGAAAATAGATAATAAAAGTTATCATAATATTAATAAATTCTATCAATATGTGTTATCTATTAAAGAACAACAAGAGTTATTGAGAAATTTGCAAAAAAATTATTTTTTTCTTAAGCAACAAGCTATAACTAATACTGAATTTTCTTATATAGATAGAATTATTAGTGCGACAGAACAAAGCATAATTTCACCTGATTTGGTAGAAAAATCTAAAAATGATTTTCTAAAAGAAAATAAAAATGAAAATTTAAATCAATTTGTTGGAAAAGTTTTAGAGCAAATATCTTTAAATAATTTAAATAATAATTTAGATGTTTTTTGGAGTGCGTACAATCAGAAGAGAAATAAGTTTTTAGGAATTATGAATAATAATCAAGCTTTAACAGATTATTCTCCACTACAAATATCTCAAACAATAAAAAGTATATTAAAACAGTATTCTATGCTAGAAATTACAGGAACAGAAGGCTATAGAAAATTACGTAAAATTGCTAAAATGACAGATAAATAACTTGACAGTGAGGTAAAAAATGAATATAGAAGACATTCTTAATGGTAGTAAATATAATTTAACACAATTTAGTCAAGAAAGTATTACATCTTTATTAGAACGAGTTATTGAAAAAAATAATAAGGGAAAACCTGCTTTATATGTGGAATGTTTAATACGAAAAAAGCTTATCATGTTAAAGCCAGAAGAAATAGTTCGTCAATTATATATAGATAAATTAAATAAACAATATGGATATCCACTTAATCGTATGGCTGTTGAATATGTTGTTTCTTTTGGTAGAGAAAAGAAAAAAGCTGATATTGTTATCTTTGATAAAGATAGAAAGACTGCGCCATATATTATAGTAGAATTAAAAAAACCTAAATTAAAAGATGGAAAAGAACAATTAAAATCATATTGTAATGCAACAGGTGCGCCTATTGGTGTATGGACTAATGGAGAACAGATTTCATTTTATAACAGAAAAGATCCTAATTATTTTGAAGATATACCAAATATTCCATCTGTGGATGAAAGTTTAGCAGATATTTTAACAGAACGATGGACTATTGATACATTAATACAGAAAGATAAATTAGTGCAAGAACGTAAATCTTTAAAGGATTTAATTCTTGAAATGGAAGATGAAGTTTTAGCAAATGCTGGTGTTGATGTTTTTGAAGAAGTTTTTAAGCTAATATTTACTAAATTATTTGATGAATTACAAAGCGGTAGAGATAAAAAGCGAGTATTACAGTTTAGAAACTATGGTTATACAGAAACAGAATTAAAAGAAAAAATTCAAAATTTATTTGAACAAGCCAAAAATAAATGGGAAGGTATATTTGGAGAGTCTACAAAAATAGAATTAACAGGTTCACATTTATCCGTTTGTGTATCTAGTTTGCAAGACGTAAAATTATTTAATTCTAATCTTGATGTAATAGATGATGCTTTTGAATACTTGATGAGTAAGAGTCAAAAAGGTGAAAAGGGACAATATTTTACACCACGTTATGTTATTGAAATGTGTGTTAGAATGTTAAATCCTACCGAAGATGAAAATATGATTGATACAGCTGCTGGTAGCTGTGGATTTCCTATTCATACAATATTTTATGTTTGGAAACAGATTTTGCGAGAAAAAGGCATAAAGCAGAGTAATTTATTTACATCAGAAGAAAAACCTGTTGAATGTACAGATTATGTAAATGAACATATTTTTGCAATAGATTTTGATATAAAATGCGTTCGAGTAGCTAAAATGTTAAATCTTATAGCAGGAGATGGAAAAACGAATGTTCTTCACTTAAATACTTTAGATTATGAACGTTGGGACGAAGTTACAAAAGAAGAACAATGGACAGATACCTATAATGAAGGTTGGAAAAAATTAAAAAAATTAAGGTCTATAAAGAATAGCAATCAATTTTTTAACTTTGATATTTTAATGGCTAATCCACCTTTTGCTGGTGATATTAAAGAAAGCAAGATGATATCTTGTTATGAACTTGGTAAAAATGCTAAAGGAAAAATGCAAAGTAAAGTAGGCAGAGATATTTTATTTATTGAAAGAAATCTAAATTTCTTAAAGCCTGGCGGAAGAATGGCTGTAGTATTGCCACAAGGACGTTTTAATAATAGCGGTGATAAATATATTAGAGATTATATTGCAAAACATTGTCGTATTCTTGCTGTTGTAGGTTTGCATGGAAATGTATTTAAACCGCATACAGGTACTAAAACATCGGTTCTTTTTGTGCAAAAATGGGATAATGAACTTTGTCCATATAAAGAAGATTATCCAATTTTCTTCGCTACCATGCAAGAACCTAGTAAAGATAATTCTGGTGAAAAAATATATGTAACCAAAGACGGAAAACCTGTATTAGATACACATGGGCATCTTATTGTAAAACACGATTTATATAATCATGATGGATTAACACAAGATGGTATAGCAGAAGCTTTTATTGAATTTGCGAAAAAGGAAAAACTAAGTTTTTTCTAAATAACCCACCATTTGACGAAGAAAAATATAATCGTTTAATGAGTGGGTTAGAATGCAGTGAAATATATTTTAATAATATACATGATAATTTATTTAGATTAGAAGCTGAATATTATAAAAAAATATATTTAAGCATAGAGAAAAAACTAGCTAATTATAATGAGTTAGGTATGTATGTTAACTCAATAAATTGTGGACCATTTGGTTCAAGTTTATTAGATGATAAGTATGAAATAAATGGTGTATTAGTTGTTAGACCTTTTAATTTAAAACAGCTTACAATAGAAAACGAAAATTTAGTATATATTTCAGAAGAAACATTGCATGATAACAACTTAAAAAAATATGGTAGAAATACAGTACTTTTTTCTAGAGTGGGAGATATAAAAATAGGGGTATCTAATAGAGATAATATAACTATCAGCCCTAATATTATTGCAGTTTCTTTGAAAAATGAATTCTTGGCAAAATATGTAGCGGTATTTTTTTATACTAAATATGGTTTTTTACAAATAAAAAGGCAGTTAAAAATATCTGCTCAACCGACTATATCAACAAATGTTATAGAAAAATTGAAAATACCATTTTTTGATAAGTTGGTGGATAGGATAATTTCTAAATTAGATATTACTGAAAATTTAATGCAACAAGCAAATAAAGCTTATTTAAAAGCTGAACAATTATTAGTAAAAGAATTAAATATAAAAATAGAAAATAATAGTAATATTAATATAAAATCATTTAATAATTCTTTTAGTAATAGTGGACGTTTAGATGCTGAATATTATTTAGCTAAATATGAAGCTTTACAAAAAAATATATATAAATATCCTAAAAAAGGAAATATATGTTCTATAATAACATTACAGGATAAAAATATAACACCTAAAGATAATAAAAAATATAAATATATAGAATTAGCTAATATTGACAATATAGGAAATATAATTGATTGTACAGAAGATTTTGGAGTGAATTTACCAACAAGAGCAAGAAGAATTGTTCATACAGGAGATGTGATTGTTTCATCAATTGAAGGTTCTTTAAATAAGTGTGCATTGATAACAGAAGAATTTGATGGAGCTTTTTGTTCTACTGGTTTTTTTGTAATAAAATCGGGAATATTTACATCAGAGACACTTTTAGTTTTATTTAAATCAGAAATATTGCAGAATTTAATGAAAAAAGGTTGTTCGGGTACTATTTTAACAGCAATAAGTAAAGAAGAATTTGAGAAAATTTGTATACCTATTTTAAATGATAATATACAACAAAAAATTACTTGTTATATAAAGCAATCAAAATTATTATATAATCAAAGTAAATTATTGTTAGAAGCTGCTAAAAAATCTGTAGAAATTGCTATTGAACAAAATGAAGATATTGCTCTAAATTATCTTCAAGAACAATCAGATAATATTTTGAATAATAATTAATATATTTAATAAAAAGCCGAAACTTCATAGTTTCGGTTTTTTATAATGCGATATTTAGCAGGGAATATATTATTGGCTGGTGTAGCAGATAGATTATTAAAGATTTTTTGCCGAGGTAATTTAAAAAAGGTGATAGTTTTTTCTCAAAATATGATAAGAGTTTATGATTGCAGCAATATTGATAAGCATAATAACCGCTTATAAATAAAAATATCCATGGCAGTATCGGAAAATAATCGGCTGAGGTGAAATCATCATGAGGAAAACCCAGATAAGCGGTGAAATGGTTGGTATAGATTTTGTCGGGAAGTTGGATTTTATAAAAAGGAAAACCGATATAACCGCGGGTAATCTGTCTGAAAAAGATGAAGAAAAATGAACTTAATAAAAAGCCTGTTAGGGGTTTTAAATGAGATAATATTTTGTGCAGTAGTATTATAATTAATGTAGCGGAACCTAAAAAAGTCAGAATACCGAATATAATTGTGTTTTTTGGTGTGAAGATATATGTAACTAAGCTGATTGATAAACCGCAGATAAAGATTAAAGCGCCGCGTTTTATGTGATTGTGGCTGAGTTGCCAGCAAAATCCTGATATAAAAATAAAGGAAATGCAAATAAATTGTTGCCAAATATAAAATAAATTCGGCAGGGTATTATCTATAACGGAAAAGATATATATTAAATCCCAAATGAAATGGTAGCCTATCATATTTAGAAGGCTAAAACCTCGCAAGGTATCTAATAGTTCATAGCGTTTTTTATACATAAAAAATAAAAATCCTTTATAAAATTAAATAGTGATAAATAAAAATGTTGAAATCAGAGAGAGTTCTCCAATTTCAACATTTTTTAGTTTATATATTGTTATTAGCCTTTTACTACAATGTTTACAAGTTTTTGTGGTACGCTGATTACTTTAACGATAGTTTTACCTTCGATTAAGCCTTTGATTTTTTCATCAGCAAGTGCTTGTTCTTGTTGTTGTTCACGAGTTGCAGTAGAAGCAATCATGATTTTAGAACGTACTTTACCATTAACTTGAACAACTACTTCAACTTCATCAGCAACAGTTGCTTTTGGGTCAAATGTAGGCCAAGTTGTATGATGTACACTGCCTTTTTGACCGATTTGTTGCCAGAGTTCTTCAGTAACGTGTGGAGCAAATGGTGCTAAGAGTTTAATCAAGTTGATAACAACTTCGCGAGCAAGACCAGCATTTAAGTTGCCATCTTTGAAAGTATAGAACGCATTTACAAGTTCCATGATTGTACTGATAGCAGTGTTGAATGTGCCACGAGTGCCGATATCTTCTGTTACTTTTTGAATTGTAACGTTTAAGATACGGAATAATTCTTTTTCTTCTTTAGTTAAAGCATTTTTATCAAATGGCTGATTTTCTTTTACTTTATCAGCATAGGAGAGAACAATTCTCCAAACACGCTGAATGAAACGCCAAGCACCTTCTACACCTTGGTCACTCCATTCGAGGTCACGTTCTGGTGGAGCAGCGAATAAGATGAAGACACGAGCTGTATCAGCGCCATATTTTTTGATGATTTCTTCTGGGGATACTACATTGCCTTTTGATTTACTCATTTTAGAACCATCTTTGATAACCATACCTTGAGTTAAGAGGTTTGTGAATGGTTCATCAAAGTTTACAAGACCAGCGTCTTTTAAGACTTTAGTGAAGAAACGGGAATAGAGCAAATGCAAAATAGCGTGTTCGATACCGCCGATATATTGGTCAACTGGGAGCCAGTAATCTACAGCTTCTTTAGAGAATGGCATTTTGTCATTGTGTGGGTCAGCATAGCGCATATAATACCAAGAAGAACAAATGAATGTATCCATAGTATCTGTTTCACGTCTTGCAGGGCCACCGCATTTTGGACAAGTGCAGTTGACAAATTCTTCGGATTGAGCAAGTGGAGAAGTAGCACCAGTTTCAAATTTAACGTCTTTTGGTAATTTAACAGGTAAATCTTCTTCAGGTACGAGAACTTCACCGCAATGAGGGCAGTAAATTACTGGAATTGGTGCACCCCAATAACGTTGACGGGAAATGAGCCAATCGCGTAAACGGTAATTTACATGACGTTCACCGAGTTTGTTTTCTTCGAGCCAATCAATCATAGCTGTGATAGCTTTGCGATTGTTCATGCCGGTGAATTGACCAGAATTTACGAGTACACCATCATCAACGTAAGCATTTTCCATTGTTTCAAGTGTGAGGGAATTATCTTTATTCTGGATAACAATTTTCATTGGTAAATTGTATTTTTTAGCGAACATGAAGTCACGTTCATCATGAGTTGGAACACCCATAACAGCACCAGTACCATATTCATAGAGAACATAGTTTGTTACCCATACAGGTACTTTTTCGCCGTTGAATGGATTTATAGCATAAACGCCAGTGAACATACCTTTCTTTTCAGATTCGCTGGAAGTACGTTCGATTTCGTTCATGTTGTGAACTTCTTCAATGAATTTTAAAATTTCTTGTTCGTTTTCTTTGCCTTTGATGAATTTTTTTACAAGTGGATGTTCAGCTGCTAAAACTACATAAGATACACCGAAAACGGTATCAGGGCGAGTTGTATAAACTGAAATCTTTTCATTGTATTCTGGTACATCAAAGCTGAATTGTGCGCCTTCACTTCTGCCAATCCAGTTATCCTGCATGATTTTTACGCGGTTTGGCCAACCTTTGAGTTTGTCGAGGTCTTTTAAGAGTACATCAGCGTAATCTGTGATTTTTAAGAACCACTGTTCAAGGTCTTTTTTTACAACAGTGGAATCGCAACGCCAGCATTTGCCATCGATAACCTGTTCATTTGCAAGTACAGTATGGCAAGTTTCGCACCAGTTAGCGGAAGCTTTTTTCTTATAAGCGAGACCTTTTTTATAGAATAATTCAAAAAGCCATTGTGTCCATTTATAATAATCTTCATGGCAAGTAGCAACTTTTCTATCCCAGTCATAGGAAAGACCCATTTCTTTTTGCTGGCGAGTCATGTTTGCCATGTTGTCTTCTGTCCAATCGGAAGGACGAACGCCGTGTTTGATAGCAGCATTTTCTGCTGGCATACCGAAAGCATCAAATCCCATTGGGTGAAGTACATTAAAGCCGTTCATGGTTTTGTAACGAGCGATAACATCACCGATGGAATAGTTGCGAACGTGTCCCATATGTAGATTTCCAGAAGGATAAGGGAACATTTCAAGTACATAATATTTTGGTTTACTTGGGTCGTTTTTAATCTGATAAGCATTAGTTTCGTCCCAGATTTTTTGCCATTTTTTTTCAATGGTCTGTGGACAATATTTTTCCATAATAAAACACTCCTGTAAAATTTTTAAGCAATAAAAAAGCCCCTGGCAATATATGCCAGGGACGAATTAATCGCGGTACCACCCTGATTGACAGATAGCTGTCCTCTTAAAATCTTAACGGGATTAGCGGCAACAAGTGCTCCTCCACAGCGAGTTCAACCATAAAGCTATAGGCTCACATCAACCGCCTATTTTCTGAAAAGACTTTACAAAGTTTACTACTCTGTATCAAGGGATTTATTATAACTATACAATTATAGACAAATATCATTATACTTAGCAACTACATTAAAGTCAAGAATAAGTATAGCAATAAAAATCAGCATTTAATTTAAAGCTAAAATTTAAATGTAAGATTGTATTGTATAGTAAAGACCAAAGATAAGACCGATGAATGCACATACTTTATAAATGGCATTATTTTTAATATGGTTGCGGAATAAAAGCAAGATTACTGTAACCATAAATGGTGGACAAATTGTAGTTAAAATCGGTACAGCTAAATTGATTATAGATGTGAGACCGAGATTACATAATGAAGCACTGATTAAGATGTTTATTACAATCCAAGTTTGATATTTTATTTTGCCATTGGAAATTTTTTCAAAGAAATATGCTGTTGCTCCAGCAAGACCGATAGCTGTTGTAAGGCAAGCAAAGCCAACGATAATACCGAGAATAAGTGTACCTGTGCTACCGAGTAAATGGCGTGTGATAGCGACAATGAGCTGAGCTTGGTTTAAGTCATGACTTATGACTTGGCTAGAAGTTGCTCCAAGATAAGCAAGTCCGCCATAAATAGAGCAAAGCAAAAGACCTGCAACAATACAAATATAAATGATAGCTTTTAATTGTACTTTGTGGTCAGTGTAACCTTTGAGGCGAAGTGTATTGAGCATTACAATACCAAAACCAACAACGGCTAAAATGTCCATTGTTTGATAACCTGCAATAACACCATCTTGTGCTACTGTAGAAGATAATGGTGGTGCAATTTCACCAATAGGGTTTACAATACCTGCTATGATTAAGATAAATGTACAAATGACAAGTATTGGTGTTAAATATTTACCGATTATATCAACAAAGCGAGTCGGGCGAATTGTCGTTATAAATACAATGGCAAAAAAGATAATGGAAAAAGCCAATAATGAGATTTTATCAGTAAATGGTGCGATACTCATTTCAAAGGTAGTAGCGGCAGTACGTGGTGGAGCAATCAATACACCTGTACATAAAATAATAATGATATTTAAAATTCTACCAGGGATTTTTCCAATAGCATCTTCAAGTGCTGTGATACTACCTCCACCGAGTACCATGGCATAAATACCAACACAGGAAAGAAATACTTCAACGAAGATAAAGCAAGAAAAGCCGGTCAACCATTCATCTCCAGAAGTCATTCCTAAATGTGGCGGGAAAATTAGATTTCCAGCGCCAAAGAACATAGAAAATAAAGCAAATCCGATTACGATTACATCACGTGTTTTAATTTTTTGCATAAAAAAGTCCTTTCTGTAAATTTTTGTAACGTATAACGTAAATAACCATATTTCTATATTATATAGGTGAATTAATCTTTACACAACAGAAAATGTGTAAATTTGTAATTTTTTTATGATTTTTTGGACAAATATAACTGTAAATGTTTTTCTACAGAAAAATAATAAAAAGGAGCTATATTGCTCCTTTAAAATCGTATAAGTGATTTTTCTTTTGCTTGGCGGGCAAGTTCAGATAATGTAATGCTATCTAAATAGCCATTTATCACTTTTTTTAACCCTAGCCAGAATGGTTGCACAGTGCAAGTATCAGCACGAGTACAAGCAATATGATTTTTTTTCAAACAATCAATAGGTGTTAAGTCTCCTTCAGCAGCACGAAGAATATCACCTGCTGTATATTGCATACTGGATTTTGCTAGTAAATAACCACCATTGTTTCCACGTACACTTTTTACCAATTTAGCTTTTATGAGAAGAGCGATAATTTGCTCCATGTATTTTAAGCTGATATCTTGGCGAGCGGCAATATCTTTTAAAGGAATGGGACTGCCGTTGTCGTTTACAGCTAAATCAATCATTGTTCGTAGAGCGTAACGACCCTTAGTAGATATTTTCATAAGAATTCACCTCATCTCTATAAATATTTTACTATTAAAATACTAGGAAATCAATTACTATTGCTAGAGCGTTTTGAGAAATGATATAATTATATGAAATAAAAATTTAACGGAGGTAGTAATTTGGACGCAAAACATATTAGAAATTTTTCCATTATAGCACATATTGACCATGGAAAGTCTACATTAGCGGATAGATTAATTGAATATACAGGTACGCTCACTGAGCGTGAAATGGAAGCACAAGTTTTGGATAATATGGATTTAGAACGTGAACGCGGTATCACCATAAAAGCCCAGACTGTGCGCCTACATTATAAGGCAAAAGATGGCGAGATTTACGAACTCAATTTAATTGACACACCGGGCCACGTTGACTTTAACTACGAAGTATCTCGTAGCTTAGCGGCGTGTGAAGGTGCATTGCTCGTTGTCGATGCTACGCAAGGTGTAGAAGCTCAAACTCTTGCCAATGTGTATTTAGCACTAGAACATGATTTAGAGATAATTCCAGTTATCAACAAAATTGATTTACCAAGTGCTGAACCTGAAATGGTAAAACAAGAAATTGAAGATATCATCGGACTTGATACTTCTGATGCTGTGCTCGCCAGCGCTAAGACTGGTATCGGCATTGAAGATATTTTGGAACAGATTGTACAAAAAATTCCGGCACCACCAGCTGATAATGATAAACCATTAAAAGCACTCATTTTTGACTCATACTTTGATGCGTATAAAGGCGTAATCGCTCATATTCGTGTCGTAGATGGCATGATTAAACCTGGTATGAGATTAAAAATGATGGCTACAGGCAAAGAATTTGAAGTAACAGATATTGGTTGCTTCCGTCCTGCTCCAGTAAATATAAATATGTTAGAAAGTGGCGAAGTTGGTTTTGTTGCAGGTAGTTTGAAAAATGTGCGTGATGTACGTGTCGGTGATACGATAACTGCTGCTAATAATCCAGCTGATGAAGCACTTCCAGGTTATCGTGGTGTTACACCAATGGTTTATTGTGGTCTTTATCCAGTTGATAGCTCTGATTATGAAAATTTAAAAGATGCTTTGGAAAAATTGCAATTAAATGATGCGGCATTGACTTTTGAACCAGAAACATCAATTGCGCTCGGCTTTGGTTTTCGTTGCGGTTTCTTAGGTCTTTTGCATATGGATGTTATTCAAGAACGTTTGGAACGCGAATATAAATTAAAACTCATAACTACAGCACCAAGTGTTATTTACCATGTATATAAAACGAATAAAGAAATGGTAAAAATTGATAACCCTGCTTCTATGCCACCACCAACTGAAATTGAACATATTGAAGAACCATATGTAAAAGCGACTGTCATTGTACCAAATGATTATGTTGGCCCTGTTATGGAAATTTCTCAGGATAAACGCGGTGTATTTAAGACAATGGATTATCTCGATGTGAACCGTGTAATGGTTGTATATCACATTCCGCTTAGTGAAATCATCTATGATTATTTTGATAAATTGAAATCAGCTACACGTGGATATGCTTCACTTGATTATGAATTGACTGATTATCAGCCATCAAAACTTGTTAAATTGGATATTTTGCTCAACGGTGAACCAGTCGATGCACTTTCTACTATTGTACACGTTGATAGAGCTGCTAGCCGTGGTCGTCAATTAGCTGAAAAACTTAAAAATATAATTCCGCGTCAAATGTTTGAAATTCCAATTCAAGCTGCGGTGGGCAATAAGATTATCGCTCGTGAAAACGTTCGCGCAATGCGTAAAGACGTATTGGCAAAATGTTATGGCGGGGATATCACTCGTAAACGTAAATTGTTGGAAAAACAGAAAGAAGGTAAAAAACGCATGAAGGCAGTAGGTTCTGTAGAAGTTCCACAAGAAGCTTTCATGGCGATTTTAAAAATAGACTGATGAAAAATTTTGGAATGTACATTCACATTCCGTTTTGCAAACAGAAATGTTTTTATTGTGATTTTGCTTCAGTTAAATCAAGTAAAGATGATAATTTACTTTATAAACAGTATATAGAAGCTCTTTGTCAGGAAATAGTTCTCTATCGGGAATTGTTTCCTGATATTTGTCTTGATACAATTTATTTTGGCGGTGGAACACCTTCTATCTTGTCAGCTGATTTAATAAAAAAAGTGCTTGAAACAGTAAGTGAAAATTTTAAGTTCAATAGTAATTGCGAAATCACTTTAGAAGCAAATCCAGGTACAGTTGATGGAGAAAAACTAAATTCATTAAAGCAAAACGGAATAAATAGGCTCAGTTTTGGGGTACAAGCAGTACAAGATGAGTTATTGAAAAAAATAGGGCGTATTCATACGATAGAAGAAGCAGACTTGGCGATAGATTTAGCTAAGAAAGCTGGCTTTAATAATATAAGTGTTGATTTGATGTATGGATTACCTAGTCAAACACTAGAGATGCTAGAGCAAAGCGTACAATGGGCTGTGCATAAAGATATACAGCATATTTCTATTTATGGTTTACAGATAGAAGATGGCACTGTTTTTGGTAATTTATACGATAAAGGAAAATTGATTTTGCCAGCAGAAGAAGACACAGAAATGATGTATGATTATTTGACGCAGAAATTGCCTAAATATGGCTATAGAAGATATGAAATTTCTAACTTTGCTATACCGAATTTTGAAAGTAGGCATAATCTTTCTTATTGGCAAGATAAGCCGTATCTTGGTTTAGGTGCTGGGGCGCATGGATATTATGGCGATAAAAGGGTACAAAATCCTTTTGATATAAAAATGTATATAAACAAATGTAATCAAAAAATATTCCCATATGAAGCAGAAGAAAATGTGGATAAAAAAGCGCATATGGAAGAATTTTGTTTTTTAGCCTTGAGAACTATATGGGGTATAAATAAACAAAAATTTAAGGATACATTCAATGAAGATATTCATAAAATATACAAAAATATAATATTAAAATTGATAAAAAAAGGTCTTTTAAAAGAAACAGATGAAGCAATATATTTAACTTCAAAGGGTATGAAATTTGGAAATATAGTGTTTAGTGAATTTTTATTATAGTATATATGTTGTCAAGGGCTGGGAAACCAGCCCTTATTCTTTACAAAGATGGGATTTAGTTATATAATTAATTCGAAAGTGTTAAGGTTTCGGAATTTATATTTTATGAGTTGTTTTTATGGACGGAGCGTCATTTTTTAGTTAATAAATAATAGTTGAATACTATAAATATACAATAATTTAATATTTGGAGGTGCTATTTTTGGCAAGGGAAGTTCAAAAATTGCAAATAATTCCTTTGGGCGGACTTGGCGAAATCGGCAAAAATATGACAGTTGTACGTTATGGCGATGATATTCTAGTTATAGATGCCGGATTAATGTTCCCTGAAGAAGAAATGCTGGGTATAGACTTAGTTATTCCTGACATTACGTATTTATTAGAAAATAAAGACAAAATAAGAGCTATTGTGCTCACACATGGTCATGAAGACCATATCGGAGCTTTGCCTTATGTTTTAAGACAAATTCCTGGCGTACCAGTATATGGTACACGTTTGACACTTGGAATTTTGGAAGGCAGACTCAGAGAAAACGGAGTAGATGCTAGTACACTCCATCCTGTACATCATGGAGATATAATCAGTGCAGGTTGCTTTACTGTTGGTTTTATTCGTGTAAATCATAGTATTGCAGATGCATGTGGTTTATCAATAAAAACACCTATCGGTATGATTGTACATACAGGTGATTTTAAATTTGATTATACGCCAATTGATGGCAAAATGACAGATTTTAGAGCTTTCTCTGATTTAGGTAATAGAGGTGTTCTAGCACTTTTAGCAGATAGTACAAATGCTGAACGTGAAGGCCATACACCGAGCGAACGCACTGTAGGCATTGCGTTTGATAGAACGTTCCGCAAGGCAAAAAATCGTATTATCATCGCTACATTTTCTTCTAATGTACATCGCATTCAGCAAGTAGTCGATACAGCTGTGAAATACAATCGCCATGTAGCTATACTCGGTCGCAGTATGATAAATGTTGTCAATATTTCTATAAAATTGGGATATCTCAACATTCCAGAAGGTGTACTGATTGATGTTGATGAAATCAATAACTACCCATTAAATCAAATAGTCATTATAACTACAGGTAGCCAAGGAGAACCAATGTCAGCTTTGACTCGTATGTCTACTTCTAATCATCGCAAAGTTGGTATTTTGCCAGGTGATACGATTATAATATCAGCTACACCTATTCCAGGTAATGAAAAACTTGTTTCACGAACTATTGATAATTTGTTGAAACAAGGTGCTGATGTTGTATATGGCCGTGATGAAGGAATTCATGTATCTGGTCATGCTAGTAGAGAAGAATTAAAACTCATGCACAATTTGGTTCGTCCAAAATTCTTTATACCGGTGCATGGTGAATATCATCATATAGTAAAACATGCTAAATTAGCTGAAAGCATTGGCATGCCAAAAGAAAACATCTTTATCAGTGAAAATGGCCAAGTGTTGGAATTCACACGCGATGAAGGTCATGTTGCTGGTAAAGTAGTTGCTGGTAAAGTTTTAATCGATGGCTTGGGTGTTGGCGATGTAGGTAATATCGTATTGCGCGACCGTCGTCAGCTTTCTCAAGATGGTATTTTAATCGTAGTTGTTACAATGGATAAAGAACGTTGTTGCATAGCTGCTGGTCCTGATATCGTCTCACGTGGTTTCGTTTATGTTAGAGAATCTGAAGCATTGATGGAAGAAGCTAAAGAACGCGTTACAACTGCCATTGAAAATTGTTTAGCCAATAATATAACAGAATGGTCTGTGCTTAAAAATGATATTCGTGAAGCTATTGGACGTTATTTATATGAAAAAACCCGCCGTCGTCCAATGATTTTACCGATTATCATGGAAGTTTAATAAATAAAATTAATTTTGTTGTTGACATGTGTTAGATATTTGTTATAATAAAAGCATAATTTAATAAGCAGTGCGGGACTGACGGATTTAAAGTGGAATTAACCACGTGAACCGCAAAGCTAAAGAAAAGTCGACCGTCTGGGCAAAGAAAATTTTTGCTCAGACGGTTTTTTGTTTGAAGCATAAGTTTTCTTTTATGTTTAATTTTTGTAAAGGAGATTATATCATGAAAAACAGATGGCTTATCGCTTTATCAGCTGTAGGAATTCATATTTGTATTGGCAGTGTATACGCTTGGAGCGTACTTACAAAGCCAATTATGGAACAAATGGGATTTAGCTTACAGGAAACGACATGGACTTTTTCTTTAGCTATTTTATTTTTAGGTCTTTCTGCTGGATTTTTAGGAACTTTTGTTGAAAAACACGGCCCACGTGTAAGTGGTCTTACTGCGACTACATTTTTTGGTATTGGTATGTTCGGTACAGCATTAGCACTTTATTTGCATAATTTAGTTTTGCTTTATATTTGTTATGGTGTAATTGGTGGTATTGGTCTTGGTATAGGTTATATAACACCAGTATCTACACTCGTTAAATATTTTCCAGAAAAACGTGGTTTTGCAACTGGTCTTGCTATAATGGGATTTGGTTTTGCAAGTCTTGTTGCTGGTCCTTTGATGCAACTACTCACTGCTAATTTCGGACTCGTTACTAATTTCATCATTTTAGGCTGTGCATACGTTGTGATTATGAGTGCTTCTTCTCTTTATTTAGCACCACCACCAAAACAGCCAACTAAATTAAATACAGCAAAATTATCAACAATAACTAAAGCTCCTACTGTTATTAGACAGTATACTGTTGGTGAAGCTACAAGAGATTGGAAATTCTATGCACTTTGGTGGGTTTTCTTCACAAATATCACTTGTGGTATCGGTCTTTTAGCTGTTGCTTCTCCAATGGCTCAAGAAGTTGTAAAAATGAGCCCACTTGCAGCAGCTTCTATGGTTGGTGTAATCGGTTTAATAAACGGTTTTGGTCGCATTGCTTGGTCAACTATATCTGATTATTTAGGACGCAGAAACACTTATGTATTATTTTTCTTAATTGAAATTTTTGCTTTTTACGCATTGGCAAATACAACAGAAGCGTTTTTATTCCAGGTACTTGTATTGATTATAGTATCTTGCTATGGTGGCGGTTTCTCTTGTATGCCTGCATATTTAAGCGATTTATTTGGTACAAAACAGCTCAGTGCAATTCATGGCAGAATTTTAACTGCTTGGGGCATGGCTGGTATCGCAGGTCCTTTATTATTATCTTTTATCCGTGAAACAACACAGAGCTATGCGCTTTGCTTATATGTATTTTCTGGATTGTTCATCATAAGCTTAATCATTGCAATTATTTTGAAGGTAAAAACATCACGTAAAGAAAAATTGATTTCTAATAATATGATGGCATAAATAAAAAAAGTAAATGGCATTTTCGAAGGTTAGAAATAACTTTTGAAGATGCCATTTTTTATTTGACAATTATATTATCTTCATTTAAAATGTTAACTAAAAATAAAATAAGGTTAACAATGTGAAGTATAAAACATCTACACTGTGTGAAATCGCTATTTTAGTAGCAATGATTTCTATATTAGGCTCTATTAAAATCCCTAATATTATTCCTGGTATAGAATTTCAATTATCTGCACCGCTTGCTGTGGCAATTTGTAGTGTATTTGGCTTTAAGAAATACATCATCAGCGGAATTTTATCCAGTATTATTTGTTTGGCTTTAGGCACTCAAAATATATTGAATGTAGCAATTGCCATGCAATTTCGCTTAATCGTGGGCTTACTTTTATATTTGGCACAAAATCATCTTTATATGATTGTCATTGCTGGCCCTATCGCATCACTTATTGCTAGATTTAGTCTATTTTTCTTTTTAGGCAATCTAGGTGCTTTGACTTTTTCTATGCTTTTATTCACACTCCCAGGGCTTATTTTCACAGCAATAGCTTCTCCCATTTTGGTAAATATCTTAAAGAAAATAATTCATAAAAGGAGATAATATTATGCTCTACAGTATCCGCATGCGTTCAGCTAAAGGTGGTGCTCATGAATATGGTGGTCATCATATTTCAGGAGCTGAACGTTTAATCACTAAACAAGACTTACAAAAAATCACTGAAACATTAATTAAGCGAGCACTAAATCATGAAAAAGGTAGAGCAGATTTTATCCGTCTTACCATTGAAGAAGTAAAGCCTAAAGATATCATAACTATTCCTATGCTTAAAATGGAAACATATAATGCTATTGATGTAAATGATGGACATAAAAATGCTTGTGATTTTTTAGCCAATGCAGGTATTTCTAAAATGGCAATAGATAATGCTATGTCTTCTTTATTATCCCTAAAAGAAAATATGCGTGGTGCTATTTTAATTGATGTTACTACTGGAAAACGCTTGGATAATACAGGCATGAGAGGAATTCGCGTTAGTCGTATGGACTTTAAAGATACATTACAAGCTAAAAAACATTTTGATGAATTGGGATATACAGATAACCATGTTCAAGAAGCCCTTGTCTTGGCAAGTAAAGTATTATCTGCGCCTAATGTCATAGGCGAATTGTGTTGGTCCGATGACCCTAACTATATCATCGGTTATGTATCTGCTAATAATATTTATCACCGCATTACTAAAATGAAACCACTACATAGTAGTCAAGGCGGTAGAGTATTTTTTGTAAAAACACCTGTAGATATCACAGCTTTGCAAAATTATCTTGAAAGACAACCCGTACTTGTAGATATTAATTTATAAATTGAAATGGAGTTTATTATGCAAGATAATTTAAATAAATATTTAACTGAAATAGAATTTTTGCATCAACAGCAATTATATCGCAAGCCTATAACGTATATTCCAATTTCTGCCACTAAAGTCATAAAAGATGATGAAGAATATTTAATGATGGCTTCAAATAATTATTTAGGACTTACACATCATCCAGAGGTGAAAAAAGCGGCTATCAATGCCATTGAAAAATACGGCACAGGTTCTGGTGGTTCTCGCTTGATATCTGGTTCACATATTTTATTTTCAAAATTAGAACAAGCACTTGCTGAATTTAAATCTACAGAAAAAGCATTAGTCTTTAATACTGGATATGTGGCTAATGTTGGAACTATCAGTGCATTAACTAGTTCTAATGATTACATTATAAGTGATGAATTAAATCATGCAAGTATAATTGATGGTTGTCGTCTTAGCAAAGCCAAAACTTTAATTTATGCTCATAAAAATATGGCAGATTTGGAAAATATATTAAAAAAATTGCCGTATTCTAATACGAAATTAATCGTTACAGATAGCGTATTTAGCATGGATGGTGATATTGCATCTTTGGATGAAATCGCATATTTAGCGCATAAATACAATGCTTTAACTATGGTTGATGATGCACATGCCACAGGTGTTTTGGGCAAAGGTCATGGTAGTGTAGAACATTTTCATTTGCAAGGAAAGATAGACATTCAATTAGGCACTTTGAGTAAGGCATTAGCTTCAGAAGGTGGCTTTGTCGCTGGCAAGAAAATTTTAATTGAATATCTCATCAATAAAGCTCGCAGCTATATTTTTTCCACTGCACTGACACCAGCAGATATAGCAAGTAGTCTTGCAGCATTATCCTTAATCACTAACGATAATAGTTTAGTTGATAAATTATATGATAATATTTCTTATGTACAAGATTTATTGCAGCAAAATAATATAAATATGAAATTGATGACACCTATTGTGCCTATTATTGTTCATAGTAATGAAAAAGCGTTGCAAATAGCTAAAAAACTCTATGAAAAACATATTATTTTATCGGCTATTCGCCCGCCTACAGTCCCACAAAATCAAAGTAGATTGCGTTTAACGATATCAGCTAGTCATACGAAAAATGATTTAAAATTTGTCATTACAGAATTAGCTAAACTTCTTTTTTAAATAATAATAGTAAAATATTTAAAGTGAAATATATTGACAAGAAAATTCTTTGATGATATAATCTTTATTGTTGTTCATAACAAATGCCGAAGTGGCGGAATTGGCAGACGCACTTGACTCAAAATCAAGCGTAGTCCCCTACGTGCCGGTTCGAGTCCGGCCTTCGGCACCACTAGTAAAATCAAGGCTTTACGGAAAATCCGTAAAGCCTTTTTTGCTGTCTAAAATAAGATGAAAATACTATTTTGATACCATTTTGATAACAATTTATTTTTTTCGTTTATAAGGTATCCTTTATTGAAATATTCGTTTTGTAATAATTGTTTGTAGTGATTATTTAATCGTATTTGTTTTTTATAATTTCCATAACTATATAGCTATTAATAAAATCATAGAAATAATTCAAGGATATCCATACTTTTTACAAGAATATGGTAAATGGGTTTGGGAATGTAAGCAGGAAGAAAGTATTATCGATATAAAAATAGTTGATAAAGCTTATGACAAGTTTGAACAAAGCTTAGATAAAGCCTTTTCAAAGTTAGACATGATAGAGCAACAGCAAGAGAAATAGAATTTATGACAGCAATGGTGGCTTGTGAAAAATTACCATGTTCAACAAAAGAAATTGCAAATATTATGGGTGAATCAATACAAGCTATTTCTCCACTTAGAGCTCAATTAATTCATAAAGGTTTTATTTATGCAGCTAAACGAGGAGAGGTAGATTTTACTGTTCCGCAGTTTGATAAATATTTAAAACGTGTTTATAACAATTAAAAATTAATGAATGAATAATAGGTATAGCATTTGCTATACCTATTATTTTAATTATTTGCTTTAAAAATTTGATATAATATAAAGTAAGGAGTGAGTATCATGGAAAATTTTAATAGATTGAATGACTTATACTTCAAAAAGCTTCTAGGAGATAAAAAAAGAAAGAATTTAACACTTAGTTTTCTAAATGGGATTTTAAATAAAGATGATAAAAATTGTTTTACGGATATAACTTTTTTAGATAAAGATAATGAACCATTAACATTAGATGGCAAACTATCTAAGTTGGATATTAGGGCAGACTTAAACGATGGTACACAAGTAGACATTGAGGTACAAGTTTGTCCGTTTAAATTAATGGCAGAGCGGTCATTATATTATTGGTCAAAGATGTATTCAGAGCAATTAGAAAAAGGTGCTGAATATAAAAAGTTGAAGAAAGCTATAGCTATAAATCTATTAGCATTTGATTATTTAGAAGATGAGCAAGACTGGCATAACATCTATAATCTATTAAATGCGAAATCTCATAAAAAACTTACAGACCATATAGAGATACATTTTCTAGAATTGCCTAAATTTACTTTAAAGGATATGAGAAAAATAAGAACATCTGAAGCATGGATTGCTTATTTTTCAGGAAAATATAGTAAAGAAGAATTGGAGGAAATAGCGATGACAACTCCAGCAATTAAAGAAGCAGTAGAATTTGAAGATACATTTCTACAGGATAAAATAGAACGTAGAGCATACGAACAAAGAGAAAAAGCAATAAGAGATTATTATTCATATATGAGTGCATTTAAAGAAGAAGGATTACAGCAGGGTTTACAAGAAGGAATACAACAAGGTTTATATCAACAAGCTATACAAACTGCAAAAAATATGCTAAAAGATAAAGTAGATATAAAGCTTATTTCTAAATATACTAATTTAAGTATAGAAGAAATAAACAAAATAAAAGTAGAATAGAGATTTAATTTTTATGGTTATGAATAATTTATTCGATAAGAATATCTGAAGCATGGCTTGATTATTCTTGATAGAAAAGATAATACACTTGGAGATTATAAAATTACTTCATCATATAAGTTAATAAATCAAGGCTTTACGGGTTTTCGTAAAGCCTTTTTTTGTTGCCTAAAATAAGATGAAAATACTATTTTGATAACATTTTAAAAGTAATTTTTATAGTTTGAACAATAAATTATTCATGTATTTTTTCATAAAGTATACTTTTGATTGAATATAAAAATATATTTAATAAAATTAAAGCTTTACGAAAAATCCGTAAAACTTTTTGTTTTTGTATTTATTTTTGTAATAAAAGTTTATAAACCTAAGTAATTAATTAAAAATAAGCCAGCGTTGTATGCAGGTTGTTCATAACCAAATCCTGTTATTTCTCTAAGCCCTTTGCCACCTTGATAAATATGATATCCGCTATTATTTCTTGTTATATGAATGTTATAGAATGCATTTTTTTCGAATTGATTATCGACAGTATACGTTATATAAAGATTAACAGATACGCCACCATCAGCACGATTTTGTATATATAGTGAAGATAAATCAATGTACCAACTGCATTTACCACCGTCACGATAAAATACTCGTGGATAGTTTGCATCTCCATTCCAATATCCACTTGGTTCAAAATTTACAGCAGCTTCAGCTTGTGGATAATTTAATAATATAGATTGTCCATCAGAGTTTATAGGTGCTAATCCTAATGTTGCCATAATACCAAAAGATACTAATACTGATTTTACTTTTCGTTTATTCATAAAAACTCTCCTTTGGAAATGAGATTTTTGCTTATATTAATTTATATAATATAAGCAAAATTAATATCTAAATAAATTATTATACATTTATTTGATTATGGCAATTCGTGACAGTGTCATAATTGATACATATAGTATCATTTTAAAAAATTTACGAAAAAATCGTTTGTAAGTAGTATTTTAAGTTTTAAATATAAAATTTAAAGAAATTAAATATATTTTATATTTTAGTTAATAAATTTTATCTATATAAGATAAAATTAGGATAATTAGGGTTATTAATAATATCTATTGTAAAATAGTTGAGTTTTGTAACACTTATAATTATGTGTTACGATATATTATGTAATTTTAATATAAAAGGGTGTGATTTAATTGAAAAAAATATTTTTATTGGCAACAGTAGTATGTCTTTTTTTATTGGGAAATGTTGCTTGGGCTTCTAATCCATATCCGCAGTATTTAGGAGGTAATAATAATTTTATTTTAGTTGATGGACATATGGGGGTAGCTTGGTATCTTGATAGAAGCTCTTTATATGTTGAAAAATATGCTCCGCCTCAATATATTATTGTGGCTAATGTTTGCACAGTAGATAACGCAGACCGTGGCAATACAACTATTTCTAAAGTACAACCGTATCGTTTCTTCTATAATTGGGATTTACGACAAATGTATATTGACCGCAATGGTAATTCTAGTTGGGTATATTTAAAACCATTAGGTTCTTGGGCTGAATCAGGTGTATCAATGCCTGCTGGTGAAATGGCGTTTTATTTAGCTTATGGTTTGAAATTCTATGGTTCACAAAAATGGTATGATAGTTATTTAAAAGGATATTATTCAGCATTTGAGCCTTCTTTTTATGAAATTAATTAATAGTTAATATTATTGTTAATTTAATATTGAGATTAATATAGATAGGTAGATTGTTATTCTACCTATCTTTTTTGTGTTTTTTATAGAGCTAATAAAAAAAGATAGGCGGGAAAAATCCTGAACTGCACCCCAAAAGTTGTTTTTTTGTCCAACTTTTGGGGTGCAGTTTAAAAAATCCTGTCTATCTTTTTAATTTATTAACGTGTCAATTCATCATAACTAACTGCACGTGTATGTTTTGTATGAGACCATTCATGGTCATTGCGGTGTAGAAAACCTAAGAATACAATTGGTATCCAGCTGTAAATAAAGATTGGATATAATATTAAATAAAACCATGCTTTCCATTTAACACGGATTTTAGCAAGTATGATTATTGGTAAAATATACTGTCCCATAGTGATTACTGTAAGCAAATTGGACGGTATGAATTGGTAAATATTAGTAAACAGTGGATAACCTGTTCCCATTTGTACGTAGGATAAGATAACGTAGAATGTGGATATAAGTAGAAAATGCGGTTGAAGGAGATGTAAGCAGCCATCTAAAATTCTGATATCGTGACGGCGAATACCTTCTTTGAGCATTTTTGGAATGAAGCGATGTGCTACATCAAATTGACCTTGTGCCCAGCGTTTACGTTGGTTCCAAGACTGTTTAAAAGTCAATGGTTTTTCATCGTAAACAATGGCATCATGTGCCCATGTAGTTTTAATGCCTTCTACTAAGGATTTCATGGTAAATTCCATATCTTCTGTAAGACAAGTAGCACCCCAACCGTGTCTTTTTAGTACATCGGTTGTGATACACATACCAGTACCACCGAGTACGGAGGAAAGACCGATATTTGTTTTAGCTAAATGCCAGATATGGTCAATAACCCAGAAAGCAATGGAGAATGTACCTGATACCCAAGTATCATAAGGGTTTTTAGAATCGAGGTATCCTTGAATGAGTTTATCGCCTTTGCAAAGACGATTGTTCATTTCTAACAAGAAACGTTTATCTACTAAGTTATCCGCATCAAAGATGGCAACTGCATCATATTGGCGAGGCATTTCGAATAATTTAGCAAACATCCATTCTAAAGCAAACCCTTTACCTTTTTCTTTATCATTAAAACGTTCACAGACTATTGCTCCGCAATTTTTAGCGATTTGAGCTGTATCATCACTACAATTATCTGCGATAACAAAGATATCATATAATTCTTTTGGATAATCTAACTCTCTAAGATTATCTACAAGTTGTCCAATTACTGCCGATTCGTTATGTGCCGCTACAATTACAGCAAAAGTTTTTTGCGGTGTTAATATTTTCTTTTCTTTGCGGCGCCATAAACCATTTATACCTATTAAAAAATAATAGACGGTAAATAGAAAAATTATTACCTGTATCGGCACCATAATCCAGTCGAGAATAAGCATAGAAATCCCTTTTAGCTCCTTTTTTATTAATTACGGCCGAAGAAAGTAAATAAGGTATTTAAAATACCAAGCAACGCATAAGAAATGAAAATATCAAATAATATTGCGTAGCCAATGGCATCACGACCAAAATATAATACACAAATGGCAAATATAGCCACAATAATTAAAGCCAGTTTGCTGATTTTTTCGCCTTTACCTTTAAAATCAGGATATTTGAAAGTACTAACAAGTAAGTATCCATCTATTAAAATTAGTATTGGTAAACCATAACCTAAAGTTTCTAGTTGAATTTGTGGTGTGATATTCATTGCTGTGGAGAAAAGTATCCATGTAGCAATTAAACATCCACCTGCTGGAATAGGTACTCCCATGAAATAGCCATGAATAACAGAGGCATTTACATTAAAGCGAGCTAAACGCCACATACCGCATACGGCATAAATAATTACACTAATCCAACCAATAAGTCCAAAATTATGCAAAACAAAGGCATATGCCAAAAATCCTGGAGCGGCGCCAAAAGAAACGCAGTCACAAAGTGAATCCATTTCTTTACCCATTTCACTACTTACACCAAAAAAACGAGCTGTTCGTCCATCTAAGCCGTCTGCAAATAGCGCTAATAGAATAAACACCGCTCCAAAAGTTAGATTTCCACTGTAAGTGGAAATAATTGAACACATACCAAATACCAAATTTGCTGATGTGAACATATTTGGTATAATCACTCTATAATTCATTAATTTTTAATCCTCCCGATAATTGTTTCCCCACCGATGACTTTATCACCTTTTTTCACCAGTAGTTCTACATTTTTCGGCACGACAACTTCCGTACATGAACCAAATTTTATCATACCATATAGTTCACCTTTTGTTAGACCATCATTGAGTGTAACCCAAGAAACAATTCTGCGTGCCAATATACCTGCAATTTGAGTTACAGTAATACGTAAATTTCCATTTTCAATGCCAATCATATGGCGTTCATTTTCAAAGCCTACATCTTTTTTATATGCAGGGTCAAATTTGCCGCAACTATATTGCTGACATTTTATTTCACCTGCCATCGGACTGCGATTTACATGTACATTGAATACTGATAAAAATATTACAACTTTGCGAGCCGGTGCTTTGATAAAATCATCATTGTCTACATCAGAAATTTCCATTACAGTTCCATCAGCAGGAGATACTAAAACATTTTTTTCCTGCGGAATATTGCGGCGTGGATTGCGGAAGAAATACGTAAAAAACGCCGTTAATACTGCTGGGAAAGCAGCAATTACAGGATGCACAAAATAACCCAAAAGAAAGGTAACTATTAAACCTATCCCAATAAAAGGAAACCCTTCTTTAACAATGGGCAATCTTAACACTCCAACCCCTCCTATAAAATATTAGATTTTTAATACAATCCTTTACACCAATTATATTCTAGCCCTAAATGTTTGTCTACCCATTTACAGCTTTTTTATCAGTCATTTTTTTATATGATTTTACCGCCATGACAAAACGAGGAAGTGCCATTAATCTGCCGATACGTTTCGGTTGAAGCATACCGCGGAAAAGCCATTCAAGTTTTGCTTTTTGCATCCATAGCGGTGCTCGTTTCATCACCCCTGCCATAACATCAAATGTGCCACCTACACCAATGGATAAAGGGCAACCAAGTTCTTTCATATGAGTATTGAGCCATTTTTCTTGTTTTGGTACGCCGAGTGCAGCCAAAAGTAAATCTGGTTTTGCTTGTTTTATTTGTTCAATGATTTCAGCTTCATCTTTTTGGCTAAAATAACCATTTCGCACACCGACGATATTAATTCCTGGGAAATCTTTTTCTGCTTTGGCTTTTGCTTTTTCAGCTACGCCAGGTGCTGAACCGAAGAAGAAAATCCTTCTTTTTTTAGCTGGAGCATTAGCAAAGAGATTTTGCACTAAATCAAATCCAGCAACGCGTTCTGGCATATCGACTCCGAGGTAATTTGAAGCCCAAACTGTTCCAGCACCATCTGGTACTACTAAATCTGCTGTATTTAAAATATTTTTTAATTCTTCGTCATGTGTAGCATTCATAATCATTTCGGCATTAGCCGTGGCAATTAAATGCGGTGTCTTGCTGTCCATAAATGCTTCGGCTGTAGAAACTGCTTCTTGCATAGTCAAAGAAGACACTTCAACGCCTAAAATATTGACCTTACGAAAATTCAAGAAAATTCTTCCCTTCCATAATAAAGATATAAAAACCATAATTAAATTCATAATTCATAGATATATATTCTAACACAAAGCCCTACGTTCAGCAATTAAATACACTTGCATTTTCTTTCCTATTTATATTATACTACAAAATGCTATACTATTTACAAATCTGTATTTTTTTGGTATGTTTAGACCCATAGGATATTTTTATTTTATGTATTGTGCTGCTAAAAGATATTTTCTGTTGAAATATTTATTTTATGGCACAATTTGTTTATTTTATAATAAGGTAGGAATACAATGCAATTTATTGACAGAACAAAAATTATTGTAAAAGCTGGCGATGGCGGACACGGAAAATCTGCTTTTCGTCGTGAAAAATTTGTACCAAAAGGTGGCCCAAGTGGCGGTGATGGTGGCCGTGGTGCAGATGTTATTTTAAAAGTAGAACGCAATATGAATACATTATTAGATTTTCGTTATCATCGTAAATTCGTAGGTAAAAATGGTGGTAATGGCGATATTAAAAATCAGTACGGCAAAAATGCACCACATTGCATCATAAAAGTTCCAGCAGGTACTCTCGTTAAAGATGCTGAAACAGGTGAAGTATTGGCTGACCTCGTGCATGAAGGTGATGAAGCTGTTGTAGCTAAAGGCGGTCGTGGTGGACGTGGTAATGCTAAATTTGCTACAAGTGCAAATCGTGCACCAACTTTTGCTGAACTCGGTGAACCAGGTGAAGGTCGCACATTATTATTAGAATTAAAATTATTGGCTGATGTCGGTCTTGTCGGTTATCCTAGTGTAGGTAAATCCAGTATCATTGCGAGTGTTTCAGCAGCTCGCCCTGAAATTGCAGATTATCACTTCACTACAATAACACCAGTTTTAGGCGTGGTAAGCCTTGGCGATACACAAAACTTTGTCATGGCAGATATTCCAGGTCTTATTGAAGGGGCTTCAGAAGGTATCGGTTTAGGTCATGATTTCTTGCGCCATATTGAACGTACAAAAGTCATTATTCATGTGCTCGACGCTTCTGGCATTGAAGGCCGTGACCCAGTAGAAGATTTTTATAAAATCAACAAGGAATTAGAACTTTATAGCTCTAAACTTGCAAAACGTCGCCAAGTAATTGCAGCAAATAAAATAGATTTACCACAATCTGAAGAAAATTTAAAACGCATTGAAGAAATGGCACAAAAAGAAGGGTTAAAAGTATTCCCTGTTTCTGCTGCTACTAAAGAAGGTTTAAACGATTTAATGCGTTATGTTTATCAGATGCTTCAAGAATATGTGGAAGAACCAGAAGAAGAAAATCCAGAAAAAGTTTATACAGCTGAAGAAGATAATGCTGATGAAATCACAATCAAACGTGATATGTCTGGTAATGGCTTCATTATTTCTGGTAAATCTTTGGAAAAACTCGTTGCAATGACAAACTTTGGTAATGATGAAGCAATTCGCCGTTTCCAATATATTTGGAGACTTAAAGGCATTGATGAAAAACTGCGTGAAAAAGGTATTAAAGAGGGCGATAGTGTATTCATCGGTGAAATGGAATTTGAATATAAAAATTAATTAATAGACATTAATAAAAATAGGAGGTTTTTTCTTGATAAAGAATTCACTTACAGGTAAACAAAAAAGATATTTACGTTCTTTAGGTATGACACTTGAACCAGTTGTACCAATCGGCAAAGATGGCGTTACTCCAGCTGTAGTAAATAGCGCTGATGAAGCTGTAGAAAAACGTGAACTTATAAAAGTTCGTGTATTACAAAATTGCCCTGAAGATGTTGAAATGGCAGTTTTCACTTTAGCTGAACGCACAAATTGCGATATCGTTCAGATTATCGGACGTAATGGTCTTTTATGGCGTCGTAATTTTAAAAAGCCAAAAATCGAATTTCCAAAATAATATAAGAGAAATGAGGAATAAATATGTCCTCTCGTGAACAATTACAACAAGCAAAACGCATAATTGTCAAAGTGGGTACTAGTACTTTAAATTATGCTACAGGTAAATTAAATATTGAAAAAATCGAATTACTTGTCCGTGAACTATCTGATTTGGCAAACCAAGGACGAGAAATCATCTTAGTATCATCAGGAGCTGTCGGTGCTGGTCTTGAACGCATGAAGATGAAAGAGCGTCCAAAGACAATTCCAGAAAAACAGGCACTAGCAGCCGTAGGTCAAGGCATATTGATGCATTTATATGAAAAACTATTTGCTGAATACGGTCAGACAGTAGCACAGGTATTGTTGACAAAGGAAAATTCTCGACAATATTCGCAATTTATTAACTCGCGTAATGCACTATTGACACTTTTAAATATGGGTGTTATACCTATTATCAATGAAAATGACGCCGTTGCTGTCGATGAATTAAAAATAGGTGACAATGATACTTTATCAGCTACAGTAGCGACACTTGTCGATGCTGATACACTTATAATTCTTTCAGATATAGATGGGCTTTACACGGCAAATCCAGCAAAGGACAAAAATGCGCGCCTTCTCGATGAAGTGACTCATATTACAGCTGAAATTGAAAAAATGGCTGGTGGTGCAGGTACTTCGATGGGAACTGGGGGCATGAGTACAAAAATAAAAGCAGCTAAAATTGCTGTAAATTCAGGTACTACAATGGTGATTGCTTCGGGAGCACAACGCAATATTTTGCGTCGTTTGCTTTCAGGTGAAGTATTAGGTACGATTTTTCCAGCGAAAGAAGTTCATCTTAAACGTCGTAAATCATGGTTAGCTTTTGGTAAACCAATATCTGGTGATATTATTATTGATGAAGGTTGTAAAAAAGCTGTATTAGCAGGTTCAAGTTTATTGGCGGTAGGTGTAAAAGCTGTCAGTGGCAACTTTGATATCGGAAATACAGTGCGTATTATAACTGAAGATGGTAGTGAAATTGCCCGCGGTAGTGTAAATTATTCATCAGTAGCAATACAAACAATAAAAGGTCATCATACAAGCGAATTTAAAACACTTCTGGTTAATGCAAATTATCCACTTTCAGAAGAAGTTGTTCATCGTGATAATATGGTTATTATGATTTAATTTGTTAATGAAGGTGATTTTATGGATTTAGATATTAATACAATCGTTACAGAGCAGGCAAAAGCCGCTAAAAAAGCTTCTAAAAAATTAGCATTGCTTTCTTCTGCTGAAAAAAATAAAGCACTTTATGCCATGGCTCATGCACTAGAAACAAAAACACCAATAATCTTAAAAGCTAATATGCTTGACATGGAAGATGGTCGTCAAAAAGGATTATCCGCTGCCATGTTAGATAGATTGCTTTTAACAACGGAACGTATTGCTCAAATGGCAGATGGACTGCGCCAAATAGCAAGTCTTGATGACCCTATTGGCAATGGTATAATGTCACATCGTCGTCCTAATGGGCTTGATATACGTTGTATTCGCGTGCCACTTGGATTAATTGGCATTATTTATGAAGCAAGACCGAATGTTACAGCTGATGCTATTGGTCTTTGCTTAAAATCTGGCAATGCTGTTATTTTGCGTGGTGGTTCGGAAGCAATAAAATCGAATACTATTTTAGCGTCAATCTTAGCAGAAGCAGCACATAGTGCTGGAATTCCAGAAGGTGCTGTTCAATTTGTAAAAATCACTGACCACAGTGCAGTTGATGTGATGATGCGTTTAAACAAATATATTGATGTTATAATTCCACGTGGCGGAGCAGGCTTAATAAAAAGAGTTGTAGAAAATAGTATAGTGCCTGTTATTGAAACAGGTGTTGGTATTTGTCATATTTATGTAGATGATAAGGCAAATATGGATATGGCAACTAAAATCATCATCAATGCAAAAACTACTCGTCCTGCTGTTTGTAATGCTGTTGAAACGGTATTAATTCATCAGGGTATAGCAAATGAATTTCTTCCATTATTATGTGAAAAATTAAAATCGTATAAAGTGGAAATTCGCGGTTGTGAAAAATGCTGTCAAATTTGTCCAGATTTAAAATTAGCTACAGATGAAGATTGGGCAACAGAATATGGCGATTTAATTCTTTCAGTAAAAATTGTTACAGATATGGATGAAGCAATTGACCATATTAATAATTTTGGCAGTGGTCATTCAGAAGCAATTATCACAGATTGCTATACAAATGCATTGAAATTCCAAAAAAATGTAGATGCAGCCGCAGTTTATGTAAATGCCTCTACTCGTTTTACTGATGGCAATGAATTTGGTTTTGGTGCAGAAATTGGCATAAGTACCCAAAAATTACATGCTAGAGGACCAATGGGACTTGAAGCACTTACTACTATGAAATATTTAATCTATGGTGAAGGTCAAGTCCGTTGAAATTTCGTTCCTATTTAAGATTATTTAAAGATTATTATGCTACACCTAAGGGTAGACATGATATTAATGATTATTTAAGAGCTTTTTTATTGTTTATTATCGTGTCTACTATAGCTGCATTGATTTTACTATATTTTGTTTTATAATATTTTATAATATATGGAGTAAGATATGAAAAAAATCGGTATTATGGGTGGCACTTTTGACCCTATTCACGTAGGGCATTTGATGATAGCTGAAGCGGTATGGGATGAATATAATTTAGAAAAGGTCATATTCATTCCATCGGCCAATCCGCCGCATAAGCATGATGTGCTGACTTCAGCTAAACATCGTTTTAATATGACATTGCTTGCCACATGTTCTAATCCACATTTTGAAGTATCAACCATTGAAATGGATAGAGTTGGTCCATCGTATACTATTGATACTATAAAAGCTTTGAAAAAAATGTATGGCGATGATACAGATTTTTACTTTATCATTGGAGCTGATTGTATTCACGAATTGCCTACTTGGCACAAGATTGATGAACTTTTAAAAATCTGTAAATTTATCGCGACTAAACGACCAAGTTATGAATTTGATTTAAGTATTATTGAAAAAGAATTCAGTGATTATAATATTCAATTATTGGAAACACCAGAGCTGGAAATTTCTTCTACAGATATTCGACAGCGTATAAAAAAAGGCTATTCTATCCAGTACATAACCACCGAACAAGTTCAACAATATATTCGTAAAGAAGAGCTTTATTTATAAACTGGCTTATTGTATAATTGTTTGTAAAGTTATTAGGCATACTGCAATATTTTAATATTTGTTAGTATGAATAATATTTATTAATATAATCACCGGCTTCAAAACCGGAAATATATGTCATATTTAGATAAAAGAAGGAGAACATAATGTTAGGGGATTTATTACGCAAAACGCGTGAACAAAAAAATTTATCATTAGAAGATGCTGAAAAAGGGACTAATATCCGCAAATTATATATCAAAGCCATCGAAGATGGAAATTATGACAAACTTCCGGGTGAAGTTTTCTTAAAAGGCTTTATGAAAACTTATGCTAAGTTCTTAGGATTAGATGGACAGAAAATCATTGAACAGTATAAAGCAGAAAAAAGTGGTGTAAAGCTTTTGCCTAATAATGATGAAAAAACTATTGAGGCAGAACCAAGTCAACCAACTGAAAAAACAACAGTTGAAGCTGATTTGAAAAAAGAAGAAAAAGTAGAAAAACAACCAGAAAAAGCAACTGCTGATAAACCAGCTACAAAACCTGTTCCAAATATTGATAATTTCAATGAAAGCAAAAAATATTTGGAAACAAAGAATTCTAGTGGCAGCAAGAAAAATGTTTTTATCATCGTTATTATCATTATTCTCATTATTGTTGGTGCTGTTGCTTTCTTATCTAATCAAGGTTCTGATAGTCAACCAGCAGCGGATACTCAGCCAACAACAGAACAGACTCAGCCACAGCAACAACAAGCACAGCAGCCAGCACCTGCACCAGCTCCTGTAAGTGGTAGCGATGTCACTGCAACATTTAGTCAAGATTGCTGGACTGAAGTAAAAGTAGATGGTAATACAGTATTGTCTGAAACAGTTAAAGCTGGTTCATCTTTGAATTGGAAAGGTAATAATCAAGTTGAAGTAACTGTTGGTAATGCCGGCGCTGTTGATATTACTTTCAATGGTCAGCCACAAGGCAAAATGGGTGATGTTGGTGCAGTTGTAACAAAAGCATTTGTAGCACCAAATGCACAACCACAACAGCCACAGCAACAACAACAGCAAGCTCAAGCACCTGCTCCAGCACAACAACAGGCAGCACAGCCTGCACCAGCTGCTAATGCTCAGCCTCAACAAGCAGCTCAGCCACAACAAAAATAATAATTTATGAATTAGAAGGTGAATGATTTTATGAAATGTCCATTCTGTGCAGCTCCCGACAGCCGTGTAGTAGATTCTCGTACTATTGATGATGGTAATTCTATAAGACGACGCCGTGAATGTACAGTTTGCGGCAAACGGTTCACCACCTATGAAGCTGTTGAAAAAGTGCCTTTAATGGTTATAAAAAATGATGGCCGTCGCGCTGTCTTTGATAAAGAAAAATTATTAAAAGGCATTATTCGTTCTTGTTATAAAAGAGATATTCCTGCGGAAAAGATAATAAAATTAGCTGATGAAATTGAAAAAGAACTCAGAAATATGATGAAGCATGAAATTTCAAGTAAAACCATTGGCGAAGTTGTTATGAAGTATCTTAAAACTTTTGATAAAGTTGCGTATATCCGCTTTGCATCTGTTTACCGCAAGTTTTCAGATATTGATAATTTTAAGCAGGAATTAGAAAATCTTAATGCAACTAATAAAGACAAAAGTTAAATTAAAGGCTCACTTCGGTGAGCTTTTTTCTTATTAAATAATATTATTGGAGGAACATATTTTTTGACTTGGAAATTAAAACAGAACTTACAAAAAATATTAGAAACTGAACAGGGTTATTATCTTTTTCCACAAGGCGCACGTACACCATTTGCGCTTTTATATCCAAATTCATATTTTGTCGGTATGTCTAATCTCGGTTTTCATATAATTTATGAACAGATAAATAAACGCACAGATAGTGCTTGTGAACGCTTTTTCTTGCCGGATAAGACTGATTTAGTAGAATATGAACGAACTGATACGCCACTTATGAGCATTGAAAATCAAATACCATTGTATGAATTTCCATTGATTGGTTTTGCTATTTCCTTTGAAATGGATTATTTTAATGTGCTTAAAATGCTCAGCATGGGCAAAGTGGAACTTTTAGCTGAGAATAGAACGGAAAAAGACCCAATCGTCATTGCTGGTGGCCCATGTTCTACATTTAATCCTGAACCATTATCTGCATTCATTGATGCGTTTATAATCGGCGAAGGTGAAGAAACGATAAATAGATTTCTTGATGTATATCATCAACCAGAAAATAAAGATTTGTCGCGCGAACAATTATTGTTAAAATTAGCACAAATACCTGGTGTTTATGTACCACGTTTTTATGAACACGTATATGATGAAGAAAATAAATTAGTAGCTATTAAAGCAGATAGTCGTGTGCCAGCTAAAGTTGTACGCCAATGGATACACAATTTAGATGATTATGAAGCAAAGACAGTCATCACTACACAAAATACGGAATTTAATTTATTTTTGATTGAAACTTCACGCGGTTGTGGTCGTCATTGTCGTTTTTGTATGGCTGGATATTGCTTTAGAAAACCGCGTCATCGCAGTTTGGAAAAATTAATAAAATTATTGCCTGAAGCGATGAAAATGAATAAAAAAGTGGGACTTATGGGGCCTGCCATTTCTGATTATCCGCAGATAAATGAATTATGTCATGAAATTCGCGAATTGAATATGCCGATGTCTGTTGCATCTTTCCGCGCTGATTCTGTAACAGAGGAACTCGTAGAAGCTTTGGCGCAAAGCGGTCAGCGTACATTGACTTTAGCACCAGAAGCGGGCAGCATAAAAATTCGCAATGTAATTAACAAAGGTATAGAAGAAGAGCATTTATTTAAAGCAATTGAGATGGGAATAAATGCAGGTGTAAAAAATTATCGCTTGTATATCATGGTAGGATTGCCAAAAGAAACGCAAGAAGATATTGATGCTATAATAGATATGACAATCCGATTGAAAAAATACATGGAAGAGCTAGGTTCTAAAGGAACGCTTACACTTAGTATCAATCCATTCATTGCTAAACCGTGCACGCCATTTCAATGGTTGCCTATGGCAGATTTAAAACAAACAGAAAAATATTTTAAACAGATAAAGACTTCTTTGAAAAAATATAAAAATATTGAAGTGCAATTTGAGTCTACGAAAGAAACGTATATTCAAGGCGTTTTAGCGCGTGGCGATAGGAAAGTGGCAAAAGCTTTGCTTCAAGCTCATTTAGATGGAGGCAGTAAAGCATTTAAACGTTCATTGAAACAACTTGGCTTAAATGCTGATATGTATTTATACCGCCAGCGTGATAAAGATGAAGTTTTGCCATGGGACAGTTTAGATATGGGCTTTACAAAGGATTATCTTTGGAAAGAATTAGATATGGCTATGCAAGAAAAGCATACTATACAGTGTTTTGATGGTTGCAAGCGTTGCGGTGTTTGCAAATAAGGAGGAAATATGTTTTCTTTATATCATGGTTCAAATAATCTTTGGTATGGCAGATTTTCTGTTTTTCCCGAAGATAAAGTCATTAATGCGATTTCAACTCGTTTTAATGGTACGAGTGCGGTACCATTTGATGGCTTAAATTTAGCATTACATGTTGACGACAATTCAGAAGATGTCGTAGCAAATCGCAAATTGTTTTGTGAAGGCTTAGGACTTGATTTAGCTAAAATGACTACATGCCAGCAAGTTCATGGAAATAATGTTGTTTGTGTAACCGATGAAAATAGCGGTGCTGGCTCTATCAGTTTAGATGATACGATAGCAGATACAGATGCACTGATAACAAATTTACCGAATGTAGCATTGACTTTATTTTTTGCCGATTGTACGCCGATTATGCTTTATGACCCAGTGCATAATGTAGTAGGGGCAGCGCATGGCGGTTGGCGTGGCACAGAGGGAGAAATATCTTTGCATACTTTGGAATTAATGCAAGAAAAATTTGCTACAAATCCAGCTGATTGTGTGGCTTCTATTGGACCTAATATCGGCGTATGCTGTTATGAAATAGGCGAAGAAGTTGCTGATAAATTTAAGCGATTATATGGTAAAGACAGCGATTTGATTTTAAAATGGGATAAAACAGCACAGAAATATCATTTAAATTTACAAAAAGCAAATGCACTCACTTTGCAAAAAGCGGGATTAAAGATGCAAAATATTGATATGGCTGATGTTTGCACTGCTTGTAATAGTGAGATTTTCTTCTCTTATCGTGCTGATAGTGGTAAAACTGGCCGTATTGCTTGCACTATAGCTTTAAAGAAATAATTTAATAAAATTTTTATAGCTATGGATAAATTTTGCTAAATATTATATTATAAAATAGACTATAAGTTCAGGAGATGACCTCCATTATGATAGTGGAAAATTTAAAAACCGTACAAAATAATATTCAAGAAAGTATAAAGAAACGTCACAATATCATCAGTCAAGAAGTTCAACTCGTTGCAGTTACTAAAAATCATGATGTAGAAGCTATGCGCGAAGCTATTGATGCAGGTGCTGTTGTCATCGGTGAAAACCGCGTGCAGGAAGCACAAAAAAAATATGAAACATTAGACCGCGATGTAACATGGCATCTAATTGGTCATTTGCAGACAAATAAAGTAAAACACGCTGTAAAGATTTTTGATATGATAGAGTCTGTAGATAGCGTAAAATTAGCTGAAGCAATCAATAAAGAAGCTATGAAACTTGGCAAAGTTCAAAAAATACTTGTTCAAGTAAATCTTGTAAAAGAAGCTTCTAAAACAGGTGTTTATCTTGAAGATTTAGATGAACTCTTAAAGAGCATTGATACTATGGAAAATTTAAAACTCATGGGACTTATGTTTATCGCTCCAATCGTAGAAAATCTAGAAGATGTTCGTCCTATGTTCAATCAAATGTATCAGTTATTTACTAAGGTGCAAAAAATACCATTTAAAAATGCTGATATAAAATATTTATCCATGGGCATGACGCATGATTATCAAATAGCCATTGAAGAAGGTGCAAATATCGTGCGCGTTGGCACTGCTATTTTTGGACCTCGTCAATATTAATTCATTAATTAATAAGGAGTTTTTAAAATGAGTATTGTAGATAAAATTCGCAACAAAATGGGTGCAAATCAGGATACTGAGGAGTATGTAGAAGAGCCAGCAGCTCCTGTACAGGAAGAAGAACCAGAAGAAAATCGTCAGCAAGCTGATAATGTAGTGGATTTTAAAAATAAAGCTAAAACAGCTAGTCAGATGAAAGTAATGGTAATTGAACCTGTTTCTTTTGATGATGCCCAGCAAGTAGCTGACCATATTAGAAATCATAAACCAGTCGTTGTAAATTTTGAAAATACAAATGGTGATATTGCTAAACGTATTATTGATTTTATCAGTGGTACAACATACGCTTTATCAGGTGATATTAAAAAAGTTGGCAAAAATGTATTCATGTGCGCACCTGATAATGTTAGTGTAAATTTCTCAGAAGAAACGAAAAAACAACCGCAAAACACCACTATGCCGTGGGAAGATTAATTATACAACAATAAAATAAAGGAATGATTAGACATAATGGCTGACCGTGAAAAAATAATTCGTTTTTATAAAGGAACAGAAGGCGAAGAAATCGTCATAAGATTGGTTGATGCTATTGAAGCCGTTAATAAAACGCGCAAATTCCGTATTACTGACTT
The DNA here is from genome assembly GCF_900187035.1 of Megamonas hypermegale. Taxonomy (NCBI): domain Bacteria; kingdom Bacillati; phylum Bacillota; class Negativicutes; order Selenomonadales; family Selenomonadaceae; genus Megamonas; species Megamonas hypermegale. The sequence goes on from NZ_LT906446.1 coordinate 397,522, forward strand.
TTTAGACCCTTACGGCTGTGAAATAGCAGAAACTGTTGCTGCTCATTATGAAAATATATCCGTTAATTTCAATGGTGGCTATATGGGAGCTGAAAGACAATGTGCCTGCTTTGTTCATGATGATTTCATGGGAAAAGTATCTTATCCTATAGCCGTTGTAAAAGCTGTATGGAATGATAAATTTTATCGTCTGTCACATCGTGATGTGCTTGGAGCATTGATGGGGCTTGGTATAAAGCGCAGCCAAATCGGCGATTTGCTTATAACACTTGGCAGTGTAAAAATCATTTGCACTGAAAAATTAGCAGATTTTATTTTGCAGAATTTGACTCAAATCGGTGCAGCAAATGTGAGCTGTGAAATGGATAGCCTTGATTCAATTGCACCAAGAGAAGAGCGTTGCAAAGAGATAACTGCTACCGTTGCATCACTTCGCATTGACTCCATCTCCGCTGCTGGGTTTGGTTCTTCACGCAGTAAAATGGCAACTAATATCGATACAGATAAATTGAAATTGAATTGGCAGTCAGTGAAAAATGCTTCGCAAACTGTAAAAGAAGGAGATGTCATTTCCATAAGAGGTCGCGGCCGTTTGGAAGTTGCAGAAATTCGTGGCAAGACGAAAAAAGGACGCACTGTAGTTTTATTAAAACGTTATATCTAAGAGGGACACATTTTGTTTTTGTTAGCTTTACTTATTATCGTATTAGACCAAGTTATAAAATATTATATTTCAAGTAGTATGTTTGTAGGACAGAGTATTCCTATCGTACCGCAAATTTTTCATTTAACTTATATTTTAAATCCAGGAGCAGCTTTTGGCATTTTAGAAAATCAACAGTGGCTGTTCATTCTAATTGCAATAGCATTAATAGTAGTTGTAATTTATTTTTATAAACGCATTAAATGCTTGGCTAAATTGTTTCAAGTGGGAATTGCTCTGTTATTTGGTGGAGCTATAGGTAATATGATTGACCGTATTTTCATTGGTAAAGTGGTCGATTATATGGATTTTCGCATTTGGCCAGTATTTAATTTAGCTGATGTAGCTATTGTTTTAGGCTGCGTAATCGTTGCTTTTTATTTATTATTTTGCACAGAAAGAGGTGATAAGGCATGAATAAAGAATATACTGTTACAGATGATGAAGTGGGAACACGTTTAGATGTTTTTTTATCTAATCAGCCAGATAATCCATCTCGTTCTAGCATACAGAAAATGATTACAGATGGGGCTGTGTCAGTTAACGGTCAGACAAAACGCGCTAATTATAAATTGCGCTTATCAGATAATATTGTCATGACTTATCAACCTTTGCAAGAAATAGAAGTTCAGCCTGAAAATATTCCGCTGGATATTTTATATGAAGATAAGGATATCATTGTCATCAATAAAGCTAGAGGAATGATGGTTCATCCAGCAACAGGCGTTTATACTGGTACACTTGTCAATGCGCTTTTATACCATTGCCATGGTGAATTATCTGGTATAAATGGTAAAATTCGCCCAGGCATTGTACATCGCCTTGATAAAGATACTTCTGGTGTTATGGTGGTTGCTAAAAACGATTTTGCTCATAATAGTTTAGCTGAACAAATTGGCAGTAAAACAGCTATTAAAGAATACGTAGCACTCGTTCATGGCAATATCACAGAAGAAAAAGGTATCATCAATGCAAATATTGGAAGACATCCTGTTGACCGTAAAAAAATGGCAGTAGTTACTTCCGGTGGCAAATCGGCGACGACAGTTTTTCACGTTTTAGAACGATTTAAAAATTGTACATACGTTAAATGCCGTCTGCTCACAGGTCGTACCCATCAAATTCGTGTTCATATGGCTTATATTGGACATCCATTGATTGGAGACCCGAAGTATTGCAATAGTAAAAATAAATTCAATATCGAAGGACAAGCACTTCATTCGTTGAATTTAACATTAAATCATCCTAGAACAAATCAGCAGATGACATTTACAGCACCAATTCCTCAGGATATGCAAAATCTGCTAAATTATTTTCGTCAAACAATTTGATATGTAATAAACAAAGAAAGGACGTGATTTTATGGCACAATTAATTGAAAAAACCGTTGTTATGGATGCTCAAGCTATTCAAAGAGCACTTACACGTATCGCACATGAAATTGTAGAAAAAAATAAAGGTACAAAAGATTTGATTATCGTCGGCATTAGAAGACGCGGTGTACCACTTGCTGAACGTTTATCTAAGATAATCAATGATATCGAAGGTGTTAAAGTTCCTATCGGTATTTTGGATATCACTTTATACCGTGATGATTTATCTCATATGTCATATCAACCGCTCATTCAAGAAACACAGATTTCAGAAGATATCACTAATAAAACACTCGTACTCGTCGACGATGTTTTATACACAGGCAGAACAATCCGCGCAGCACTCGATGCACTTATCGACCTTGGCAGACCAAAAAAAATTCAATTAGCTGTATTGATTGACCGCGGTCATCGCGAATTGCCAATCAGAGCTGATTATGTAGGTAAAAATGTACCGACAGCAACACGTGAAGCCATTGAAGTACGACTTCTTGATACTGATGATTGTGAAAAAGTATTCATTGGTGAATACACAAAATAATATATAAAAAACTGCACTTAAATCTGTTTTTACAGTTAAGTGCAGTTTTTTTATTGCTTGATATGCAAAATAATAAATGGATTATTTTTCAAGATAAATCCAATTATCTTCTTTTTGTGTTACATAACCGACAATAGCTACGTTAGGAATTTGAGCTTGAAGTTCAGCAAATAATGCCATTCCTTCTTTTTCAGGGACAGAGATTAAAAGTCCTCCGCTCGTCTGTGGGTCGTAGAGAATATCTTGCATGGTACGAGATATATTGTCTTTTACTAATACGCCTTTTTGTGCGTATTCGCGATTGCGATATGCACCGGCTGGAATAAATCCCATATCGGCAAATTCCCAAGCTTCTTTATGGTATAATACTTTTTCTGTTTGAATGTGCAAAGTGCAATTACTGCCTTGTGCCATTTCAAAGCTATGTCCAAGCAGTGCAAAACCTGTGACATCAGTACAGCTATTTATAGGATATTTCACCATGATATCGCGCGCTTTTTTATTCAATGTTGCCATTTGAGTGTAAATTCGTTTTAAAATATCATCGGATACTAAATCAGCTTTAGCTGCAGTTGTCAAAATTCCAATACCAAGTGGTTTTGTTAAGATTAATATGTCGCCTGGTTTTGCTCCGCTATTGGTTAATACTTTTTGTGGATGAACGAAACCAGAAACGGCTAAACCATAAATCGGTTCAGCACCATGAATAGTGTGACCGCCCGTGATGATAGCGCCTGCTTCATACGCTTTATCATAACCACCGCGCAAGATTTCTTGTACATCAGCAGAATTCATTTTATCTGGTATGCACATGATGTTTAAAGCTAATTTTGGTTCACCGCCCATTGCATATACATCGCTTAAAGCATTTGTAGCGGCAATCTGTCCATATAAAAAAGGGTCATCAACGATTGGCGGGAAAAAATCTGTAGTTTGAATTAAAGCCCTATTTTCATCTAATACATATACACTGGCATCATCGCTTTTATCATAGCCTACGATTAAATTCGGGTCGCTGTGTGTGCGAAATCCTTTTAACATATGAACCAATGTTCCCGCGCCTACTTTTGCACCGCAACCAGCGCAACTAGCAAGTTTCGTCAATTTTACTTCAGTTTCCATAAAAAGCTCCTTTCTATGAGTATAAATAAATGTAGATATAGAAAAACACAGCATGAAGCTGTGTTTTTATTTTAGCTGTTTTCTGCTTTATAGATAATTCGATAACCAGTATCTATTATTTCAACAATCTGTTCTATCTCATCTTCATGAATATCTGATTGTGCGATTAAATCGCCTTCACATTTAACGCAAGTACCGCAACTACTGCTTAAATCGCGTGGCACTGGCATGACTTTAGCCGTGATATTTTGTGCATCGCAGAGTCTTTTGAAGCGAATTGCACCGAAATGAGAGTAAAAAGTAGCGATGTATTTCATTTTATTTTTGGAATGTCAAAGTATATTCGCCGTCTTTTTCAGTTATAGTTGTTTTATAACCTTGATGTTCAGCGTAGCGAGTAGTATTTTCTTTAGAAGCATGGTTATCTACGATTATTTGATAAGCAGATTCTTTTGACATCATTGCTTGACGCAACATGATGACAGGTTCAGGACAGGAAAGTCCTCTTGCATCTATGATTTTCATGCTAAAATCTCCTTTATTGTTTTTTTGCTTGCATTGTGTTTACGAAAGCAATAACAGTTATGACGATGATACCGATGATAACAGCTATTTTACCATTTAAAGTAGGGCCATCACCGCTAGAAGCTAAGCCGAAGTTATGCGCAAAAGCTGCACCGATAATTAAGCCGATTACGGTAATAGCGCTATCTGTATTTCCTTCACCAGAAAGAACGAGCTGACGAAGTGGGCAACCGCCGAGTAAAACACAGCCAAAGCCAGCTAAAAACATGCCGAGGAAGTTCCAAAGACCGTCTGTATGAGCGATTGGTTGACCTGCAAAGCCGAAGTTGAAATATGTTCCTGCTGTAACTGATGTGAGAATTAAATTGCAGACAAAAGCGCTGATTAAAATAGCGATAAAACCGAGTAAGAGTTTATTTTCACGGAATAAAATCATATCGCGGATACCGCCAACCATGCATAAGCGAGTGCGTTGAGCTAAAATGCCGACGATTAAACCAGCGCCAAGGCTGATAGCGATAGCAGCGTGTTTTGCACCTGGAGCGTTATCAGCTGTAGAGAAATGAATGAATGCAGGTGCTGCGATTAATAAAACGAGTAAAGCTACTTCGATTACTGGTAAAACAAAACCTTCTAAGCGAGGTAATTTATATGTGCGTTTTAATGTATAGCCTCTATTTAAGAAGAATACACCAGCGGATATACCAACGATGAAGCCAACTAAACCGAACAGTGCATTTAAATCACCGCCAGCAATACGCAAAATCATGCGGAATGGGCAACCTAAGAACATCAAGCAACCAATCATTACAAAAAAGCCTAAAATAAAGCGAGTCAGTGGTGAACTGCCACCTTTAGCGTTAAATTCATTTTTGCTAAGGGCAACGATGAAGCTACCGAGAATAAGACCGATGATTTCAGGGCGAATGTATTGCACGGGTGCTGCAGAATGAAGTCCGAGACCTCCAGCAGTATCACGCAAAAAGCAAGCAATACAGAAACCCATATTAGCAGGATTTCCAAAGAAAACAAGAAGAGAAGCTATTATACCGATGATAATTCCTGCTAAAATAATTGTAAATTTTTCATTTTGTAAAGACAAAACAATATCTCCTTCCATAAATATTATCAATGTTTTCATGATAACACCAGCTAAAAAACCTGTCTAATTAAAATTATTAATATTTTTTTAGTATTTATTTAAAATATAAATAAATAATTGATATAATATAGAGGGATTGCGTTTTAACAAATAAATTAAAGTGAGATTTAATAAATTTTTATATGATATAAAATGAAGAATTGAAAGACGGTGATTTTTTGAGAAAGATTTATCTCGATAATGCTAGTACGACATTTCCAAAACCTAAACAGGTGGCTGAGGCAATGTATCAATATATGACGCAAGTTGGCAGTAATATTTCACGCGGTGGCTACAGTAGCGCTTATCGCACTGAAGAACTTGTCTATGAAACGCGCCAAAATTTAGCTGATTTATTCAATGCAACTGATTGTAAGAATGTTATTTTCACTAAAAATATAACGGAAAGCTTGAATGTAATTTTAAAGGGATTTTTAAAACCAGGCGACCATGTGATTACTTCTTCTATGGAACACAATGCTGTGATGCGACCGCTGGTGCAATTGCAAGAAAAGGGCGTTTCATTTACGCGCGTGCCTTGCAATGTAGATGGAACGATGGATATAAAAAAATTAGAGCCGTGTTTACAGCAAAATACTAAGATGATTGTCATAACGAATGCTAGTAATGTCTGCGGGACTGTTTTACCGATAAAAGAAGTGGGGAGATTTTGCCATGAGCGTGATTTAAAATTCGTAGTGGATACGGCTCAAACGGCAGGTGTAAATGCCGTTGATATGCAGGAGATGTATATAGATGCTTTGGCATTCACTGGACATAAAGGATTACTTGCTCCACAGGGAATTGGCGGATTTATATTGCAAGAAAATATGATAGATAAGATTGAACCGCTTATTTCTGGCGGAACAGGCAGTATAAGCCATACGGAACAAGTACCGCGTTTTATGCCAGATAGATTTGAGGCAGGAACTATGAATTTGCCAGGAATAATCGGGCTTAATGCGGGGCTTAATTGGTTAAAAGATATCACCATGGAAAAAATCAAAGAGCATGAACTCAATTTGACAAAATATTTTATAGATGGAATAATTTCGCTTGATGATGAAAATATTCAAATCGCTGGTAAAAAAGATATTTCTGGGCGTATGGGCGTTGTATCTATATTCATCAAAAATAAGGAAATGGCACAGATTGCTTATGAATTAGATGAAAAATATGGCATAATGACGAGAGTTGGATTGCATTGTGCGCCGTCTGCCCATAAAACGCTTGGCACTTATCCTAAAGGAACTATTCGCTTTTCTTTTGGTTGGTGGAATACAAAAGAAGATATTGATGTAGCGATAGACGCATTAGCTAATTTGACAAAGGATAAATAAATGGAATTAAGACAATTACAATCTTTGATGGCAGTAGTGGAATACAAGAGTTTTTCTAAAGCGGCAGAAAAATTATTTATTTCTCAGCCGACAATCAGCACGCATATTCGCATGTTAGAAGAAGAGCTGAATTCTCGCTTAATCATTCGCACGACAAAAAGCATAGAAGTTACAATGCACGGCAGAGAATTATACGAGTGTGCACATCAGATTTTTTCATTAAAGGATAATTTAGTACAGCGTTGGGCGGAGGAAAACAAGAAGATAATTCGAGTGGGAGCTTCAACCATACCAGCCGATTATATTTTGCCAGAAATATTGCCTGTATTTAGGAAGCACGAGCCGGATATAAAATTTTATATTCATCAAAATGATAGCCAAAATATCATCAGTGGATTATTAAATGGCAATTTCTCATTGGGCATGGTAGGCATGAAACAACAGGAAAAAATGATTTCTTTCGTGTCGTTTTATCAAGATGAAATGGTCATGATAACGCCGAAAAAAGAGCGTTTTTTAAATATAAATAAGGATAGCTTTTCATTAAAAGACATAATTTTTAATGAACCGATTATTTTGCGCGAACAAGGCAGTGGCAGTAAAAAATCGATAGAAACGTATTTTGAAAAAATGAATATAAATGAAGAAGATTTGCAGATAATAGCGCGATTAAATGACCAAGAGTCGATAAAAAAATTAGTGGCAAGTGGGCTAGGAATATCGTTTATTTCAGAAAAAGCTGTCGAAGATAGTGCAAAAGAAAAATTATTAGTTTTTAAACTGCCGAATTATTCAACGAAGCGCAATCTGTATTTTGCCTACCGCAAGGATTATATTTTGCAAGAACACATCGTTCGATTTATAAAATTCGTGCAGGATTTTTACGCTATTTTTTGAGATTAGATGCGCAATGTACATTATAATTATTGCCAATAAAGGATTTTGTGTGCTATACTCTAAAAAGATGTCTTCTTACTATATAGATATAGTGATGAAGAATACAAAGCCTTTATAGGTACATAAATTTTTATATTAATTAATAACTAAGGAGTGCATAATAGATGTCAGGACATTCTAAATGGGCCAATATTAAAAGAAAAAAAGGCGCAAACGATGCTATCCGCGCTAAATTAACTACTAAAATTGGCCGTGAAATTACTGTAGCAGTACGCATGGGAGGTGCTGACCCTACAGGTAATATGCGTCTTAAATTAGCTTTAAGCAAAGCTAAATCAAATAACATTCCAAAAGATAATATCAACCGTGCTATCCAAAAAGGTCTTGGTGCTTCTGATGGTAGCAATTATGAAGAACTCGTATACGAAGGCTACGGCCCAGCTGGTAGCGCTGTTATGCTCGATATCATGACTGATAACCGCAATCGTACAGCAGCAGATATTCGTCATTTATTCTCTAAATATGGCGGAAACCTCGGTGAAACTGGTTGCGTAGGTTGGATGTTCCATAAAAAAGCCATCTTCGTTGTAGATAAAGAAACTTATAGCGATGAAGACGGTTTAATGACAATCGCTCTTGAAGCTGGCGCAGAAGACTTTACTGCTAATGATGATACTTTTGAAATCACAGCAGCTCCAGAAGATTTTGACGCAATTTCTCAAGCTTTAGAAGAAAACAAAATTGAAACAGTTGAAGCTGAAATCACTATGATACCAGATACTACTGTTAAGCTTGAAGGCAAAGATGCTGAAAAAATGCAGACTCTCATGGATATGTTGGAAGAACATGATGATGTTCAAAACGTATATTCCAACTACGAAATTGAAGAAGAATAATCTATATAGTATTATGCAGACGCAGTTTATGCTGCGTCTGTTTTTATATGAGGTGAAAATATGAATACAGAATTTGTACACGCTGCTAGCAAACGCCGTAGTATTTATTTTTTAGGTTGCAGTGATGAAATATCACAAAAACAAGTGAAAGAGATAATTAATGATTGCATTAAATACACACCTAGCGCTTTTAACATGGCTACAACAAATTTAATTGTAGCTTTTGGTGAAAAACATCATCAAATTTGGCAGATAGCTAGAGATGTATTAACTGAAAAACTGCAAAAGAAAGAAGATACTTTAAAGCTTGCACTTGAAAAAATTGACCGTTTCGATAACGCTATGGGAACAATTTTATACTATGAAGATAGAGATATGATAAATGAATTGAAAGATACGTATGCTATGTACGCTGATAGTTTCTCTGTTTGGTCTATGCAAGCAAGCGGTATGTTGCAATACGCTATTTGGACAGCACTGGCAGATAATGATATAGGTGCTAATTTACAGCATTATAATCCACTTATCGATGACAAAGTAAAAGAACTCTTTTCCGTACCAGATACTTGGAAGCTAATCGCACAGATGCCATTTGGTTCAATTGAAAAACAGCCGAGCGAAAAATATTTTGAAGAAATCGATAATCGTGTTAAATACTATTAAAATAAAGAAAGAACTGATTGTATAATCAGTTCTTTTCTTTTAGCTTAAAAAATTAATTTTTTTCTTGGGGTTTTTCTGTCAATGCTAATTTTTTATCGTTTGGCAAACTAATTTTTGCTTGTTTATCATCTAAAATAAATTTACTTAATTGAGTTTTATCTTCTAAGCTTAAATTATCTTTGATTAAATTTGTTATTATATTTTGCGTTAAATTGCCTGTTTGTTCTAATATTTTATCTTTGCTATTAATGAAACCACTTATAATTTGCTGTTGTCTAATCTCTAAAGACTTTAACTGCATATCATGATGTTTCATTTGAGCATTCATATCATTTTGGATTTGTTGGAAATATAATTTATGTGCTGGTGTTCCTTCAGGATATTTTTCTAATATAGATAATAAATTTGGCAATTTTTCTGTATTATATTTATCATTATCAGCTACTATCCTATCATTTAATTCTTTATACATATTTTCAATATCTTTTACGATAGGCAATGAAGCTCTTTCGATTATTTCAATTCTATTGTTAGTAATCTGCGTCAATTGTTCTTGCATTGCTATGATTGTCTGTGCCATTACAGTGAAGCCTTTTGCCTTCGCTTCTTCTACTAAAATTTTAGCTTCTGCTTCATCTCTTAATAATTCCATTTGAGCCTGTTTTATCAGTTCTACGCGTTCCGTTTCCATTTCTGATAAGCGGATTTTGGTTTCTGCTTCAATTTGTGCTATTTTCACTTTATCTGGTTCATAATTATAATTAGTAGTAGTACGACTGCCACTACTAGAACCACCAAACCAGCTCTTTATTGTAGACCATATACCCATAAAATCATTCTCCTTGCGCTTAGTAAAAACTTTTTCTACTTGATGACTGCGAAATCTTCCCAAAGTACATACATTAGCAAAATGCTCGCAGTTATTAAAAATCAGATTATAGCCCTTATCGCCTAAACAAGCTCTAGCATAAATTACTATTTGTTCAGGTGAGTATAAATCAGCAAATTCCTCATCAGTATATTCTTTTACTTCTAATATACCACCTTTTAGAAAGTAAGCTAAATCAGTCTGTATAACTTCTGGTTTTGACCAGTCCAATATACTGTCATCATCTTTCCCTGTAAAGTGAATTACTTCTTCATCAGATACATAAATTCCATGATGAGCGTATAAGCCATTCATTCTTTGTACACGGATATGGTCGCCTTTTTGGGGCATTTTTTGTACCCATATTTCTTCTTCTTCTTCTGGTATGCAAGGCACTTCATAATTAGGAAAGACATTTGTACTCATTAAATCGAATTTGTTCATTATTTTTTCATTAAACCTTTACGCATTTTGAAAATCAATGAATTATACGCTTTTTCTCGATTAGCTTGTTCTTGGCTATACGCTTTGATATCTGCTAAATACATATAGTAATTTTTCTGCTTTAATTTAGCAAATTCATTCAATACTTCTTGTGAAATCTGCTCTAAATTATTATCCGCTACAAATTGTATGATTTCATTGATTTGAATGTCGATTAAATTATCAATCCAACGCAAGATAAAAATTTTATCTGCTTCTTTTTTACAATTAAAGATGATATTCTGCAATGCTTTTTGTAAATTCATGGTGCGAGCATAGAGCTCTTTTTCCACTTCAAATTTTTCTTGCAAGTCACCACAATTTTGGAATACGTATTGTTGATAGATATTTTTGCGTTCTTCAAGATAAAAATTATCAACAGCGATTTTATAATCATTTAAAACGTAAATTGCCTGCATGATAATAGGTGTTTCTTGTTCTTCTTTTGCTTCGATATCGCCTTTTAATCCTCTTGCTATCATTGGCTGAAGTTTTTCTTCAATGGTGAAACGCAATTTCTGCCAATCTTCATACCATTTTTGCCAAATTTCTGCTTCGATATCATCTTCTTCACAGATGTGTTTTAATTCTTCATATTGTTTAGTCTTAAATACCTTGTAGTCTTCATTCCATTTAGACCATACTTCAACTGCTTTGACGATAAAATCGCGATTATGTTCAAAGAAATCTATTTTTTGCAATGCTTTATTCACTATTTTAGCCGTATTTTCAGCTATTAATGCAAAACTTGCACGTCCTTTTTTCTCCAACTGTGCTAATTTATAAATAACATTACTGCCATCATCGATTTCATTGATAGTGTATTCAATATCATCAGCTTCTTGTCTTATTTCTAATAAATTCGCTTGTACTTTATCCATGCCCAAAGCTAATTTATCTTTAAAATAATATTGGCGATTTTTCAATAATTCGTTTTCTGCCTCTGTTAAATTGCTATCATCTTTATACGTTGTTGATAATTGCAAACTGATTTGATTGCAGTCTTGAATGACATTTTCTTTTTGCTGTTCAAAATCAGCTAAGTATTCCATTAGTTCATCTATCCATTGTTGTACAGCTTCATAATATTTGATAATGGATTTATCAATAGACGCGATATCGTATTTATTTAATAATGTCTTATAATCAAAATTAGCAGTTATAGTCTTCACTTCTTCGCACTGTGCTAACTGCGTTTCTACTTCGATCAATGCTTGCAATAATCTAGGCTTTTCAAAATAAATTTTCTTATATAAATCAGTGATTTCAGCATCATCAAATATAGGTAAAAATTCATTTTCTCTAAATAAATCCAAAGTAAATTGCAATCTTTCTTTTTCTGTATACAATGGATTATCTTCCGATACATTTTTTTCATATTCACTATCTTGTATTAAATAATAACTACAAGATATTAACCAACCTTTACACGTGCATGGATTACAATCATCTAAGTCAACGCTATTATTTGATGAATTATTTACATTACAACACCAATAATCTTTTCCTCTTATTCGCCAATTATTACCTTGTTGAAAGGGAAAAGTCTTATCGTATATCATATGTTTAAATACTTCTAAGGTTGGTATTTGCCAATTATCTATACCATCTACATTATAATTATTTACTAAAGATTTTGCTTCATTTAAAGTATACGTAGTATTATTTTCTTTTCTATAAGGAAAATAATCTAAATTAGCCCATAGTATACCTGTTGTTTTATCCATTAATATATGTTGTTTATTTTTAAAGAAATACCAACGTTGATTTTTTATCGCCTCGAGAATTTTATCTATTGCTGTTGAAGATAATTTATCTATTTCGCTATTGATAGTCTTTAATTTTTCTTGCACTGATTGCAATTGTTGTTTTAAATTATTTTGATTGCCCATCAATTGAGCTTGCACTTTATTTAATTCTTGTATTTTTTGAGCATTATGTTTATTTTCGATGCCTTCATATTGTTCGCCTATTTCTTGAATTTTATCTAATAGTTCTTGCTGTCTTGATTTTAAATTTTCTAATTCACTCATTTTATTGCTCCTTTTATGTATTATTACTTAATGTTTTTATATAATATTATATCCCCCTAGATATATTTAGTATACATATTTTTATATATTTTTACATAAAACTACAAAATCCCTTTTATTTTATTTTTTTTCTTATCATGATATAATGTGAACTGCACATTTTTGTTAAATTTGGTATACTAAGAGGAGATTTAAATGCTTGCTTTAGGAATTGACCCAGGAACTGCTATTTGTGGTTATGGCTTAGTGGATATGCAAGGCAGTCATTTAAAAGCCGTGGAATATGGGGCAATACTCACCAGCCCTAAAATGCAACCACAAGATAGATTGTTAAAAATTCATACAGAACTTACAGATATTATTAAAAAATATAAACCCGATGTCATGGGTGTAGAACAGCTTTTTTTTAATCGCAATGTGACGACAGCTATACCAGTTGGACAGGCGCGTGGCATTGTTCTTTTGACAGCAGCTCAAAATAATATTGAACTTGTAGAGCGTACACCGTTGCAGATAAAGCAATCTGTAGTGGGGTATGGCAGAGCTTCAAAGGAGCAAATAATTTATATGGTGACGAAAATACTGCATTTGCCAGAGCCACCGAAACCCGATGATGTTGCTGATGCTTTGGCTGTTGCTATCTGTACAACTCATTGTATGAATAGCCTAACATGGCGCAATAGATTGTAAAATATGTTTTTATCAGCGTAATAAATAAGGAAGAATATAATGATAGGATATTTACATGGTAAAATTACTTTTTTAGCCATTGATTTTTGTTTTATTGATGTAAACGGCGTAGGTTATCGCGTTTTCATCACTTCGCAAGCTCGCAGTAAATTGAGTTTAAATCAAGAAGTAACATTATATACGTATTTGAGCGTGCGCGAAGATGCCATGTTATTATATGGATTTTTAAATCAAATGGAATACAATGTTTTTTGTAAATTGATTTCTGTATCAAAAATAGGGCCAAAAGCTGGCATGGGGCTTTTATCCGCACTTCCAGCAGAAAAATTAGTTTGGGCAATTCAAAATAAACAAGCTTCATTACTTACAAATGCGCCAGGCATTGGCAAGAAAACAGCTGAGAGAATTGTCCTTGAATTAAAAGATAAGTTGACAGATTTAAATATATCTGCTGAAATATTTAATGAACCTATTTTGATTGATGAACCGATAGAAAATACTGCTACAGATAAATTTGCAGAAGCTGGCGAAGCTTTATCTGCTTTGGGTTATACGAAAGCAGAAATCAATGCAGTATTGAAAAAATGTACGGGAATTTCATCAACGGAAGAAATCATAAAATTTGCGTTAAAAGAATTATCTTTAAAATAAAAGGAAGTGTTGTATAGTGAATTGGTCTCCGCAAAATGAACGTCAATTTGCTGTTATTGGTTTGGGTAGATTTGGCAGAAACATCGCTAAAGCACTTTATGATATGGGCTATGATGTATTAGCCATTGATAAAGATATGGAACGAGTGCAAGAATTTAGCAATGAAGTAACACACGTTGTACAAGCCGATAGTACAGATGAAGATGCATTGCGTTCTTTAGGTATTTTGAATTTTGATGTAGTCATTGTAGCTATCGGTAAAGATACAGAAGCAAATATCATGACTACATTACAGCTTAAAGAAATCGGCGTGCCATACATTGTTGCTATTGCGCGCACTGTTTTGCAGATAAAAGTTTTGGAAAAAATCGGAGCAGACCGCGTCGTTGCACCAGAACGAGATATGGCAAGACGCGTTGCCTATAACTTGGCTTCTACTAATATCATGGATTACATTGAATTATCGCCTAAATTTAGTATTGTAGAAATTGCTATTCCAAAATTATTGCGCAATAAAACTTTGCGTGAATCAAATATCCGTGCTAAATACGGCTTAAACGTTGTAGCTATTAAGCGCCATGATAATTTGATAATTTCCCCACTTCCTACAGAAGTTTTGCTCGAAAATGATATTGCCATTGTAGTTGGTAGCAATGAAAGCATCAATGGACTGGAGGAATTAGAAAAATAATGGAGCAAATAAATAGCTTATCAAATGCTAAAGTGAAATTAGCTGTTAGCTTACAGCAGAAAAAATACAGAGATAAGTATAATTTGTTCTTATTAGAAGGGCTTCGCAATGTAGAAATGGCGGTTTTTTCTGATGTGAAGATTGATATGTGTTTTTATACGCCTGAGATTTTGCAAAATCCACGTGCAGAAAAACTCATCGAAAAAATCAATTGCCCTGTATATGAAATATCAGAACATATTTATACAAAGATAAGCGATACGAAATCACCGCAAGGCATAATGTTAGTCGTGCAAAAAAATAATTGTGCTTTAAGTGATTTAAATATAAATGAAGAAAGTTTTGTCGTTATTTTAGATAGATTGCAAGACCCAGGAAATATCGGAACCTTAATCCGCACTTCTGATGCCATGGGTGCTACTGCTATCATTTGCTTAAATGGTACCGTCGATATCTTTGCTCCAAAAGTAGTGCGTTCAGCCATGGGTTCAATGTTTAATGTGCCTTTTGTAGTGAAAGTAAATAAAGAGGATTTATTATCTTTTTGCCAAGAGAATGATTTAAAATTATACGCTACAGCACTTGATAAACAAGCCAAAGCCGTTTGGAATGTTGATTACAAATGCAAATGTGGTATAATTTTAGGCAATGAAGCAAATGGTATTTCAGATAATTTACTAAGTGCTACATCTAAAATATACATTCCAATGATGGGCAATGCTGAGTCATTAAATGTAGCTGTTGCCGGTTCAATGGTTATGTACGAAAGACAAAGACAAATTAATTTTTGATTAAATAATAGCCTAGTGATAGTATTAATGCGTAACATATGTTAAAATAAATATGGATATCAAATAATATTTGTATCTGTAGAATTGACACAATTCGATTTTAAATGCTATAATTTAATGGCTAAAAGTCATGAGTATGAAAGATAATCGCGGATACTTTGCGTATCTGAGGAAAGTCCGGGCTCCACAGGGCAATGTGCTGGATAACGTCCAGCGAGGGTGACCTCAGGGAAAGTGCTATAGAAACTTAAACCGCCTACGAAAGTGGGTAAGGGTGGAAAGGTGCGGTAAGAGCGCACCAGCGTGCAGGTGACTGTACGGCTAGGTAAACCCCACATGGAGCAAGACCGAATAGGGAAGGGATGAAGTGGCCCGCAGATCCTTCCGGGTTGTGTCGCTCGAGCTTATAGGTAACTATAATGCCAAGATAAATGATTATCACCACGCAAGTGGAACAAAACTCGGCTTATTGATTACTCATAACTTTTGTAAAAAATACTGCCGTTAAGGCAGTTTTTTTGTTGAATAAAAAAATAAAATGAACGTAAGTTCATAAGCAACCAAAAAGAAGGAGTTTACTGTGGATATTAATGAAATGCAGTCCTTGTTGCAGACTAAATTAAAACCGCAACGTTATGCTCATTGTATTGGAGTAATGGAAACAGCAATTGAGCTGGCAAAAAGATTTAATGTAGATGAAGAAAAAGCAGCTATTGCTGGACTTTTACACGATTGTGCTCGTGAATTTGAAACGAGTCATCTTATCGAAGAGTCTGAAAAACGCCATTTATTCATTACAGATATTGACAGACAATTACCGATTTTAATGCATGCTCCACTCGGTACAGCTATTGCAAAAGAAGAATATGGCATAAATGATACAGCTATATTAAAGGCAATTGCTTCACATACAGTTGGAGGAGCATATATGTCTGATTTAGATAAAATTATTTATTTAGCAGATATGATTGAACCGCATCGCAAATATGATGGAGTGGAAAAACTTCGTCAATTAGCAGCAACAACAGACCTTGATACAGTTATGATAAGTGCTTTTGACCAATCCATAACTTTCATTATGCGCAAAGGCCATACAATACACCCGTATACAGTTGCCGCTCGTAATGAAATTCTTTTAACTAAAGAATTATAATTGTAATGGCAGAAAAAAAGAAGCCTACGCCTAATACGAATAGAACAGTTAGAAGAGTTAGGCGAAAAAAGAAGCCACTTATCAAACGTATAAGATTTGACAGACTGATTTTGCTATTGATATTGTTATCTGGCATTATTTACGGTGCATATGTTGCAGTATCAGAAGTATATAATTTTGCAAGTTTAAAGTATGCACAGTACAGAGAAACACATCCCAGTAAACCGATAAAACCACCGATTGCTCCACAAATTGTTGATAAAAAATTTGAAAACTACACTAATATTCTTTTAATCGGTATAGATGACCAGCCTGTCGAAGGAATTGGCGAATCTGGTCGTTATGCAGATGCGCTTATGCTCGTTAGTATGGATAACGAAACGGGTCAAGTTCGTTTTTTATCTTTGCCACGTAATATTAAAACGACAATTCCAGGCAGAAAAGACGAAGATTATTTGAGTTTTACGTATTATTATGGTGGTTCACCACTTACCGTAAATACAGTATCACAATTATTGAATATCCCTATTACAGAATATATTGCACTTGATAGAAAAGCTTTGAGTAAATTCATTGATACAATTGGCGGTGTAAATATATATGTAGAAAGAGATATGGATTATGAAGACCCAGAAAGTGGCACCTCTATTCATTTAAAAAGAGGATATCAACATTTAACAGGTGATATGTCACAGCAATATTTGCGTTTCCGCAATGATGATTTAGGTGATATTGGTAGAGTACATCGTCAACAGAAATTTGCTGAAGCTTTATTTGAAAAAATGATATCAATAGAAACATTGCCAGCATTGCCTACGATAATTACTATTTTCAATGACAATCTGGATACAAATATAAATATAACAGATGTTTCTAATGTAATAGATATAATAAATACCTTATATACAAATGAAATAGATATACAAATATTGCCAGGCAATTTAGGTAGTGCAGGTGAGTGGATACCAGATAAGGCAAGAGTTCAACAGATGATAGATGAGATGTTTCCGCCAGTATCGGAAGAGGAGACATCTTCTGAATGATTTATAGATTAATTTTTATGAAAAGGCAAGTGATTAAATGACATTAACAGCAGAAGAAAAAAGTAAATTAATAGCTAAAGCTGCAAGTGATAAAAAAGCTTTAGATATTGTGATTATGAATATGCATGATTTAACGACTACTACAGATTATTTTGTTGTGTGCAGTGCTACAAGCTCTACACAAATTCGTGCTATTGCTGATAATATTGAAGAAGAAATGAGTAATGCAGGCGAAGAATTCTTACACAAAGAAGGTTATAGAAACGCTGAATGGATATTGCTTGATTTTGGCAATTGTATTGTACATGTTTTCACAGAAGAAGCTCGCCGTTTCTATGGATTGGAAAGTCTTTGGGGAGAAGCTCCGATTGAGCATTATGAAGATTAATGTGAGGTTAATTTATAATTGATTAAAGAAGAAACATTAAAATATCAGCCAAGTACGGTAGTGACAATGAAAGTTGCACGTATTAATGATATGGGTGCTTTTTTGGACGCACAGACGGGAAATACAAGTGATGATATTTTACTACACAAGATGCAACAGACTGTGCCAGTAAAAGTCGGTGAAAAAGTACGAGTATTTCTTTATAAAGACCCGCATGGCAGACTCACTGCTAGTATGCGAGTGCCTAAAATGCGCGAAGGACAGATTGCTCGCTTAAAAGTAATTAATACAAGTAAAGATGGTGCATTCTTAGATGTAGGAGCTGAACGCGGTATTTTCATGCCGTATGCAGGAATGCGCGGTAAGCTTCAAGTCGGTGAAATTGTTTGGGCAAAATTATATACAGATAAATCGGGTAGATTGGCTATGACGATGAAAGTTGAAGATGAAATGCGTAGAGCCTCTCGCCCAGCCGAAGATGTAAAAATAGGCGATATGGTTACAGGTTCTGTATATAATTTGACGGAACAAGGTGCATTTATTTTTACAGAAAAACGATATATTGCTTTTTTATCTAAAAAAGAGATGACAGATAAACCGCGTGTCGGACAGACTTTATCAACGCGTGTCACCTTTATACGTGAAGATGGGCGAATTAATGTTTCCATGCGTCCAGCAAAAGAAAAAGCCATTGATATAGATGCAAATATGGTACTTGAAGTATTAGAAAATCGTGGTGGAAAAATGCCGTATTGCGATGATACTTCTTCAGAAGTTATTCGAGAAAGATTTGGCATCAGCAAAGCGGCTTTTAAAAGAGCGTTAGGTCATCTTATGAAAGAGGGCAAAGTAAAGCAACAAGATGGCTGGACTTATTTAAAATAAAATTCAGCTTAAAGCTATCTGACAATATTTGCCGGATAGCTTTTTTATTAAGAAAGGGGAGCTAATGTGCTTACAATTAAAGAGTTTAGAAAAGTACAATCTTTAGAAGAAGCATATGAATTGAACCAAAAGAAGACAAATCGCATTATCGGTGGTATGTTATGGATGAAAATGCAAACAGGTAATGTGAATATCGCCATTGATTTATCAGGTTTAGGACTTGATACGATAGAAGAAACTGATGAAGAATTTTCTATCGGAGCTATGGTTACATTGCGCGATTTGGAAACGAATAAAAGTTTAAATGAATATACAAATAACGCTATGCGTGAAGCTATGCGTCATATTGTCGGCGTACAATTCCGCAACTTAGCTACAGTTGGCGGTAGTATTTTTGGTAGATATGGTTTTTCTGATGTATTAACTATGTTCATGGCACTCGATAGCTATGTACAGCTTCATCATGCTGGTATTGTACCGATGAGTGAATTTGCTAAAATGCCATATGATAATGATGTATTGGTGCGCATTATTGTAAAAAAAGTACCTCTTAAATGTGCATATTTATCACATCGTCAAACTAAGACAGATTTCCCTACATTAGCTGTTGCAGTCAGTCATCACCATGATAAATGGCAAGCTGTATTAGGTGCAACACCTCATCGTGCTGTGACTATCGCTGATGAAAATAATTTATTGAATAGTGATTTTAACACGGAAAATATAGAAAAATTTGCTGAATATGTAAAAGATACGGTTAAGACAGATTCCAATATCAGAGGTTCTGCGCTTTATCGCAAACATTTAGCATATGTTTTAGTAAAACGTGCTTTATTATCTATAAGGGGGATTGACGCATGATTTTAAATTTATGGCTTAATGGCAAACGCTTATCAGAAGAAATCAGTGCTGATACACTGCTCATAGATTTTGTACGTGCTCATGATTGTAAGAGCGTTAAAAGAGGTTGCGATACTTCTAATTGTGGTCTTTGCACTGTATTTGTTGAAGATAAACCAGTATTGTCTTGTTCAATGCTTGCGGCTCGTGTTGATGGGAAGCATGTCACGACATTAGAAGGTTTGCAAGAAGAAGCAAAAGAATTTGGCACATTTATCGCTAATCAAGGTGCTGAACAATGCGGTTTTTGTAATCCTGGTTTTATCATGAACGCTATCGCATTATTTAGAGAAAATCCAAATCCAAGTGATGAGGAAATTTTAGAATATCTAGCAGGTAATTTATGTCGTTGCTCTGGCTATGAAGGACAACTCCGCGGCATTCGCGCTTTTCTCGATTATAAAAATGGAGGTGCCAAAGCATGAAATATGTAAATCAACCAATTATGAAATCTGATGCAATGGCACTCGTTACAGGTAAGCCTGTTTATCTCGATGATATCGCGCCAGAAGATTGCCTCATCGTTAAAGTTTTGCGTAGCCCGCATGCAAATGCCATTATTGAAAATATTAATACGGCTATAGCTTCTAAAGTTCCAGGCATTGTAGGCGTCTATACGTATAATGATGTCAGTCAAAAGCGTTTTACTATGGCAGGGCAGACTTATCCAGAACCTAGCCCATATGATAGATTGATTTTAGATAAACATGTTCGTTATGTAGGCGACCCTGTAGCTATCGTAGCTGGTGAGACAGAACAAGCAGTAGATAGAGCTTTAAAAATGATAAAAGTAAAATATCAAGTTTTAGAGCCACTGCTTGATTTTCGCAAAGCGAAAGACAATGCAAATTTAGTTCATCCAGAAGATAATTGGCGTTCACTCGTGCCAGTTGGCGCGGACAATAAGCGCAACCTTTGCTGTAGCGGTTGCGAAAGTGAAGGCGATGTAGATGAAGTTTTAAAAAAATGTGATGTAGTCGTTGAAGGCGTATACCATACAAAAGCATGTCAACAGGCTATGATGGAACCATTTTGTACGTATTGCTACATGGATACTTATGGCAAATTAAATGTAATCAGTTCCACACAGATTGTTTATCATGTACGCCGTATTGTAGCTCATGCGCTCGACATTCCTCAATCTAAAATAAGAGTGACAAAACCGCGTATCGGTGGTGGTTTTGGTGCAAAACAGACTGTCGTTGCTGAAGTTTTCCCTGCATTTGTAACGTATAAAACAGGTAGACCATCGAAGATGATATTCACGCGTACAGAATGTCAAATCGCTTCATCGCCACGTCATGAAATGGAAGTTTCTGTGCGAGTTGGTGCAACAAAAGATGGTAAGATTGAAGCAATTGATGTATATACTTTATCCAATACAGGCGCATATGGTGAACACGGTCCAACGACTGTAGGTCTTTCTGGTCATAAATCCATTCCACTTTATCGTGGATTAAAAGCATTTAAATTTGAATATGATGTAGTTTATACAAATAAAATGAGTGC
Organism: Megamonas hypermegale; assembly: GCF_900187035.1. Classification (NCBI taxonomy): domain Bacteria; kingdom Bacillati; phylum Bacillota; class Negativicutes; order Selenomonadales; family Selenomonadaceae; genus Megamonas; species Megamonas hypermegale. The sequence goes on from NZ_LT906446.1 coordinate 418,808, forward strand.
TGGTGCTTATCGTGGTTACGGTGCTACACAAGGTATCTTTGCTGTAGAGTCTGCTGTAAATGAATTGGCGGCTAAACTCAATATTGACCCGATTAAATTGCGTGAAATGAATATGGTACAAGAAGGCGACCATATGCCAGCTTACTATGGTGAAACAGCTACAAGTTGCGCACTAAATCGCTGTGTAGAACGTTGCAAACAGATGATTGGCTGGGATGAAAAATATCCAGTGCGCGATATGGGCAATGGCAAAGTTAGAAGTGTTGGTATCGCCATGGCAATGCAAGGCTCTGGTATTACAAATGTCGATGTTGGTTCTGCAAGTATAAAATTAAATGATGAAGGAAATTATACTTTATCCTTTAGTTCTGCTGATATGGGAACAGGCTGTGATACAATATTGGCACAGATTGCTGCTGAAACATTGATGTGCGATATGGAAGATATCGGCGTTTGTGCTGCTGATACGGCTGCTACACCGTATGATTCTGGTTCATACGCTTCTAGTACAACATACGTAACAGGCAAAGCGACAGAAAAAGCTGCATTAGGGTTAATTGAAAAAATTAAAGCATTCGGTGCTAAAATGTTAAAATGTGATGTTGCTGATACTGATTTTGATGGAAAAGCAGTTCAAAATAGACAAAATGGAGAAAGCGTATCACTTAGTGATATTGCTGTAGCTTCTATGTGCGGTAACTGTGATGAACTTGTCAACACCGTTACAAACAGTATGCCATCATCTCCACCACCATTTATGGCTGGCGCTGTAGAAATCGAATTGGATAAAGAAACAGGCCATGTGGAAATTCTCGATTATTATGCTGCTGTAGATTGTGGTACACCAATAAATCCAAACCTTGCACGAGTACAGACAGAAGGCGGTATTGTACAAGGTATTGGTATGGCATTGTATGAAGATGTAACTTACAACGATAAAGGCGTTTTAGCTGAAAACTCTTTAATGCAATATAAAATTCCTACACGTATGGATATGGGGAAATTACACGTTGTTTTTGAAAACAGCTATGAACAATCTGGCCCATATGGAGCAAAATCCATCGGTGAAATTGTAATAAATACACCATCACCGGCATTGGCTCATGCTATTTACAATGCGACTGGCGTTTGGTTTAAAGAATTGCCAATCACAAGTGAAAAAATAGCTATGGCTTTGCTTAATAAATAAAAGATAAAAGGAGATTTATCGTATCTTTGATAAATCTTCTTTTTTATTAGTAGGTGAGATTTTATGGATATTACGAAGAAAAAAATCGCTTTTGCCATTTTGATTGCTATTTTTCTTAGTGCTTTTGAAGGCGTTGTCGTTTCTACAGCAGCACCTGTGATTGTAAAAAGCCTGCATAATTTTGAGATGATTAGCTGGATTTTCTCATTGTATTTATTGGCTAGTGCGATTTCTACGCCGATTTATGGCAAATTAGCCGATTTATATGGCAGAAAACGCATGTTCATCATCGGTATAATAATTTTTCTAATCGGTAGCTCATTATGTGGAATGGCACAGAGTATGCATCAACTCGTCTTCTTTCGCATGGTACAAGGTATGGGTGCCGGCGCTATCTTAACCATAGGTTTTACGATAATAGGCGATATATTCACTTTAGAAGAGCGTTCCATTGTGCAAGGCGGTATCAGTACGGTTTGGGGTGTAGCTGGACTTATCGGCCCTTTGCTCGGCGGATTTTTAATCGATTATTTATCATGGCATTGGATATTTTTTGTCAATATTCCATTTGGCATTTTCTGCATTTATATTTTAGGAAAATATGTGCATGAGCCTGAATTGACGAAACATCCCACTATTGATTATATCGGTGCATTGTTACTTTCTATAACAATCGGTTCATTTTTATATGGAGTAATGATTATTGGTGAAAATTTTAAAATGGCAATGATTTTATTTGCTATAACGATTATTGTAGGCATTTTGTTTTATTTTCAAGAAACGAAGACGAAAGAACCGATTGTTCCGCTATTTATTTTGAATAAAGGTTTAGTAATAGTAAATTTAATCACGTTTGGGATTTCTTTTATTTTAATTGCTAACAGCGTTTATCTGCCTTTGCACATTCAATCTATAATGGGATATAGTGCAACGATTGCGGGCGTTTCTTTGATTGGGACTTCTGTAGCATGGTTTTTAAGTTCCATATCTTTAGCTACGCTCATGAAAAAGTTTGAAGCTAAATACATTGTAATGTGTGCTTGCGCTATTTTGATTTTTAGTTGTTATTTGATAAGTTCATTGACGATTAATTCAGAGCTTTGGCAAATGGCGATTTATGTATTTTTCTTTGGCTTTGGTTTTTCGGGTACGCTCAACACACTCACTTTTATCGTGCAAGACTCTGTTTCATACGACAGGCGCGGTGCGGCAGTAGGGCTTAATATGCTGACGCGCACGCTTTCCCAGACAGTCGGCGTTACGATACTCGGTGCCGTTATAAATATTTATGCCGACAGTTTTATTTCGGCAAACGGTTTGTCCGGCATTACCATGCAGGATTTTTATGACAATACTGCGCCACTGTATCATGAACTGTTGCGGGAAGCTCTGTTTTTTGCCTTAAGTCATGTATATTCAATCAGTACGGCTGTAGCGGTTATCTGTTTCGTTCTGGCTTATTTCGTTCCCAAATATCAACAGCAGAAATAATATTTGGAAGGAAATTTATTTGGCTTATAAGCTGAATTAAGACAAAACAAAAAAGGACTAGAAAAAATCTAGTCCTTTAAATTGTAAGGAAAGATTGATTTTATGAATAAAAAATTATTAACAAGTGATGAACTAATTAAACATATGAAACAAAAAGGTATCACTTTCAATGTAGTTGATGAAAAAAAGCTAAAAATTTCTTATAAGAGCATAATTATTATTTCAAATTAGCATCTTATCGTAAAAACTATAATAAAATCTCTTTAGGTGAACGGAGTGGACAATATATAGATTTAGATTTTGCATATTTAAAAGATTTATCAACGATAGATTGTCATTTAAGATATTTAATTCTTCAAATGTGTTTAGATATAGAACATGCTTTAAAAATAATGTTATTGCATGATATAGAAGAAAATCCCATTGAAAATGGATATCATATAGTCAATTTATGGGATAGTGCTAATCGACACAGAGATAAAATTTATAAACATTTAAATACTTCATATTGTAAAGAGTTGATAAATAAATATCATCCTGATTATCCGGTTTGGGTGTTAGTAGAATTAATATCCTTTGGTGAGCTATGTAAATTTATTGAGTTTTATAATAAAATTTATCCTAAACGCTTATCTTTTGATGCAAAATTATTATTTCTTGTTCGTGATTTAAGAAACGCTTGTGCTCATAATAATTGTCTTATACATAATTTACGAGCGGATTATCATTCAAAGTCTAATCCCACGTTATTAAGACAAATACAAACTATACAAACTATTAGCAAGCGCGTACGAAATGCTAAATTGAAGAATAAGCCCGTACATGATTTCGTTTGCTTATTGTTAGTATATCCTTTGATTGTTAAAAGTGAACACTTAAAGAAGATGCGAAAGGATGAGTTAATAATGCTTATACGAAAACGCATGATGAAACATGCAAATTACTATAATAAAAATGATGCTATAAAAACAACATATATGTTTATAAGAAAAGTACTATTTAAATTTATCAAAAACTATTGACGTAAAAGTTATTTACATGTATAATTTAGCTACTAGCAAAACCGTAAGGTTTTATCGAGCGCGCGTTATTTATTTGACAAGCGCTTTAATTTTTTTTTGGATGATACATCAAAAGCTCTACAGTTTGTCTGTAGAGCTTTTTTTATAACAAAATAAGTCAACCCCAGGGGCAAAGGAATTCTAAGCAAATGCCTACTCCCATTCGGGAACCCAGCCGTATCCTTCACAAGTTGACTTTGTACTTTCATTATAATAAAATTTTTCTAAATGTCAATTTTTCTAACATATCAAGGATTAATTATTAGACCTTTTAAAAATTAATATTAGTTCGATTTCTTAAATAAATTTAGAAGGTTGCAAGTGATATTGTGGCAACATAGGGAAAATTCGTGTTTATAAAAGAAAAAACTTAGGTAAACAAAGAGTGATGAAAAGTAGATTTAAAACAGTTAAAGGAGTGCATGTTGCTGTTCAGTCTGTTTTTAATAAGTTGCTGCTTGGTAAAAATGTAATTGAGAGTAATGTTCTTTTGCTGAATATGCACAAATATAGTTAAATGAATATAAATCATCAATAAAAAAATCGATTTTTAGAAATGCAACGTATATAATACATTTGGTATGTAAATATTTCGGACAGAAGCCATTGAAAAATACTTGCTGAAGCCGGTATTTTTTTAGAAGTTATCAAGGAAAGATTAGGATATTCAGACCAAATTAACGCCAGATATATATTTGCATATTATATCAACAATAAAAGAAAATGCTGTTAAAATATTTGAAAAGTATACGTTCGTGTAAAAATGGCAATAAATTATTCATTTTTTTAACATATAGCATAAAATTATTTAATTAATAGGAGGTTTTCTATGATACAGTTATTGCCTGTTTTGTCCGGCATTATGTGGGGTTCTGCCGGTATCTTTGTAAGAATTTTAACTGAATACGGTATGGACAGTATAACCATTGTGGAAAGCAGGGTTGTTCCCGCCGTAGTTATCCTGTTGTGCGGTCTGTTCATTACGGACAAAAATCTGCTTAAAATAAAATTGAAAGATGTGTGGATTTTTCTGTGTACCGGCGTTTTGAGTATGCTGGGTTTAAATCTCTGTTACAACGAAGCCATAAAAGAGCTGACACTGTCACTGGCGGCGGTGCTTTTATGTCTGTCTCCCGTTTTTGTGCTGGGGCTGGCGGCTGTTATTTTTAAAGAAAAACTTACGAAGCAGAAAATATTCTGTGCCGTTTTGGCATTAATCGGCTGTGTTTTATCGAGCGGCGTTCTGGAGGAAATCGGCAGTGTGAAATGGACAGTATTCGGAATTTTCATCGGTGTACTGAGTGCGTTTTTTTATGCACTGTACAGTATATTCTCCAAAGTCGGCATGATGAAGAACTACCATTCGCTGACGATTACGGCATACAGTTTGCTGGCCATATGTATTGCACTTATACCGCTTGCCGACTGGCGTACAATGGGCGGCATTATAGAAGCTTCGCCTTTGCCGATGAGCGGTTTTTTTCTGCTTCAGTCGCTCATAACCTCAATATTGCCGTACGTACTGTTCACCGTGGCGCTGAATTATGTTGAAGCGGGCAAAGTGGCGATACTGGCTTCCAGTGAACCGGTGGCGGCTCTGTTTTTCGGTATAGTTTTCTACAATGAAATACCGACCGTGCTGTCATTTTGCGGGCTGGTACTGGTATTGGTGGCTTTGGGATTGCTGTCCGTTCCTTTTAAACGGAAAAAATGATATGCCTGTCTACATTTGATAAGGCGCATTATTGACAAAATAAAATTGATGATATAGAATGAAAAACCAAAAGAATATTTTGCTTGTCTTAGCTTTGTAAGGACTATAAATTTTTCTGTTTCTGAACATAACAGGGTTTATAGTCCTTTTTTGTTATGGAATGTTAAGGAGGAAGATGTTTTGAGTATATTTTTTAAGATTGCAGTAATTATTCTGGGTTCTATTATAGCGGCGTACGGAATAACGCTGGCGATAGGAGCGGGTTTTGGCGGGGCGACGCTGGCTGTTTTATGGGAGGGCGTGGCGTATACTTTTGATATTACTATAGGGACGGCTTCATTTGCCGTTGCTTTGCTGATGATAGCGTTTGCTTTGATATATGATAAAAAACAGATATATATAGGCACGATTATCAATCAGATTTTTTACAGTTATTTCATTGACGTTTTTACGCAGCTTCATCAGTATCCGGAAAATTTTTATCTGCAACTGTGCATTATGCTGCTCGGTATTGTGCTTTTTGCCGTAGGTACGGGTATTTATGCTTTTGTCGACTGGGGACGCGGCTCTTATGAAGCTGTAACGTTTGCCATAGTTGAAAGAAAACATTTTCAGATAAAGACGGTACGAATGGCACTTGACGCGGCAGTAGTTATAATAGGTATGCTTTTAGGTGGACAGTTCGGTATCTGTACGATATTGACCATTCTGCTTTCAGGACCGATAATTCAGCTGACAATAAAGGCGTTGAAGAGATGTTTGTGAGATGATATTTCAGCCTGATATAATGTTATGGTATACTAATATTGATTATGAAAATAACTGGAGGATAAAATGAAAGATCATTTAGTAAAAGCTATTGCTGACGGTGTACGCGTTTATGCAGCCGTTACAACAAATTTGGTAAATGAAGGAATTAGACGTCATGAATGCTACCCAGTTGCTTCTGCAGCTTTAGGTCGCACTATGACAGGTGCGCTTTTATTAGCGGCTAATCTTAAAAATAAAGAATGTATAACAGTAAAATTTTGCGGTGATGGCCCACTTGGTAATGTAGTGGCTGATGCTACACCAGAAGGTTTTGTGCGCGGTTATGTGCAACATCCGCATGTTGATTTGCCATTAAATAGTAAAGGAAAATTAGATGTTGGTGGCGGTATCGGTGCAGGTATCGTATCTGTAACTCGTTTTACAGGGCTTAAAGACCCAATTACAGGCAGTTGTGAAATCGTAACTGGTGAAATTGCAGAAGATTTGACTTCTTATTTATACGTATCAGAACAGACTCCATCTAGTGTGGGACTCGGTGTACTCGTTGATACGGATTTAAAAGCGGCTGCTGCTGGCGGTTTCATCATTCAGCCATTACCTGATGCAAGTGATGAAACGATTACAAAATTGGAAGAAAATCTTAAAAAGATAAAACCAGTATCCACTATGGTACATGAAGGATTAGATGCGCGTGGCATTATCGCTAAACTCTTAGATGGATTTGATATAGAATATTTGACAACAACTGATTTAGCGTTTAAATGCCAATGCTCTAAACAGCGCATTGAAGATATGCTCATGACACTCAATAAGCACGATTTACAATCTTTAATTGATGATGGTCATGCTGAAGTTTGCTGTCATTTCTGCGGTGAAAAATATCAATTCACTAAAGAGGAATTAATCGCTTTATTGCATGTTTCAGAAAAGTTAAATTCAAATAAATAAGAAGAGATTAGATAAGCTAATATTGAATGAATAATTTTTATGATATAATTTTGATGTTAGGAAATAAATAAGGAGGAATTTTTTTGTTCGAGTTGGTAGTTAACGGAGCTTTTGAAGCAGCTCATCGTTTAGTGGATTATCCAGGAAAATGCAACAGATTACACGGTCATAGCTGGACTGTAGAAATGTCTGTTATTGGCAATAAACTAGATAAAATAGGCATGGTAGCAGATTTTAAAACTTTAAAAGCAATGCTCATGGAAGTTTTAGATGATATGGACCATCAATATTTAAATGAATTAGAAGCATTTAAAGAAATCAATCCAACAGCAGAAAATTTAGCTCAATATATATACAATACATTGAAACAAAATGAAATTTTCAATGGTACTGTAAAACTCAATTATATTAAAGTTTGGGAATCACCAAAATCTGCTGTTATTTATAGAGAGGACGTATAAAGTGCAAGCTGGAGTTTCAGAAATTTTTTCTTCTATTCAAGGAGAGGGAAAATATGTTGGTTGTCGTCAATTATTTATTCGCTTAATCGGTTGCAATATGAATTGTCCGTATTGTGATACGAATGATGTAGCACATGATAAGACAGTACCTTGCATATTAGAAAAAGCAGCTGGCTATCAGGGCGATTTAAAACTCGATAATCCTGTAGATATAGAAGACTTAATGCCTTATATAAATTATCGCTTGCAAAGTCCGCATCATTCGATAAGCATAACAGGTGGAGAACCGCTTTTATTCACAGATTTTATACGTGATTTAGCTCAAAAAGTAAAACAATTTAATGTACCATTATTCTTAGAAACGAATGGTACTTTGCCACAGCAGTTGGAAAAGGTAATAGATATCATAGATATTATTAGTATGGATATGAAATTGCCTAGCGATGTACAAAAAGCGTATTGGCAAGAACATGAACAATTCTTGCAAGTGGCTAAACAAAAAGATGTTTATGTAAAAATCGTAGTTTCTGCTGAATCAACAGAAGAAGATTTTGTTAAAGCATTGGATATAATAAAAAATGTAGATGAAAATATTCTATTAGTTTTACAGCCGATAACTCCGATGGGGGGATTGCATGAAGCGCCTCCACAAAAAATGCTCGATTGGCAGAGTAAGGCAATGCAGGTATTAAAAAATGTGCGTGTAATACCGCAAACACATAAAATGATGAACCAATTATAAGCTTATGAAGCGATTTTATAAGTTATAAAATAAAAAATCGTTGCAAGGAAGTGTTTAATTGCGAATTTTATTGGTTAATGATGATGGTATTTTTGCTGAAGGCATAAACATTTTAGCAAAAGAATTGACAAAAAATCATGAAGTATATATCTGTGCTCCAAAAGGTGAACAAAGTGGCATGTCTCAAGCTTTATCAGTTGGAATACCGCTCAGAGTAAAAGTAGAGAATTTGCCTATATCTGTAAAAAAAGCTTTTAGTATTGATGGAAGACCAGCAGATTGTACTAAATTAGCGCTGGAAGTATTGTTAAAAGATGAACAGATAGACATGGTTATCTCGGGCATAAATAAAGGTGCAAATCTTGGTACAGATGTGCTTTATTCTGGTACAGTAGGCGCAGCACTTGAAGGGTATAATCATAAAGTGCGTTCTTTAGCGGTGTCTGTTTCGAGTAAATCAGAAATTTCTTTTGAACAGATAGCTAAAATTGTGGCAAGTAAATTAGATGATTTTTGTAAAACAGATAATTTATTTATGTATAATATAAATTTTCCTATTGAATTAAATAGTGGTAAAATAGAATTTGTGTTTACAAAACAAGGTTTTCGTCGTTATGAAAATGAATTTGATACTGTTGTTTTAGATGATGGCAGTATTGCTTATAAAATGCAAGGTAGAGCAAAAGATATTGGCAATGATGAATTTACAGACATTGCTACAGTAAATCGAGGCTGTATTTCTGTAACACCATTAACCTTGGAACGTACAGATTTTATAAAGCTAAATAAATTAAACAGTTAAATAATTTGGAGGTCTTAGTTGATGAAATCTATAATTAAAGATATTACATTGGCACCATCTGGTCATGACAAAATTGCATGGGTAAAAAACTTTATGCCTGTACTTCGCCATATCGACGAAGAATATTCCAAAACAAAACCATTTTCAGGTAAACGCATGGTTATGACTATGCATCTTGAAGCAAAAACAGCTTATTTGGCATTAGTATTAAAAAATGCTGGCGCAGAAGTAATTGCAACAGGCAGTAATCCTCTTTCTACACAAGATGATGTAGTAGCAGCTTTAGTAGAAGATGGTATCACTGTATTTGCAAAATACGATTGCACACCAGAAGAATATGATGCTTATATTGATATGGCACTTGCTACAAAACCAGATATGATTATGGATGATGGCGGTGATTTAGTATATCGTATTCACAACCAACACCCAGAACTCATTCCTAATATCATCGGTGGTAGTGAAGAAACAACAACTGGTGTTATTCGCGATAAAGCACTCGCTAATGAAGGAAAATTAAAATTCCCAATGCTCGCAGCAAACGATGCTTATTGCAAATATTTATTTGATAATAGATACGGTACTGGTCAATCCACTTGGGATGGTATCATGCGCACGACTAACCTCGTTGTTGCTGGTAAAACAGTAGTAATCGCAGGTTATGGCTGGTGCGGTAAAGGTGGCGCTATGCGTGCTAAAGGTCTTGGTGCAAACGTAGTAATCACTGAAGTAGACCCAATCAAAGCTATTGAAGCTGTATTTGATGGTTTCCGCGTAATGCCAATGAATGAAGCTGCTAAAATCGGTGATATCTTCCTCACTTTAACTGGTGATGTAAATGTTATCGATGGTGAAGACTTCGCTGTAATGAAAGACGGCGCAGTTTTAGCTAACTCCGGTCATTTTGATGTAGAAATTAACAAAAATGATTTACTTGCTTCTTCCGTATCTCATCGTGTTGTTCGTAAAAACATTGAAGAATACGTACAAAAAGACGGCCGTAAATTATATCTCTTAGCTGAAGGTAGACTTGTAAACCTCGCAGCAGGTGATGGACATCCAGCTGAAATCATGGATTTATCCTTCGCTGTACAATTCTTCTCTGCACTCCATGTTGTAAATCATCATGAAGAACTTGAAAATAAAGTTTACGTTATGCCAGAAGAAATCAATACAGAAATCGCTAAAATTAAATTGAAAGCTTTAGGCGTTTCCATTGATGAACTCACTAAAGAACAATATGATTATTTAAATAAAGCTAACTAAAAATAAATTTAGAAATGCAAGCTTTAGCGCAATATAAGAAAGTTTTTCTATGTATTGCGCTAGGCGCTTTTTTTTAGATTAAATTCTTAAGTAATATATAAATTATTTTTATGAGGAACGATAATGAATATTTTAATTAAAGATGCAAAGGTAATTTTACCAGAAGGCATTGTAAAAGAAGCAAATATTGCTATTAAAGATAATATGATTGTAGCTGTTGGCGAAGTTCCAGAAGGTTTTGTCGCTGATAAAATTATAAATGGTAAAGATAAATTAGCAACAGCAGGTTTTGTCAATGCACATACACATGTTTCCATGACACTTTTGCGCAGTTATGCAGATGATATGCAACTCATGGATTGGTTGGAAAATAAAATTTGGCCGATTGAAGCTAAGATGAAAAAAGAAGACATCTACTGGGGCGCAATGCTTGGTATCGCTGAAATGCTTAAAGGTGGTACTACAACATTTGCTGATATGTATGGTGATATGGAACAAGTAGCACAAGCTTGTATCGATACAGATATCAGAGCTGTGCTTTCTCGTGGCATGATTGGTGCTGCACCAAATGGCATGCAGGCACTTGAAGAAAATAAGGAATTATTCCGTGATTTCAACAATGCTAATAACGGCAAAATCACAGTAATGTTTGGTCCTCATGCACCGTATACTTGCCCACCAGATTTCTTGCGCAAAGTCGTAGCTGTCAGCGAAGAATACAATGCGGAAATTCACATTCATTTAGCTGAAACAAAAGGCGAAGTAGAAAATTGCTTAAAAGATTACGGCAAGACACCGATTGCTTTAATGGAAGAAGTTGGCATTTTAAGCCGTGGCGTATTAGCAGCTCATTGTGTTTATTTAACTGATGAAGATATCGCACTTATGAAAAAATACAATGTACGTGTAGCACACAATCCAGGAAGCAATATGAAACTTGCTAGCGGTGTAGCTCCAGTACCAAAACTTTTAAAAGCAGGCGTTTGCGTAGGTTTAGGCACAGATGGTGCTTCTAGCAATAACAACCTTGATATGCTTGAAGAAATCAATTTAGCTACACTCTTACACAAAGTACACAATTTAGACCCACTTGCTGTACCAGCATTTAAAGGCGTACAGATGGGTACAGAATACGGTGCTAAAGCTGTTGGCTTAAAAGATGTAGGTTTAATTAAAGAAGGATATAAAGCAGATGTTGTATTGTTCGATTTAAATGAACCACAGTGTTATCCACGCCATGATTTGATTTCACTTTTAGCTTATAGCATGAATTCTTCTATGGTAAATACTGTACTCGTTGATGGTAAAGTTGTATTGGAAAATAAACAATTCACAACAATTGATGAAGAAAAAATCAAATATGAAGCAAATCGTTGCACAATGAATTTGTTAAATAGATAAAAGAAAACCTTCGATAATCGGCAAATTAATTATCGAAGGTTTTTTATTATTTGCGAGCAGTTAAAACTTTATCTAAAATAGGTTGAGCATCAGTTGCTATTTGAGGATTAACTTCTGTACTTAATACATTTACGATATCTTGTAATTGTGCAGGGGTTAAGCCTACGTTTAGTCCGCAATTTAAATGAGCTTGAAATTGGCTTTGCGTTCCACTCATGCTAGCAAGAGCAGAAATAGTCGCTATTTCTCTTTGCGTAAAGCTCAATACATCGCGTGCAAATAAATCGCCAAAAAGATGAGTTTTTAAATATTCATCAATAGCTGGAGATAAAGCTGTTAAATCCACTGGTGCGCCAGAAACTTTTGTTTGGACATCTGTGCCCACTTTTAAGATATCCGTATCAGCTGGAATAGGTGTAGCTTCTTTACCCATGACATCATTTATACCATTTGCTTGACGTTCTTCTAAAACTTCATTTACAGCGCTAAGTCCATTTAAAGCGCGAGGAAAACCACAATATGCGTATAAATGAACGATTATTTCTTTTGTTTCATTGACTGTAAGACCGCTATCTAAGCCTTTATTTACAGCTGTTTTTAAATTGGTAATATCACCTGTTGCCATAAAAGAAGCAATAGGTACAATTGCTTTTTCTTTTTCGCTCAGTGAACTATCTTTAGCATTTGCAAAAGATACTCCTGTAGTGCCTAATATGAAGCATACCATGGCAAATAAACAAAGTAATTTTTTCATCGTGAAACACTCCTTTAATGTACTAAAGTTATTTGCTTTTATGCTATCACTTAAAGTCGACTTCAAGTCAAGTTTAAATATGGAACAGATGAGTAAAACAGTATATACTATAATACATAATGCATTTATCAATGAATTTATTGTATTGAAATATTGAATGCAATAAACAGATTAATGTGCAAATAATTTTGAGAGAAGGTTTGTTTTGTATGTTTAACGATTTAAAATTAGGCATCATCGGTTTTGGCAATATGGGCAGTGCTATTGCAACTGGTTTAATTCGCCAAGGAGCACTTAGCGGTAATCAAATTTATGCTTGTGCTAAAAATTGGGATAAACTTTGCAAAAACACTCAAAGCAAAGGTATTAATCCTTGCAAAACAGCTAAAGAAGTTGTAGATAATGTCGATATGGTCATCATCGCTGTAAAACCGTATATGATTGAAGAAGTCATCACACCGATAAAACAGGAATTACAACAAAAAACAGTGATTTCCATAGCGGCAAATTTCCCATTTGCTAAATATGAAGAAATTTTATTGCCAGGTACACACCATTTAAGCACAATACCAAATACACCTGTATCAATTGGCGAAGGTATTTTTATCTGTGAAAATACTAATTCATTGAGCGAAGCAGAATTAAAATTATTCACAGAACTGTTTTCAACTATCTCTGTAGTGCAATTTGTGGATACGAAACAACTTTCTATCGGTGGAACAGTTGCTGGCTGTGGCCCTGCCTTTGCTAGTATGTTCATTGAAGCATTGGCTGATGCCGGTGTAATGCATGGCTTATCCCGTCAAATAGCGTATAGATTGGCAAGTCAAATGGTAGTGGGAACTGGTAAATTGCAATTAGAAACAGGCGCTCATCCTGGTGCTATGAAAGATGTTGTATGTTCTCCAGCTGGCACAACTATTGTCGGCGTTGCTACATTAGAACGCAAAGGCTTTAGAAGTGCTGTAATCGATGCCATTGATGCCATTGAAAGCAAATAATATATTAGAAAATAAAAAAAGGCTGTCATTTCTGACAGCCCCATTTGAGACGGCGTACTTACTATACGCTTAATGCTATTCATCGCACCTCAAATGTAAACAGTGTACCGAGTCTTAATACCTGTAATTAAATTATATAAATGCCTTAGGGAAAAGTCAAGCAAAGATGATTGGGTATATCACGCAATGTATTTTTTTTATATTTATATGAACAAAAAATACGATTGGCAAGAATATCACAGGCTTGTATCATGTAATTTACTTTTGAATCACAATAAGACAGATGTACATTTACTTCACTTTTAAATATTGAATTTTGTATTTTACTGTAATTGTAATTAAAAATACCAAATTGCATTTCTTCTTTTAATGCTTCACGTAAACCGTAAATGCCATCAGTCGTTGCGAATTGTTCATCAATGTAAATATAGATAGAAATATCTTCATAAGGATTTAAAGTATTTGCTTCAATCAATTTGTCAATTTCAGTTTGAATTGCTATTTTTAAAATATAATCTTTATAGCGACAAATAGAATGAGAAGAATAGAGTATTTTATCATACGTTTTAGAAATATCGACAACTAGGGCAATACTATTTTCTTTGCGCAGTACATTGTATAAAGCACGTTTATATTTTGGTCGCAGATTACAAGCTTTGAGTTCACGCGTGGTTTTTAGTGTTTTTTGAATTTGTTTTACTAGATTAGTATAGCGAACTCGCGCGCTATCAATGTCTTTGCGCGAAGTAAATACAAAGCCAGCATAGACAAATTTTCCGATATCATTAGAAATATGCAGTGTGCCTGAATCATCAAAAAAGAAAAAAAGATTTTGCATAGTATGCAAGTCCTTTTATAGATATTGTTGACGACAAACGCTGATTATAGCGATAGCGATAATCCAAAATAAAAATACGAATGAAGCTAGGAAAAATCTTTTTTTTCGCCAAAAGTATTTTCCTGTAAACCAAGCAATCCATGTGATGACAACGGCTAAAACTAGAAATAGGGTACTCATAGAAAATCAACTCATTTCTTAAAAATTCGACGTAATAGATATGATATTATTTCTATCTTATAAAAGAAAAAACCTGCAAATTGTTATATAAATAAAAAAAGCTTATCTGTTTTTAATAGCAGATAAGCTTTTTTACATTCATTCATTTATAATAAAGTAGCATAGAAAGATACAGCAACAACAGTTACGATACCAGCAACAGCAATAGTTAAACTACTGATAGCAGCCTCAATCGGTCCCATTTCAATAGCTTTAGCTGTACCCATGGCATGTGCAGAAGAACCAATAGCAACACCGCGAGCAATCGGTTCATTGATTTTAAATACCTTGCAGACAAATTCTGCTGTCATATTACCGAAAATACCAGTGATGATGATAACAGCAACTGTGATGGTAACTATACCGCCAAGTTCTTCAGAAATACCAATACCTATAGCAGTTGTAATGGATTTTGGCAATATTGTAACGTATTCAGTATGTGAGAAATTAAAGATTATAGACAATGCTAAAATAGAACTCATACTTGTGATTACACCAGATATAATACCTGCCATAATTGCTTTCACGTTCTTTTTAAGTATTTCTAACTGTTCATATAATGGAACGGCTAAGCACATTGTAGCCGGTGTCAATAAATAACCTAAATATTTTGCGCCATTATTGTATTCTTCATAATCGATATCAAAGACAAGTAACACGGCAATGATTAAAACTATGGAAATGAGCAATGGATTAAATATTGCTAATTTTAATTTTGCCTTTATGCGTAAACCAATTTCATAAGCAACTAAACTTAAAATTAATCCAAACAGTGCAGAATTGAATATTAAATCCTGTAACATTATTGAACCTCTTTTCTTCTACTGAAATTGATAACGAATTGAGTGATATGTCCTGAAATAACCATAACGATAACGGTAGACAAGCTGACAACGAGTGTGAGCGGAATAAGCAATGAACGAATTACATCCCATGTATTTAAAAGCCCAACAGCGGCTGGAATAAACATGATAGGCATTGTTTCTAATAAAAATTTGCTAGCGTGTTTTACAGAAATGATAGGAATTATTTTTAATTTTAATAAAGTGAGCATCAATATAAGTCCATAAATACTAGCAGGGATAGGTAACGGAATAAGCTCCTTAACTGTTTCTACGATAAAAGTCAATGTCAAAATAATACCAAATTGTTCAAGCAATCTCATTTAAAGAACCTCTTTCCATCTACAAATTTCTTTGTCAACTAAATCATAGTGTTCATTTACAGCGGTATAGCCTGCAAGTTCATCACGATTAACAATACTTTCAATGATTTGTTTATGTGAATTGACAATTCTTTTCAGTGTTTCTTGATTAGAAAGTTTAAATAAATTATCAATTAAATCTTCGCAAATCACAGAAAGTGCATTCATTATACTAATCATAAGTTTATTGTTAGAAATTCTAAGAATGATATTATGAAATAATTTATCGTAATGACCTTGACGGTGTTTTTGATGCATTTTTTCAACAACTTTTTTTAACAGACGAATATCACGCGGTGTGCATTTATGAAAGATATTGCGAAAGCATTCTAGAGCAATGGCTCGTCTAATTTGATTTATTTCTAGGTAATTAGACTGTTCCAGCAGTAACATAAAATCAACCGTTGCTGAGATATTGCGACTGATTTTATTAGATAGATAATTGCCAGAACCTTGACGGCTCTCAACAAGTCCCATACTGCTCATGATACGAATGGCATCACGAACTGTATTGCGACTCAGTGATAATGTTTCAGATAAATGACGTTCTGTAGGCAATTTATCACCAATATTTAATTCACCTTGAATAATGAGTGCTTTTATGTATTGCAGAACTGCAAAGTATTCTCTGTTTTCCACTTAGACACCTTCTGATTTATATAATTGGTAGTACCAATTATTATACATTTATTTATAACAAAGTCAAGCAATAAAACAAAAAAAGCAATAAGAAAATATCTTATTGCTCTATAAGCTAAAAATCAGCTTCTTTATTTAAGGTAAATTTATTTTTATTATAATCGATTAGTCCATCTTTATGCATGCGTGAAAGTTCTGCTGACATGGCACTTCTATCTACAGATAAAAAATCAGCTAGTTCTTGGCGGTTAAAAGGGATAGTGAAATTATGACTATTTTGTTTAATGGCTTCAGTGGATAAATAAGATAAAATTTTATCACGTGTAGTTTTTTGTGTTAAATGCTCAATTTTAGTCGTCAGCATGATATTTTTTTGTGCCATTAACTTCAACATATTTTTAATTATCTTTGTATGAAAATTGCAAGCAAATTGGCATGGTGAAGTTATTTTTTCGTAATTGATGAACATGATTTTTGATTTTTCAGCAGCTACTACGCTAAAAATATTGTACTGTGTTTTAGCACAAGCAAATGCTTCGCCGAATAGTTCACCTGTTTTTAATGTAGTTAAGATACTGCGATTACCCCAATAGTCTTCTTTGATAATATTAATTCTGCCCTCTAAAACGATGCCTACATCTAATAGCGTGTGTGAAGCTTTAACGATGTATTCATTTTTATTGTAAGTTTTGATATTAGCAAGTAAACAGCCTAACATCTTTTCAATATCTCTTTTATCTACATCTGCAAATAACGCTGATTTTTGTAATATATCCAAATAATTTTGCATAAAAATCCCTCATCAATATAATTTTATTGTAAAGATAATATAATTATATTATAAACTATTTATTTGATAAAAAACCATTTAAGTATATTTTCTAAATCATTCTGTATGTTCAGTTGATAATACGTAGTTTATGCGTTAAAATAAATAATAAAGTAAATGGTAAAGGAGCGACTTAAATGTTTGAAGGCGATTTTCATCAATTTAAAAATTTAATTGTAAAAGTAACTTGTTTTGATGGCAGAGAATATACAGGAGTAGCAACATCTTTTAGAGACCACGATGATACTTCTTTGCCGGGTTCTGATTGTATTTGTTTTTATGAAAGCAATACAAATCGTCGTGCTGATTTCTTCCGTGCAGAAATAAAAGACATCACAATTGTTTGTCCTACTAAACAGTTTGTGGAAAAAGTTGACGGCGCAGCTTAATTTTTATAAATACTAAAACCTCCAATTAATTTTGTTAATTTGGAGGTTTTTTCATCTAACGAGGTAATTTATTATGCAAAATTTAGGTTATTATAATGGTAAATATGATTTAATTGAAAATATGATGATACCAATGACTGACCGCGTGCATTGGTTTGGTGATGGCGTTTATGATGCTACTTGTGCGAGAAATTATCAAATAATGGAACTTAAAGCACATATCGACAGATTTTTTAACAGTGCTAAAGCTTTAAATATAAATCTCGGTTTTGATAAAGAGTATTTAGCTGATTTATTGCAAGAATTAGTGCATAAATTAGATGAAGGCGATTTATTCGTATATTGGCAAGTTACACGCGGTGGAAATGGATTTAGAAGCCATAGCTATGATAGCGAGGTAAAAGCAAATCTTTGGATTACGATAACACCAGAAAAAGTGACTAAAATAGATAAAAAATTTAAACTTACAATGATGGAGGATAAACGCTATCAGTATTGCAATATAAAGACATTGAATTTAATTCCAAGTGTATTAGCTGCTCAATTTGCTAAAGAAAAAAATTGTGATGAAACTGTATTTCATCGTGGAAATATCGTAACGGAATGTGCTCATAGCAATATCCATATCTTAAAAGATGGAAAGTTAATCACTCATCCTGCTGATGAATATATTTTACCAGGGATTGCTCGTGCTAATTTAATAAAAGTATGCCATGCTTTAAATATTGAAGTGGAAGAAAGACCTTTCACGCTGGAAGAACTATTTGCAGCTGATGAAATCATCGTCAGCAGTTCAGGTGATTTATGTAACAGTGCATATGAATTAGATGGTAAAGCTATCGGTGGCAAAGATGAAAAAACTCTTAGTAAAATTCAAAAATATATCGCTGATAAATGGCTTAAAGACTAAAAATAATAATTAATTTAAAAATTCAGAGCAAAAATTTTAATATTCGATATATTGACATTGAGAATTATTATCAGTATAATAGACTCGTTAATTTCATTAGAGAGTCTTGGAACTCCATAGAATATGTTATTTAATAAATTATATCTATTATAAATATATTTAGGTATAGATTTTAATAGCATTTCTATGGAGTTTTTTGTTCTAAGATTAATGATAATAATTATTATTTTATATAAAAGGAGTGTCTATATTGGATTTTGTACTTAGTGCATTAGAAATATTTCATCATGGCGGTTGGGTAATGTATCCGTTACTAGCTTGTTCTATCATAGTCGTGGCTATTGGCGTAGAGCGTTTTATGTATTATCGCCGCACTTGCACTGCAAATATGACAGTATCGCAAAAAGTCTTAGCACTAGCTAAAGAAAAAAAATGGCAAGATATAGAGAATTTCTGCTCAACTCGCCGTTGTTTTATCAGTGATGTGTTGATGAATGGCTTAAGATATCGCAGCTGTCCAATATCCATGAAGGAAAGTTTTGAAGAGATTATCTCTGTGCGAGCTAATGGATTAAAGCGCAATTTAAATTATTTGGATACGATTGTTACCATGGCACCGTTACTCGGTCTTTTAGGCACAGTTATCGGCATGATTGGTTCATTTAAAGTATTAGATGTTTCAGGCGATAATCCAGCACTTATAACTGGAGGTGTAGGTGAAGCACTAATTGCTACGGCAACAGGCTTATGTGTAGCAGTATTAGCTTTAGTTGTGCACAGCTATTTTAGTAACCGTTTAGATGGGATTTTAACTGATGTGGAAAATGTTTGTACGCTTTTAATCAATAAATCAAGAGGTAAAGATGAATGAATATAAGAAGTAATCGCGTGGCTCGCCAACCGCGTTTAATGATAATTCCCATGATAGATATCATTTTCTTCTTAATGGTATTTTTCTTATTCAGTACATTGCAAATGGTATATCAAAAATCCATGCCTGTAAATTTACCCGTAGCATCACAAAATCAACAAGAAGTGCCTAAACCTATAGCGATAACTATAACAACAGATGGAACGATTAGCATTGGCGATACAGTAGTGGAAATCGAAGAAGTGCAATCTCGCGTAGAACAATTAGCCGATAAATCAGAAACGCCAGTCATTTTACGAGCTGATGAAAATGTAGAGCATGGCAAAGTCATTGCGGTTATGGATGAAGTAAAAAAAGCTGGTGTCACTAAATTGGCAATTGCTACAGAAGAAAAGAAATAAGGATTTTTAGTGATGAAGAGAAAGCATATTTGGAAAAAAGCATTTTCACTATCGTTTGCTTTTCATATCGTCGTTATAGTAACCGTAGGGAGCATGGTGGCGGGATTTCATCAGGAAATTCAGCGGCCGGAGGAACAACTCATTACCGTAAACCTTGCCGATACGCCGGAAGAAATCGCCAAAGCGCAGGAAAGTGCTTCGCCGCTCAGTTCGTTAAAGGAAATGCTTCAGCCTCAGTCTGGTTCGGAAAACAATACGGTAAAAGAAAATACGGCAAAGCCGCAAAAAGATATTTCGCCGGAAAGTGCGGACGATAAAGCACCTTCAAATCAAAACAGTGAACCGATAAACAGTTCCGGTCAATTATCATCACCGGACGGCATTTTGCCAAACAGCGGCGGCAGCGGTACGGGAGATGTTTTATCGGAAAACGGCGGAGACGGCGAAGCAGGTGAAAATGCGGGAGAAGGTACGGGCGGCAGTGAAGGTTATAGTGAAGGCGGCAGCACGGACGGCGGCGAAGGCACGGGCAGCGGCAGTGCGACAGAGGACAGATATTCCGTTGCCAGCAGGTTTGCTCAGGCGGTGGAGTCCAATAAATCGTATCCGTATGCGGCGGTGCGTCTCGGTCAGCAGGGCGTGGTTACAGTTAATGTAACACTTGATGCGGACGGAAATCTCGTGAGCGCCAGCGTCGTATCGAGTGCCGGCGGCAATCTCGATAAAGCCGCACTCAATGCTGTATATGCTTCCTGTCCGTTTCCGCACGGTTTGAACGACAGCATTAATATGGATGTACCTGTACATTTTTATTTAAATTGATGTTTATAAGATGTTTATAAACAGGAAATTCAACGTAATGGAAAATATAGAAGAAAAGAGATGTTGATAATGCAGAATATTGTTTTTAAAACGGAAATGAACGGCACGGATTTTGCTGATGAGGATACGGAGCTTACCCGAAAAGAAATAAAAAAACTGCCGGAAGTCAGATGTAAAGTGTGCAACCGGCTGCTTTTTCTGGGAAAGGTTCAGTATGTGGAAATTAAATGCCCAAAATGCAATAAAATCCAGAAAGTGGGCAGACGGATTAATGATATCTGCATAAAAGATGATTTTAGAGGTGAATAAATGAACAGCACGCTGAGAAAATTGATTTTTATAGTAATATGCCTGCTTGCCGTCGGCGGAGCGGTGCTGGCATTCCGTCAGGACGAGGGCGCAAAAATGCAGGAAAACGAGATGAGAACGGTAACGGACAGTACCGACAGAAAAGTGGAAATTCCGGCTCATCCGAAAAGAGTGGTACTGCTCAATGCTTCACATCTTGATTTATATTATTATGCCGGCGGGAAGGATACCATAGTCGGCAAGCCGACTTCCGAGGCTTTGGCGGATGAAGTGAAAAAAGGCACGGAAAATGTGTCGGAAGTGGGAGTAATTCATAATCCGAGCGTGGAAACGATATTGAATTTGCAGCCGGATTTGGTAATCGGTATCAATGTGCCGTTTCATCAGCAGTTGATACCGACTTTGGAGAAGGCGAATATTCCCGTGCTGATAAAATCGCTCGATACGTATGAAGACGTTCTCGATACGCTGAAATTTTACGGTGAACTTACGGGAAAAGAAGAGACGGCACAGGCGAAGATAGACGAAGTGAAAGCGGGATACGAGCAGGCGATTGCTAAAACCGAAGGGAAAAATCCGCCGAAATCGCTGATGATTTGGGGCACGCTGGACAGTTTCAGCATGGCGACGAGCAAATCATTTGCCGGTAATCTGATTTACAGACTGGGCGGCAATAACATTGCGGATAATATAAACTCGGCGGCAAAGGACAACAGCGGTTTCGTTCCGCTCAGCATGGAGTATATCGCTACGCAAAATCCGGAAGTTATCTTTATCGTAACGCACGGCGACCCTGGTGCGGTTAAAACGGAGCTGGATAATACGCTGGGCGAAAATCCGTTATGGCAGGATGTGGCGGCAGTGAAAAACGGCAGGGTTTATGTGCTCCCGTATCAGCTTTTTGCCGTAAATCCGGGAACGAGAATTGCCGAGGCTTTGAATATTCTGGCAGACGATATGTATGAAAAAGAATAATTAATAATTTAATAATAAGGAGGCTTAAAATGGGAGACCCTCGCTCCCGAAAACGCAGTATAGTAATGTTTTCGGGAATTGCAGTGCTTATTGTGAGTTTGTTTACAGCGATGGTGTGCGGAACGGCAAATACCGGTTTTGCCGATTTGTATAATGTTTTCGTAAATCCGCAGAATACGGAAAGTTACCGCATTCTGTATCATATCCGCATACCGCGTGTTTTGACGTGCATGTTTGCCGGTATCAATCTGGCGATTGCAGGATGTATTTTGCAGGGCGTGCTGAAAAATCCGCTGGCGGACCCGGGCATAATCGGCGTATCGGCAGGGGCGGGACTTGCCGCAATGATTGTCATGATTATTTTTCCGCAGTATACGGCGATTGTGCCGATTGTAGCATTTATCGGGGCGATGGCGGCGACAATGATTTTATTCGTGCTGGCATGGGAAAACGGTATTCAGCCGCTCAAGCTTATTCTGGCAGGCGTTGCCGTATCGGCATTTTTTGCCGGAGGCATGACATGTCTTATGGTGTTTTTCTCCGATAAAATTCAGGGCACGGTGAACTGGATGGCGGGCGGATTTTCAGGTGCTTCGTGGAAGCACGTTACCATGATTTTACCGTATACGGTCATTGGGCTTTTGGGGACAACGGTCGGCTGCCGCTATCTGAACGCTCTGCAACTGGGAGATGATGTGGCAAAATCTCTGGGAACGCGCGTGGAAACGGCACGTTTTCTGCTGGTAACGCTGGCGGCTCTTTTGGCCGCTTCGGCGGTCAGTGTGGCGGGCATGCTCACATTCGTAGGGCTTATCGTGCCGCATATGATGCGTCTTGTAGTCGGTTCGGATTTTAATTATCTATTGCCGAGTTCGGCGGTTTTCGGCGGTATTCTGCTCATAATTGCCGATACGGTGGCGAGAACGGCATTTGAACCGATTGAAGTACCCGTCGGTGTATTCATGTCCTTTATCGGTGCGCCGTTTTTCCTTTATTTACTGAAAAGGGGAATGCAGAAAAGATGATATTACAGGCAGATAAATTAACACTTCAGTACGGTTCGCGCATTATAGCGGATGAGCTTGATTTCAATGTGGATAAATCGGAAATCATTTCCATAATAGGTCCGAACGGTTCGGGTAAATCGACTTTTTTGAAATCATTAGGCAGATTACTAAAGCCAACGCGCGGTACTGTTTTATTAGAAGGCAAAGATATCCAAACGATGAATTCAAATGAGATAGCTCGCAAGATGTCTATATTGCCACAATCTTCCATAGCACCGCCAGACATGACTGTATACGATTTAGTCTGTTATGGCAGAATGCCCCATCAGGGAATATTTGCTACACCGAGCGATGAAGATAAAACGAAGATAGAAGAAGCGCTATCTGAAACTAATACTTCTGATATGCGCTACCGTAGACTCGATACATTATCTGGCGGAGAACGCCAACGCGCTTGGCTAGCTATGGCGATTGCGCAAAATCCAGAAATTTTATTATTAGATGAACCTACAACTTATTTAGATATAAAACATCAACTTGATTTGATGAATTTAGTTTATAAATTGCACCGAACGAAAAAAATCACTGTGATTATGGTCTTGCACGATTTAAACCATGCTGCGCGTTTCAGTAATCGTCTTGTAGCGGTGAAAAAAGGCAGGATTTTTGCTGATGGCAATGTAGCAGAGGTATTTACGGAAAAAATTCTGTGCGATTTATACGATGTAAAGACGAGCGTGATGACTTTAAGACAAGGCGGCAAAGACTATCCGGTCTGCTTCCCGTATGACATAAGACAGGGAGAGAAGCAATAATGCAGATTTTGAGCCTGAATGAAGTCAGTAAAAAAATTCAGCAGAAGGATATTTTGAAGAATATCTCTTTTGCTGTGAACGAAGGTGAGATTTTAGGTCTTTTAGGGCCGAACGGCGCCGGAAAAACAACGCTCATGCAGATAATTTCCGGTCTTATGCTGCCATCTTCCGGCAAAGTTCGGATTTTGGGCACGGATGCGGTGCAGTATCGGCAGAAAGTAAAAAACTTAATCGGTTTTGTCATGCAGGACAATAATATGGAACGGGAATTCACCGTGAAAGAGGCGTTATTATCATATGCCAAGCTGTATAAAGTAAAAGAGGCAAAATTCGCTGTGGAAAAAATGATTGAGCGATTTGGTATGCGAAAGTGGCAAAATCGCCGCATTGACAGATTATCCGGCGGTATGGCGCGTAAAGCAATGATTGCACGCGCGCTGCTTGCTGAACCGAAACTGCTTTTACTGGATGAACCGAGTGTAGGGCTTGACCCGGATGTGCGTCTGGATATCTGGCGGGAAATAGAAAAATTGCGCTGTCAGGGAATAGGTATAATAATCACGACACATTACATGGAAGAAGCAGAAAGACTTTGCGACCGGATAGCCATATTAAAAGAGGGAAAACTCATGGCGGTGGATACTGCCGTGAATTTAAAGCATATTATGGCAAAAGACAATAGTGAGGATTTAACTTTGGAAAAAGTTTTTCTGCGCTTTATCGGCAGGGAGGCATTTTGATGGACTGGCTGGCTGTATACAGCAGGGAACTTCTGCTGTTGCAAAAGAAAATGGGAAAGCTCGGCTATATTTTTTCAACAGTCATGTTTCCGCTCATATATTTATTTGCCTTCGGGCTGGGTATCGGCTCGGTAATGCAGATTGACGGCGGTTATCTGCCTTTTCTGGCGAAAGGAATGCTTTCGATTACGGTAATGATGAATGCTTTTCAGCAAACGGCTCTGTCCGTCAGTGTCGGCAGATTTTATTTTAAAACGTTTCAAACTTTGCTGTTGAGCCCTGTTTCGGCAGTACAGATAATAATTGGCATTGTGCTTGCCGGAGTAACGCGCGGTTTTATTGCCGGAGGCATAATTTATATGATTGCCATGCTGTTTTTTGACGTACCAATGCTGAGCTTGGCGGGAATAATCGGCATACTGCTTTCTGCCGTTTGCTTCGGCCTGCTCGGTATAGCTATCGGTTTATGGATAAAAAATCCCGATGCACTGTCTTCCGTAATGAATTTCATCATAATGCCAATGACTTTTTTCTGCGGAACATTTTTTCCGCTTAATAACTTGCCGCCGTTGTTACAAACGATAGTAAGTGTACTGCCGCTTACATTGGCGAATAATCTGCTTAGAAGCGAAAGTTTCAGCACAGATATTTTAATTGATATAGTGATATTGACCATTATCACGGCAACTTTATTTATTTGGGGAACATATAAGTTAAAAAATTACCATGAGTAAGATATATGTTCATTTTTCTTTTGAAAGGTCAAAAGAAAAATGAACCAAAAATCACCTAAAGGTATAACATGCTCTAATTACTAAAGTAATAAGAGCATGTAAAAAAAAACCTTTTTAACGTTTTGCTATCGCTGCACTGGGCAAGCCTTCGCGGTCTTTCTCTAAAAATAGGCGGAACAACAGTTCGAAACGTTTGGAATTTGGCTCGTGTCTTCTAATTCCAGATGAAAACCAATTTGAGCTGTTGATACTTTAATTCGCTAATCATGCTGAATTTTTGTCTGCGTTGGAGATTTTCACGGTAGCTTTAGCTATTAAGAAAATAGTTTTTTAGTTCTGTTTTTAGTTCAAATGTTTGAGCGTAAGCGAGTTTTTGAACGTTAGAAATAAAAAACTATTTTCTTAAAGTGAAAATCTCTTAGCAGTGCACGAATTAAGGCATTTCTTTTTGGGTACTTTTTCTTTGGGCAACAAAGAAAAAGTACCTGGTGCAATTATATTGCACCAAACCAATAATGAAATATTGCGTTATAATATAAATAAGAAATATATCTTAAAAAGGAGATAACATATGAAATCTTTAGTTGTTTATTCCAGCTTGACCGGCAATACGAAAATGGTGGGAGAGGCTATTGCGGAGGTTTTAGCGCCGGAGTGTGATATTTTCCCCGTGGAGGATAATCCCGATTATAGCGATTATGATTTAGTTGTTGTCGGTTACTGGGTGGATAAAGGTACGGCTGACAAAAAAGCCTCTGCATATTTGAAGTCGATTAAAAACAGCAAGGTTGCCGTTTTTGCCACGCTAGGTGCGGAACCGGAAACGGAACATGCGCAAAAAAGTCTGCAAAACGGTATAGATATGCTGGATAGTTCCAATGAGCTTATGGGCAAATTCATCTGTCAAGGCAAAATTGACCCGAAGCTGTTGGAAGTCATGCGCAAAATGTTCGGCACGAAGGTATCAAAAGAAAATTTTCATGCCGTAGATGAAAAACGTCTGGAACGCCACCGCAGAGCCAGCACTCATCCCGATGCACAGGATTTAGCCAATGCGAAAGCCGTATTTGCACAGATTAAGGCTGCAATGGAATTAAATAAAAATGGGAGAAATGAATGAGCAAAACAGTACAGGATATTTTAAATGAACTGCCGCCGGATAAATACAGGGAGCTTTTGGGCGTAAAATCCGCTAATCCCTTGAATGAAGCTTTTGAAAAAAGACGTCCCGACCACCCGAGTGCCGGCGGCAGTATGATACTTCCGCCGCTGCATCAGAAGACATGGCAAAACCAGATGAATGCACAAGGCTCGGTGCAGCATAAAAAGGCGGCGTATATTCATATTCCGTTTTGTGAAAAACTTTGCATATACTGCGGATTTTTTCAGAACTTTTCCAATGAAGATAGAGAAACGATGTATGTAGACAGACTCATAAAACAGCTGGAAATGGCAAAAGAATACCGTTATGTACAGGAAAGTTTAATCCACAGCGTATTTTTCGGCGGCGGAACGCCGAGCACTTTGTCGCCGTATAACGCGGATAGACTTTTAAAAGCCGTGAATGAATGCCTGCCGCTTGCCAATGACTGTGAAATTACGATGGAAGCGCGCGTGCATGATTTAGTCGATGAAAAACTGCAAACATGGTTTGCCCGCGGTGTAAACCGTATTTCCGTCGGCGTGCAGTCGTTTGATACGCAAATCCGCCAATGCTTAGGCAGAGTCGACCCGAAAGAAGTCGTTATTGAGAATTTGCAAAGGGCGGCAAGCTATAATCAGGCCGTTATTATCGTCGATTTAATCTATGGGCTGCCGTATCAGACGGTGGAAAAATTCGTGGATGATTTGAAAATTATTGATGATTTGCCGATTGACGGCATGGATTTATACCAGCTCAATGTGTTTGAAAAGAGCCTGCTGAAAAAATCGCTTGATACGGGCAAACTGCCGCCGGTGGCAACGAGCGCAGAGCAGGCAGAATATTTAAAAACGGCTGCGGAATTTCTGGAAGAAGCGAATTACAAGCGGCTCAGCGTCTGCCACTGGGCAAAGTCCAACCGCGAGCGCAGTCTGTACAACACGCTTGCCAAAACGGATGCCGACGTAATCCCGTTCGGTTCCGGCGCAGGCGGTTTTGTCGGTGATATTTCCGTATACATGCAGCGCGATTTGAAAAAGTACATGGACAGCATTGATAAAGGCAAAGTGCCGATAATGTTCATGCTCAGGGCGCCGGAGCTTGCCAGTCTGTACAAGGATATTCAGGACCAGACGGAAAGCTGCGGCGTAAATCTCACCAAATTGGCGAAAAAATACAATAAAGAGCTAATGCAGCTGGAAACGGTGCTCGATATCTGGACGGAGCACGGTTTATTCACGAAAAAAGGCCATATGTACAGGATGACCATTGCCGGGCAGTACTGGCAAAAGAACATTACGCAGAGTTTAATTGAAATAACAAAGAAATTTTTAAATGCGAAGACATCGATTAATGAATGGCTGACCGAAAAAACCATGAATACATTTAAAAAGAAAATCGAAAATTAATCATGCTTGAAATAAATTCCGATTAGGAGATTTTGGCGGCAGTTTTATTTTTTTAGTCAAAATCTCCATCGGTTTATAAATTAAAATTGCTATTATTATTGGATTGTAAGGAAAGCTTTACTCGTTTTTAATGAGAATGACTATTATTAAATATAAGGAGATTTATGATGAGTATTGCAAAGAAAAAATCTGCACTGTTAACTTTATCTATTTTATTGAGCTTATCTGCACCTACATATGCCGCTGAAAGCAGCACTAATGCAGATACGGTAAAAACACCGGATGTAGTCGTAACGGCTACGCGCACGCAGGAAGAAGTAAAGGCTGTGCCGCAAACGGTGGAGGTAATTACGCAAGAAGATATTGAAAAACTCGGAGCAACGGATGTTTATTCCGCTTTGCGTCTTGCTTCAAATGTAGATTTATCTAAAGCTGGTATGACCGGACACAGTACAATGATACGCGGTATGAGCACCAACCATACATTAATATTAATTGATGGAAAACGTCAGGCAGGTGAAGATACAAGTGTAACTACGAATGTATATGCTTTAGATCGTTTGAATTTAGCTAATATTGAACGTATTGAAATTGTACGCGGTCCTGCTTCTGTTATGTACGGTTCGGATGCTATGGGCGGTGTAATCAATATTATTACGAAAAAATCGGAAAAGCCTTCATTTACAGTAGGAGCTTCGACGGGAACGGATTCTATAAATAATTATTACCATTTTGATTTTGGTAAACAAGGAAAGTTCAGTTCAACCTTTGATGCACGCTTTACTGATATACGTAAAAATGTAGCTGACGGAGCAGAAAATAGTAACTACTATGGTCCAGTACAGAATTTTAATTTCAGCGGAACGTATGATTTAGGCGATAGCAAACAACTTGATTTAACCCTCGGCTATTATAATGAACATACTAAAGCTGATTATGGCGATTCCATTTTATCTGGTACAATGTATTCCAATAAAGATAAAAAAGAATGGTATGATTTTACCCGTTATGATTACAGCTTAGGATACAGCGGCAAAACAGATAGCGGCGACTACATGATTAGAACGTTCTATAGCAGATTGGATAAAGAAAATAATTTATATAATAATCGTGCAAGTTTTCCCGGAATGATGGAAAATATTTTAGGAAAAATTTATCCAAAATATGATTGGGATAAATCAACCTATACTATGTGGGGTATTGAAGGTAAAAATACACAGCAGATAAGTGATAAGCATATGCTTACCTACGGTGGCGAATACATCACAAACAGTGTAGAAGGCACTCGCATGGGAGATGGCGGAGATAATATACACAGTGTAACGCAAACAGGTAATGGAATAAATGTTAATAAAAATTATTCAGAAAAAGATATTGATACGTATGCAGGATATATTCAGGATGAATGGATGCCGAATGAAAAATGGCTGATTATACCGGCAGTACGTTATGACCATCATAGTTCTTTCGGTGGTGAAGTAACTCCGAAAATTGGTATTACCTATTTTGTTGATGATAACAGTCGTATTAAAGCTAACTGGGGTAAAGGTTTTAAAGCTCCTACAATCAGTGAATTATATATGAATATGCACCGTGCTATGGGTGTAGCTACGGTTGATGTGTACGGAAATCCAGATTTACAGCCAGAAGAATCCAATTCATGGGATATCGGTTATGAATTTGAATTTGGTAAAAATAATAATAGTTGGGGTAAAGTAACATATTTTAATAATGATGTAACCAATTTGATAACAGCCGTTGAATATCAAACACCGGAAGAAGAAGCAGCTGGTATCTACAAATCACAGTATGAAAATATCGATAAAGCGAAAATCGATGGCGTTGAATTGGAATTAGGTCATAAATTCAATGATAATTGGAGCATAAAAGCAACAAGCAACTGGCTGGATGCTAAAAATGAAAAAACAGGTGCACGATTGACACAGCGTGCTAAAAATATCACTACATTACAATTGAATTATGATGATAATGACCCGTATGGATATAGTGCCGTTCTTTGGAATCAGTGGGTAAACGATTATCTATATAGTGATGAAAATTACACATATAACACATTAAATCTTGCTGTTAATAAAAAATTTGGTGAAGGCTGCAGAGTTTATGCCGGCGTAGATAACATTTTTGACAAAAAAGTTAATGCAATTACTGTAGACGGCATGGTATGGCGTCTTGGTGCGGAATGGACATTCTGATTTAAAATAAAAAATAAAGCGGCAGGCAAAACGGCTTGTCGCTTTATTAATAAGGAGAGAATTATTTGAAGAAATTTATGCGAATGCTCGTCTGCGGCAGTCTACTGCTGACCGGTTGTCTAGGCGCTGTAAGCTTTGCGCAGGAAAAACCGGCTGAAGTAAAATATTATTATGATGATAATGAAATTTCTTCGGCGCAGGCTGTAAAGATAGCCGGTGATTATGATGTGGTATTTTTCGATGAATATCATGACCAAAGTTCAATTCATCAGGCGGAATTAGAATTTTTTACAGAGTTTTATAGACAAAATCCTAAAATGATATTATCCATGGAAATGTTTGAACGCGATGTTCAGCCTACTGTTAACGATTATTTAAACGGTGCATTTTCACTAGAAGAATTTTTAAATTCTAGTAGGCCGTGGGATAATTATTTGACAGATTATAAGCCACTCGTTGAATTTGCTAAAGAAAATGGTATTTCTGTATTAGCTTCAAACATTCCACGCCGAATGGCAGCACAATATGCCAAAACAGGAGATTTTTCTTTGATAAATGATGAAGATAAGAAGTATTTACCGCAAAAACATCTCGTTGAATACGAGGCATATTACAACAAATTTAAACAGTATATGTTGCAAGAACAAGCTGGTAAACCGATGAAGATGACACCTGAGCGAATTGAATTATTTTATAAAGCACAATGCTTAAAAGATGATACCATGGCGGAAAGTATAGTCGAATTTTCAAAAGCACATGAGAATACAAAAGTTCTTCATGTGCAAGGTGCTTTCCATGGTGATGAACATTTAGGTGTTGTAGAAAAAGCAAATAAATTACATCCAGCATTGAAAACCATAGTCATAACACCTGTAGAAGCTAAAGATTATGAACAAGTTAAAAATAACTATGGAAAAGATACAATACTGTTGACTTTTGTTCGCAAATAAAATATTAAACTCATCTACAATTAAAAATTTCTTATAAACAAAAAGGTATCTATCCATTAATTCAGATAGATACCTTTTGTTATTTAACTTGAGAAGTAGCTGTATTCAATAGTGTTTCCATTGTATGCCAGCTTAAAGTAGCACATTTGACACGAGCTGGCATCTTAGAGATATTTTTAAAAGTCAATGCTTCATCTAGTGGAGCGAGTTCATTTTCATCTGTAATCGTACCTTGAATCATGCCGATAAATAATCGACAAAGTTCTTTTGCTTCATCTATCGTACTGCCTATCATTAAATCAATCATGATATCAGTGGAAGCCTGAGAAACGGCACAACCAATTCCTTCAAAGGAAGCATTTTCAATGATATCGCCGTCTAATTTCAGCGAAAGTGTGATTTCATCACCGCAAGTTGGATTTATTCCGTGCTGGTGAAAATCAGCATCTTTCAACTCGTACTTATTAGAAGGATGCATATTGTGCTGTGTCAAAATTTCATTGTATAAATTAATCATTATAACCCATCCATTTCCTTACTTGTTTAATCTGTTCGATAAATTTATACACATCTTCTTTTGTATTATAAAAATAAAAACTGATGCGATTAGTTGAAGGAGTTTTCAAGAATTTTAAGAGCGGTTGCGCGCAATGATGACCAGCTCGAAGGGCTATATTGCCGTGATAATCGACGAGTGAGGAAACATCATGTGGGTGAACGCCTTCAATATTAAAGCTCAAAACACCATAGCGCAAAGCTGGGTTTTTAGGGCCGTAAATAGTAACATATGGTATTTTGGCAAGTTCTGTATAAGCTAAATCAATCAATTCTTTTTCTTGTGCTTCAATTTTATCAAAACCTACATTGTTTAAATAATCGATAGCCGCTTTTAAACCGATAGCACCTGATACGTTCGGCGTGCCTGCTTCAAATTTTTCTGGCAATGGTGCAAATGTAGCATCTTGTTCAGTTACCATATCAATCATTTCTCCACCGCGCAAAAATGGTGGCATTTCTTCAAGTAAGCTTTTTTTGCCGTATAAAACACCGATACCCATAGGAGCGAGCATTTTATGACCAGAAAAAGCGTAAAAATCACAATCAAGTTTTTGTACATCAGTAGCTAAATGCGGTGCGCCTTGTGCTCCATCGACAACTACAATAGCGCCGACAGCATGAGCGCGTTTTATTATTTTTTCCAGTGGAGTTTTTACGCCTAATACATTGGAAACTTGCGTTATAGAAACTATTTTTGTCTTTTCAGTAATCTTAGAAAGAATTTCTTCATCAGAAATATTGCCTTCTACATCTGTGTACATGTATTTTAATGTAGCTTTTTTAGCTTTAGCCACCATTTGCCATGGCAAAATATTGCTGTGATGTTCTAAAATGGAAATCACAATTTCATCATTTTCTTGAATTTTATTCATACCATATGAATATGCTATGAGATTTAAAGACTCCGTAGTATTGCGTGTGAAAATGATTTCACAACTTTCTTTAGCATTGATGAATTTTGCTACACTTTGGCGAGCTTTCTCGTAGGCTTCAGTAGCTTTAACGCTCAAAGAATATAAACCGCGTAAAGGATTGGCATTTTCAGCAATATAATAATCGCGCACTGCATTTATAACAGCTTGCGGTTTTTGTGTAGTCGCGCCATTATCAAGGTAAACAACGGGATTATTTATATCGTTCAATATCGGAAAATCTTGACGAAACATTAAAATGCCTCCTTTTGGTAATTTAAAATATATTGATGTAATTTATCTGGTAAATCATTACAAAGTAATTGAATTTTAGAATTGATTTGCATTTGACGAATTTGCTCTTCATTAAGACCGCGCGTATGCAAATAAAATAATTGTGCTTCATCCATTTCGCCGATAGAAGCAGAGTGATTGCCCTCGATATCGTCTTCACTGCAGAGAATTAACGGAATGGATTTATTTTGAATATCTTCATCTAGCAATAATACATTTTCACTTTCATTGCCGACTGAACCCTTGCAACCTTGTTTAAAATCAAGTGTGCCTCGCATTATTTTTTTCGCATTGTGCATTAAAATGCCATTAGCTGTTATTTCAATATCATTTTTCTTTCCATAAATATTAGCAACGTAATTTATATCAACGTTTTGATTTTGCTTTAAGATATAATCAAGGTTTAATTTTACTTTAGTATTATTCTGGATTAAATCGGCATTTACACCCAACCAATTTTTTTCACTGCCTAAAGCAATTTGTTTTATAGAAATTTTCGCTGTATCATCACTGCAAATACCTACATCATCAAAATTTGTAAAATCTTTGCCGAGTGTTTGCAACTGAATTACATTGATTTTAGTATTTTCTTCTGCAAAAATCTTTAAACTGCTAGCGTGAAAACCTTGCGATTTATACGGTGCATTATAGACGAAAATAAGTGTTGCCTCAGAATTTTTCTTCGCATGAATATAATCATCATGGATGAAAGTATCACCGTCATTTAATGTATAAATAAAACTGATAGGTTCAGTAATTTTAGCATTTTCTTGTATTATAATAGTCTTCTGCGCTAAAGCATGGGCTTTCACAAAATCATTCGCATTTGCGCCCATACCCGTGTTTATTTGCGGAAAATTAAGTGGCAAATGATTATCAAGCTGTATTTCATCAGATAAATTTAATATCTGCGGTTTTATATCTACAAAATTACCTATATTCTCACAAGAAATAGTGCTGTCATTTAATTTGAGCCAACGCCAAGTAGGAACAGGTAATTTATTTACATTTTGTATAGTTATCGTATTTTCCATATCAGCCAATAGCTCCTTCCATTTCTAATTGAATTAAATGATTCATTTCTACAGCATATTCCACTGGTAATTCTTTGGATACAGGATTAGCAAAACCATTGACAATCATAGCGCGTGCCGCAGCTTCACTCATACCTCTGCTCATCAGATAAAATATCGCTTGGTCACTGATGCGCCCGATTTTAGCTTCATGACCAACGCTGGCTTTGTTTGTGCGAATGTCCATGGCTGGTATCGTATCAGAGCGGGAAATATTATCCAGCATCAACGATTGACAAGAAACGAGTGCTTTACTGCCTGTAGCATTTTTAGAAACGACTACAGAACTGCGGAAAGTGCTTGCTCCGCCATCTTTAGAAATTGATTTCGTGTTAATCAATGAAGATGTATTTTTAGCGTTGTGCACCATTTTTGCACCAGTATCAAGATTTTGACCTTTACCGGCAAATGTTATGCCTGTAAATTCAGCTTTAGCATTTTCGCCAGCTAAAATTGTCATTGGATACAGATAAGAAATATGAGAACCAAACGAGCCGGAAATCCATTCCATTGTGCCGTTTTTGCCGACTTTAGCGCGTTTTGTATTGAGGTTATACATATTTTTTGACCAATTTTCAATCGTAGAATATCTAAGTTTTGCATCATCTGCTACAAAAAGTTCTACACAGCCTGCATGCAGATTTGCTACATTGTATTTAGGAGCAGAACAACCTTCGATAAAGTGCAAATCTGCACCTTTATCAACAATGATTAAAGTATGTTCAAATTGTCCAGCACCTGCCGCATTTAAACGAAAATATGACTGAAGCGGAATATCTACTTTTACGCCAGGCGGTACATACACAAATGAACCACCAGACCAAACAGCACCGTGCAAAGCTGCAAATTTATGGTCACGCGGTGTGACGAGCTTCATAAAATGCTCTTTAATCATCGGTTCATATGGCTCTTTTAATGCCGTTTCGATATCAGTGTAAACTACGCCGAGTTTTGCCACTTCTTCTTTTAAATTGTGATAAACAACTTCTGAATCGTATTGTGCGCCAACACCTGCAAGAGATTTTTGTTCCGCTTGCGGAATGCCCAATTTTTCAAATGTATCTTTTATATCTTCCGGAACATCATTCCATTTGCCTTGCATGGAAGTATTCGGTTTTACATACGTTACAATATTGTCGATATTTAGCCCATCAATAGATGGTCCCCACGGTGGAACATCTAAATCATGATAAGTTTCAAGACAACGCAGGCGGAAATCTCTCATCCATTGCGGTTCATCTTTTTTGGCAGAAATCTCTTCGATGATTTCAGGCGTTAAACCTTTATTTATGCGATAAGAATCTTTTTCTTCATTTCTGAAATCGTAGCGATTTTCTACTTGCATAGCAGCTTCATTAATATATTGATTTTGTTTATTCATATTCAATCTCCTTGTCTGCTATTTATAAATGGTTCATAGCCCTGTTCATTAATCAATTTAATCAACGAAGCATCACCCGTTTTTATAATAGTTCCATTTACAATGATATGGACATAATCTATATCTAAATACTGTAAAATTTTGCTATTATGCGTGATTATGAGCAATGAATGATTATCTTCTTTTTGAAATGCTTCGATACCTTGAGAAACGGTTTTTACAGCATCAACATCAAGTCCAGAGTCAGTTTCATCTAAGATAGCGAATTTAGGCTGTAGCATTAATAATTGAAGCATTTCAATTTTTTTGCGTTCACCGCCAGAAAAACCTACATTTAACTCACGATTAATCCAATTAGGGTTGATATTTAAAGTCTTAATCGCTTCATTCATCTTAGCACGAAAATCTTTAAAGCGTATTTTCTGTGTGGAATTTGCTTCCATTGCAGTGCGAATGAATTGGGAAATAGATATACCCGGTATTTCAATTGGGCTTTGGAATGACATGAACATTCCTTTTTTAGCGCGTTCATCAGTGCGAAGCGCTGTAATATCTTCATCTTCCCAAACAATTGAACCCTTATTCACTGTGTATTGAGGATTGCCCAAAATCACATTGCCAAGAGTGGATTTTCCTGCTCCATTTGGTCCCATCAATACATGAGTTTCACCGGAATTTATTTTTAAATTTAAATCGCGCAAGATTGTTTTATCATCTGCGCTAGTTGTTAAATTATTTATCGTTAAAAGTGTGTTGTTCATAATCTTTTCCTTTCATTAAACCTACCCAAATAATAGGTTTAAAATATATAAAAATATACGTTAATTCTAATAGGTAATAATAATTTATATGATAAAATAACATGAAATATAATTTTGTCACGATTAATACACTATTATTTTAGTATGATTAATAGATGTTGTCAATAGAAAATAATAGTGTATTTGTTATGATAAATATTTAAGTGTATTATTTATATTTATTATAGTATTTTTTATAAGTGTTAAGATTTTATCATTAATATAGAGCACTTTGAAAATATAATTGTTTTAAAAATAAAGTAAATAATGATTGATTTTGTGTTTATTATATATTATTATGACCTTTATAAGGGAGGTCTTATAATGCTCGCAGATTATCATGTACACAGTGAATTTAGTGATGACTCAGTTTGTCCAATGGAAACTGTTATAAAATATGCTATAGCTCAAAAACTAGATGAAATTTGTTTTACGGAACATATTGATTATGGTGTAAAAACAGATTTAAATTGTGATTGTGAAAAGTCGTTAATGAATTTTAAGAAATATAGACAGATATATAAAGATAAGATTAATTTAAAATGGGGCATGGAATTTGGTATTCAAACAAAAACTATAGACCAGTATAAAGAACTTTTTAAAAAATATCCGTTTGATTTTATAATATGTTCATGTCATCAAGTTGATAATTTGGAATTTTGGAACTATGAATTTCAAAAAAATAAAACGCAAGCACAATATAATCTTAGATATTATGCAGAAATTTTAAATGTAATAAGACAGTATAAAGATTATAGTGTAATAGGTCATTTAGACATGATAAAACGATATGATGAATGTGGAGATTATCCATTTGAAAAAACGGCTCCAATTATTGAAGAGATATTAAAACAAGTTATTGCTGATAAAAAAGGTATTGAAGTGAATACATCTTGTTATCGTTATGGAATAAAGGATTTGACACCGTCTATAAATATTTTAAAAATGTATAAACAATTAGGTGGTGAAATAATAACTATTGGTTCTGACGGACATAAAGAAGGTCAATATGGCTTTAAGATTGCAGAAACGCAGAAGATATTAAAAGATTTAGGTTTTAAATATTTTTATACTTATGATAAGATGCAACCAATGGCACATAAATTATAAAAAAGAAATTAATAAAAAATTGCACTAGTAAAGTTAAATAGATAATAACTTCTAGTGCAATTTTTTTATTATAGTATTGAGAAAAACAAGTTTATTAAAATCGGTACAGCGACGGAGCAAAGTACGCCATTTATTACGGATATGATAATAAATTCTTCTCCGCTGTATTTTATGAGCATGGGAAGTGTTGTATCTTCGCTAGTAGCACCAGCAGCAGCAATAGCACAATACGTATTGAGGTATTTTACGAGAAGTGGAATCATTAAAAAGGCGATGATTTCACGCAGTAAATTGCTCAGAAAAGCAATAGTCCCAACCTGTGCACTTGAAAGTGCTTCAAGCATTACACCAGATAGACTGTACCAACCCATGGCGGCACCAATTGACAAACTATCGACAAGGCGCATGTCGAATAAAAAGCCACAGACAAAACCGCCAAATACAGAACCTACTGTAACACCGATAGGTATTAATAAAATGCTCAAATTATAATTTTTTATCTTTTGAATGATGGTTTCATTCATGCCAACGCTTATGCCGACAGAAAACATCAATATATACAGTAGATAATCTGCTATTAAACCTAAATAATCATGATATTGAGCTGAAAAAAGAAATTGACCACAAATTATTCCTATGATAAGTGCTATTAAAGCTATATATACCACTTTATTTATTCCCCTTTACGATAAATTTTCGGCTAAAAAAGTAAACGATAGCTACCGAAAAAGCAGTAGGTATAATGGCAAAAATTAAACTTTGAAAGCCCATTGTAATCATTTTTTGAGCAAAATCATCTATACTACCTAAGTTTATTCCCATGATGAAGATGATTAAAGCGACAATTATTATTTGTATTTTTCCGTTTAATACAGTGATATTTTTCTGCGTCGAGCTTTTAAGACGTAACATAAAATAGCCAGCAATGGCACCAACTATCATTATTAAAGATTCTATCAATTATTATTACTCCTTTAAAATAAAATTTTATGGCAATCTATATAGATTTAAATGTGATTGTAAATAGATTTCAAATGTGCGTGGCCATGGAAAAAATGTTTCAGCTTGTAAATATCTGATGGTCAATTTATAAATTCCATCTGGTGTTTGTACTGCGATAGGTTGCTGTGCTGATTTGCTATGCCATAATGCCCAAGTTCGTTTATTCATATCTTGTTGTAGTAAGTCATTCATCCAAATATAATTGTGTTCCATATCCAAATCATTTACATTTTCATAGCCATTAGTGCGCAAGGTAATATTTAAAACGTCAATTATTTCCTTTAAATAATAATAATCCTCTAATATGCGATTGTATAGTAACGTCAAGCGATTGTATTCTAAAGCTAAAATATCATTTGTAGTATTAAACTCTGGTCTGCTTGCCTTATAGATAATGGCATTGGCAAGTGCTGTGCCAATGGAATTGCTCGCCGTATTCCAACCAGCATAAGCTACTAAATTATTTATAGGTACATTTTCCTTTAATAGTTCAGGAAACACTGTTTCACTTGCTGAAAAATGTTTGCTTAAATCAACAAGAGCTATTTTTTTCCCTTGAGCAAGGTATTTTTTTATCTCTACAGCTGATTTATATTGAGTCGATAAATTATCATCATTTCCAATAAATACATATAAAATTAAGCCCGCTTTATCAGGTGAATTCACTTCTATAGCATTGGATAAATTTAATTTTTCTTTAACGGTTGAACCTACAGAACCAGCCATAAATGGCATGATAGTGCCTGCGGCTTTTTCATCGTTATAAGCGACGTATATTTTGGGTTGATAATTTGTCTTTTGCTGTACAAAATTAGCTAAAAGAGATAGAGCAACTTCATCAGCGCCTTTTGTAATCATGACTTTTTCTGACGGGATATTTACAGCGTGTAAATAATTTTGTAAACTGCGTTTTTCCATATTAGGCACGCCAAAATCTTCGCCATCATCTTGACCGATTATGAATTTTGTCAAAGTATTATCCTGTGTCAATTGGATTAAGTCCTTATTCATAGCGGTATTTTTCTTGAATAAATCAAGATACGTATTTAAATCTTCTTCTTTTATATCCTCTTTTAAATCTTCGACGAGTTTTATATCATCTACATTTTGAAAAATGCTTATTTCATCTAAAAGACGAGAAATCTTGATGATTTTTTTGCTATCACTCTCTAATGTCGGTGTTGGTGTGATGCGTGGTAAAATATTAAATGCGTAAATTGGTTTATCAGCTGCTTTTTGGCGCAATTCATGTAAAAATTTTATCAGCTCTACGCGCTCTGCATCAGTAGTCTGTGCTTCGCGCGAAGCAAGTAAACCACCATGGAGCAGTTGGTCAATAGAAATAATAGCACCATCTACTTGAGATATATTTTCTAGTAACCATTTTTGAATAGCTTTACTATCGCCTTTTTTAGTGTAATAATCCATGATTTCTGACGGTGGCGTTATGACTTCAATCCCTGCCATTTTTCCTGCATCGACGACCATTTTTTGACAAGGCGGTCTTGTATCTAATGGGATTAAAATTATTTTACTGTGATAATTTTGAGTTAGTTCAATGGAAGTAGCTGGGGGTAATTGAATATTTGTAATGTAATATATAATCATCAATGTTACAGCCAATATCGGCAGTAACCATTTTCTTGCAAATTGCTTCATAATTTCTCCTTAAAACACAATATAATTTATTGTATGAAATCCACTTTAGCCTGTCAAAAAAATTTATTAATAATATAAACTTTTTGCTATAGATAAATTTATATTATATAATAAACATGGGATATTGTTATTTTATAAATTCAATGTTTTTGTTTGATTTCATCTAATATAGCTCATTATTTTAGAAAGTCAACTAAAATAAATAATTGTATGTATCATATTTTAATAATGGTATGTATTTAATAAGGTGATTTTATGAGTGATAAAGTGAATAATAAGGTAACTGTGGAAATTTTTGGTGTAAAATATCCACTTAAAGGTGTAAACGATGTTGAAAGTATTCAAATGGCAGCAAAAATGGTTGATGAAAAAATGCGTGCCTTGTTGCGTCAAAATCAATATCTTCCACCAGATAGAATTGCTATGCTTACAGCACTTGATTTAGCAGACCAGTTAATAAGCTTAAAAAAAGATTATGATGAATTTTGGAATATTTTAGAAGAAAATCGTTCTGATAAAAAAAATACATAAATACTTTATAATTAATAATGTAAATGTAGTTGATAGTGGTAGGCAAATATTGTCCTACCATTTATTTTTATCAGTTGGTGTATTATAATAAATTGAGAAAATGACAGGAGGAAAAGTTTTTGATTGAATTATTAGCACCTGCGGGAAGTATAGAAGCTTTAAAAGCTGCTGTTGAAAGTGGCGCCGATGCTGTATATCTTTCTGGACAAATGTTTGGCGCGAGAGCATATGCCAATAATTTTGATGAACAGGGATTAAAAGAAGCAATTGAATTTGCACATTTACGCAATGTAAAAATTCATGTAACTGTAAATACATTAGTTGATAATGCTGAGATACCTGAACTTGTTGAATATCTGCGTTATTTATATGAAGTAGGCGCTGATGCTATACTAGTGCAGGATTTTGGCGTTGCTAAAATAGCTCATGAAATTGTGCCTGATTTGCCGATGCATGCAAGCACACAGATGACAGTCAATAATTTAGCTGGAGTTTTAGCTTTGCAAGAATTAGGTTTTTCACGTGTAGTATTATCGCGTGAAGTGACGCTTAAAGACATTCGTCATATTTGTCGTAATTGCAATGTTGAAATCGAAGTATTCGCGCACGGCGCATTATGCGTATGTTATTCTGGTCAATGTTTGATGAGCAGTATGATTGGTGGAAGAAGTGGTAATCGTGGTCGTTGTGCCCAGCCTTGCCGTCTGCCGTATTCTTTAGTTGATAAAAATGGTCAAAACGTATTAAAAGATGCTGGTCAATACTTATTAAGTCCACGCGATATGAATACGATTGAATTAATTCCAGATTTAATTGAAGCAGGTGTTGCTTCTTTAAAATTAGAAGGACGCATGAAAAAACCAGAATATGTAGCTGTCGTTGTAAATTCATATCGTCAAAAAATCGATGCATTTTATCAAAAAACAGATTTAGTGGAAGATGTACAAAAAAATCTATCACAGATTTTCAATCGTGATTTTACTACAGCTTATTTAGAGAAAAAACAGGGTAAATTCATGATGAGTGATAAACGACCAAATAACCGCGGTCGTCTTATCGGTCGAGTTGTGCGCTATGATGATAAATTGCGCCGTGCCATCATTAAATTAACAGAAGATATAGCTATCGGCGATACGATTGATTTCTGGGTAAAAGTCGGCGGTCGTGTCAATACAAATATAAGCAATATTTTTGTCAAAAATAAAGAAGTAACCGAAGCTACTAGCGGTATGGAAGTTTCTATACCTGTACCAGGTAGAGTTCACCCACACGATAGAGTATTTAAAGTATTTGACGCGAAATTAATGCAAAAAGCTAGAGCTTTCTTCACTACTAATGCACCAGTACGTCGCGTTGCACTCGATATTGAAGCTATAGCTAAACAAGGTCAACCGTTTAAGCTTAAAGCTGTAGATGAAAATGGCTACAGTGCAGAATCTACAAGCGATTTTATCGTTGAAACAGCTTTAAAGAGAGCTACTGATAAACAAGCTATTGAAAAACAAATGAATAGACTTGGCACGACTATTTATGAATTGCGTGATTTAACTTGTGATATCGATGATAATATCATCGTGCCAATGAGCGTTATGAATGATACGCGTCGCGTATTAGTTGAAAAATTGATGAATTTACGTCTTAAAGCATATGAAAGACCACAGTCAGTTGTCATGGACAATAAATTATGGCAACAGGATTTTAAACAGAATAATAATGAAATTGTACAACTAAAACTAGTCGTAGCTGTGGATACTTTGGCAAAAGTGCAGACTGCTGTAAAAAATGGCGCTGATATCGTATTATTCGGTGGCGATTCTTATCAACATGAATTTATTACACCAGATATGTATAGACAAGCAGAGCAAATTTGTCATGAAAATAACTGCAAAATAGCATTTGGAACGCCACGCATCATGCGAGATAATGAACAGACAGCATTTACTAAATGGCTGGAAAATATAAAAGATTTATCAGTCGATGCTATTTATGCTCATTCTTTAGCACAAATGTATTTAATTCGCAAAGTGAGCGATGTTCCAGTATATGCCGATTATTCCTTTAATACGTATAATGATGCTACTATTTCATTTTTAGCAAATTATGGTATCCAAGGTGCTACCGTTTCGCCTGAACTTAATTTTAAACAAATAAAAACATTATCAAAAGCTTCCGTGCTTCCACTTGAATGTATCGTTCATGGAAATATGGAATTGATGGTTTCTGAATACTGCGTTTTAGGTAGTTTCTTGGGCAACTTAGATAAAGGAACTTGCACAAAACCATGTGAAAAAAATAGATATTGGCTCTGTGACCGCAAAAATGAAAAATTCCCGATTGTCACTGACCAATTCTGCCATATGCACCTTTTAAACGCGAAAAAACTCAATATGCTGGCACATTTACCAGAATTTAAAGAAAGTGGCATAAATCGTGTGCGCATAGACGGTCGTTACATGGGTGATAAAGAATTAGCTACATTTACAAAATTGTATAAAGAAGTCTTAATCGAAGGCAAAAATCATATAGCACTCATGCCAGAAAATATCACAAAATATGAAGTAGATATCACTAGAGGTCATTATTTCCGCGGAGTAGAATAATATTATTCAGTGCAATATAAATTAGTGCATATCATTAATTTTGTTGCACTGACTATTTTAGGCATTTAAATATCGTTATAAAAAAATCTATTAACTATTGAAGCATTTTAGGAAAGGATTTAAATGAATCAATCTGTATTAAAAACTTTGGAATATCCTAAAATCATTTCTATGCTTAGAGATATGGCAACTTCTGCTATGGGTAAAGAAATGGCAGAAAAACTCTTGCCTAGCAATGATTTTGATGAAGTCAGTGAAAGAATTAGTCAGACAGAAGAAGCATGTAATATCTTAGTAAATGCAGAACCACCGTTTGGCGGTATACATGACATTCGTTCACTGCTGAAAAAAACTAAATTAGGCATAGTCATTGAAGTCGCATCTTTGCTCGATGTTTTAAATACAATGTACGCTATGCGTAATTTAAAGAAATTTTTCAAGGAATTAGAAATGGATAGCCCACAATTTAAGCAATGGGCGAAAAATATTGAGATTTTAGGTCAATTAGAACGAGAAATCGATAATATTGTTGATGAACATGGTTCAATGCGCGATAGTGCTAGTGTGGAACTCATGCGTATTAGACGAGAAATGAAATCTTCACAACGTCGCATCAAAACAAGCATTGATTCCATTTTAAAAAATCCTGATTACCAAAAGTATTTTCAAGATAATATTGTAACAATTCGAGATGACAGATATGTAATTCCAATAAAACAGGAATATCGCCAGCACTTCGCCGGCGTTGTTCATGACCAATCTTCTAGCGGTTCAACTTTATTCATCGAACCTATGGCAATTGTCGATTTAAACAATGATATAAAACAATTAGCTATTGATGAAAAACGAGAAATTGAACGTATTTTGGCAGTCATATCGGAAAAAATCGGCAAACAAGCAGAAATTTTGCTATCAAACTGCGAAATCATGGCACAGATTGATTTTGCTTTTGCTAAAGCTAAGTTAGCTCGCAAGATGCATGCGACTAAACCGGAATTAAATGATGAAGGCATTATAAAATTATTTAAAGCGCGTCATCCATTGCTTGATAGAAATAAAGTCGTGCCAATCGATATCAAAATCGGCGAAGGATATCGCACTTTACTCATAACTGGGCCTAATACTGGTGGTAAAACTGTCAGCATGAAAACTTTGGGACTTCTCGTATTGATGACTCAAGCTGGTTGCTTTATTCCTGTGCAATCTGGCTCAGAAATTTCTATTTATCAAAATGTTTATGCTGATATCGGTGATGAACAGAGCATTGAGCAGAGTTTGAGTACATTTTCTGCGCATATGACAAATATCGTTTATATTTTAAACAATATTGAACGTGAAGATTTATTATTAATCGATGAAGTAGGCTCTGGTACAGACCCAGAAGAAGGTGCAGCGCTTGCTATGGCTATCTTAGAACGCCTGATGCAAATCGGTGCAACTGTCATGGCTACGACACATTATAATGAATTAAAAACATTTGCCTACTCTACAGAAGGCATTGAAAACGCCAGTGTGGAATTTGATATAAAAACATTGCGCCCTACGTATCGCTTATTAATCGGCATCCCTGGCGCTAGTAATGCTTTTTCTATTAGCCGTCGTTTAGGTTTATCTGATTCTTTGATTATTCGCGCTCAGCAACTCATAAAAGCTGACCACGCTCAATTTGAAAATGTATTAAACACATTAGAGAGCGAAAAACTTTTATACGAACAAAAAAATGCTGATATTGCAGAACGTCAACAGCGCATTGAAAAATTAGAAAAACAATTAGCTGATATGAAGCAAGAAATGGCACGAAAAAAAGAACAGACTTTGCGCAAGACGAAAGAACAATGTGCTACACTGTTGCGTCGTACTCGTCGCGAATCGGAAGAAATCATCAAAGAATTAAAAGCACAATTCAATGATTTCGGCAGTAAGAAACGTCAAGAAGTAATCGATGAAGCGCGCCATAAACTCAGCCGTCGTTTAGATAAAGTAAATCAACCAGGCGATGACCC
Organism: Megamonas hypermegale; assembly: GCF_900187035.1. Lineage (NCBI taxonomy): Bacteria > Bacillati > Bacillota > Negativicutes > Selenomonadales > Selenomonadaceae > Megamonas > Megamonas hypermegale. The sequence continues at coordinate 463,746 of NZ_LT906446.1, forward strand.
AAATAAACCAGGCGAAGCTGTCGATATTAAAACCATAGTTGTGGGCGACATTATTTACGTAAATAAATTGCGCCAAAAAGGTACAGTAATTGAGATAAATGGCAAAGACCTCACAGTGCAATTAGGCAGTTTAAAAATGAATGTAAAAGCAAAAGATTGTTCTTTTGTTTCTCATGCTGTAAAAGTAAAGGAAAAACCAGGCAAAAAAGCTGGTGGATTTAGTATGATTGCTAAAGTCAGTCAAATCAGTCCGGAAGTTGATATCCGTGGTATGATGGTCGATGAAGCAATCGATGTAGTTAGCAAATATTTAGATGATGCTGTCATCGCTGGACTTTCTCGTGTACTTATCATTCATGGTAAAGGAACGGGTGCACTTAGAAAAGGTATTCAAGAATATTTAAAACATCATCGCAATGTATTAAGTTATACTTTAGGTGATATGGATGAAGGTGGCAGTGGTGTAACTGCTGTGAAATTAAAATAGCCATGCTAAATACCGCTATTTATGATAAAATAGTAGTATTATAACAATTTTGAGGTGGATTATATGGACAAAGAGCCGCATAATGGTAAACGGCATACTAATCCCGCTAAACAACCGAAAAAAAATAGTTCTTTTAGCCTAAAAAAAATATTATTATTTATGATATCATTAATAATTGTAGTTTTTTTAGGGGTAGGATGTGGATTAGTAGCCATTGGCATGAGTGGAGATAAAGATGTTTCAGATATACATCCTCCAGCCTCTTCACAAATTTTTGATATGAATGGCAACCTTATTACGAATATTCATGCTACAGAAAATCGTACTTTGGTTTCATTGGATAAAATTCCTAAAAATCTACAAAATGCGTTTATTGCTGTTGAAGATAATCGTTTCTATGAACATAATGGCGTTGACCCACGAGGTATTTTACGTGCATTGTATTCAAATGTTGTCAGTGGTGAAGTTGCCCAAGGTGGTAGTACTATCACTCAACAATTAGCTAAAAATGCTTTCTTATCACAAGATAGAACGATAACGCGCAAGATACAAGAATTCTTTATTGCTCTTCGCTTAGAACAACAATATACAAAAGATGAAATTTTAGAGATGTATCTCAATCAAATTTATTTTGGTAGAGGTGCATATGGTGTTCAAGCAGCAGCACAGACTTATTTTGGCAAAGATGTAGACCAATTGAATTTATCAGAATGTGCTATGCTTGCGGGCATTCCACGTAGCCCAAATTATTATTCACCACTTAATAATTTAAGTGCTGCTATGGAGCGTCGCAGTGAAGTACTTGACCAAATGGTTAAATACGATTATATAACGCCAGATATGGCTGTTAAAACTAAAAGAGAGCAGCTTCAATTAGTAAATCCAAAAGAAGAAGAACAGAATAATACTGCTTCATATTTTATCGATTATGTAACACAGGAAATGATTGATAAATTTGGAGCTGATGCCGTCTACAAAGAAGGCTTAAAAATTTATGTGTCAATTGATATGAATATGCAAAAAGCAGCTGAACAATCCATAAATACATTGCTTCCAACATATTATGATGATGCTAATGGATTAAAACAGCCACAAGGTGCATTAATAGCAATTGACCCTACTACAGGCTATATTAAAGCTATGGTTGGTGGTCGTGGTACAGACCAATTCAATCGCGCGACAATGGCAGTACGTCAGCCAGGTTCATCATTTAAACCATTCACTTTTGCAACTGCCTTAGAAGCTAATATGACACCAGATACGACTATAGAAGATAAGCCGTTTAAATTAGGTGATTGGCAACCACAAAACTATAATCGTACTTTTAGCGGTACAGTTACAATGCGTCAAACGGCAATTAATTCGCTCAATGTACCAACTGTACGTTTAGCTGAAAAAGTTTCAATTGATAAAGTTTTGGCGACAGCACAAAATTTAGGTATTTCAACTTTAGTTATGAATTCTGCTCCAGGAGAGCCAAATGATAAGAATTTAGCTGCTTCTATTGGTGGTTTAACTCAAGGTGTAACAGTTCTTGATATGGCTGGCGCTTATAGTGCATTTGCCAATCATGGTATTTATACTAAACCAGTTGCTGTTGTAAAAGTTATTGACCGCAAAGGTAAAGTCATTTATGAAAATAAACCAGAAACTAAGCAAGTTCTTTCTGAACGAACAGCGACACTTTTAACAAGTATGTTGCAAGATGTTATAGCAAGAGGCACTGGTACTGGTGCTAAGATAAATTGTCCAGCAGCTGGAAAAACAGGTACAACGGATGATTATCAAGATGCTTGGTTTGCAGGTTATACACCAAATCTCGTAACTGTTGTTTGGATGGGCTGTGATGATAATGCTCAAATGCCAGGTGTTACAGGCGGAACTATTCCAGCTAAAATTTGGCAAAATTTCATGAATGCAGCACTTCAAAATGTTCCAGCTAAGAATTTTGATGGCTCGGATACATCTATTAGTAATCCAGTAACGAGTGTAGAGTCAGAAAAAGAAACAACTACTAGAGAACGCCGTTCATCAAGAGATAGAGACAATACTCCAAGACGAGATGAACAGCATCAAGATGGCATCAATGAACAACATCGCCGTCCAGTAAATGAAGCTACTCCAGATGAGCAAGAACCTGCTCCAGAAGTAGGACTATCATATGAACAAGAGGCTATTGAGCCTGAAAGACAAAATATTCCTGCCCCTAGTATTCAACAGGGAAAAGGTTTAAATTGATAGACATAGATATTTAGGAGGATTTTTTTAGTGAGTGTATTTGATACCCTTAAAGAACGCGGTTACTTAGCACAAGTAACACATGAAGAAGAATTAAAAAAAGCTTTAGAAAACGAACACGTAACATTTTATATGGGTTTTGACCCAACAGCGGACAGTTTACATGTAGGCCATTTTCTCGCTTTAATGGCAATGTCACATATGCAAAAAGCTGGACATCGTCCAATCTGCCTCGTTGGTGGCGGTACTGGTACAGTTGGTGACCCTTCTGGCCGTACAGATATGAGAAAAATGCTTACTGATGAAGATATTGAACATAATTGCAACTGTTTCAAAAAACAGATGGAACGTTTCATCGATTTTTCTGAAGGTAAAGCTTTAATAATCAATAATGGTGAATGGCTCCGCAAATTAAATTATATTGAACTTTTGCGTGATATCGGTCCTCATTTTTCTGTAAACCGCATGCTTGCTGCTGAATGCTACAAACAGCGCTTAGAAAGAGGTTTGACTTTCCTCGAATTCAATTATATGATTATGCAGGCTTATGACTTTATGGAATTAAATCGCCGTTTTGGTTGCGTATTGGAACTCGGTGGAGATGACCAATGGTCAAATATCATCGCTGGTGTAGAACTCATTCGTCGTAAAGAAGCAAAACCTGCTTATGGTATGACATTTAATTTGCTGACTAATAGTGAAGGCAAAAAAATGGGTAAAACAGCTAAAGGTGCATTATGGCTTGACCCGAAAAAAACTTCTCCATATGATTTCTATCAATATTGGCGCAATGTATCTGATGGTGATGTTGAAAAATGCTTAGCACTTTTGACATTCTTACCAATGGATGAAGTTCATCGTTTAGGTTCACTTCGCGACCAGCAAATTAATGAAGCTAAAAAAGTTCTCGCTTTCGAAGTTACAAAACTCGTTCATGGTGAAGAAGAAGCTCTCAAAGCTCAAGCTGCAGCGCAAGCACTTTTCGGCGGACAAGGTAATTTAGAAAATGCGCCAACAGTCCTTATCAAACCAGAAGATATTGGTAAAAAATTGCTTGATGTTCTTGTTGAAGCTAAAGTATTTGAATCAAAAGGTGCAGGTCGCCGTTTAATCGCTCAAAATGGTGTATCCATTGGCGATGATAAATGGACTGATGTTGAAAGAGTTATCACAGCCGAAGATATCGAAGGCGATGGTATGCTCGTTCGCAAAGGCAAGAAAAAATTCTATCGTTTAATTAAAGCTTAATGATAAAAATGAAAAAGGCTTAGCTGTAATTTATAGCTAAGCCTTTTTTTCTATCAAATCTTTATTTATATCAACAATCCTAAAAAACTAAAAATATAAATGTTATATATCAATTTTGAACTAATATTTTAAGTAAAATAAATAGATGTTTATGTATTATATAATGTTTATAAGTAAATTTACTGTTTAATACTGCATTTTTATTTATATAATCTGCATTAGTAATAATGCTTTATATATTTTCATCAATTATACAAAGTATTTTTTGCAATGTTTTATGCACTTTTATTGATTTTTTATTGTTTTAAAAAGTATATAATATCTTTTGTAACAAATACTACTAATTAAACAAACTGTCAGTTGTATAATTATGTGTAAAAACACAATCTAAAAATATGAATAAATTGTATATAAAATTTAAGGAGAACAAATTATGAAATATGATTATTATAAATACCATGCATTAGGAAATGACTACATTATAATAGATCCAAACAATGTAAATTTTAAATTAAATAAAGATTTGATAAAACTTATTTGTCATAGAAATTATGGTATAGGTTCTGATGGCATATTATTTGGACCTATATTCAACGATAAAAATGAAATTTATTTTAAAATATTTAATCCAGACGGTAGTGAAGCTGAAAAAAGTGGAAACGGAATAAGAGAATTTGCTAAATATTTATTTGATGAAAAATATATAAATGAAAAATCTTTTAAATTACATACTTTAGGAGGCCCTGTAAATATAGAATATTTAGATAATAATGCAAATCTTATAAAAGTAGATATGGGAAAAGTTACTTTTGATAGTAAATTAATTCCTACTAAATTTTCTACAAAAGAAGCTATTAATTGTCCACTAGAAATCAATAATAATATTTACAATGTATCTTGTGTTTCTATAGGAAATCCTCATTGTGTTATTTTAATGGATGAAATTTCTAGTCAAATAGCACAATCTTTAGGACCTATGATTGAGAATAATAAAATGTTTCCTAATAAAATTAATGTACAATTTCTGCAAATACTCGACAAAAATAATATTAAAATAGAAATTTGGGAACGTGGTGCAGGATATACTTTAGCCTCAGGAACAAGTAGTTGTGCTACTGCTTCTGTTGCTTATAAATTAGGATTAACAACTAATGATATAAATGTTCATATGCCTGGTGGTAACATTAATATTCATATAAATAATGATTGGAGTGTAAATTTAATAGGCAATGTAACAAGTGTAGCATATGGTAATTTTTCTAAAGAATTTTTCTTACAAAAAATTAATTTGTAAATTTAAAATATCCAAGTTAAAATATCATAGATTTTAGATAAAACAAAAACAGCAGTTTTAAAAGCCATTAATTACTTTTAAAACTGCTGTTTTTTAGGGATAACCATTTATTAATATAAATCTCTTAAATACTTTCCTACCGAGCCGAAATCACTCATACTTCCTTTGATATCTATATTGCCATGTCCATCTACATATTTTTCTAATTTGCGTTTTACACGTTGCAGTGCATTATCTATGGATTTTACATGACGATGAAGTTCTACTGCAATTTCTTGATACGATTTACCATCAAGATAAGCCATCAAAACTTTCCATTCCAAATCACTCAAAAGTTTTTCCATTTTATCTTCAATGTCTAAAAACTCTTCCCTATGTATCATCATTTCTTCTGGGTCAATCACTACAGAACCTGAGATTACATCTAATAGCGTTCTGTCTGATTCTTCATCATAAATTGGTTTATTTAATGATACATACGAATTGAGTGGTATGTGTTTTTGTCTTGTAGCCGTTTTCACTGCCGTAATAATTTGTCTCGTTATACACATTTCAGCAAAAGCTCTAAACGAAGACTGCTTATCATTACGAAAATCGCGAACGCCTTTGTATAAACCAATCATCCCTTCTTGAATGATATCTTCTCGGTCCGCACCGATTAAGAAATAAGCACGTGCTTTAACTCGGACTAAATTGCGATATTTTTTTATTAAAAAATCCAGTGCGACATCATCGTGCTTTTCTTTGATTTGTGCAACAATTTCTTCATCAGACATCTGTTCTAAATGATTAATCTTAGCTTCTAAATCTTTACTATTTTCCATTACCATCGCACTTTTCTCCTAAACAATAAAAACTTGCTACCTTAATTAAATTCATTTAAATTCCTTATATGACATAAAAAATTATGTATTTATATCCAAAATTATATCATTGATTTTATTATACAGTCAAGGAGACAAATGCCACCTTAATTGTATATATAATTTAGTTAATATTACTGCAAATTCATATCTTATTTGTTATAATTATTATTATCTTGAGCAATTATATAATACAACAAATTGCAAAAAACTGCAAAAAGTTCTTTAAAATATTTTTAGAAAGGATACATTATTTATGTTAATTTTAGCTTCCGCTTCGCCACGTCGTAGTGAACTCTTGAAACAAATTGATTGTAAATTTGTTTGTCGTCCTACAGATTGTGCAGAAATTTCTCCATTACAAGAAAATAATCCTGAAGAACTTGTAAAACAGAATGCTATTTTAAAAGCAACAGCAGCTGTTATTGCTGAAAATAAAGATGAAGTCATTTTAGGAGCTGATACTATAGTCGCTTATTACGGTCAAATTTATGGTAAGCCAAAAGATGATGATGAAGCTTATTTTATGTTAAAAAATTTATCTGGCCATACTCATCAAGTTTATACAGGTATAGCTCTTGTATGTGGTGAAAAAATCTATTATGATGTAGCTGTGACAGATGTTACTATGAAAGAATTAACCGATGCGGAAATACATTCATATATAAAATCTGGCGAACCGCATGGCAAAGCTGGTGCATATGCTATTCAAGGTCTTGCTAGTGTATTTATAAAAAAAATAAATGGTTGTTATTTTAATGTAGTTGGCTTACCACTTAGTTGCTTATATGATTTAGCTAAGAAAGCTGATGTAAAACTATGACGATAATGGTGAAAGACTTACCCGATGAAGAAAAACCGCGTGAAAAACTATTAACTTTCGGTGCAAAATGCTTGAGTAATATGGAATTATTGGCGATTTTGCTTCATTCAGGTACTAGAAAAAAATCTGTGCTAGAACTCGCACAAGAAATTTTATCTACCTATAAAAATGAAGGATTAGCTTCTATTGTAAATATTCCACCAAGTGAATTAAAGCAAATCAGTGGAATGGGAAGCGCAAAAACGGCTACACTTTTAGCAGCTATTGAGCTTGGTTTGCGTCTTGCTAAAAAACCTGCAAGTAATAAATATACTATAAAAACGCCTAGTGATGTAGCAAATTATGCTATGCCTCGATTGCGTTATGAAAAGCGTGAGCATTTTGCAATTTTGCTTTTAGATACAAAAAATCAAGTCATTTCGTTTCCCGATATATCCATCGGTAGTTTGAATGCTTCTATTGTTCATCCGCGTGAAGTCTTTCGCTGTGCTATAGCAAATTGTGCTTCTAGTATCATCTTAGTTCACAATCATCCTAGCGGTGACCCAACACCTAGCAGAGAGGATATTAATGTAACTTTACGCCTTATAAAATCAGGGAAAATCTTGGATATCGAAATTCTTGACCATATTATTATTGGAGATAATAAATATACTAGCTTAAAACAAGAAGGTATGATAAAATAGATATTCAGATTGTAATTATTGTAATCTATGAAGGGAGTAAATTTTTAACATGAAGTGGAATTTATTTGGTGGTTTTTCCCAAGACATCGGTATCGATTTAGGAACAGCCAATACTTTAGTACATTTAAAAGGAAAAGGTATTGTGCTTCGTGAACCATCTGTTGTTGCTATCCGAAAAGATACTGGCGCAGTTTTAGCTGTTGGTTCTGATGCCAAAGGCATGATTGGCCGTACTCCTGGCAACATTGTAGCTATTCGACCAATGAAAGACGGTGTCATTGCTGATTTTGAAGTAACTCAAGCAATGTTGAAATATTTTATAAATAAAGCTAGAAATGGCTCTTCCTTTAGCAAACCACGCGTTGTTATTGGCGTTCCTTCTGGCGTTACTGAAGTTGAAAAAAGAGCTGTTGTAGATGCAGCTATTCAAGCTGGCGCTAGAGAAGCTTTCTTAATTGAAGAACCAATGGCAGCAGCAATTGGTGCAGGTTTACCTGTAGAAGAAGCAACTGGCAGTATGGTTGTAGATATCGGTGGCGGTACTACAGAAATTGCTGTTATTTCACTTGGCGGTATCGTTACTAGCTGTTCTATTCGTGTAGCTGGTGATGCACTTGATAGCGCAATCATTCAGTATATCAAACGCAAATACAATTTAATGATTGGTGAACGTACTGCTGAAGAAATTAAAATGACTATTGGTAATGCCATGGTTAGCGATGACATGGAACAAGATTTTGAAATCAGAGGTCGTGACCTCGTTAGTGGTTTACCAAAAACACTCACTATTCATGCTGATGAAATTACAGAAGCATTAAAAGACCCAGTAAGAAAAATCGTTGATGTTGTAAAAATGACACTCGAAAGAACACCACCAGAACTTGCTGCTGATATTTTAGACCGTGGCATCATGCTCACAGGTGGCGGAGCACTTTTACACAACCTCGATAAAGTTCTTTCTCAGGAAACTGGTATGCCAGTAATCATTGCCGAAGACCCATTGTCTTGCGTTGGTGAAGGTACTGGAAAATCTTTGGAAAATATTAATTTACTCAATAATGTAATTTTGAGTGATAAGAAGTTGAATAAATAATGAAAATTCCTTCCAATAATAATAATTTTTCTGCCAAACGGCTTTTGGTTGTCATCTTTGTTGTTATCAGTGTTTTATGTATTATATTTTTTGCGGCAATCAGTCGCTTTAATACACCACTTGCACACGCTATTGTTATAAATGTACTTGCTCCATTTCAATCAGTTACAAGTGCTGTTTCGGGTAAAATTTCCGCTTTTGGAGATTATGTTCATGACGTATTTTATGTATATGACCAAAATAGAGAATTAAAAGCAGAAAATGATGATTTAAAGTCGAAAGTAACTCGTGCAGCTGAACTTGAATCTGAAAATGCTCGTTTGAGTCAATTGCTTAACTATCGTACAAATACACCGCAGTTTGATTTATTACCTGCAACAGTAATCGGTAGAAATAGTTCTACATGGAGTAATCACATTATTATTAATCGTGGTAGTAATGATGGCGTAGATAAAAATATGACGGTTGTAACACCAGATGGTTTAGTTGGCACTATTCATGAAGCATATCCAGCATATTCTGAAGTAGAATTAATCACTGACCCAAGAAGTGCAGTCGGCGCTATAGTGCAACGTGCTGATTCTCGCCTGGCAGGGGTTGTCAAAGGAACGGCAGATTCATCTTCTGCTATCAATATGACAAACATACCACAGAATGCAAATATTGTTGAAGGTGATATCATCGTAACATCTGGTTTTGGTGGTATGTATCCAAAAGGAATTGTAATTGGTACTGTAACTTCTTTGAAAAATGATATTGGTGGACTTTTACAATACGCAGTATTATATCCAGCTGTAGATTTCCAAAAATTAGAAGATGTTGCCGTTATTACTAACTATCGTGAACCAGTATCTGCGTTGCCGCCTCAACCTCAAGCTCCAACTCAACCAGCAGCAAATGCTCAACCGGCTCCAGCAACAAATCAAAATCAAGGTGAAGCTAAATGAAAACATTAATTCCTTGGTTTTTAATGCTGTTTGTAGCGTACATACTTCAATCAGCATTTTTCAATATTTTTTCATACAATGGTATTACAGTTGATTTAGTTTTGTTAATAACTATTTTCTTTGGTATTTTCTATGATAAATATGCTATTTTGTATGGCTTTTGTGCAGGATTATTTCTTGACTTAGCGTCCGGTTCATTTTTAGGCATACATATATTCACTTTTTTGATATTATGTATACTGATTAACCGTTTAACACAATTTATCTATAAAGAAAATATCTTCTTACCACTGGTAGCTTCGCTACTGGCAACAATTTTAAATAATGTTTTGATTGCAATTCTCATCTTTTTATTAGGTTATGATTTTAATATATGGCAAGTTTTTAATAATATTATAGTTATGCTTATTTATAATTTAATAGTTGCATATCCTGTATATTTCTTGGTCGTATATATCAATAAAAAAATACAATACTTAATAAAAAGTCAAGAATTTTAAATCGATACAATGTATATTTGATTTTTATATGATATAATTATATTAACTTTTAGGTAAGCATATTTTTATATCTGTATATTTTTAAAGAATATATCAAAATATAATTAAGACACCTAAAAAGGTGTCTTAATTTATTATATAGGAGAAAACTGTGAAATTTTGTGATAAACGTCTTAAAATTTTAGCTATTATTTTAATACTGATTATAGTTGCTCTTATCAGTCGCCTTGTTTATTTACAAATTTATCAAGGTGAATATTTTGGCAAATTAGCGGATGGAAACCGTATTCGTCTTGTTTCTACTTCGGCACCACGTGGCGTTATTTATGACCGAAATGATGTACCACTTGTAAATAATAGACCAGCTTTTACAGTAGAATTGTTACCATCACTGGAACCTGTTTCACCAGAAGTTGTTGACCGTTTAGCAAAATTATTAAATCTCAATGCTGAGGATATTAATAATAAAATAGCTAATCATTCTGGTTTTGACCCAGTAACAATAAAAGTTGATGTCACTCCAGAAATTATTTCTGTAATCGAAGAGCAACAGGATTTGTATCCTGGCGTATTCATCGATACGAAGCCTGTAAGAAATTATATTTATAAAACTGAAGGTGTACACGTTCTCGGTTATGTAAGTGAAATCAGTGATAGCGAGCTGGAAGACAAGAAAAAAAGTGGCGATGATTCTTATAAATTAGGCGATATCATCGGTAAATTTGGTTTGGAAAAATATTATGATACTTACTTACGTGGCACACCAGGTGGGGAACAAGTTGAAGTCGATGTTACAGGTAGACCTGTACAACGTCTTGGAATGAAAGAACCTGTTGCTGGCAATAATCTTCGTCTTACGATTGATTACCATCTCCAAGATGCTGCTGAAAGAGCTATGGATGAAGTACTCGGTCAAATTGGCGCACAGGCTGCTGCTGCTGTCGTATTAAATCCACAGACAGGTGAAGTTTTAGCTATGGTCAGTCGACCAAATTTTGACCCAAATTTATTTGCTCTCGGTATTTCTACAAAAGATTGGAATGTTATTAATAACAATCCACATTATCCACTTGATAATAAAGCTGTTACAGGTGAATATCCTCCAGGTTCAACATTTAAAATCATAACTGGTACAGCAGCTTTGATGGAAAAAGTTGTTACACCAGATGAACTCATTTTTGACTCTGGTCAGCACTGGATTATTCCAAAGACAAATGCAGATGGCGAAGCACTTGGTTATATCAACTTCGTACAAGCTTTAGCTCATTCAGATAACGTTTATTTCTATGAAATGGGTAATCGACTTGGCATTGACCGTTTAGCAAAGTGGGCACGTCTTTTTGGTATTGGTGAAAAGACAGGCATTGACCTTTCTTATGAGGCTTCTGGTAATGTTGCTTGTCCTGAATACAAACGTAAAGTATTTGATGAAGAATGGTATTTAGCCGAAACATTCGATGCTTCTATCGGTCAGGGCTTTACACTTGCTACACCACTTCAAATGGCAGTTGTTATGAGTGAAGCTGCAACTGGTGGTAAAAAATATAAACCGTATTTAGTACGAGATATTTTTGATTCCAATGGCAATGTAATTAAACATTTTGACCCAGTACTCGTCAGAGATTTAAACATCGACCCAGCTATAGCACAACTCGTACAGCAAGGCTTACATGAAGTTAGTACAATTGGTACAGCGGCTTCTATGTTTAGAGATTTCCCTGTGCCGATTGCAGGTAAAACAGGTACAGCTGAAAACTCTCAAGGCCGTGAACACGGTTGGTTTGTAGCTTATGGTCCATTTGATAATCCTAATATAGCAGTAGCCGTAATCGTAGAAAATGCCGGTTATGGTGCAACTTCTGCTGTGCCTATTGGTCATAAGATTTTAACAGCTGCATTTGGACTTGATAAACCACAAGACCAACAACAGCAAGCTAATGCAAATGGTAACGCTCCAGCTCAACAATAAAATAATAAATTAAAAATAATAATTTGAAGTGATTAGATGCATGAATTAATAACATTTAAAGGTACTAATAAAGGCTTACAAGTGATATTTGATAAAAGCCTTAATTTTGCTCAATTACAAGAAGCCTTAAAAAATAAATTGGCTTCTTGTACGAATTTTTTTACACCTGATACGGTTATATCATTAGAAGATTTTTCTTTCTCTGCTGAGGAAAAATCTATATTAACTGATATTTTTCAAGATTATAAGTTAAAATTAAAATTTATTCCAAAACAAGATTTAAATAAGAAATTGACTCTTCCTGATAAAATTGTCAATCGAACTGTACGCGGTGGCGAAGAAGTTACGTATAAGGGTTCGATTATCATTAATGGTAATGTAAATCCAGGTGCTAAAATCATTGCTGGCGGAAATATCGATATTCATGGCAGTTGCCGTGGCGTGGTTCATGCCGGTGCTTTTGGTGATGTGAATACATTTATTATTGCTGATAATCTTTCTCCACTACAAATTCGTATTGCTGGTTTCATAGCTCGTTGTCCAGATGATAATCCAGCAAAATCTCTGAAGGGTACAGAAAAAGCCATGATAAAAGATGGCAATATTATTTTAGAACCGTTTACTCGCTGACTTTTTGCACAAAAAGTCAATAAATATACTATAATTTTTATGAAATGAGGTGAGTTTCTGCCGCTTACTGTGCAATTAAAGTAGCAGAACTAATATATATGACTCAATCCCAAGACAATTGTAAAATTATCGTTGTTACATCTGGTAAAGGTGGTGTTGGTAAAACTACAACTACTGCTAATATCGGTGCCGGTTTAGCTATGGAAGGTTATAAAGTAGCTTTAATTGATACTGATACTGGGCTTAGAAATTTAGATTTATTGCTTGGTTTAGAAAATCGTATTATGTATGATTTAGTAGATGTAACTTCTGGTCGTGTGCCATATAAAAAAGCACTCGTTCGCCATAAAAAATATGATAAATTATTCTTATTACCAACTTCCCAGATTAAAGATAAATTAGCTGTAACACCAGAACAAGTAACAGAACTTTGCTATGAAATGAGCAAAGACTTTGATTATATTTTAATCGATTGCCCTGCTGGAATTGAGCAAGGTTTTAAAACAGCAGTAGCAGCTGCTGATATTGCTTTAATTGTTACTATGCCAGAAATTTCAGCTGTACGTGATGCGGATAAAATTATCGGTGAGCTTATGCGTGCTGGTAAAGAAAATATTTTATTAATCGTCAATAGAATTCGTCCAGCAATGGTTGAAAAAGGCGATATGCTCGATATTAATGATATAAATGATATTTTGGCTATAAAATGTATTGGTCAAATTCCTGATGATGAAGCAGTAGTTACTTCAACTAATCGTGGCGAACCTGTTATAGCTAATGAACATTCTATGGCTGGCAAAGCATATCGCAATATCACAAAACGCATTTGTGGTGAAAATGTTCCATTTATGGATTTACGTGTTAAAGAATCATTTTTTACTAGATTAAGAAAGCTGTTTTAATTAAGGAGGATTTACATGTTTGATGCTGTCTTGAAATTACTAAATAGAAATCATAAAACATCTAAAGATATCGCTAAAGACAGATTGAAAGTTGTTTTAATTCATGACCGAGCAAATATTTCTCCTGAAATTATGCAGTCTATAAAAAATGATATTATTGAAGTGATTTCTCATTATGTGGATATCGATAAAAGTGAAATGGAAATATCATTAGAAAATGATAGTGATTCCGTAGCTTTATTGGCAAATATACCGATAACACGCATAAAAAATATTCGTAGAAAATAAATTATGTAGATTGAAGACTATAATTAATAATTATAGTCTTTTTCTTTATCAGTCAATTTACCCATATATGAAAAAATGGTACAATATTAACGGTGTTAAATTTATTCCTTATTAATGAGGTATTATATTAATGAACAGATTTTATAAAAGATTAATAATCTTAATCGTATTGGTATCTGCAATTTCTGGAGGAGTAATTTATTTTACTGTAGACATCAATACATTAAAGAGTCTGACGGAATTTAATTCTTTAGCAATAATTGCAGCATTTTGTTCAATTGGTTTTGGCTTGTTTTTAGATGGTGTACGTCTTGTTCAACTTGTAAATATTTCTAATGAAAGAATTTCATTTTCGCAGGCTTTGCATGTGGTATTTGGCAATTATTTTTTAGCTCTGTTAACGCCAGGATTTAGTGGTGGCGCAATTGCTCAAGTATTATTTTTGCGGCATGCGGGTATTCCTGTTGGCAAAGCTACAGTAATCGTTATCGTTAGAACGGTTGTTTCAATTATGTTTTTAATAATGTGTATGCCATTTATTTTCATGCATGATGCGGGAGTTATTCCATGGATTTCCGATGATGTTTTAATGATAATTTCATCAGCAGCATTTTTAGGCATAATATTATTGGTTTGGTGTTTTAAACATAATTATCTTGATTATTTTGTAATTAAGATGGCGCGTCGATTATCACCTAAAAAAGCAAGAGCACTTCTTGCTTTTTATCGCGATAATAAACTGGCTTTAAAATTGTTGATTTCTTCTCCATGGAATATGTTTAAAGTTTTCTTTACATCAGGATTAAGTTTGTTATTTATTTACGGTATTGTGCCAATTTTGATGTCTAGTTTGACAGATGATTTTAATTTGGCTTTAGTTATGGGACGCATGATTATATTGAATATATTATTATATTTCTCACCAACTCCAGGTGGTTCTGGCATTGCTGAAGGTGGTTTTATTTTACTTTTTAGTTCAATGTTACCTGAAGGAACAGTTGGTATCGTTGCAGTAACATGGCGTTTATTTGCAGAATATATACCGTTTCTCATTGGTTTTTACTATACTATAAAAATTTTTGGACGCGATTTTTTAAACAAACCGCTTATAAAATAAATTACAGAAGGGATTTGTATTTTGGAAGATATTAATGAACGTATTGTATCGGGTGGAGAAATGGATATTGATAATTGGCAGTATTCGCTTCGCCCTAAAAAGCTCAATGAATATATTGGACAAGATAAAGTAAAAGAAAATCTTTCTATTTTTATTAAAGCTGCTTTAAATCGCAATGAAGCACTTGACCATGTTTTATTGTATGGCCCACCAGGTCTTGGCAAGACAACACTTGCTAATATCATAGCGAATGAATTAGGTGTTAATTTTCGCGTAACTTCTGGACCTGCTATTGAACGTTCTGGTGATTTAGCAGCTTTACTGACAAATCTTTCGGAAAAAGATGTCTTATTCATCGATGAAATACATCGCTTATCGCATAGCGTAGAAGAAGTTTTATATTCAGCTATGGAAGATTTTGCACTCGATATCATCATCGGCAAAGGCCCTAGTGCTCGTTCTATAAGATTGGATATCGCACCATTTACTTTAATCGGAGCAACGACAAAAGCTGGAGCACTAGCCTCACCACTGCGCGACCGCTTTGGCGTTATATCTCGCTTAGAATATTATTCACCGGAAGCTCTTGTATTCATAATTAAACGCTCAGCTGAAATTTTGAATATACCTATTGAAGATAGAGGAGCAATGGAAATAGCACGTCGTTCCCGTGGAACGCCACGAGTTGCAAACCGCTTATTAAAACGCGTGCGCGATTATGCACAGATAAAAGGCAATGGCATCATTACTGATGAAATAGCTGATAAAGCTTTAGCCATGTTAGAAATAGATAAAATGGGACTTGACCATATTGACCGTAATATCTTGCTCACTATGATAAAAAAATTCAATGGCGGTCCTGTAGGTTTAGAAACTCTAGCCGCTTCTGTCAGTGAAGAAACGGATACAATCGGTGATGTATATGAACCGTATTTAATGCAACTCGGTTTTATCAATCGCACACCGCGTGGCCGTGTAGTTACACCACTCGGATATAAACATTTAGGCATAGAGCCTAATAATCATCAATAAAGAAGGTTTTTCTATGAATTTATTAATGCATATGTGTTGTGGCCCTTGCGCTTGTTTTCCTGTAGAAAAACTTCGCGAAGAAGGGCATCAACTCACAGGATATTTTTTCAATCCTAATATTCATCCATATAAAGAATTTCGTCATCGTTTAACTACAGCAGAAGAATTTGCTCAAAAAGTTAATTTACCAATAGTTGTAGACAATAAATATCAACTGCGCGATTTTCTGCAAAAGGCACTTACAATTGAAAAAAATACAGATGGATTGAATTTAGATAATAGACGTTGTCGCATGTGTTATGCTTGGCGTTTGCACCAAACAGCGCTTTATGCTAAAGAACATCATTTTGATGCGTTCACTTCAACATTATTTGTCAGTCCATACCAAAATCATGAAATGATGAAAGATGTAGCTGAAAAAATCGCTAAAGTGGTGGATATCCCATTTTATTATGAAGATTTCCGCCCAGGATATGAAAGAGGCGTTGATATCAGCCTTGAATTAGAATTATATCGCCAGCCGTATTGCGGTTGTATCTTTAGCGAAGAAGAACGGTATTCAAATTCTTTTAAGAAAAAACGCCGTAAAAAATTAAAAGCAATGTACGCTCAAAAAAAGGAAGGATTAGCTGATGAGTAGACGACCAAAAATCCGTTTGACTTTAATCGATAGAAAAGGCCCTTGCGGTTGCCATCGCGGCCATAAAGTTGGCGATAGTTTCGATTTCGATACAGAACGTGGCAAACTCTGTCCTATGGCAATGCATGTAGCATTCCCATATATTGATATTTTGCGCTATGGTGGAAACATTCCCAATCAGCCAGAAGGCACAGCAGTATTTTGCTGTCCTGATGTTGATACTATTAATGTTTTTAAAATAGAAAAAGTGGAAGATTAATCATAAAGTCAGGTATTTTCATTGTTAAAAATATCTGGCTTTATTTATAATTTTATTAAAATAAGTATGTAGATTTTTAAATAAATTGCTTTTATAATGAAGGTATGTATATATCGAAGTAAAATACAAAATTATCAAATAATTAAAACGAGGAGGTTCTTTAATGAGTATTATCTTTAACGAACAAACAAAAACTTTTCATCTTACAAATAATAAGATAAGTTATATCATGAGCATTTTACCAACTGGTAATTTAATTCAATTGTATTTTGGTAAAAAAGTCCATGATAGAGCTGATTTTTCTTATTTGATTGAAACATCAGCTCGCCCAACTACTACGTATATCTCCGAAGAATACCACAATAAATACACATTTACTCATTTAAAACAGGAATACCCTGTTTACGGTACGACAGATTTTCGCCATCCTGCAATTGAAATAAAACAGGCTAATGGTAGCACTATTTCTAATTTCTGTTATAAATCTCATAGCATCAGTGCAGGTAAACCAAAACTTGCCAATCTCCCAGCAACATATACTGAAAATGATAACGAAGCTGAAACTTTAACAATCGTTTTAGAAGATGATGTTACACATGTTCAAGTAGAATTACTTTATACGCTTTTTGCTAAAGCTGGTATCATTGCGCGCAGTGCAAAAATCACTAATACAGGAATGCAAGCTGTACATTTGACAACAGCCATGAGCCTTTGCCTTGATTTGCCAGATTGTGATTATGAATGGATGCAATTTTCTGGTTCTTGGGCAAGAGAACGCCATCTTAAAGTGCGCAAATTAGAGCAGGGCATCACTTCTGTAGAAAGCACGCGCGGTGCTTCTTCACATGAACACAATCCATTTGTCATATTAAAACGTCCTTCAACTGATGAAAACAAAGGCACAGCTATCGGTTTTAGTTTAGTGTACAGTGGCAATTTCTTAGCACAAGCAGAAGTTGATACGCATGATGTAACCCGCGTTTTAATCGGCATAAATCCATTTGCTTTTGATTGGAAATTAGACCAAGGTGAACAATTCCAAACACCTGAAGCCGTAATGGTTTATACTGATAAAGGTTTAAATGATTTAAGTCAAACGTATCAAAAATTATATCAAAAACGTTTGGCAAGAGGTTATTGGCGAGATAGACCACGTCCTATTTTAATCAATAACTGGGAAGCAACGTATTTTGATTTCAATGAAGATAAACTCGTAAAAATCGCACAAAAAGCTAAAGAATGCGGTGTTGAATTATTCGTTCTCGATGATGGCTGGTTTGGCAAA
This sequence comes from Megamonas hypermegale, assembly GCF_900187035.1. Taxonomy (NCBI): domain Bacteria; kingdom Bacillati; phylum Bacillota; class Negativicutes; order Selenomonadales; family Selenomonadaceae; genus Megamonas; species Megamonas hypermegale. The sequence goes on from NZ_LT906446.1 coordinate 482,047, forward strand.
CGCACGAGCGATACGGCAGGGCTTGGCGATTGGACACCAAATCTCGATTTATTGCCGAATGGCATAAAGGGACTTTCTAAACGCATAGAAGAATTAGGTATGAAATTCGGTTTATGGATAGAACCCGAAATGACAAATATGAATTCTGATTTATATCGCGCGCATCCAGATTGGATTTTACATGTGCCAGAGCGTCATTCATCAGAATGTCGTCATCAATATGTGCTCGATTATTCTCGTCCAGAAGTCGTTGATTATATCTACAATATGCTTGATAAAATTTTAAGTGAAAGTCATATTTCTTATATTAAATGGGATATGAACCGCTATATTACAGAATGTTACAGCGTAAAACTTCCAGCTGATAGACAAGGTGAAGTTTTTCATAGATATATTCTCGGCGTGTATAGCCTTTATGAACGCTTAACAACGAAGTATCCTCATATTTTATTTGAATCTTGTGCTAGTGGTGGCGCTCGCTTCGACCCAGGCATTTTATATTATGCTCCGCAAGGTTGGACAAGTGATGACACTGATGCGATTGAACGATTGAAAATCCAATACGGCACTTCATATTGTTATCCGATAAGTTCTATGGGTAGCCATGTATCAGTAGTGCCGAACCATCAAATTTATCGTAATACGCCATTATATACAAGGGCAAATGTAGCGTATTTCGGCACATTCGGCTATGAACTTGATTTAAATAAATTGACTTTAGAAGAACAAGAAGACGTTAAACAGCAAATCAAATTCATGAAAAAATATCGTGAAGTCATTCAATTCGGCACATTTTATCGTTTAATAAGTCCATTTGAAAATAATGTTACAGCTTGGATGAGTGTAAGTGAAGATAAAAAGACTGTCATTGTTGGCTGGTACCGCGTATTAAACGGCATAAACCTTCCATACAGTCGCATTAAACTGCAAGGACTAAATGATGATTTTTGCTATGAAATAGAAAACACAACAAGGCAATATTTTGGTGATGAGCTTATGAATATCGGTTTAATCATCAATGACCCAAGCGCAGGGCAAGTTCAAAATGGTGGTCCTACAAGTTGTGATTTTGATTCTAAAATCTATGTGTTAAAAGCTAAATAAATAAAAAAAGTCCTGATTACCACATAATGTGGCAGTCAGGATTTTTTGATGTATTTTTATTAGTCTTCAACAGGCATTCTGGAAACGGAGCTTTCTTCAGCAATGATGTATTTTTGTTTTCTTGTGCCATACATGAAGTGATACATAACAAAGCAAATTACTGCCATGATAGCAACGAGTTCATAAATACCGTTGAAGCCGATTACAGGACGAAGTTCGCCGAGGATATATGGGCTAACGCCAAGACCTAAGTCAAGAGCAACGAAATAAGTGGAGATACCAACACCAACACGATGAGCAGGTGTTAATTTTATGCAAACAGCTTGACCATTAGACATGAATGTACCATAACCAAGACCGACGAATACACCAGATAAAAGTAATAACCATGCGGAATTTGTAATGGCAAGCATGAAAAGGCCAATTGCTAAGAAGATGAAGCATGGATACATAACGTAGTTTTCACCTTTGCGGTCAAAAATAACACCAGTCATTGGACGGGAAATTGTGATGACTACAGCATAAACTACGAAGAAGAATGTACCTGCATCTACTAAATTGATTTCTTGAGAATATGCAGCTAAAAAGCTCAATACACTTGCATAGCAGAAAGCAACCCAGAAACCAATGAAGGAAATTACAGAAACACGTTTTTCTACAAAATTATTAAAGGAAAATTTGCTGAGATGTGCTTTTTCTGCATCTGTAAGTTTAATTTCTTCAATATGAAGCATGAGGCAAGCTACAACGCATAATACAATCAAACCTACACATAATTCAATGATGGCATTAAAGCTAGTGCGTGTCATCATGAACATACCGATAAATGGGCCAACTGCTGCAGCAACGCTAGTTGAAAGACCATAATAATTGATGCCTTCACCACGGCGAGCAGGTGGTATGCAGCTAGCAATGATAGTACTTGTTGCTGTAGAAACAACACCATAAGCAAAACCATTTGTCAAACGAATTAGATACATTATAGATAAGTTCGGAATATAAAAATAAAATAAAGTTGTTACGAGATAAAGTACAATACCGCAATAAAGCATTTTTCTGCGACCAAATAATTCAATTTGTTGGCCGGCAAGTAATCTAGCGATTAATGTACCTACAATGAAAATACCAGAGGCAAGACCAGCTTCAGCAAGTGATGCATGTAAATCATTTTTGGCAACAACTGCAATTATTACCATTAGCAAATAATAAATCAAATACACGAGAAAATTTATTCCCGTATCCAAAATAAAATCTTTTGTCCATAAACTTTCTTTTGAGTAAGAACTCATAAAATTCATCTCCAATTACTTATTATCTTTATGGTGTTTTTTATTTTATACACTGTATACAATTTTGTATAGCCAAAGATATTAATGGAGCTTATAAAATAATTTGATGAGTACTCTTATTCTTTTGCTGTATTATATAGATTTAAAATGTAATCGACAAATATTTTTATACTACTTATTTTAGGATTTTCATGTTTATAAATTAAATACGCATTGAAACACAATGGTTTTTCAAGTGGATAATAGCCTGTTAATTGTCCCATTTCAGATAAAATGCGCTTAGATAAAAATGCACCAGTTTTATTACTTTTGCAGTATTGCATGATAGCATACGGCGTCGAAAGGCGTGCTTCAATATTTGGATTAATATTTATTTGTTTAAAATAATCATCAATAGCTGTTGCCATAAAATAATCTGGTGAATAGCTTGCAAATGGTATCTGTTCAATGATATCTGATGAAAACTCTTCATCTGATAAATTCAAATTAGGAGCATAATAAACAAGTTCATCTTGATAAAAAAATTCTTTAACATATCCATCTAAAGACATTTGTGGCAGTAAAAAAGATGAAGCAATATCGATTTCTCCATTTTCTAATTTGCGAAGGAGTATTTTAGCTTCTAAATTATATACATTGATATCTATATTTTTATTATGGCGCTTAAAATAACTCACATGTCTATTCATCAAGACATCACCTAAAGACATCAATGCTCCAATATTTAAAGAAACAGTTTTTCCGCTGAATTTTTGTAATTCATCAATCGCATTATTTAAATCATCTACAATTTTTATAGCTTTAGATAGAAAAAATTCGCCTTCACGCGTTAAATGGCTACCACGTGTAGAGCGAGTTATCAATTGCACACCGACAATTTCTTCTAGTTTTTTCATTTGGAAGCTAAAAGCTGATTGTGTGATATTAGCTAAACGCGCAGCCGTAGCGAAATTATGCACTTTCCCATATATAATAAAATTTTCTAATTGTTGAATACTCGGTTTTTCTCTCATATTATTCCTCAATCTTCTATTTAAAATATTTTTGATTATGATTTTCTAGTAAATTTACAATCATATTTCCTGCAATACTTTCCATAGATAAATCTATAAACTTATTGATAAAACCAGCTTTTTTCTTATCATGAATGAGTTTTACTTTTTCTAATTTAGTATCTAATTTTTGGCAAAGTAATCGCAACGCATCAGTATATGTGCCAATGCCATCAATTAAGCCGTATTTTAAGGCAGTGGCTGGTGATAAAATTCTTCCATCGAGTAGTTCATCTGCCCCTTCTTGCAACTTATTACCACGACTATTTTTTACTAAGTCAATAAAATCTTGATGACATTCATTTGATAAAGATTGAATAAAGGCGCGTTCTTCTTCACTCATATCGCGAAACATATTGCCCATATCCTTCATATTGCCTGATTTTATAGTAATCATATCAATGCCAATTTTTTCTTTAACTTTGCTCACATTCGGTATTTGCATTATGACGCCAACCGAGCCAACAATAGCCATTTTACTTGCCATGATATAATCGGCGGCACAAGCAATCATATATGCACCAGAACAACCTGTATTACCAATGGAAGCAACTACAGGTTTTTTAACGGCAATAGCTTTTATCGCTTGGTAAATTTCTTCTGAAGTTCCCGCTGCACCGCCAGGGCTATCTATGCGAAGCAATACACCGTGAATATTATCATCTATTTCGATAGTATAAAGTTTTTCTAATAAATCAAGTTGACTTTCAGATTGTTTATTAATCATAGAAGTATTCTTTGCTTTTATTTCGCCTTCTATGCTTATTACGCGAATATTCTTCTTTCTTTTTAACAAATTCATAACATACCTCTTTTGTTAATAAAAAAATTATATTTAAAAATAAATATCTTCTATTGTACCATATTTAGGTAGAAAAATTTTATTTGTAAAGTAAAAATTAATTACACATATTAAATTAAAAAGAGGTAAATTAATTGATGATTTTATGCTATGACCTTAGTTAATTGAATATGTATTATACTAGAGGAAAAAAGCAGGTATTTATCATGGATTTAAAAAATTTCAAATTAGAAACAACTTCTGTATGGTCTTTTCCCGATAGAGGAAATTGGTACACTCATTATGGTGATTATCCCGGCAATTGGTCGCCGTATGTGCCTAGGAATTTAATTTTAAAATATTCTTTGGAAAAAGAATGGATTTTAGATCAATTTATGGGTAGCGGAACTACTTTAATTGAAGCTAAATTATTGAATAGAAATATAATCGGTACTGATATAAATCCTAAAGCATATGCCATTACAAAATCGAGATTAAATTTTGCTTATGATAGCACATCACATATTCATATACGCATAAACGATGCACAAGATTTATCTTTTATCAAAGATAATAGTATTTCTTTGATTTGTACACATCCACCGTATGCTAATATCATAAAATACAGCGCAGATATAAAAAATGATCTCTCGTTAATGTCGTATAATTCATATTTTAAAGCAATGGCTAAAGTAGCTAAGGAAGCACATCGTGTATTAAAAAACGGACGAATTTGTGCTATTATGGTAGCTGACATTCGCAAAAATTGGAAATTCATTCCTTTAGGTCATTATGTAATAAATGAATTTTTAAAAGTTGGTTTTATCTTAAAAGATATTATCATTAAAGAACAACATAATTGTAAATCTCTAATAAAATGGTCTCAAAGAGAACATGAATGTTATTTGATAAAACATGAGTATATATTTATATTTCAAAAAGAAAGTAGATGATATGATTTTGACTGATAAAAATGTAGCACCATTCATAAAATGGGCTGGTGGAAAGAGACAATTATTGCCATATATTCAAGAATTAATGCCTAAAACGTATGATAATTATTATGAGCCATTTATTGGCGGTGGTGCAGTCTTATTTCATTTAATGCCCCAAAAAGAAGTTATCATCAATGATATCAATAAAGCACTTATTAATGTATATAGACAAATAAAATATCATCCCAATGAATTAATGCAGTATTTGACAAAAATAGATGCGGATATACCACTTGAACATAAAGCATATTATTATGAACAAAGAGAACAATTCAATGACAAAATGATGAAAGATGAATACGATTTAGAACTTGCCGCGCTATTTATCTACTTAAATAAACATTGTTTTAACGGATTGTATCGCGTAAATAGCAAAGGTTTATTCAATGTACCATTTAATAATAGTAATGTTAAATCATTTAATGCTGAAAATATCTTAGCTGTATCACATTTTTTACAGAAAGTCACCATATTAGAAGGCGATTTTGAACATGCTTGTCAAAATGCTAAAAAAGGTGATTTTATTTTTCTTGATAGTCCTTATGCTCCATTAAATGATACTTCTTTTGAAGCCTATACTAAAGAAGGATTTGATATACCTAGCCATAAACGATTGGCTAAACTATTTGGAGAACTTAGTAGCCGCGGTTGTTATTGTATGTTGACTAATCATAATACTGAATTTATAAATGACCTTTATCAAGATTATCATAAAAAAGTAATAACAGTACGCCGTTATATAAATTCTGATGCTAAAAACCGTAAAGGTGAAGAAATTATCATCACTAATTATTAAAAGTAAAAGGACAAGATTTATGCAAAAACGAGATTTTTTAAAATGGATAGACACAATGAAAGATTCCATAGCAACTTGGGATTATTATACTGATTTTGCAAAAGCTTATGATAAAGTAGACAAAATAAAAACGGAATTATATATCTTAAACAGTTTAATAAAAAGTCAAAATATAGAAGCTGATTTTAAGAAATTATTAAAAGAATATTCTCAAATTTTAAAAGCCATTCCAATATTAATTGCTAAAAGAGAAACGAATATAATCATTAATGATGCTATACAAAAATACTACTATAATTTTAAGCGACAAAATTATTCTGATGATGATTATGTTTTGTTCATGCGAAAAACAGGCTTATTCGATTTGTTAACTAATCATTTGATATCCAATTTATACGATTACGTTTTAGGCGTAGAAGTTGGACTTGATACGAATGCTAGAAAAAATAGAACTGGCACAGCAATGGAAACTTTAGTTGAAAGCTATCTTATAAAAGCTGGTTTTGTGAAAGATAGAAATTACTTTAAGCAATTGACTAAAAGCAAATTAGAAGAAAATTTCAAAGTGGATTTATCCAGTATAAAACTAAATGAAATATTCAAAACAAATGGAAGTTCTTCTGAAAAACGCTTTGATTTTGTTGTCGTTTATGGTGAAAAATACTACATTATTGAAACTAATTTTTATTCTACAGGTGGTTCAAAATTAAATGAAGTAGCACGTAGTTATAAGGAATTGACTTTAGAATTTAAAAACTTATCTAATATAGAATTTATTTGGATTACAGATGGTAAAGGCTGGCATAGTGCAAAGCGAAATTTAAACGAAACATTTGATATCTTACCACATTTATACAATATAAACGACTTAGATAATAATGTATTAGAAAAAGTAATTCTAAAAAAAACATCAATATAATACCAAAAAGATAAATGATACTATATTGATGTTTCTCATTTGAAAAAGCGATGTATTAATTTGTATTTTAAATCTGTATATGGCGGAAATAACAATTTTAAATTTATTTTAGTTGTTTTGTTTATAATGCTTCTTTTATGCGAAAATGTTTCAAAGCTGTATTTGCCATGATAATTTCCCATTCCCGAAGCACCTATACCGCCAAACGGCAAATTTAAATTAGTTAAGTGATTTATCGTATCGTTGATGGATACCCCGCCAGAGGTTGTTTGATTTAAAATATAATTCATCTGTCTTTTATCTTGGCTGAAAATATATAAAGCGAGTGGTTTATCGTGGGCATTGATATACTCTAAAGCTTCATCTATATTTTCATAAGTTAAAATAGGCAATATCGGACCAAATATCTCTTCTTGCATGGAAGATGCCATCGCATTTTTAAGTGAAAGCAGTGTCGGTTCAATAAACAATTTTTCTGCATTTGTTTTTCCACCAAAAACGATATACGCTTCATCTTGCTTTAATATGCGATTTAATCTATTAAAATGATTTAAGTTGATAATTCTGCCATAATCAGGATTATTTTCGATATCATTGCCATAAAATTTTTGTATAGCTAAAGTTAATTCTGTTATTAAATCTTGTTGTATAGATTTATCGACGAATAAATAATCTGGAGCGACACAAGTTTGACCGGCATTCATCAGTTTGCCCCAGATAATGCGCTGAGCACAGACTTCTAAATCAGCCGTTTTGTCGACTATTACAGGGCTTTTTCCGCCAAGTTCCAGCGTTATAGGTGTTAAATTTTCAGCAGCTTTCTGCATTACGATTTTGCCAACGTGTTTACTGCCCGTAAAGAATATATAATCAAAAGGCTGATTTAATAAAGCAATATTTTCTTCTAATTCTCCATCTGTGCAGTAAATATATGCAGGCGAAAAAGTTTCATTTATTAATTTTTTTAATACTTGCGTAGTATTAGCTGTTAAATTCGATGGGCTTAATATAGTGCAATTTCCCGCTGAAATAGCACCGATTAATGGCTCGATTAATAATTGCACAGGGTAATTATACGGCCCCATAATAAGTACATTGCCATAAGGTACATGATTTATATAGCTTTTAGCAGGAAATAAATACCATGGTGTTTTTACTTTTTTGGGTTTTACCCATTTTTTTAAATTGTTTTGCGCATTGGATATGCTGTGCAGCACAAATCCGATTTCAGTCGTATAACTTTCTAATTTTGACTTACCTAAATCTTTTTGCAATGCCGAAGTAAGTGCCGTTTCATATTTTAAAACGGCATTTTTTAATTTCGTCAACTGTTCATAGCGGTATTCATAACTTAAAGTTGTTTTTTTGTTAAAAAATTGTTTTTGTTCATTAAAAATTGCAGATATTTCTTGTGATTTTAGCATTTTACTGTATCCATTCATAAATAATAGCTTCATATGGGCGAAGTTTGCCTTTTGTTAAATCAGTGCAGGAGTTTTCATAATTGCTTATTAAAATTTTGCCTGTACCGTTTAAGGAAAATTCTACATTATGCTCATAAAAATTGCAGATTATTAGCCATGTTTTATTCTGATACGTTCTTTTATAAGCGTAGATATTTTTATCCTTTGGCAATAATAATTCATAATCGCCGTATACCATTATAGGATTTTCTTTGCGCATTTGAATTAATTTTTGATAACAATAAAAGATAGAATTTTCATCTGCTAAAGCTTGTTTTACATTGATTTGTGTGTAATTAGAGTTTACGCGATACCATGGTTTGCCTTTCGTAAAACCAGCATTTGCTTTATCGTTCCATTGCATTGGTGTACGAGCATTATCACGCGCTTTTGTTCGCAGAGATTTTAAAACATCTTTTTCATTATAGCCTAAAGATATTTGTTCTTTATAAGCATTTATCGCTTCAATATCAGCAAAATCTTCAATATTATTAAAATCGATATTCGTCATGCCGATTTCTTCGCCTTGATAAATGTACGGTGTTCCTTTCATGCCATGCAATAAGATTGCCAGCATTTTAGCCGATTCAACACGGTACTTTTTATCATTGCCCCAACGTGATACAATGCGTGGCAAATCGTGATTATCCCAGAATAAACTATTCCAGCCTTCATTTTTTAATTCAATTTGCCATTTCGTAAATACTCTCTTTAATTCCAGTAAATCAAGTGGTTTTAAATTCCATTTATCTCCACCATTTTGGTCAAGCATGATATGTTCAAATTGAAATACCATGCTGAGTTCATGTCTATCTTCGGATGAGAATAATTTTGCAATATCTGGATTAGCCCCCCAACATTCGCCGACAGTCAATAAATCTTTATCTTTTAATGTGTTTTCGTACATTTCTTGAATATATTCGTGTAATTTAGGGCCGTTTTCTTTGATTTTTAAATCCACTTCTTTGCCGATTAAATCGATAACATCCATGCGAAAACCGCCAATGCCCAAATCAATCCAATAATTCATTATATCCCAAATATCTTGGCGCATTTGTGGATTTTTCCAATTTAAATCCGGTTGTTTTTTGCTGAAAAAGTGCAAATAAAATTCATTAGTAGTAGCATCATATTCCCAAGCTGAACCGCCGAAACAAGATTTTAAATCATTTGGTGGCGTATTTTTATCTCCACTGCGCCAAATATAATAATCGCGATACTTATTATCCTTAGAGCTTTTTGCTTCAATAAACCATTTATGCTCATCAGAAGTATGGTTGACTACTAAATCCATGATTATTTTTATATTATGCGTTTTAGCTTCATTGATTAAAGCTTTCATATCGTTTAACGTGCCAAAATCTGGTGATATATCGTAATAATCAGATATATCATAACCGTTGTCATCATTAGGGGAACAGTATACTGGACTCAGCCAAATTACACTTATGCCCAATTTTTCAAGATATGGCAACTTTTCTCTAATACCATTGATATCGCCAATACCATCATTATTACTATCGTAAAAACTGCGAGGATAAATCTGATAAACCACTGCATTATGCCACCATTTTTGTTTTGTACTCATAAATATCGCCTCAATTCTCTTCATTTTACATATATTATACTTAAATATCGCAAATTCACAATTAACTACTCTATAAATAAAATTTATCCAATATCTATATCTAATGGATATTATAGCAATAAAAATATACAAATCTACTTTTATATTTACAAAAATTTTGATTAAACAACGGATTTTTTCTGTTGTTTTTTTTATTTTTATATCCCCCAGTGGAGCTTGTAACAGTTATTATTCCTTATTATACTGAATATAAACTAGGACAGTTTCTATTGACTTTGTGTCTACTTTAAGCTTTAAACTTAATTGTATTTTAATTTATTTTGAGGAGTTTATATAATGGAAATAAAAAATCGTATTGTAAATTATTGGGATAAACGCAGCAGTGACTTTGCTCATCTTCGCTATGAAGAACTCAGCAGTTATATGGCTGACTTATGGCTTAAAGAAATTCAAAAATATTTGCCAAATAGAGCTTGCAAAATCCTCGATGTAGGAACTGGTACAGGCTTTTTTGCTATTTTATTAGCAAAATACGGTCATACAGTTGAAGGTATTGATTTAACTGCTTCAATGATTGATGAAGCCAAAATATTAGCACAAAAAGCAAATGTAGATGCTACGTTTAAAGTCATGGATGCTGAAAATCTGCTTTACGATAATGAAAGTTTTGATGTTGTGCTTACGCGAAATTTAACTTGGACACTGCCACATCCACAACAAGCTTATAGCGAATGGCACCGCGTCTTAAAAAACGGCGGTCTTTTATTAAATTTTGATGCTGATTATGGCAAAGAACGTTTCATGCAAGATTTAGACTCATTGCCAAAAAATCACGCACATAACAATATAAATTATACACTACTGCAAGAATGTGATTATATCAAAGACAATCTCGATATATCTCATTTGACAAGACCACAGTGGGATAGCAATGTTTTGAAAAAAATAGGTTTTACACACGTTGATACTGATGAAACTGTAGGAAAACGCATTTATAAAGAACATGACCAATTTTACAATCCAACACCGCTATTTTTAATCAAGGCGGTGAAATAATTGCGATGAAAAGATACGTTGCACAGCGTTTATTACAGTTAATTCCAATACTCTTAGGCGTAACGATTTTATCTTTTGGTTTAATTCATGTAGTAGCAGGTGATACAGTCGATATAATGGAAACCAATCGTGGCACAGCATTATCTGCTGAAACGAAAGCAAAGTTGCGAGCTGAACTCAATTTAGATAAACCGTTCGTTGTGCAATACGGTATTTGGCTAAAAAATACATTATCTGGTGATATGGGTAAATCTTTTGTTTCGGGTAAACCAGTCTTTTCAATTTTTATAGAAAAACTGCCTGCTACAATAATTTTAACGATAGCTTCAATAATTTGTACGATAATAATATCTTTTCCTCTTGGTTTTATATCTGCTGTCAATCACAATAAATGGAGCGATTATCTAATTCGCTTCTTTAGCTTTGTCGGCAATTCCCTGCCCGGTTTTTTAGTAGCATTATTATTGATATACGTTTTTTCACTGCAATTAAATTTACTGCCAATAATAAATTCTTCTATCAACCTGCATAGCCTCATAATGCCAGTTATGACATTGACCATCGCTATGAGCGCAAAATACATCAGGCAAATTCGCTCTATTGTATTAGAAGAATTGCAAAAAGATTATGTTATAGCGGCAAAAGCTCGTGGTATCAGTGAAAAAACGATTTTGTTAACAGATGTTTTTAAAGTTACATTATTATCGTTTATAACATTGATTTCATTATCTATCGGTTCACTGTTGGGCGGAACAGCCATAATTGAATCCATTTTCATGTGGGACGGTGTCGGCAAATTAGCAGTTGATGCAATCTTAATGCGCGATTATCCAGTTATTTTAGCTTATGTAGTATGGCTTGCCATCATTTATGTAATTTTTAATTTGATTGCAGATATTTTATATCACTATTTAGACCCACGTATTCGATTGGGATTAAAGGAATAAGCTCATGAATGTAAAATTTATTATTTTATCTAGCTTGATAAGCATTTTATTAATAATCGTATTTTTTGCTCCATTTATCGTTCCATTTGACCCATATGCACAGAATTTAAATAACGCTTTAATTCCGCCAAACAATATACATTTATTTGGCACAGACCAATATGGCAGAGATTTATTATCGCGTGTCATAATAGGTGCACAAATCACGATATTATCTTCGTTGATGATTACCTTCATCACTACAGCGATTGGCACAACTATCGGTATTATCTGTGGTTATTTTGGCGGAAAAATAGATGCGATTTTAATGCGAATATCAGATGTATTTTTAGCTTTTCCTGGCATGGTACTGGCAATCGCAATAGCTGGTATGTTAGGCGGTAGCGTGTTAAATGCAGTTATCGCACTTACGTTTATTTCTTGGCCTAAATTTGCTAGATTAGCTAGAGCACAGGTATTGACTGTAAAAAGTTCGACTTTTATCGCTGCAGCTAGATTGAATAATTGCAGTAATATGAAAATCATGTTCAAGCATATTTTCCCGAATATAATTGGCATAATTTTAATCACTGCAATTTTAGAGATAGGCACAATAATAATGGAAATAGCAGGGCTTTCTTTTTTAGGATTAGGGGCAGTTCCTCCATCGGCTGAATGGGGTGCGATGATAAGTGGCAGTAAAAGTATGCTACAGACAGCGCCTTGGCTGATTTTAGCTCCTGGTATGGCTATTTTCATATCAGTCAGTCTTTTTAATTTGTTCGGCGATGTTATACGAGACAAATACAATCTATAATTAAACAACGGAGCATTAAATGAAAAAATATTTTTTAGCTTATTTTTTTATTTTATCACTATTAGTTTTTACAGGTTGCGGTAATAATACTGATAATAATATCAACGGTGAAAAGATTTTTCGTTATGGCACAACGGCTTATGGCATAGAAATGGGCAATACGGGACTTAATCCGCATAGTAATTATTCTGGCTGGTCTACTGTTCGCTATGGTGTGGGCGAAACTTTATTTAAATTCAACGATAAAATGGAGCTTGTGCCATGGTTAGCCTCTGGTTATGAACGAATTGATGATTATACAGTAAAGATATTTTTAAAAGACAGTATAAAATTTTCTAGCGGGCGAAAATTGGACGGGCAAGCTGTAAAAGAATGTTTAGAACATCTAATCCATGTACATGACCGCGCAGCAAATGATTTAAAAATAGACAGTATAATAGCTGATGGGCAAACTGTTACCATTAAATCTACAGAAAAAATCCCTGTATTATTAAATTATTTAAGCGACCCTTATGGTGCTATTATCGATATGCAATATGGCATAACAGAAGATGATAACGTGGCTGGAACAGGGCCTTTTATTGCGACGAAAGTTTCAAATACAGAAATAGAGTTAAAGAAAAATCCTGATTATTGGAATGGAACGGTAGGCATGGATAAAGTATTTATCAAAGAAATAGTCGATGGCGATACGCTCACAATGGCAATGCAATCAGGTGAACTTGATGCTGTACAAGGCTTGTCGTATATTAATTTAGCTTTATTTAAAAATAACGATAAATATAAAATTAGCAGTGCAGATACTTCGCGTTGTTTCTTCATGCAATTCAATTACGAAACGCCAGCTCTTCAAGATTACAATGTACGCAAGGCAATTGCACTCGGCATAGACAAAGCTAGTTTTAGCAATAATCTATTATACGGCAATGGCTCTGTGGCAACTGGGGCTTTTCCAGATAATTTTAGTTTTGGTAATCAAAATATAATAGCACCTCAATTTGATATAGAAAAAGCAAAAGAGCTTTTGGCTAAATCTGGCTGGACGGATACGAATAATGATGGTTATGTAGATAAAGATGGGCAAAAATTAGTAATTCGTTGGCTCACTTATCCCGGTAGACAAGAATTACCACTACTCGCTGAAGCGGCACAGGCAACGTTGAAGCAAATCGGGATTGATGTCATCATAAATAATACGACTAATCAACAGGATTTTTTCAATCGAGGTGATTGGGATATCTATGCTAGTGCTTTTGTAACAGCACCGACAGGCGACCCAGAATATTTCTTTACCACACATTGCTTAAAAAATTCAACGAAAAACAGAGGTCATTATTACAATATCGATTTAGAAGCGATAGCACGCCAATTACACGATGAATTTAACCCGCAAAAACGAGCTGAATTAGCGATAAAAATGCAACAGATAATCGTAGATGACTGTGCATTTGTTTTCGTATCGCATTTAAAAATGTCTTTCGTCATGAAAAAAAATGTAGTGGGATTTGAAGCTGACCCTTCGGATTACTATGAGCTAACTGCTGATTTAAATTATAATTGAGAGGTATGAATATGGCATTATTGGATATTTGCAATGTAAATATCACTTATGATAAAAAAAATATTGTTTCAGATGTAAGCCTTTCGATTGATGAAGGGCAAATTCTCGGCATAGTGGGCAAATCTGGTTGCGGAAAATCGACATTATTAAAGGCAATATTAAATATATTGCCTGATAATGCTTCTTTGACAAGTGGAGAGATTTTTTACAAAGGGCAAAATCTAAATGATTTATCTAACAAAGCATGGCAGGAAATACGCGGTAGACAAATTAGTATGATATTTCAAAATGCCAAAACATCATTTTGTCCTGTTAGAACAATAGGGCAACAATTATATGAAACTATTGCAGAGCATAGTGCTTATACAAAAAAAGAAATATTTGCTCAAGCAATTGATTTATTCGATAAAATTCGTTTGCAAAATGGCGAAAAGATTTTAAACAGTTATCCATTTGAATTATCTGGTGGCACAAATCAGCGCATAGCCATTGCGATAGCTATGCTATTAAAACCAAAACTTTTATTGGCAGATGAACCAACTTCAGCTCTTGATGTCGTATCGCAGATGCAAGTCATAAAAGAAATGATGAAATTGCAACAGATTTTTCAGACGAGTATAATATTAGTTTCGCATAATATAAATCTTGTCAGCCGTGTAGCCAATAAAATTGCCATCATGCAAGAAGGAAAAATCGTTGAATATAATTTCACCAAGCAAATTATGCACAATCCTCAACATCAATTTACAAAAGAATTATTACAATCTATATATCATTTATGATGGAGCAAAATATGGAACCTATTTTAAGTGTAGAAGGACTAACAAAGAGATTTAATCAAGATAAATCAAGTGTTTTAGCTGTGGATAATATCAGTTTTCAATTATTTTCTGGCGATTGTTTGGGAATTGTTGGTGAGTCTAGTTGCGGTAAATCCACTACAGTCAATTTAATAACGCGCTTAAAAGATGTAGATAGCGGAAAAATCATTTTAAATGGAATAGATATCACTTCTGCTAAAGGAAAATCATTGCATAGTGTTTATCAAAAAATGCAGATGGTTTTTCAATTTCCGCAAGACTCGTTTAATCCTCATCAAAAATTAAATGACGCTATAATTGAACCTTTAATCAATAATGGTATGAGCAAACGAGAGGCAAAAAAACAATTGCCATATTTGTTAGATTTAGTCGGGCTAGATTTATCGCTTATAAATAATAAATACTCATATGAATTGAGTGGCGGTCAATGCCAAAGGGTTGCTATTGCCCGTGCTATTGCGATAAAACCTAAAATTTTAATCTGTGATGAAGCAACATCTGCTTTAGATGTCATCAGTCAAAAACAAATTGTAGATTTACTAAAAAAATTGCAAAAGCAGTTCAATCTTTCCATAATTTTAATAACGCATGATTTATCCTTAGTGCGACAGATTTGCAATCGTGTTATCGTGATGTATCGCGGCAAAATTGTCGAAGAAAATTCAACAAATGAAATTTTACAAAATCCACAGCAAGAATATACAAAACTTTTAATTCAATCTACTGTATAAAAAAAGGTAACAGAACGAATAATTCTGTTACCTTTTTATTTTTATCATTTAAATTTTTGATTTATAAATTGAGCAATCTGTTCATTCATAGCTTTTGATTCTGGTAATTCCGGCAATAATATATCCCAATCGTGTGACATACCAGGATAAATTTTTTCTGTTATTTCTACGCCAGCAGCTTTAGCATGAGCACTAACAAGTGCTGTATCATCTAAAAGCAACTCATCACCACCTGCTATGATGAGCATTGGAGAAATGCCTGTCAAATCAGCATATGCTGGTGATACATATGGATTTGTTATATCAATATCTTTAGTATAAGATGGATTGCTTACTTCTGTTAACATGAATTTATTTTTAGAGCCGAGCATTTTATCTTTTTCAAGATTGTTTGTATGCGCTGGTAAATTTGTTCCTAAATATGTCCAAGGTGAGAGTAAGACAATAGCTTTAGGTTGTGGGATTTTATTATCACGTAAATACACAGCTAATGCTAATGATAAATTACCACCAGCAGAATCGCCCATTAAAATTATATTATCTGGTTTATAGCCCATTTGCAATAATCCTTTATATGCTTTAACTGCATCTTCTAAAGCTGCAGGATATACATTTTGTGGTGCTAAACGGTAATCGAGCATGAATACAGTAGCATTTCCCGCTACTTCCGCTTTGTGCAAGCCCCAATCGCGATAAAGATTATTTAATCCACCAACATATCCACCACCGTGCAAGAAAAATACAATTCGGTCTGTTTTTGTTGTTGTAGATGTGTATTTTTCTACCGGCACGCCATCAAATGATAATTTTTCTTGTTTCCAACCATCTGGTACAATGTATTCTTCTGCAGTCGGTGCTGGAGAATTAAAAAAGTTTGTAGTCTTTTCATCGATATAAGTTGCCTTAGCTTCGCCTGAAATATCTAATGTTTGAACATTAGAAAACGGATTAAGACGCGAAGCCTCTGTGAATTGCATTCCTAAAAACAATACACATGCTGTCATAGGTAATACAATCATTTTTTGCATGACATTTTTTAAGTTCATTTTCATCGCTCCTTTTAGTTCATCTTATTTATAATAAAACATGGTGCTAACTCTAAGTCAAGCACAAAAAAAGATTGCATCAGTTTATACTAATGCAATCTTTTATTAATTTTAAATCAAATTATAGTTTAAGTTAAAATCAGTCGTTGCCTCTGAATTTATCTTTGAGGATAACGTCATGAGAACCGCCTTCAACGATACTTGTAGCTGATACAAGTGTAAGTTTTGCTTTATCTCTGAATTCAGCAAGGTTTAAAGAACCGCAGTTGCACATAGTAGAACGCATTTTGCTAAGGCTGAGCATTACATTATCATGAAGTGGACCAGCGTATGGAACATAAGAGTCAACACCTTCTTCGAAGGATAATTTTTTATCTCCACCTAAGTCATAACGCTGCCAGTTACGAGCACGGTTAGAACCTTCGCCCCAATATTCTTTGAGATATGTGCCGTTGATACGAACTTTATTTGTTGGGCTTTCATCAAAACGAGAGAAATAACGACCGAGCATGAGGAAATCTGCACCCATTGCCAATGCAAGTGTCATATGATAATCATGTACGATACCGCCATCAGAACAAATTGGAATGTAGATACCAGTTTCTTTGTAATATTCATCACGAGCTTCTGCAACATCAATTACAGCAGTAGCTTGTCCACGACCGATACCTTTTGTTTCACGAGTAATACAGATAGAACCGCCACCGATACCAACTTTGATAAAGTCTGCACCAGCTTCAGCGAGGAAGCGGAAACCTTCTTTATCAACAACGTTACCAGCACCAACTTTTACATCTTCACCGAAGTTTTCATGAATGTATTTTAAAGTGATTCTTTGCCATTCGGAGAAACCTTCAGAGGAGTCAATACAAAGTACATCAGCACCAGCTTTTAAAAGTGCTGGAACACGTTCTGCATAATCACGAGTATTGATACCTGCACCTACGAGGTAACGTTTGTTTTTGTCAGTAAGTTCTAAACTGTGTTCTTTGTTGTCAGTATAGTCTTTTCTGAATACCATATAGCGTAAACGTTGATTTTTATCAACGAGTGGAAGCATATTGAGTTTATGCTGCCAAATGAGGTCATTTGCCATAGATAAGGTAGTTGTTTCAGCATCAGCATAAATTAATTTGCTGAATGGAGTCATGAATGTTTCTACTTTTGTATCGAGAGTCATACGACTGATACGATAATCACGACTAGTAACAATACCTACCAATTTACCAGTTGGTGTACCATCTTCTGTAACTGCCATTGTAGAATGACCAGTTTTTTGTTTTAAAGCTAATACTTCACCGAGTGTGGTGGAAGGCATAATATTAGAATCACTACTTACAAAACCAGACTTGTAATTTTTTACACGGCTAACCATTGCAGCCTGTTCTTCAATAGTTTGAGAACCGTAAATAAAAGAAATGCCGCCTTCTTTAGCAAGAGCAATAGCCATTGTATCGTTTGATACAGCCTGCATGATAGCGGAAGTCATAGGAATGTTAAGTGAAATCTTAGGTTCTTCACCCTTTGCGAATTTTACGAGTGGAGTTCTAAGAGAAACATTCGCAGGAATACATTTATCTGAAGAATAACCAGGAACCAATAAATATTCACCAAAAGTATGAGATGCTTCTTTAAAATAATATGCCACGACAATACCTCTTTCCTTAAGTTTGTATAATATAAGTATACTCTAAAAATGAAATGATGAAAAGTATTTTCTCGATAATAGTATTTTTTTCAGATTTTGTCAACTGGTATTAAACAAAATTAAAGAAAAACGGCTGAAAAAATACAGCCGTTTTACATTTATATAAAATTTTATTCTACAGTTACAGATTTAGCAAGATTTCTTGGTTTATCTACATCACAACCACGAGTGATTGCTGCATAGTAAGCCAAAAGTTGAAGTGGAACTACTGTAAGAAGTGGAATTAATAATTCATCAGTTGTTGGAACTTTAATTACATGGTCAACGTATTTTTCCAATTCATTGTCATCTGCAGCAGCAATACCGATGATAACAGCATCACGAGCTTTAACTTCTTTGATATTGCTAAGAGTTTTTTCATATACGCTCTTTTGTGTAGCTAAGGCAATTACAGGAACACCGGATTCGATTAACGCGAGTGTACCATGTTTTAATTCGCCAGCAGCATATGCTTCAGCATGAATATAGGAGATTTCTTTTAATTTCAATGCGCCTTCAAGAGCTACATAGTAGTCAAGAGAACGACCAATGTAAAATACATCGTTGTTATAAGCATAGTTTTTAGCAAATGCTTTAATTGGTTCAACATCTTCTAAAGTACGACCAACTTGGTCAGGTAAATGACGAAGTTCTGTTAAAAGTTCATGTGTTCTTTCAGGAGAAATTGTACCTTTTAAGCTGGACATATACATAGCAAGTATAAACATTGTAACGAGCTGTGTTGTATATGCTTTAGTAGAAGCTACTGCAATTTCAGGACCAGCCCAAGTGTACATAACTTGGTCAGCTTCACGAGCGATAGAAGAACCTACAACGTTTGTAACTGCTAAAGTTTTAGCACCAAGGCGTTTGGATTCTTTTAATGCTGCAAGTGTATCGCTTGTTTCACCAGACTGACTGATTACAATAGTGAGTGTATGGTCATCGATGATAGGGTCTCTGTATCTAAATTCAGAAGCAATATCAATTTCTACTGGAATACGAGCTAATTTTTCAATATAGTATTTACCTACAAGTCCTGCATGATAAGCAGTACCGCAAGCGATGATATATACTTTGTTGAAAGCTTCAACATATTGTTTTGTCCATTTAAGTTCATTGAGTACAATAGCAGTGTTATCTTTATTGAGGCGTGGAGAAATTGTATCTCTTACAGCTTTTGGCTGTTCATAAATTTCTTTGAGCATGAAATGTTCATAGCCGCCTTTTTCTGCTGCTTCAGCATTCCAATTTACTTCGAATACTTTTTTAGTAATAGGATTGCCTTTTCTATCAGTTACCCAAATGCTATCTTTTTTAACTACTGCGATTTCGCCATCATTCATGATGTATGTGCGACGAGTATAAGCGATGATTGCTGGAATATCAGAAGCAATGAAGTTTTCACCATCACCAAGACCGATAACGAGTGGATTATCTTTTTTTGTGCAGATAAGTGTATCTGGATAATCCTGGCACATGAATACGAGAGAGTAAGAACCTTCAATGCGGTCTAAAACTGCATTTACAGCTTTTACAAAATCGCCATCATAAACATCTTCGATTAAATGAGCTACAACTTCTGTATCAGTTTCAGAAACGAATTTATGTCCTTTAGCGATTAATTCTTCTTTAAGGGACATGAAGTTTTCAATGATACCGTTGTGAACAATAGCAAATTTACCGGAGCAATCTGTATGTGGATGAGCGTTAACATCAGAAGGACGTCCATGAGTTGCCCATCTTGTGTGACCAATACCGATTACACCTTTTGGAGTGTGACCTTTAATTTTTTCTTTTAAAGCGGCAAGACGACCTACTGTTTTTTCGATGTCAATTTTTTCACCATCAAAAACAGCAATACCAGCAGAGTCATAACCTCTGTATTCTAATTTAGTTAAGCCATCTACTAAGAAATCAGCTGCCTGTTTTTCACCAACATAACCAACAATACCGCACATAGCAATATCCTCCTCAAATAAATAAATGAAATTTAACTCAAATATATCTATTGAGGTCTTTTACTGTATTGTCCTTTTAATCGCTTAAAAGTTTTGTCAGTTTTTATCGACTAGACCAAGCCGAGAAGCATCCGCTGATATTTCGACGACTTCTTCCTCGTACTCTGCTTAAACTCATGCAGAGCCAGCGCTAAAGTGTAAAACTTTTTTTATAACGTTTTCAATAAATAAATAATGAGCATGTACAATATATCTTTTGTTCTGTACATGCTCATATTTTAAATATAACTTATGCTTTTGTCAATAAAAATTGCACTCAACCCTGTTCTTTTTTTACTACAGCGGCTATTTTTTGGCAAATTTCTTCTAATTCTTTTTGGTCAGGGCCTTCAGCCATAACGCGAATTAATGGTTCTGTACCAGATGGACGAACGAGAATACGACCATTTTCGCCAAGTTGTTTTTTACCTTCTTCGATAGCAAGTTTAATATTGCCGTTATCTTCCCAGCCTTCTTTTGTAGCTACTTTTACATTTACAAGAAGCTGTGGATAACTTGTCATTATATTTGTTATAGCTGAAGCTTTGCGACGTGTACGTTTTAAATAAGATAATACTTGAAGTGCTGTAACAGGGCCATCACCAGTTGTGGAGAAATCTGTAAATATAATATGACCAGATTGTTCACCACCGAGGTTATAATTGTTTTCAAGCATATTTTCTAATACATAGCGGTCACCAACAGCTGTGATTTCTGTACGGCCACCATTTTCTTTAATAGCTTTATGGAAACCAATGTTTGCCATTACAGTTGTTACAACAGTATTATTTTTAAGTGTGCCTTTGCCCATCATGTAAATTGCACAAGCCGCAATCATATGGTCTCCATCGATGAATTGACCTTTTTCGTCAATGCAAAGACATCTATCAGCATCACCATCATGAGCAATACCGATATCAGCTTTATTTTCAATAACAGCTTTTTGAAGGGATTCTAAATGAGTAGAACCGCAATTATCATTAATATTTATACCATTTGGTTTATCATTAATAACAATTACATCGGCACCTAAACGACGTAAAATTTTTGGCATTGCTTCATATGCTGCACCATTAGCACAGTCTAAAACAATTTTTGTACCATCAAGTTCAATATCAGTTGTGCTTACAACAAAGCCGATATATTCATCTAATAAATCATGACGATAAGTTAAATAACCGATTTTTTCATCTGTAGGGCGATATAAATCATCATTTTCTTCAATTTTGTGTACTAAAGTTTCAATTTTATCTTCTACAGCGTCTGGTAATTTATATCCATCGCCACCAAAAATTTTAATACCATTATCATAAAATGGATTGTGTGAAGCTGAAATTACTATACCTGCATTGGCTTTATGTTTACGTGCTAAAAATGCTACAGCAGGTGTAGGCATTACGCCAACTAATACAGCATGACCACCAGCAGAACAAATTCCAGCAGTCAGAGCAGCTTCATACATAGGGCCAGATAAACGTGTATCACGTCCTATAAAAATTGTTGCGCTATCTCCATTTTCTTTTGCAAAATAAATAGCAGCAGCTCGTCCGAGTTTATATGCTAATTCAGGTGTGAGTTCTATATTCGATTTACCTCTAACCCCATCGGTACCAAACATTCTAGCCATAAAAAAACCCCTTTCAAATATTACTTATTTTAAATTAATTTTATTGTGCAAATTAAATTTTGCTATTACAGTATAATTCTAAAATATCATACTTATAATACCATATCTATAATCAATAGACAAAATAATATCGCAAGTTTACTTTTATAAAGATTAAATATATAGTATAATAAAGAAAATTTATTTTTAGTTAGAGGTGCAATTAATAATGAGTGAAAATTGTAATCATGATTGCTCAAGTTGTGGTACAACTTGTGGAGAACGTAAAGAATCACAAAGCTTACGTGTTCCAGCAAATCCAAATTCACATATAAAAAAAGTTATTGCTGTTATGAGTGGTAAAGGTGGCGTTGGTAAATCTTTAGTTACTTCTATGATGGCGGTAACTATGCAACGTCGTGGCTATAAAACAGCGATTTTAGATGCAGATATTACAGGTCCATCTATTCCAAAGGTTTTTCATTTGCAAGGAAAAGTTTCTGGTACAGACCTTGGTATAACACCAGCAACGACTAAATCAGGTATAAAAATTATTTCTACAAATTTAATTTTAGATAATGAAACAGACCCTGTAGTTTGGCGTGGACCAATTCTTGGTGGAGTTGTAAAACAATTCTGGTCTGATGTAAATTGGGGCGAAGTTGATTATATGTTCGTAGATATGCCTCCAGGAACGGGAGATGTACCACTTACAGTATATCAATCTTTACCAATTGATGGTATTATTGTTGTTACTACACCGCAAGAACTTGTTTCCATGATTGTAGAAAAAGCCGTTAATATGGCAGGCCTTTTAAGTATTCCTATTTTAGGTATTGTAGAAAATATGTCTTATTTTGTTTGTCCTAATTGTAAAGAAAAACACCATATTTTTGGACAATCTAAATTAAAAGAAGAAGCTGAAAGATATGGTATTACAAATACTGCTACATTACCTATAGAGCCATCTTTAGCTCAAAGATGTGATGCCGGTACATTTGAAGATTTTGAAGGAGATTTTCTTAATTCTTTAGGTAGTATTTTAGAAGGTAAATAAATATATGGGGTCTTTTCGATAAATTATTTTGTCGAAAAGGCCTTTTTGTTTACTGCTATTTTAAATTAGTTGACAATAAAACTTTATTAAAATAAATTGTAAAAATTTTTCTATGTATGAACAATATTGTGATATACTATTAAAGAAATAACTTTTTGTAAAAGATATTTATAACAATTGAGAGGAATTTGCATGATAGAATTACCAAGCATCCAACAATTAGAAAATTTTATTATTTATAGTCAGTTTAAAGATTTTGCACTTGCTGCAGAAAAAGCAGGTATAACTCAATCAGCTTTTCGTTTTCAAATGAAAAAGTTAGAAGAAACAGTAGGTATACAATTAATAACACATAACAATAAAAATAGTGAATTAACCGATGATGGCAAATTATTTTTATCTAAGGTAGAAAATATTGTAGAGCAATTACGACAAGCTGTTAAAGATATAAAAACTTCTGGCGGCGAACAAGTTTGCTTGTCTGTTGGAGCTTTGATGTCTTTAGGTGATGTTTTACTTGACCAGCATTTAACGTATTTTAAAAAATACAATGCTAATATTAAAATAAATTTATCTAATTTAGAAGCTAATTCATTATTATCACGTTTAGAAGATGGCAGCATTGATATTATTTCTACATTTACATTGGAAAATTTAGATGAAAATGAATATGAAAATATTTTCTTTTGTAATGAACGCATGGTTTATTATGCGCCTAATATTCAAAACGGCAGTAATATCATTAATATCGAAGAAATTTGTCAATATCCTTTAGTGCAATATTCACCATATTATTTAATGTATGAAACAATTCAGGACTACTTTAAGAAATATAATTATTCACCAGAAATAGAAGCATGGTTTTCTACACCGTATGCTATTATGCATTATTGCCAACAAAATCAAGTCGGTGCCGTTTTATCTGAGCGTTTATTAAATGCTATGGGCTTTTATGATGGATACTATGCAATAGACCCTAATTTTAGCTTAAAATGTCATTTATTATATAAAAAATCAAATCCTAAATATAAATATATAAAAATCTTTACTGATTATATTGACAAATTATATAATAAAAAGTAATTATTTAAATTTATCGTTATTAAATTGGCAATGAATAATAAAATAAATATCTAACACAACCAAGAGCCTTTACTTAGCTAAAGGCTCTTACATTATAATAAGAAATAAAAATAAAAAATTAAAGTAATTTATATACATAATTTTAATAAATATTGGTGATAATAGAGAGGTTTTTATATGAAATTAACGGTTTTACTTGATAATAATACGTATATTGACCAATATTTTTTTGGTGAACCTGGACTTAGTTATTTATTAGAAACTGATACAGAGAAAATTTTATTTGATACAGGTTATTCGGGTATTTATTTAAAAAATGCAAAACTTATGCATGTAGATTTATCAAATATCACACATTTAATTATTTCACATGGGCATAGTGACCATACGGGTGGTATAACACATTTATTAAATTATGGATTGAAAAATGTGCAATTTATAGCGCACCCTAATTGTTTTGATAAAAAACGCAAAAATGGTAAAGATATAGGTTCATCTGTTAAACCTGAAGACTTAGAGTCGTATTTTTCTTTAAATTTGACAAAAAAACCATATTGGATAAATGAAAATCTTGTATTTTTAGGTGAAATTCCTACGATTTTTGATTTTGAAAGAGTGCCCGTAGGTGAAAGATGGATAGATGATAAATGGGTGCCAGATGTTAATATTGATGATAGTGCACTTGCTTATAAAACGGATAATGGTATATTTATTATTACGGCTTGTTCCCATAGTGGTATTTGTAATATTGTCGAATATGCTAAAAAAATATGTAATGATGAGCAAATTTTAGGTATTATCGGTGGTTTTCACTTATTAAAAAATGACGCTAAATTGCAAAAAACGATTGAATATCTAGCAAAACAAAATATACCGACACTTTATCCGGCACATTGTGTTTGCTTAGAAGCCAAAATAGAAATGAGTAAACGACTTAATATTAAAGAAGTTGCTACTAACTTTAAATTGACAATATAATATATATTATATTAATTATTTTTGGTGTAATTTTATAAATTAAATATTTTATTTATATAAAGCATTATGAAAAAGACTGCTATTAAAATCTATCAAACTAGAATAATAGCAGTCTTTTTTATTAAATTATTTTGTTCTGGGAAGAATATGTTCGATTACCAATAATATTAAGAGGGTTACCAATTAATTGGATATTTGTCTGATAAATAATATCTTCAGAACTAGTGCCAATCATTAAATTAGCCATTCCAGGTTCAATTACAAATTGCATTTCTTCGTTGTAGTATCCTAATTGTTTAGTATTTATAGTAAATAATATAGTTTTACATTCATTTGATTTCAGTGTTATTTTTTGAAAAGCAATTAATTGTTTATTAGGACGTATTACATGAGCTTCTTTAAAATAGTAATAAATTTGAACTACTTCAGAGCCAGCAAATGAACCTGTATTTTTTATTTTGCAGGATAATTTTATATCATCACCTAATTTAATAATTTTATTTTTTATATTAATATCAGATATTAAAAATGATGTATAACTTAATCCAAAACCAAATGGATATAATGGACTATAAATTCCATCAATATATCCACCGCTAAAGATAGTTGACATAGCTTTATCACCGATAGAATGATATCCACTACCAACTTTATGATTGTAATATATAGGAATTTGTCCAACACTTCTTGGTATAGTAAAAGGTAATTTTCCACTAGGATTTGCATTGCCTTTTATAATATTTGCAATAGCTTTTCCACTGTATGGGCCTGGTAATCCTGCATATAAAATAGCTTTGATGTTTTTAGTAGAAGAAATATTATATATTGTACCGTACATTATCAATATTATATGTTTATTTGCCATTTGTAGTTTTGATAATAATTTTTGTTGTAATCCAGGTAAATCTAAAGTACATCTATCTTTGCCTTCGCCTATTGTTACATTAACCCAACCACAATTACCACCTACAGTTAAGATAATAATATCACTTTCTTGTGCGATTTTATAGGCATTTTCAATATCATCAAAATTTGTATTAGTTATATCACAACCCATGGAATAATTTAGTTTGTAAAATGTTTCTAATTCTTCTTTTAATGTCGTTGCTTGTATATTTTGCATGATAGTATTTGTGTTATTTAAATAATTCCAATCTGTATTTTGGAAAATATTGTACATGGAATTGAAACTTTGACTATCTTGCATTTTATTTTCTTCATCAATAACACCATTAAAAGAAATGTCTTTGTTGCTTTTATTTTTTAATGCTTGAACCATTTCTATATATGCTGGATAAGAATATCCACTAATTGGATATCTTTTACTATTTGCATGAGGTCCTATTAAACCTATTGTACAATTTGAAGTTATTGGCAAAATATGTTCTTTATTTGATAATAATACAATTGAATTTTCAGCAATTTGTTCACTGAATTTTTTCTTAGTATTGTTAGTTAACTGATTAAAAATATTTTTTTCTTCAATATATGGTTTTTCAAATAAGCCTAATTTAAATTTTATGGTTAAAACACGTTTTACAGATTCATCGATAATGTGTTCATTTAATTTATTATTTTTTACGAAATCGGTCAAATGTCTATATGTACCACTGACAGGAATTTCAGTATCTAAACCGGCTTTTTTAGCTAATAATCCAGCTTCAGCATAAGTTTGAGCTATTTTAAAATAATCATATATTTTCCAAATAGCAGCTCCATCAGAAGTTAATAATCCTTTAAAGCCCATTGTTTTACGGAGTAAATCATGAATGATTTCTTTATTACAACCAACAGGTAAACCGTCAATTTCTGAATATGAAGCCATCATACCATCTAAATTAGCAATTTTATCCATTGCTTCAAATGGTGTAGCAAAAACTTCATAAAGTTCTTTTTTGTTTAAACGTGTAACAGCTGTATTTAATCCGCCTTGTGTTTCAGCATAACCTAAAAAATGCTTAGCTATGCAACTAACGTTTTTACTTTGTATACCTTTAACATAATTTATTCCCATTTGAGTAGTTAAATATACATCTTCGCCAAAAGTTTCATAGCATCTTCCCCAGCGTAAATCTCGGGATATATCAACTACTGGACTCATGACAGTATTTATACCTACAGCGTGGCACTCTTCACCTATAATTTCTGCCATTTTCTTTACTAAAGAAGGTTCCCATGTTGCAGCTAAATTTAACATGGAAGGAAAAATTGTACCCTCTTTTCCAGGATAACCAACTAAACTTTCACTTTGAAGTATAATAGGTATACCTAATCGTGTTTCTTCAATAAAAAATTTTTGGATACTATTACTAGTCTTTACTATTTTTTGAGGACTTACTAATCCTACAAGTGAATATTGTGTTATCCGTCCATAGCCATTTTTACCGAATGATTTTAATTTAGTATAATCTATTTCGCCGTTAAATATAAAGTTTGAAGGTAATTCACTACATAATTGCATTACCTTTTCTTCTAAAGTCATTCTAGAAAGTAAATCATTTACTCTATCTTCTATATTGTATTTAGCATTTTTATATATTGGTTTATTCATTTGTGTCACCCTTATTAAAGTAAAAAAAGGTTGTCACATATTATGTTATGCGACAGCCTTTTTATTTTTAAGTATTAAATTTCAAGATTTTTGCCAATCAAGCCGATACAACCACCATTTTTAGCTGGTTTACTTTCAGAATGACAAATAAGCCATTTATTTCTAGCGAATAAAAGACGATTTTCACCTGTAGCATCTGTTGGTTTTGTTTCAAGTGGTAAGTTAGTATCTTTGATTAAAACTATACCACAACGGAATTCTTCATTATTTTCGCGAGATGGTGCGAAATGAAGTGTAGTTGCATATAATTCTACAGCTGTACCAGCAGGAATGAAGAATTGTTCTATTTTTTCTGTTTCATAAGTATTATTTGCATAATTGATATCTTGTTGACAACCAAGCATTAAAATAAGGTCAGTTGCAGCAATGTCAATTTCAGAACAACGATGATATTCAACAGCATTTAATTTATTATTGCGACCATTGCAATAACCAAATTCAATTGGAACATCACCATAAACTTCTTTTTGTAGCTGTGTAAACAATGGTAATTGTTCAAAATCAGGGTCAGATGCTTTATATACTGTTCCTTCCATAACAGTATCTTTTTTCATCATTACTTCTACAAATTCTTTTGTATCTAAATCAAGAATTCTGCCATATTTTTTAAAGCTTTCATCTGTAACTTTTTTCATAATAAAAAACCTCACAATAAAATATCTTTAAATCATTAAGCCTTTTTCTGTTTGATGTTTATATAAGCAATAATCATATCAGCAGCTTCTTCTAAAGACATTTTGCTAGTATTTATAATGCAATCGTAGTTTTTAGGTTCTCCCCAAATTCTGCCAGTATGATATTTATAATATTCAGCACGTTTTTTATCTTCAGCATTAAGTTGTTTTAGAGTTTTGCCGTTATAAGCAGTTTTTCCACGGTTTTCTCTATAATCATCATCAGCATAGATAAAGAAAGAATAATGGTTTGGTTCTTCACTTAAAATATAATCAGCGCAACGACCTAAAATAACACAAGAACCATCATTTACTAATTGATGAATTACTTTTGATTCAGCGAAAAATAATTCTGTATTTACATTAGGGCCAGCATGAGAACCAAAAGCATAAAATGGCATAAATCCTGATGATAACGGTAATACTTTATTTTCTAATTCATGCAAGGATTGTTCATTTAAGTCACCAATACCAAGCAAAGCAGCTGCCATATGAATTATTTGTCTGTCATATAATTTAACTCCAAGCTTTTTAGCCAGAATTTCACTTAATTCACGGCCACCACTACCGTATTGTCTACTAATAGTTATAACAGTATTATTATTCATAATATCTCCTTCTATTTAATTAAAATTGAAGTTCAAGCTGTCCAAAGAATTTACTTGCATCTTTATCAGTGGAAATATCTTTACCATCAAAATATTTTAAAGTTGCTAATACATTTTCTACTGGTACGAATTCAACACCAAATTCGATACCTTTTTGGTCAGCCCATACACCTTTATAAACAGGAGCAATTGAAGCCATAGCACCTACATAACGATATGCTACAAAAGCATCCCAAGAACCAGGGTCTTTTGTATCAAATGCTTTATAAGTAAGTTCAACATTATAAGCTTTGGATTCATCGCCTTTAACTAAACCGTATTTATCATATCCATCGCCGTTAGTGTTTTCAGCATATTGAGCAGCTAATTTAACATTATCATCGAATTTATAACCAAGGCCAACAAACCAGAGATTTAATTCATCAGCATTAAAATCACGGCTGCTTAAACCATTTGGGAATCCTGGGAATGCTTGATTTCCGATAACGGATTTTTTATAATAATCGTCAAATAAATACCATTCTGCTTGAGCAGTCCATTTATCTTGATTATATTTAAATTGTACAGAATAGTAATCAGCTGTTGTTTCATCCATATCTGGATTGCTAGCACTTCTATCAGTGTTAAAACGACCAGCTTGAAGAGTTGTTCTGAAAACGTCGCTGCCAAAGCTTGCTTCTGCACCAGCAACTTTATCATCGAGTAACATACCGTTCATTGGTAAGATAGGATATTTACCGAGTTTCCAATGAGCGCCAAGTCCATCACCTTCAACCCATGCTCTATCTACAGTTGTATCAAAATTGTCATCATCATTTAAAGTAGTTAAATATTCTACACGGGAATGAGCCATCCATCCTGTATTGCCAATATAAGCATGTGGTTCTAAACGATATAATAAATTGTGTTCGCTTGCATTGCCTGTACTTTTATCAACGTCAGTGTAACGATATCTTACTGTACCTGTCCATGTTACATTATCAGATTTTTTTTCTAAGTCTGCTACACGAACACCTAAGTTATCAAGTTCTTCAGCAAATTCAGAAGCTAATTTATCTACTGTAGCTTTATCAGCTTTATCTAAATCAGTTTTAGTCATAGCACGTGCTACAATTTGAGCCATTTCATAACGTGTCATGGTATTTTGACCTTGAAAAGTTCCATCAGGATAACCATCAATAACGCCATCAGCAGCTAATTGAGCTACGGCATCATATGCCCAACTATCTTTTGGAACATCACTAAAAGGATTTGAAGCAGCTAATGCTGTACCAGCTACAGTTGTACTTAATAAAGCTGTTATAATTGCAGATGTTAATAAATGTTTATTCATCAAAATTTCTCCCAATATTACAATTTATTTTATATATTCTCAATATTATAAACCATTCAACTTAAATAAAATTAAATTAATTGCTGGAAGCAGTCTATAAAAATAAACTGCTTCCAATTTATATTTATACCATTAGTAACAATAATATTAATTAATAATTTTTAACTTCTTTGAATAAATCTGCCCATTTACTATTCTTACGGAAGAATACAGGAGGTTTACCAATAGGTGCATCTATTGTCATACTTTGTCCACCGCAAATTTCTTGGTCATTCCATATATTTATCCAAGTTTCTCCTGCTGGTAAATATACTTGCCATTCTTTAACATCTTTCTGCCAAACAGGTGCTACAAGCATATCTGGACCGAACATGTATTCTGTTTGCATATCGTATGTTTTAATATCATTTTCAAAATGAACAAATAATGGACGCTGAACAGGATAGCCTTTTTGACTTGCTTCTTCAGATAAAGCTTTTAAATATGGTTTTAAATGACGATGAATTTTTGTCATTCTTGCAAGATGTGCCATTGTTCCTGCATCTTGGTCAAATTGGAAGTTTTCATATGGACGGTTACATTCATGTGTTCTCATCATAGATGTAAATACAGCCATATCTACCCAGCGGTCAAATAATTCTTTAGTACGGCGATTACCAAACAGACTTGTATAACCACCGATATCACTGTGATGATATGCATTGCCTAAGAGACCAGAAGAAAGTGCACCGCAGATAACAGTAACTAAACCATCATGACGAGAAAAATCTACAGATTGGTCGCCTGCCCAAAGCATTGGACAATATTTTTGAGTTCCTGCTCCACCGGCACGCATGAAGAATGTAACTTCATCAGTTAAACCTCTTTCAGCAACACCTTTAGCATTTACTTCAGCCCAAAGTGCTGGCCAAGCATTATGCATTATTTTAGCATCTACACCATTTGAAAGATAAACATCATCTGTAGGTAAATATTCGCCAAAATCAGCCATCCAACCACGAACACCAAAATCAAGCATATTTTTTTGAATGATTTCTTCTTTGAACCATTCTGCTGCTTCTGGATTAGTGAAGTCAACTATACCACAGTAAAATTCACCGAAATCTACAAGTGCTGTTTCACCTTTAGAATTTTTAGCAAAATAGCCTCTTTCTTCAGCAATTGGATATAAATCTCCATCAGTACAAAGATATGGACATGCATATGCTAAGAAACGAATACCTCTTTTTTCAAGTTCTTTGATTTTTTTATCTAAATTAGGATAACGTTTCTTACCCCATTTCCAATCCCAGAAGTTTCTTGTACCAAAAGATGTTTCTCTTACGCCGGCCCAATCTTCGCTCCATACACCAGCAACTGGAATACCATGATTTATAGCATTTTCCATGCGAGAGAAAGTATTTTCTTCTCCACCTTTTAATCCTAAGATAACACCATCATATAACCAATCTGGTAATTTTGGTTGTTTACCAAATCTATCGCTTAACTGTTCAATAATACCTAAGAATGTATCTGCTGTGAAGAATTCTATGGATTCAGGAATTTCCCAGATTTGTAATTCATGAAAAGCTTCATTTCTAAAATCGAAATCAGCATAAGCTGTACTATTTACATTGCAAGCATATTTTCTGGAAGATACAAAAGTTGGTTGTGGATAATTAGTGTGATAATAGTCGCCACCAGCTTTATTATATTTGTCGGACAAAAATGTTATTTCTGTTGTTTTATCACGACCAACACCTGGTTCTGAAGTCCAAAGAGGAAAATGTCTGCCACGTAAATTGAAATATGACATTTGTTCGCCGCAGCCCCATACAAATTCTTCTTTTTCTGCAGGAACTCTAATCCAGATACGATTTAATGCTTTATCATAAGATTGAATTTTAATTTTAGCATAATTATCTTTTAATTCTGCTGTTAATTCAAGTTCTGGTTTAGAATCTGGACAAGCAGATAATAAAATTTTACCATTTTCTTCTTTAGCTATTTTTAAAGGATATCTTTCTATTACGTAATCTTCGATATCGAAATTACCGCGATAAATATCCATTTTTTCTTTACCTTTACCAACAAAAATAGCTGGAGCTTCTTCTGTATGAGTAAAAATAACTTTGCCGTTTTCTACTACAGAAAAGCCATTTTTTAAGTAATTTATTTCCATTTATTTACCTCCTTTTTTATTATGCTTTAAAATTAAGACTATTAGTAAGTTCTGTAAATATAACACCTAAAGCATATGCACCAGCATCAGGGTAACCGATACTTCTTTCGCCTACAGTACCAGCTCTTCCCATACGTGCTACGATTTCTTTAGTTTTATCTGCACCTTCAACAGCTGCTTTAGCACCATTTTCAAAAGCATTTTGCATATTGCAGTTGTATTTTACAGCTTCTTTCCACATATCAGCGCAAGGAACTAATGCATCAATTAAAGTTTTATCTCCAACGACAGCTCCTCTACCGAAAGCACGTTTACCAACATCTTGTATACCATCTACAGCACCTTGCATCATTTGTGCAAATTCAGCTACAGAAATTTCTTGTTTTCCTTCACAGCGTTTGCCAGCAGTTTTAAATGCAAATCCCCAAACAGGACCAGAAGCACCACCACAATATTCCATGATAACCATAGAGCAAGCTTCTAAGAAGGAACCGATATCTTTTGCTTGAGCTAAAACTTCATGCCATTGGCGTTTTAATTCTTTGAACCCTTTAGCAACACTCATACCAAAGTCTCCATCACCTGCATGAGAGTCTAATTCACAGAATGGAACTTCGTTTTTAATGATAATTTCGCTCATTTTATCAACAATATATATCATATTATTTAATGAAATTTTATTGTTGTATACATCAGCATAACTTGAATCAGTTTCTACATTGAAAGATACTTCTTTAGCGTTGTTGTTTTCGTTTATAGCTAAGATGTCTTGAATATTTACATCTTGTTCATCAGCAGAAATTTTTAAAGATGGTGCATCTACTTCTGCTACTAAATAAGATTTTAATTCATCATCTAATTTTAAAATTGAAACGGAAGCACCAGCCATATCAATACTTGTCATGTAATTACCAATGATAATACGAACTGGTTTTATATTTTTAGCAGCTAATTCTTTAGTTACAGCATAGTTCATTAAATTGAGTTCCATTAAAGGTGTTGCACCGAAACCATTTACTAAAACTGCTACTTCATCATTTTCTGCTAATTTTAAGTCTTTAGAAATAGCGTCTACAATTCTTGCAGATAATTCATCTGCTGTAGAAATTTTTTCACGTTTAATACCAGGTTCTCCGTGAATACCTACACCAAATTCAATTTCATCTTCGTTAATATCAAAAGTAGGTGTTCCTTTAGCTGGTACAGTACAAGAAGTAAGTGCAAAACCTAAGCTTCTTACATTATCAGCAGCTTTTTGTGCGATGCGTTTTACTTCAGGTAAATCAAGACCTTTTTCTGCAGCTGCACCTGCAATTTTGTGTACAAATACAGTTCCAGCAACACCACGACGGCCTACAGTATATAAGCTATCTTGTACAGCGATATCATCTTCAACTTTTACATAATCAACTTTTATGCCGTCCATTTCTGCTAAGTATGCACCGCTTTGGAAGTTCATCATGTCGCCACTGTAATTTTTAATAATTAACAATGTGCCTTTATCGCTTTTTGTAGATTTAATAGCTTGATAAACTTGTACTTGTGAAGGAGATGCAAAAACATCTCCACACACAGCTGCATCAAGCATACCTTTGCCGACAAATCCAGCATGAGCTGGTTCGTGACCGCTACCGCCACCACTGATTAAGCTTACTTTATTTTTATTTATATTTTTTTTCTTTACTATTTTATATTTATCGATAAATTCAAGAGTAGGGTTAGCTAAAACGAAACCTCTACACATTTCTTTTACGACTGTTTCTGGTTTATTAATTATTTTTTTCATAAAATCTATCCTTATTATTTAGACATTTTGCTTAATTTATAATCTTTACCAACTTTATCTGCTGTAATAATTGCTGCAGCAACTTCTTCAATAGTAATAGGGAATGGCATAGAATGAATGGATTCTTCAGGAATGCAAGATTTTTCAGCTACTTGCATTAATTCTTCATCAGTAATTGTATCTACACCGATATCTTCGAGACATACAGGAAGGCCAACAGCTAAGCAGAAATCAAGAACTTCATAAAGTTCTTCTTTTGGAGCATTTTCTAAAACGAGTTGAATAATAGTACCAAAAGCAACTTTTTCACCATGCATATATTTATGGCTACCTTCAAGAATAGTTAAACCATCATGAATAGCATGTGCAGCTGCTAAACCGCCACTTTCAAAACCAATGCCAGATAAAAGAACATTTGTTTCAATTATATTTTCTAAAGCTTGAGTTACTTTATTGCATTCGCAAGCTTGTTTTGCTTTTACGCCGTTTTCTAATAACATTTCATAGCAAGTTTTAGCAAAGATAAATGCTGCGTTTGTGGATTTTGCTGGACCACAAAGACCTTCACGATAACCGCAAGGAAGACCAGCATTTACATTAGCAAAAGCTCTAGTAGTTGCGCGTGCTTCAAAATAAGTAGAAAGTGCATCACCCATACCAGAAACAAGGAAACGAACAGGAGCATTAGCAATAACTGTAGTATCAATTAAAATAACACTTGGGCTTTGTTTGAAATATGCATAATCATCAAAAGCTCCATCTGGTGTATATAATACTGCAGAATGGCTAGTAGGAGCATCTGTTGCTACGATTGTTGGAACGATAATTAATGCATCGCCTTGAGCTACGCATTTAGCTGTATCAATAGCTTTACCGCCACCAAGGCCGATAGTACAATCACATTTATTTTCTTTAGCTACTTCTTGAAGTCTTGCAACTTCTTGGCGAGAACATTGACCACAGAAGGAGCTAGTAACAAATTTTACTCCAAATTTTTCAGCTGTTTTATCAAGTTTATCTTGAACACGTGCAATATCATCAGGATGAGCAATAAGTAATGCTGTTTTTCCATAAGTGGATACAAAGTAACCTAAATTTAAAAGTTCATTTTCACCTTGAACATATTTTGTAGGACAAATAAATGCTTTTCTCATTATAAAATACCTTCTTTTTTATTATTTAATAATTTTATAAACAGCTACGCAGTCTTCCATACCATAACCAGCTTCATCAGCTTTTTCAAAATAAGATTTAGCAAGTTTTGTAAAAGCTGCATCGAATCCCCAAGCATCACCCATTTCACAACCGAGGCGAACATCTTTGAGTGCAAGTTTTACACCAAAACGATTTGCATAATCTCCTGCAAGCATTAATGGTCCTCTCATATGAAGTTGTGCGGAATCTGCACCAGTATCAGCTAATAATTTTTGGAATAATTCTCCATCAATACCAGCTTTTTCACAAAGACGCATACCTTCAGATAAAACAGCGAGGTCTGTCATACCTACCATATTACTGATTAACTTAAAAGCATAAGCTTGTTTAGCACCGCCCATATAATATACAGGAGAACCTACAATTTCTAAAATTTCTTTTACTTTTTCAAAAGTTTCTTTTTTACCACCAGCAAAAATTGGTTGTTCAGCTTTTTCTGCTTGTGCAGGGCCTTTACCAAGTGGGCAACCCATAAAGCCAATACCTTTTTGTGCTGCAAAATTTTCTAATTCTTCTGCTGTTTGTGGGTCAATTGTGCTTACATCAATATAAACACTACCAGGTTTCATTTTGCTTAATAAACCATTTTCGCCGAGCATTGTAGATTTAATATGTGCTGGCATAGGAAGGCTTGTAAATACAACGTCACAATCAGCTAAATCATCAGCAGAGTTAGCGCCAACTCCTGTAGTACCAGCAGCTAATGTTCTTTCAATATGTTCTTTATTCAAATCAAATGCGATAACTTCTTTACCTGCACGAATTAAATTTCTAGCTAAAGGACCACCCATTAAGCCTAATCCGATATAACCAATTTTCATGATATTTTTCTCCTTCGAAATATATTTTCTAAAGTTAATAATTGAGTATTAATTTATGATTTTTAGATTATTGATTTGGAGTAATATTGTTGTTTACTAATTATTGCAAATAAATTATTTTTATAATTGTTCAGTTAACTTATAACTTATTTATTAATATTTGAAAAGTCGTATTTTGAGAAGTTTACACATAATTTCAATTTCTTTTGTAATATCTCCATATACAACTACAAAATGAGGTTCCCAACCATCATTAACGAATTTTTTAACATATTCAGCAGCTTTGCCACCTTGTGGTTTTACTGTTACAGATGTACCATAGAATTTTTGAGGTTCGTCTAATGCTTCACCTTTATACATAAACATTCTATAGCCGTTTTGGTCTTTGCCTAATCTTATTACAGTTACTTCACCAGATTTTAAACCAAAATCCATAACAGGGCCGATTTTACGATTAGGATGAACACCGAGTTTTGCACCGCAAGATTTATTAGCTAAAGTACTAGCACCAGCACCGCAATGCCAATATACAATGCTATCGCATTCTTCATCGATTGCTACAGGGTCACCGAAATATGTTGCTTGTTCAGTAAGCTTACTACCGATAAACATGCTGATTGCTCCACCAATATCTGTTTCGCAAGATGCTGCAATATTATTATCGTTTAAGATGGATAATACAGCGCAAACAGGAGCACCAAAACCAGTGAAGAAATCTGGCCAACAACGAGATGCTAAAGCACCAATATTGTTTTCATCAACAAAAGTTTTAAATGCTTTGTGTAAACGAGCATATTTTTCCATATTTTCATCTGGAATATTTGTATTGATTGTGCAAGCATTTAATTCAGCTAAATCTTCAGCAACTTCTTCTTTTGTATAATTTTTAGCCATGTCCATAATAGCAGCAGCTTCAATACGAGCAACACGACTACCTAAAGTACCGATTAAATCTGTTTCATTTACATTACCAAAACCAAATCCTGCTGGTTGATTGCCTACTACACCAATAATTAATTCTTTTAAAGAATTTATTAAAGTAATTGCTTTATTGTATTTTGTTAAGCTTTCAACAACACTGTCTTCATCAGGATTGCCAAAAATAAAATCAAAATCTCTATTTTGTGTATATACACTATTTCCTGCAGAAAAAGCACCTGTTAATGAATTTAATTTTAATCGTGTACCATCAATAGAAGGTTCTCTTGTAGCCCAAATGAGTACAGGACATTTAGATTTACGCATGATTTCATACATAAATTCAGAACCTATAAATGTTGTACATTGATAAATGATTAAATCTGGTTCGGAAACTTCATCTAGATATTTACTTAAATCAGATGGTTCAGTAATTAAACTATCTGGAACTTTGATATTTTCAAAAATATTTTTTAAAAGCTGTACAGATTTAGAAAAATTTTCTTCTGCACTAGGCATATAAAATGTAGTTCTAGCAAGAGGAACGAAAACTGCTTTAATTGCCATAATATATACACTCCTTTTTTTATGAAATTTTAGTTTATGTCATCCAAAGATAAATAGTTATCTTTAAATTCTCCAGTAATTGGTACTAACCAATCAATGAAATCTTTTGTAACTTGTTTTGTTGTTACATCATAGAATTCAACTGGAACTTTCTTTTCTTTTCCACCAACATCGCTTAATGCAATGGTGTAATAGTCGACATTATTATCAGATAATGCAACCATTTCTGATTTATGACCATCCATTAATGCTGATATAGTTACAAAACCTATTTTATAAGCACGTTCTTCATCAACAGTAGAACGTAATGCACCGAAACATCTCTGAGCCATAGTAAGGTTTTGAGCTCTAGCTTTTAGTCCTAATTTTTCATGTACTAAATTTGCTAAATAAGTTGAAGCACCATCAAATGTTTTATTAGCTTGTTTTACATCAGCAAAAGGATTTTCACCGATGGAACAACCATTTTTGTCATGAATGCCTTCACCAACAACTGCTACGACAAAACCTTTTTCTTCATAAACTCGTTTTACTTCAGATAAAAATTCATTTTCGTCAAAATCATATTCTGGTAGATAAATTAAATGTGGAGCACCATCTGCTTTTCTTTTTGCTAAAGCACTAGCTGCTGCTAACCAACCTACGCTACGTCCCATAACTTCCATAATTCTGACTTGTTCAAATGTTTTCATTGATTCTAAATCAATGCTTATATCTCTAACAGCTTGAGCGATATATTTAGCAGCACTACCAAATCCAGGACTGTATTCAATACCAAACATATCATTATCTACAGTTTTTGGAGAACCAATAACTGTTAAATTTATATTTTGTTTTTCAGCTGATTCGCTGATTACTTTAGCGGCGTACATTGTACCATTACCGCCAATCATAATTAAGGTATCAATACCTTTTTCCTGTAATTTTTGAGGAATAGCTGCAAAAATTTCTGCTGTTAAAAACATACGACTAGAACCTAAAAACATCGCTGGAGTATTTCTAAGTCTAGTTAATTCATCATTTGTCAAATTAGACAAATCGATAATTTTATCTTTTAATAACCCTTCAAATCCATTTAATAAACCATAGATTTTTAATTTATTTTTTTGTGTATTGTCTATAATACCAGCTAGTGTAGAATTTATAACAGCACTACAACCACCAGTTTGGACAACTGCTATTTTTTCAATTTTATTGACATTAGCTGCCATCTTAGATTAACCTCATTCTATTTAAATCAAACTTTTATTTTAAATTATTTTTCCAATCTTGTGCAAAGAATGTAAGATTTTCTTCTACTGTTTTAGCAACAGCTGCTTTTGCTTTTTGTGGAGCACCGATGAAATCATAAGCTTCTTTATTTTCCATGTGTACTGCTGTGAATGTGTCCATGAAAGAACGTTTTATTTCTGTACCGATATTAACTTTTTTAACACCTAAATCAATACATTTAGCAAACTGTTCTTTAGAAAGACCTGTTCCTCCATGTAAAACAAGTGGAGTATCGATTAATTTAGCAGTTTCTTCTAATACTTCATAATGTAAATGAGGAACACCTTTGTATAAGCCATGAGCATTGCCGATAGAAAGAGCTAAAGCATCTACATTTGTGAGTTTAGCAAATTCAGCAGCATCTTTTGGATTTGTAACCTTAGCATCAGCAACAGCTTCACCATCTTCAATACCAGCCAAAGCACCGATTTCAGCTTCAACAGAAACGCCTACAGCATGAGCTGCTTCTACAACTTTTTTAGTAAGAGCTACGTTTTCTTCAAAAGGTAAATAAGAACCATCAATCATTACAGCACTAAAACCAATTTGAATAGCTTTCATACAAAGTTCAAATGTTTTTGAATGATCAAGAAATACTGCTGCTGGTACTTTAGCTTCTTTAGCCAATTTAACCATGAGAGCACCGATTTCTTCATTACCAGGTTTGCTGAGTACAGCACTACCAATCATGAGAATTACAGGCATATTTACTTTTTCTGCACCTGCAATGATACCTTGAGCACTGAATAAATCATATGTACTGAAAGCTCCTACAGCACCTTTTTCTTTTTGAAGACTTAAAATTTCTTTTAATGATACTAAAGCCATTACAAAAACCTCCTATTTGAGTATTACTTTTTATATTAATATTATATAACGTTTAGAATATATTTTTCAAGATATATTTTATGGTATAGGTTTCCTTATAATTGAATATAAGAGAACCTATACCTATTTATTAAACTAGTATTATCATTGCCATTCTTTATCTATTTGGTTTTTATGCAGAACTATATTATAACGATATCTATCTGCTCTATACACATTATAAGCATATTCAATTGGTGTATCATTTTGATATGTTAATCTTTCCATCAATAAAACAGGCTCACCTTTTTTTATATCTAAGAGCTCAGCTTCTTCTTTAGTAGCAGCTTTAGCAGATATGGTTTCTTCTGCTCTTGTTAATTGAACATTTAAAAACCTATTGGCAATTTCATAAACACCTGTATTAGATAAATCATATTTTGCTAATTCTTTTCCGTATTCTAAAGTCCAAAAACTATTTACATATACGAGTTTTTTATCGTTTATTTTATGGAGCTTTTTTATAAGCATTAATTTATCTTCATTTAAGCGTTTTAACTCTGGAAATTCTTTTAAGACTGCATCGTTTACGATAACTTCTTTTATTTCCAAAATCTCTGCATTTGGTACAAATCCCTTATTCGTCATTTCTTCAAAAAACCCTGTCAAATGCCCTAATTCTTCTGAACTGCACCCCAAAAGTTGGACAAAAAAACAACTTTTGGAGGTGCAGTTTTTTTATGACTAAATACTCAAATGAATTTAAAGTTAAAGCAATTAAAATGGTTTTAAAAGGAGATTCTATTTATCATGTAGCTAAAATTCTAAACATGCCAAATACAGCTTCTCTTCGCAGATGGATATTTCATTATGAAAATGGTGGCATTTCACAACTTCTTCATAAAAATCGTAAATATACTCCTATCTTTAAGCAAAAAGTTATTGAATATAAATGGCTACATCATTTATCATTAAATCAAACAGCAGCCAAATTTTCCATTCCTAATACTGGTACAATTTCTACATGGGAAAAGTTGTATCGTTCTTATGGATTTTCTGGTTTGCTTGCTAAGAAACGAGGTAGACCATCTATGAAAAAATCTAAATCTAAAAATAAGGTTAACAAACCTAAAAAAGAACTTTCTTATGTTGAACAATTGGAACAAGAAAATTATCAATTAAGGATGGAAAATGACCTATTAAAAAAGTGGCATGCCTTAATGAAGCAATGGGAAAAGGAAGGAAGACACTAGTTTTAGTAATTGCTAAATTAAGGAAAAAATATACTCTAAAAGCCCTATTAAACTATACAAAATTAGCTAAAAGCACATATTATGATGCATTAAAAAAATTATCAAAAGAAGACAAATATAAAGGATTAAAAACATTAATTCATAATATTTGTAATAAAAATCATGGAAGATATGGATATAGAAGAGTAACTTTGCAGCTGCATAAACAAGGAATAAAAGTCAATCATAAAGTAGTTATGAGATTGATGAAAGAAGAAAATTTAACATGTAAAGTAAGAGCAAAGAAATATAAATCATATAGAGGGCAAGAAGGGAAAATAGCCAAAAATATATTAAATAGAAATTTCAAAGCATCAAAACCAAACGAAAAATGGGCAACAGATGTAACAGAATTTGCATTATGTAATGAAAAAATATATTTATCACCAATAATAGATTTATATAACGGAGAAATAATAAGTTATAAAATATCGAAAAGACCAATACTAAAGCAAGTATTAGATATGGTAGAAGATGCAACAAGAAAGATAAAAGAAACAAAAGGAATAATTCTACATTCAGACCAAGGATGGCAGTATCAGAATAGAAGATATCAGAAGTTATTAAAAGAAAAAGGCATTATCCAAAGCATGAGCCGAAAAGGAAATTGCTTAGATAATGCCGTAATAGAAAATTTCTTTGGTTTGCTAAAAAGCGAATTATTCTATTTAAAAAAATTTAAATCCGTTGAATATTTTATAAAAGAGTTAAAATCTTATATAAAATATTATAATACAAAACGGATAAAGATAAAACTAAAAGGACTTAGTCCCGTAGAATACAGAACTAAGTCTCAATTAGTAGCTTAATTAATATGTCCAATATTTTGGGTGCATATCATTCTTTTATCGGTTCTTTTTTTATGAAAGTACCTTTTCCAGGTCGTCTTTCAATCCAACCTTCGTTTACTAGTTGTTTAATTGCTCTACGTACGGTAGTTGCACTGACATTATATTTTTCCATGACTTCACGGTCAGTAGGAAATAAATCTCCAATATTCCAAGTACCGCTTTGTATATAATTTCTAAGTTCATTTGCCAACTGATAATGTAATTGAATAGGGGCTGATTTACTAAAAGCCATTGTCAAAATCTCCTTACAACAAAATTAACTATAAAATGATTTCTTATTATGATTACTATACTATTATCTTCTATATAATTTATCTTATTATTTTACCACAAATTTTTGATTAAGATAATTTTATTGTAGGAAAATGTTATTTAGTCCATTGTAATTGTTTTATTTATGCTTGTTGATTTTTTCTTTTTTGTAAATCAAATAATATTTCTCTGAATTTTTGTTCATTTAATTTATAGCAGAAGCCCATAACAATAATTGTTGCGATAGCTAATACACCTGGATAAATGAACATTAAACCTTTAATACCGCCAAGAGCACTTGCGCTTTGTACAGCATTTGGTACATAACCTACTAATGTAAGAACAAGACCAGGAACGAAACCTGCAACAGCCTGGGAACATTTACGGAAGAATGTGAAGAAGGAATAAATGATACCTTCGGCTCTGACGCCAGTTTTCCATTCACCAAATTCTACAGCATCAGCAACGAGTGCCCAGTTTAAGCTGTTTACAAAAGAACTACCAAAGAATGCAACACAAGAGAATACAATAAACATTGTTGGGTCAGTTACAAAAACATAGTTGATGATATCACCAATTGCCCATACTGCACAACCAAACATATAAGTTTGTTTTCTACCGCCAAGCCATTTTACGACTTTAGTTACTAATGCTACACCGATGAATACACATCCAATACTGAAGAAGCCCATATAAGGAATGATAGACATATCATTTAAAATATATTGGCAATAGTAAACTTGTACTGCTAATTTTACGTTAAAAGCAGAGAATGTAAATAAGTTTACAAGGCATAAAACGAGAAGTGGAGTATTTTTTAAGATGGATCTAAAAGCTTTACCTAAATGTACGCGTTCATGTGCTCTATGTTCAATTTGAACATGTTCTTTAATATTTAAAGCACAATATAATGTAGCAAGAACACCAGCAACTGCGAATACACATGCTGCTACAAAGTAACCATGTTCTTCAGTGTCAAACATTAAAACAATTGGCATAAATGCTACAGTTGTAATTAAAAGACCTGTATTGGAACCAGCTTGTCTAAAAGCAGCTAGTTGAGAACGTTCAATTGGGTCTTGTGTCATTGCTGATGCCATAGAGCCAAAAGGAATGTTTACAATACTATAAGATAAACCGAATAACATATAAGAAGCATATGCAAAAATTAATTTTCCAGTAATTGAAAAATCTGGATTAGTGAAACATACTACAGTTAAAAGTGCTAAAGGTATTAAACCATAAATCATAAATGGTCTAAATTTACCAAGTTTTTTACTACCAAATTTACCCGAATCAACAATTGTACCTACTGTCATATCTGCAAAAGCATCGAAAATCTTACTTACGAGGAATATGGAACCTGCCCATACTGCTGGAAGTCCTAATACGTCAGTATAAAATTTCAATAGATAAATTTGCCCTAAATCGAATAAAAAGTTATTACCGACATCGCCTAAGCCGTAAGCTATTTTTTCTTTGAGTTTCAACTTTGTTGTTGATACTGCTTGCCCTAAATCGCCCATTATAAATGAGTCCTCCTTTGAATAAATATTTTATTAATTTTTAAATAGAAATCTAAGAATCAAAGAATTTCTATTTTATAGCTACATTTAAATGTTTCTGATGGTTTTAAGCAGTTGTTACCATCTTTTTGAGAAAAATCTACATGAACATCTTTTTTATCAGCAAGACCTTTCCATGGTTCTATGCAAATAAATGGAGCTCCTTGAGGTTTTGTCCATAAACCTAAGTGGTCAAAATTTTTATAAGAAACTTTTATAGCTTTATTAGATTTTTTACTTTTTAATACAATGCTTTTGGATTGTACATTTTGCATAAAAATAATATCGCGTTTAAATAATTCTTTTGTTACTGGAATTATTTTTTCATTTTGTAAAAAAGGTTCTGTATTATTTGACATAATGCCATTTTCTAAAAAATTACGATATAATGTTTCTTCTTTTTCTAAAATAAATTCATAATCTTCAAAATCATCATTTTTATCCATTGGACAATTATATCCCGTGTGCAATCCAATACCAAAATAAATGTCTTTATCATCTAAATTTTCTACAGAATAAAGAACTTCAACACCATTGGAC
Source organism: Megamonas hypermegale (assembly GCF_900187035.1). Taxonomy (NCBI): domain Bacteria; kingdom Bacillati; phylum Bacillota; class Negativicutes; order Selenomonadales; family Selenomonadaceae; genus Megamonas; species Megamonas hypermegale. The sequence continues at coordinate 526,676 of NZ_LT906446.1, forward strand.
TGTAAAATATATTCTATTTTTAAGGAAAATTTATATGGATAGATTTTTAAAGTTTCATCGCTATATTTTAATTCATAAATAAAATTATTTTCAGTCTTTTTTAACAAATTAAAATCAAAATCTCTTGCAAATCCATGTACTGTTAAATGATATGGTTTTTTATCAACAGTATAAGTGTCATCATGAACTCTACCTGTAATAGGAAAGCAAATAGGTCCATGCCAATGCCAATATGTGGGGTCACCTTGCCAAATGTACTCTGTACAAGTTCTTTTATCGAATAAACTATGTATTTCAGCACCGTGATTAGATACCGTTAATTCGATATTATCATTTTGCAATTTTGTCATAATATCACACCTTTCGTTTAAATTCTCATAAAACTGACAATTTGTGTAATTCAAACTTACAAGTACATCATACCTTATAAAATAATTTTTGTCAAATATATTTTTAAAGATATATTTAAAAAATTATATTTGACAAGTTATAGATTTTATGTTTATAATTTAAAATATAAAATATATTTTCTGAATAGAGGTGCATATTATGCCAGAGATTACCTCAGATTTGATATTAGCTATTCTCATTGGTTTTGGCTCAACAATGATACAATCATTGACAGGTTTTGGTTTATCTATTGTATCTACACCATTATTTTTAATGGTATATGATCCTAAACAAGTCGTACTCATTCTTCAACTCATCTGTGTTGTAATTAATGTTTTTTTTGCTTTGGCATTATATAAAAATATTGATAAACATTTTTTGTGGATATTATTCATTGGTTCAATAATAGGTCAACCGGTTGGGTTATTTATTTTCCAAATTGCTCCAAATAATACATTAAAATTATTTGTCGGGCTTACAATCTTGATTTTTTTGATTATATCGAATTTAAATCGTAAAGTTATAAAAGAAACAGATAAAAAAACAGCAGTTGCAGGTTTTCTCTCTGGTATATTGACAACAGCTACTAGTATGGGTGGTCCACCGCTTATTTTATATCTTGCTAATGCTAAACGAGATAAAGTTTCTATGCGAGCAACTTGTATAGCATATTTTGCTATAACAAATGTAAGTGCAATCATTATATTTTTAATAGGTAATACAGATTTTTCATTTGCTTTTGAGCAAACTATTTATTTATTACCGTTCTGCTTTGTTGGTTTATGGCTTGGTAATAAATTATTTCCATATCTTTCGCAGAAAATGTTTAATCGTATAATTTTTGTTATGTTGTTATTTTCCTCACTTTACACTTTATATAGTGCAATTTGATGACATATTTACCCCTCTTCATTTAAGAAAAAAAGGCTTAAGTTTAAAACTTAAGCCTTTTTTTCATGCATCGCGTTTTGCGAGGCGTTTACCTTCTTCTAATAATGGTTTTAAGAATTGACCTGTATATGATTTTTTCACTTTGGCTATATCTTCAGGTGTTCCTTTGGCGACTACTGTGCCACCGCGATTGCCACCTTCTGGTCCTAAATCAATTAAATAATCAGCTGTTTTTATGACATCTAAATTATGTTCGATTACAACAACAGTATCTCCGCCATCAACTAATCTTTGCAATACATTTAAAAGTTGGTGAATATCTGCTGTATGCAAACCTGTCGTCGGTTCATCTAAAATATACAGTGTCTTGCCTGTGCTGCGTTTAGCTAGTTCAGTAGCGAGTTTAACCCTTTGTGCTTCCCCACCTGAAAGAGTTGTTGCTGGCTGTCCAAGTTGAATATAACCGAGTCCAACATCTTGAATGACTTTCATATAGCGATAAATCTTCGGTATATTGGCAAAGAAAACAGTCGCTTCATCCACTGTCATATTGAGTACATCAGAAATAGTTTTGCCTTTATATTTTACTTCTAATGTTTCGCGATTGTATCTTGCACCTTTGCAAACTTCACACGGTACATAAACATCTGGCAAAAAGTGCATTTCAATTTTAATGATGCCATCACCATGACAAGCTTCACAGCGACCACCTTTGACATTAAAACTAAAACGACCAGGTTTATAACCTCTGATTTTCGCTTCATTTGTTTGGCTGAACAATTCGCGAATGCTATCGAATACACCTGTATACGTTGCAGGATTAGAACGCGGTGTTCTGCCGATAGGTGATTGGTCTATGTTGATGATTTTATCTATATTTTCAATGCCTTTAATTTCTTTATGTTTACCCGGTTTGCCTTTGCTATTATAGAGCTTTGCAGCTAGACCTTTATATAAAATCTCATTTACTAAAGTGGATTTTCCCGAACCAGAAACGCCTGTAACTACGGTGAATACACCAAGTGGAAATTTTACATTAATATTTTTTAAATTATTTTCTTTTGCTCCGATGACTTCAATGAATTTACCATTGCCGGCGCGACGAGTTTGCGGTACAGGAATGTATTTGCGACGACTGAGATATTGACCTGTAATGGAGTTTAGAGATTTTTTTATTTCTTCCGCCGTTCCTTGTGCTACAACTTCACCGCCACCAGCTCCCGCTTTAGGACCGATATCTATTATATGGTCAGCAGCATACATAGTATCTTCATCGTGTTCAACGACAATTAAAGTATTGCCTAAATCGCGAAGATGTTTGAGCGTTGCAAGCAATCTATTATTATCACGCTGATGTAAACCAATGCTCGGTTCGTCCAAAATATAGAGTACACCGACAAGCCCTGAACCGATTTGTGTAGCTAATCGTATGCGCTGTGCTTCACCGCCTGAAAGTGTGCCAGCTGCTCGTGATAATGTTAAATAATCTAAGCCAACATCGATTAAAAAACCTAATCTCGCATGTACTTCTTTCATTATCTGCTTAGCGATGAGTTGCTCGCGCTCTGTGAATTTTACATTGTGGAAAAATTCATCTGCTTCAGCTATTGTCATATCTGTAACTTCTTTGATATTTTTTCCACCGACAGTAATCGCTAATATTTCTGGTTTTAAGCGTGCGCCCTTACATTTTGGACATGGCGTAGTGCTCATGTACGCTTCATAGCTTTCACGCATCACATCAGAATTTGTTTCTTTATAACGGCGGTTCAACATCGGCATCACGCCTTCAAACGGAGAAAAATATTCTTTGTATTCGTCATACATATTTATATATGAATACTTAAAGCGTTCTTCACCTGTTCCGTTCAACAAATAATCTTGAACTTTTTTATCGATTTCATTCCATGGAGTATCGAGTGTATAGCCGTATTTTTTTAGCACTGCTTCAATCTGTACCATGGCATAAGAAGTCGGACTTTTTGATAATGGAGCAAATAATCCTTGCGATGGACTTAATGTTTTATCTGGCATTACTAAATCAATATCAAATTGCTGATGACTGCCAAGTCCGCTACATTCTGGACAAGCACCATAAGGGCTATTGAAAGAGAACATTCGCGGCGCAATTTCTGGTAAACTTATACCGCAATCAATGCAAGCAAAATTTTGACTGAACATCAATAATTCGCCATCGACAATTTGAACATAGACAATGCCTTGACCGATATCAAGTGCTGTTTCTAATGAATCAGCCAATCGCTGTTGCATGCCATCTTTTACTATGAGGCGGTCAACAACTACTTCAATCGTGTGTTTTTTATTTTTTTCTAAATTAATTTCTTCATTGATATCTACAATTTGACCATCAATGCGTACGCGTACATAACCTTCTTTGCGAATTTGTTCGAGAATTTTTTTATGTTCGCCCTTTTTACCGCGCACAATCTGTGCCATTATCAATAGTTTTGTTCGCTCTGGCAAAGATAAAATATTATCTATCATTTGGTCAACTGTCTGTTGAGTGATAGGCTTACCGCATTTAGGGCAGTGAGGATGACCAACTCTAGCAAATAAAAGACGCAAGTAATCATAAATTTCTGTGACTGTACCAACTGTTGAACGCGGATTATGGCTCGTCGTTTTTTGGTCTATAGAAATAGCTGGTGAGAGGCCTTCGATATAGTCGACATCTGGCTTATCCATTTGACCTAAAAATTGACGGGCATACGCAGATAATGATTCTACATAACGGCGCTGTCCTTCTGCATAAATCGTATCAAAAGCAAGTGAAGATTTTCCACTGCCACTTAAACCTGTTATGACAACGAGTTTATCACGTGGAATTTTTACATCGATGTTTTTTAAATTATGTGCTCTCGCACCTTTTACAAAAATATCTCCTGACAAACGAAAGCCTCCTTTAAATCAATTTAAATATGAACTATATTAATTTAGTAAAATTGTATTTCATTCAAATAAGTGGCAAGCGATATATCTGCCATTTATATTTTTTAATTCGGGATTTTCTTTTTTACATATATCTTTAGCATATGGGCAACGTGTATTAAACGGGCAACCTGTAGGTGGATTTAACGGATTGGGAAGTTCACCCTTTAATTGTATGCGTTGCTTTGTTTTTTCTATTTTAGGGTCTGGTATTGGAATTGCCGATAGTAGTGCTTTTGTATATGGGTGCAGAGGATTTTCATATAAATCTTCTGTCGTAGCCATTTCGACAATTCTGCCGAGATACATTACGGCTACTTTTTGGCTGATATAGCGAACCATTGCCAAATCATGTGCGATAAACAAATAAGTAAGTCCCAAATACTGTTGCAATTCTTCTAATAAATTTATAACTTGAGCTTGAATAGATACATCTAATGCAGAAATCGGTTCATCGCAGATGATGAGCTTAGGCTCACACGCTAAAGCTCTAGCTATGCCAATGCGCTGGCGCTGTCCACCGGAAAATTCATGCGGAAAGCGATTGGCTTGTTCTCGGCTAAGACCTACTAAAGACAATAATTCATGAATACGGCGATTTTTTTCATTTAATGAAGAATATAAATGGTGTATTTCCAGTGGTTCTCCAATTATATCCGCTACTGTCATGCGAGGGTTTAATGAAGCGTATGGGTCTTGAAATATCATTTGAATGTCTTTATGCATTTTATTTTGCTTTGAGATATTTTCACCATTGAAAATCACTTCTCCACTTGTCGGTTTATACAGTCCCATAATCGTTCTGCCTGTTGTCGATTTGCCACAGCCAGATTCGCCTACAAGTCCAAGTGTTTCGCCTTCATCTATATTTAAGCTGACATTATTTACTGCTTTTAAGATTTTTGTTGGTTTGCCCCAAAAAGAACGTTCTACTACAAAATGTTTTGATAGATTTTTTACTTCTAACAGTGCCATCAAGCTTCCCCCTTTGGTGCTAATTCATGCTCTAACCAACATTTTACATAATGATGATTGCCTATCTGTGTAACAGCTGGTATTTGCGCTGCACAAATTCGCATAGCTTTATCACAACGCATGGCAAAAGGGCAAAAATTTATATCTTGTTTTAAATCAGGTGGTTGCCCCTCTATCACCGATAAAGGTTCACCTTTTTTATCGGTAAGGCGTGGCAAAGATTTTAATAAACCTTTTGTGTATGGGTGATGTGTATTGTAAAAAATATCCTCAGCACTGCCGTATTCAACAATTTGACCTGCGTACATCACAGCGATATCATCGCATAAATTAGCAATTACGCCTAAATCATGAGAAATCAATACGATAGCTGTATTCATTTTTCGTTGTAATTGCTTTAATAAATCTAAAATCTGTGCTTGTACTGTAACATCAAGTGCAGTCGTCGGTTCATCAGCTATTAAAAGTTTAGGTTCACACGACAAAGCCATGGCAATCATGACGCGCTGACGCATACCACCACTGAATTGATGCGGATAATCATCAAGGCGTATTTCGGCTGAAGGAATGCCAACTAATTTTAACAATTCAATAGCGCGCTGTCTTGCTTGTTGTTTCGTCAATTTCTTATGCAAAAATAAACTTTCTTGTATTTGCGTACCAATTGTCAAAACAGGATTTAATGAAGTCATCGGGTCTTGAAATATCATGGCAATTTCATTGCCGCGCAATTTATTCATTTCTTTTTCAGATAAATCAGTGATATTTCTATCATTAAATGTAATTTGACCGTGTTCAATCTTGCTGTTTTCGCGTGGCAAAAGACCCATGATAGCGTGTGAGGTGACAGATTTACCGCAACCAGATTCACCTACAATGCCGATGGTTTTCCCTTCATCGACAGAAAAACTTACATCGCGCACTGCTTTTACTTTGCCACGATAAGTGGAAAAAGAAACGGCTAAATTTTTCACTTGCAATAACATAAAATCACCTCATATCAACGGCGCATTTTAGGGTCTAATACATCACGCAGACCATCGCCTAAGAAATTAAAAGCTAACATAGTAATACTGATTGCCGCCGCAGGAAAGAACAGTTGAAAAGGGTATGCTCTGATATTATTGATACCTTCTGATGCCAATACGCCCCAACTTGCCATCGGTGCAGATACGCCAAGTCCGATAAAGCTTAAAAATGCTTCTGTAAATATAGCATCTGGTATAGCAAGCGTCATCGTTACGACAATTGCTCCCATTGTGTTTGGGATTAAATGACGCAATAAAATTCTTGTCTTGCTTGCTCCGATAGAACGTGCCGCCAAGACAAATTCCTGTTGCTTTAAAGCTAAGATTTGACCGCGCACAATTCTTGCCATCTGTAACCAATAACCGATACCAAGTGCAATGAATATATTAGTAAGTCCCGGTTTTAATACCACCATCAATAAAATTACATATAAAAGAGTCGGTATGCTATATAAAATATCGACAATATTCATCATTATTCGGTCTACTTTACCACCAAAAAATCCAGATATTCCGCCATAAATTACACCGATAAAGAAATTTATAAGGCTTGCAACAATACCTATAGCAAGTGAAATTCTCGCACCGTACAATACGCGTATGAAAATATCACGACCGAGATTATCCGTACCGAACCAATGTTCAAAACTCGGCGATTGATTAGGCAGCATCAAATTTTGTTCATCATAGGTATGAACAGAAAATATCGGCACAAATATGGCTGCTAAAATCAATATTAAAATGATGGCTAAACCCAATGTAGCCATTTTATTTTTCTTCAAACGAAGCCAAGCATCTTGCCAATAACCTAATGTTTCAGTCTGTTTTTGCACCTCGATTATTTCACGCTCTAATGGAGCGAACATATCTTTATTAAGCAATTTTATTCACCCTTTCCGCCACCGAGTTTTATACGTGGGTCTAAAAATGGATAAATCAAATCCACTATCATATTCAATACGATTATGATAATACTATAAAAAATCGTTACACCTAGAATAACTGTATAATCGCGATTGTAAATACTCGTTACAAAATATTGACCTAAGCCTGGAATTGCAAAAATATTTTCAATGACAAAACTTCCTGTTAAAATGCCAGCCGTCATCGGTCCAGCATACGTGACAACAGGAATTAATGAATTAGGCAAAGCGTGCTTAAATAAAACAGTGAAACGAGATAAACCTTTGGCACGAGCTGTCTTTATATAATCTTGCCCTAAAACATCAAGCATACTAGAACGAGTGAGGCGTGCGATAAAAGATGTAGGCATACCAGACAGCGCCAACGCTGGCATAATTTGATACTGCCAACCTTCCCACATTGCCGAAGGTAATAGATGTAATTTCGTAGATAATACATAGATGAGCAGTGCTGCCACGACAAAACTAGGCACAGCAACCCCTAAAGTCGTGAAGAAATTGACGGCATGGTCTTGCCATTTTCCTTGATTTATAGCGGCGATTATTCCAGCAGGAATACCGATGATAATAGCGATTAAAACGGCTTCCATACCTAATTGAAATGATACAGGAAAACCATCTTTTATGATATCGTTGACACTGCGTCCCGGATATTTAAATGAAGGGCCTAAATCGCCTTGTATTAAATTCGTCAGATAATCACTATATTGTTTATAAAGTGGGTCATTCAATTTATATCGCTCTTCAATGCTCTGTTGAACTATTGGCGGTAAAGATTTTTCTACAGTAAACGGCCCGCCAGGAATAGCATGCATTAGAAAGAAAGTAATAGTCGTTACAACCCATAATACTATTACTGCATTGAAGATACGTTTTATAATATAAGCTAACAAAAATCTCCCTCCTCAAATTATGATACAAAACTTATTATAAGAGTGAAAAACTCATTACGCAAGCAACGGATTTTTTATATTTCGCCATAAAAAAAGAGATTATGACAAGAGGTACTCTTTTATCATAATCTCTAAAATTTAGCTGTATTTATTTATCTGATGTATTTAAATTTCACATATTTTTATTGAAGAAATCTTCTATTTTATCAAAAGGAATTATATCTACTCTATCGTATAAATCCGTATGAACAGCATTAGGGATAAGCATGAGTTCTTTATTATCGCCTTTTAATTTTTTATACGTATCTTTGCTGAAATAGCAAGAATGTGCTTTTTCGCCATGAATGATTAATACAGCATTGCGAATTTCAGAAATGTATTGCATTATTGGCATATTGATAAAGGATAGAGAAGATGTTACATTCCAGCCACCATTAGAATTCAAAGAACGTTCATGGTAACCGCGTTTTGTCTTATAATAATCAAAATAATCTTTGACAAAAAATGGTGCATCTTCAGGCAATTTATCTGGCACACCACCAGCAAGCGCATAGTTTCCATTTTTATAATCTTCAGTGCGCTGAGCATTTAAAGCTTTGCGTTTTTCATAGCGAGCTTGTTCACTGTTTTCAGCATCAAAATAACCGTTGGCAGTGACGCGAGACATATCGTACATCGTGCAAGCAACAGTTGCTTTAATTCTAGTATCAACAGAAGCAGCATTGATTGCCAATCCGCCCCAACCGCAAATACCGATTATGCCAATTTTTTCTGGATTTACATTATCCTGTACAGAAAGGAAATCGACAGCGGCTTGAAAATCTTCTGTATTGATATCTGGTGATGCTACATATCTTGGACTACCACCGCTTTCACCTGTAAAAGACGGGTCAAATGCGATTGTCAAAAAACCTCTTTCAGCCATGATTTGAGCATAAAGACCAGAAGCTTGTTCTTTTACTGCACCGAAAGGTCCACAAACAGCAATAGCAGGAAGTTTTTCCTGTGCATCTTTTGGTTCATAAAGGTCAGCCGCTAAAGTTATACCGTAGCGATTATGAAAAGTAACTTTGCGATGATTTACTTTATCACTCTGAGGAAAAGTTTTATCCCATTTATCAGTTAAATTTAAATTGTTTTCCATTATTTTAACCTCCATTTATTTATATTGAATTTCATGATTGTATTTTTAATCTTAATATTTTCTTATTTTTATTGTAATTTTTTAAAAATAAAATAGCAAATACCTTATTTTTATTCTGTGTTATGCCTAAAAGGTATTTTGTTAAGTGGTTAAAATAACGCTATGTTGTAAAATAAAACTAAAATAGTATAATATTACATATTGTATATATTACTTATTGTATGAATAATTTGTACAATGGATTATTTTGATAAAGGAGAGTTTTTATGTTAAAAGATTTAGCTGCCCAATATTATAAACAAGGTTATAATTGTGCTGAAAGCATCACTCGTGCCGGCAATGAATATTACAATTTAGGTCTTGAGGAAAAAGCTTTTCGCATGACAGGAGCATTTGGTGGTGGCTTGCAAGTTGGCGACATCTGTGGCGCTCTTAGTGGTTCAGCTTGCGTGATATCTAGTAAATATATTGAAACAAAGGCACATGAATGCGCTGATTTAAGACCAATCATGTTAAAATTAGTTAGAGCTTTTCAAACAAAATTTTCTTCTCGCTTATGTGCGCAAATTAAAGCAAAATTTTATTCAAAAGAAGTTGCTTGTTTAAATACAGTTACTACAGCTGCTGAAGTATTAGAAGAAGTTATAAATGAATATGAAAAAGATAAACAAACTAAATAAAAATAAATGAAAATAAAAAAAACAATCTATGCTAGTATTTATTCAGCATAGATTGTTTTTTATTTATTTCTGTAAAGTTACTGTATCAATTTGTGTATTATCTGGCAAATACGTATTAAATGTTATGCTATCATCATTTACATCCATCACAATATAATTATCCGTTTCTGGTTGCGGTGGAACATAAGCATCAAGCAGATTTCTGTGCCAAAGATTAGGATAACGAACATTTCCAGCAATACCAGTCAGTATATACAATGTGCCGTTATCATTAGCGGCAAAATCGCGAATTGGTACGCGTCTGCGATAAGTATGCAAATGAGCTGTAAGCACAGCATCAACATTGTACTCATCGAAAATAGGCATGAATGTTTCACCATGGCGAGAAAAGCTTATGCCATCAAGCGGTGCCGCATTGCGACTGTAATTTAAAACATCGCGGTGCATTAAGACAATTTTCCATTTTTTCGTTGTAGAAGCTAAATCTTGGCGAAGCCAATCGATTTCATCTTGTAATAAATTCGGTTCATATTCTTTGATTTCATCATCTTGTGTATTGAGTACAGTGAAATGAACATCACCATAATCAAAAGAATAATATAAATTCTTATATTTATCCGTGCCATTAGATGGTAAATCAAAGAATTTATCATATGCAATCGGCAAATCTACTTCCCATTCAGTAGTGTAAAATTCATGATTGCCTTGAACTGGTGCTACAGGTATTTGTGTATTCATTGCTTCTACGCTATTAAACCAAGCATTCCACTGTGATAAATCATAACCATTGTCAACTAAATCGCCCATATTGATGAAGAAATTGCTATCAGGATTTTGTTGCCAAGCATTCATAGCTACATTTTTCCAATCAGTATAATCATTTGATTGAGAGTCTGGGAAGATTAACACTTTAAAATTGTTATTATCTTTATCTGCCGTTTTTAAATCATGCCAATTTGTACGGCTATCGGCATAACCTACGCGATATTTATACGCGGTATTTGGCGTCAAATCATTTAAATAAACACTGTAGATATAAATTTGTTTATCATCAATATTCAGCACGGATTTTTGTGGCGAAACAGTTGTCAAATCGCCTTCTTCATCAGTGCCATATTCCAAAATAAAATCATCGCGGTCATTTAAAGACTGCCACATTACAGTTCTACTATTAGAGCTATCTTTTGTAATAACTTGATGCAGGTTCATAACCTCGTCATCATTTAACAGTGCATATACCTTCGTTGCAAAAAATTGTTGCATTACTTTATTTTTTAGCGGTGCATAATTCATGATTGCAACTATTGCTATAATAATGATGACAACTAAACCTATAATCCATTTTTTCATGAAATCACCTCATTGTTATAGTAATCGTTTATTTATATAAATAATAAAATAAGATTTGTGTATACTATAACATTTAGAGTTTACTTCATGTCAATCAAAAGGGGAAATTTATTTCACGAGTTCAATTAATTTTTGTTTAACAGATGGTAAAAAGAATTTACAATTATCGAGTTGAGTTTTGCTTATGCCAAAAGTTTCACCATCATCAATCAATGAAATAATATTATCAACAGCTCCAGCCATAACACAAAGTTCTCTAAATTTAAAATCGTTTATATTAGCTGTTATTTTATCAATAATTTCTTTAGCTGAGTTTTTAGCCTTCGTTTCTTCCTGCTTAGAAGTGAGTCCTGAAAAATCAGTTTGAAGAAAAATGTTTAAAGCAAAGCGAATGACAGCCGTTTCTTCTGCTGAAAACATTGCTTTTTGAGAATTTAAAGGTAACATTTAATCAAATCCTTTCAATATAATATATTCTATAGCTTGCAAAAAAATATTATATCATGAAGCACTTAATTTTGAGCATAATTTTCTTCAATAATCAATTGAGGATTAGTATTATCTGCATTTATTTTCGCTTTTACACCTAACGGCAGAAAACCATTAATACTGCCATGACCTACTGGAAAATTGTATATTACAGGTACTTGCATGAGTTTTGCGTACTGTTCAAATACTTGTCTTACAGAATAATCATATTGTTTGGGACTTGTAGGTTCACAATGGCGTAAATTGCCGATAACCATGCCTTTAACATTTTTCAAAAGACCACTTTGCCAAAGTTGCCACATCATGCGGTCTATAGCATAGGAATCTTCACCTACTTCTTCTAAAAATAAAATACAATCCTTACTATCAAGAGCGTATGGTGTGCCGCAAAGAGCAGCTATCACACTGAGATTGCCACCGATTAAAGTTCCTTCAGCTACGCCTGCATTTAAAACTTCTAATTTTTGATTGTATGGTAAAGGAAAAAGTCCATCTTCACTGACATTCGTAGAAGAAAGCCCATGGCGAAGTTGTTCGTCCGTGTAATTTAAAGAACTATCATTGATGTCGATGACCATAGCACCGTGCGCGCTCGTCATATGACATTTTTGCCATAAAGCCATATGAAGTGCCGTTATATCACTGTAGCCAATCAATAATTTAGGGTGTTGTTTTATCAGTTCATAATCCAATAAATCTAAAATTCGTTCACTGCCATAACCGCCACGCAGACATAAAATGGCATCTACTTCATCATCAGCGAAAAAATTATTTAAATCAGCTGCGCGCTGTATATCTTCACCAGCTAAATAACCTGCTTGTTGATATAAATTAGGCGATAATTTTACTTTGTACCCCCAACTTTGCAATTTATTTATAGCCATGGAAATATCCATGCCGTCCATGCCAGAGGCTGGCGCAACGATGCCGATACAATCACCCGGTTTTAAAGCTGTGCCTTTAAGCACATTATTTTGTTCACTGGCAAAAATAGTCGTCGTAGATAATAATAACATCGTCAATATAAAAAAGACTTCTGCGATATATTTCAATAAAAAAACCTCACAATCCTATTAATCAAGAAAGAGCCATAGCTATATTTTTGCTTGGCTCTTTTATTTTTTATCTATGATGAGGTCTTGGTGGAGGTGGTGGGGGCGGAGCAAATGGTCTTTTATTATGACGCAATCTTTCAAGCGTTACTTCAGCTGGTGGCGCCGGCGGTTCTACACGATGACGTGGTGGAGGTGGTGGCGCTACACGGTGATGTGGTGGTCGCGGTGGTGCAGCTTCTGCAGCATTAAGGCTTAAAAAAGGAATACCGAGTATACATGAAAAGCTCAAAGCCACTAATAATTTTTTATACATTATTAACACTCCTTTACAATTAATCTTTTCTTAATGATATCATATAATTATTAAGGATACATTAGAGCAAGATTAAATTTAATTTTGTTTAATTTTTGGAATAAGATGGTGCTTTGTGATACAATAAAGACTGTTTTTAGAATATAGGATTTTTCTTAAAGAATGGAGGATTTTTTTGAATATATACGATGGATTAAATCCTGCCCAAGCTCAAGCAGTAGCTCATACTGATGGACCACTTCTTATCATGGCAGGAGCAGGTTCAGGAAAAACAAAAGTTTTAACATGTAAAATAGCGGCACTTTTAGAAAAAGGTGTATCGCCTTATAATATTTTAGCGATTACTTTTACCAATAAAGCGGCAACTGAAATGCGCCAACGTGTTGATAATATGATTGGTGAAAAGGCAAAATACGTATGGCTCAGCACTTTTCATTCATTTTGTGCAAGATTTTTGCGTTTTGAAATAGAAGCTCTCGGCATTTACAAAAAGAATTTTGTCATCTATGATACTTCTGATGCGCAAACTTTGATAAAAAAATGCTTAAAAGAATTAAATCTTGATGAAAAGCAGTATGCACCGTACGCTGTGCAATCTGCCATTTCCAATGCTAAAAATATGATGCTCACACCAGAGGGTTTTGCCCGTGAAGCCAGTGATTTTTTTGCTCGCAAAGTAGCAGAGATTTTTTCTGTATACCAAAATTATTTAATTGAAAACAACGCTCTCGATTTTGATGATTTATTGATGTTGGCTGTAAAAGTATTGAAAGAACATGCAGATATACGCGAAAAATATCAAGATAGATTTCAATACATTCTCGTCGACGAATACCAAGATACAAACGGCGCACAGTATCAATTGACTTCATTATTAGCAGGTAAATATCGCAATCTTTGCGTAGTTGGCGATGCAGACCAATCCATTTACGGCTGGCGCGGTGCAGATATTCGCAATATCATGGATTTTGAAAAAGACTATCCAGAAGCAACTGTAATCAAATTAGAACAAAATTACCGTTCTACAAAGACGATTTTAGGTGCTGCCAACAGTGTTATTGAACATAATATCGACCGCAAACCGAAAAAGCTCTGGACTAATAATGCACAAGGTGAAAAAATAATTCACTATACAGCTAACGATGAACGCGATGAAGCTAATTTTATAACACAAGAAGCTGTTAAACAAAAAACATTGTTCAACACAGCTTATGGTGATATGGCAGTTTTATACCGCACGAATGCTCAATCTCGTGCATTAGAAGAAGGTTTCATGCGAGCTGGCGTACCGTATACCATGGTTGGTGGGCTTAAATTCTATGACCGCAAAGAAATAAAAGATATTTTGGCGTATTTGCGACTCATTTATAACCCTGAAGATACTGTAAGCTTAATGCGTATAATCAACGTGCCTAAGCGTTCTTTAGGTGCAGTTACCATGAATAAATTAGCTGAATTTGCCGATATGTACAATATGACTTTATTTGATGCTGTATCAGCACCAGAAACAGCACCGATTACACCGAAAGCAAAACATTCATTAACTGCTTTTGCTGAATTTATCATAGAAATGATAAACAGCTCCATGGAATTACCAGTGCATAAATTAATTGAAGAAGTCATGGAAAAATCAGGTTATATTGCTGAATTAGAAAAAGAAAACACGATTGAAAATCAGACGCGTTTAGAAAATATCAAAGAATTATTAAGCGTTGCTAAAAACTTTGAAAAGACAAATGAAGAACCTACATTAGAAAATTTCTTGAGCAGTGTATCGCTCGTTTCTGATATCGATAATGCTGATTTAGAAAGCGATTGCGTAACACTCATGACAATGCATTCAGCTAAAGGTCTAGAATTTCCTATCGTATTTTTAGCTGGCATGGAAGAAGGTTTATTCCCTCATGCACGCACTTTAATGAATGAAACGGAAATCGAAGAAGAACGCCGTACTTGCTATGTAGGTATCACGCGCGCTGAACGTAAATTATACATCACCAATGCGCGCAATCGAATGATTTTCGGTAGAAGTGTAAGCTATGAACCATCTCGTTTTATAAGTGAAATACCAATTCAATATTTAGAAGAAAGAGAAGCAAAACGACAGATGGGATTTGGTGGCGGTTTTAACAGTCATTACAATTCATATAGAAGTGTAAATAGTAGTATTGGCACTGAAAGTGGCAGTATCTTTGGCAAGAAAATTTCTTCTAGCATAAATGATAGAGCTAAATCTATAAAACCAGCAGGCAATACTATTCGTCCAGATTTATCCATAAAATGGAAAGTTGGCGATAAAGCTAAACATTCTAAATGGGGTGTTGGCACAATCGTATCAGTAAAAGGTAGCGGTGAAGAAGTAGAATTAAAAATCGCATTTCCAGGTCAAGGCATAAAAGCTTTAATGCAAAAATACGCTCCAATTACAAGAGTATAAAATAAAGCGTACAGATATACGGTCTGTACGCTTTTTACTAAGTTAAAAAATGAGAAATTTATATTATTATTCGTCTTTTTGTTTTATAATATATAATATATTTTTAAATTGCGGAGGGATGTTTATGAAAAATTATTTTATCATAGGCTTGATATCTTTGTTGATACTTGGAGTAATACCATCAACAAGCCAAGCTAAAGTATCAAATGGGTTTTTAACGAATGATAATAATACTTGTCAAATTACGTATCCTGTAGTTCAAATAGATAACAGAAAAATCAGAGAAAAAATAAATGATGATATTTTATCGCAAGCAGAAGAGCTTAAACAGCAAGTAGATAGTTCAATGTATACAAAAGCTGATATGACTTACTATGAAAAATACGAAGATGATAATATCATATCATTGATGTTTTATGTAAATAAAACGAGAAAATTTTCTAGCCAGTCTAATTTAAGTGGTTATACTGTGACATATGACAAACATACTGGTGAAAAAGTTCCTGTAACAAGATATTTGACAATTACATTAGAACAGTTGCAAGATGCTTTAAACAATAGTAGAGCATATGCCGTTGATGGACTTGATAATGGTGTAAATTTAGAAGTGCCAATTCCATATGTCAGCGACAATTATTTTATTTGCCATGATGGTTCTATCGGTCTTTTATACCAGCCAGGTGATTTAATGCCTGAAGATGCAGGTGCTTGTAAAATCATAGTATCACCTGAAACGATAGCCGAAGTGAATGAAATCAATAACCCTGTTATTAAATAATTTGTATTTTATCGAAAAAAAGTGATGATGATATGATGGAAAATTTTACATTACTATCTGTAGTGATATTTATAATGTTTCTAATCACAGCAGGAATGATTATTGTTAGAAAAATAGAATTTGTACGAGCTTTACCTGCTTTTGGTATCATCACAGCCCTATTGGCTGGTGTGCCGATTACAGGTAATGGAGAAAATATTGCTAATTTTGTCATCGTTCAAGGTGTTATAAATTTAGCTGAACCAATGTTTATTTATGTTTTAAGTATGATGTTTGCTAAATTTATCATTGAATATAAAATAAAAAATGAGCTTTATTATTTATGCGAATTTTATTTAATGGATAAACCAGTTTATCTTGTTTGGTGTATTGCGATTGTAACTGTAATAATTTCAACTGTAATCATGAATATTGGGGCAATCATGTTATCAGCCATATTATTCATATCACTGCTTTTAAAAATAGGCTTTAATAAACAGACAGCACTATCTTTATTATTGCTCGCAACGGGACTTGGCAGTTGTTTAAATTCTGGATATCATTTACTATATGCTAACTTATTAAATTTAAATCTTGAAAGCGTGAAAGATTTCTATTATATAATGGCTGGTTTATGTTTTATTGCGCTGATGGTTTATATAAGTATAAATAGTAATATGATAAAATTACAGAATTGGAAAAAACCAGCAAAGCAAAAAGTCAATTTTAAATTGCTTTGTATGGTAATAATGCCAGTTGTTTTTATCTATATTTTAAAGATAAATGTAGAATGTAGTTTGATTTTAACATTATCATATGGTTATTTAGTGATTGGCAGTAAAAAACCATTTATAGATTTGTTGTTTTCTTTGCAAGAAGCGATAATAAAATCAGTAGATGTTATTGTATTATTAGGGGCTGTTGGTATTTTTATGCATGCTGTTAAAACACAAGCTGTTGTTGATTTAATGGCACCGCTTTTATTACATTTATTACCGCAAACACCTACAGGCTGTTTATTATTTTTTACAATCTTGACGCCACTTGTGCTGTATAAAGGACCGTTTAATTTGCAAGGTATGGGCGCAGGTTTAAGCACGGTTGTGATGGCTTCCACTACTATGAATCCTATGGTTTTAGGTATGGCGTTGTTGTCATTGAATACATTACGAAAAATAATGGACCCAATTGATGTACAAAATATTGCTGTAATGCAGTATATACAAGTAGATAATAACAAAGTCATAAAAAAAGTATTGCCATATGCCATGGCGATAAATTACTTTGCATTATTTTATGCACTTGTAGCAGTATCAACATAAAATGACATAAAATTTGTTTGTATTTAAAGAAATTCTATGATATAATGCTAAACGGTGTAAAAAAACGCACACATTCCGATTTTGTTGCTGTGCCTTTTAAAATATACCTGTTTAGTCTACTAAAGAGAATATTTTTGAAGGTTGAAACAAAGCTAAAGAATGTGGAGGAAAAAATAACAGGAGGTGCACCATCATGGCAGTTATTTCCATGAAACAATTATTAGAAGCAGGCGTTCATTTTGGTCATCAGACTAGACGTTGGAACCCTAAAATGGCTCCATACATTTTCACAGAACGCAATGGTATTTACATTATTGACTTACAGAAAACTGTAAAAAAAGTTGACGAAGCTTACGATTTCTTACGTAGCGTTGCTGAAGAAGGCAAAAGCATTTTATTCGTAGGTACTAAAAAACAAGCTCAAGAAGCTATTAAAGAAGAAGCTTTAAAAGCTGGTATGTACTATGTAAACGAAAGATGGCTCGGCGGTATGATGACTAACTTTGCTACAATCCGCAAAAGCATCAATCGTTTAAAAGAACTTGAAGCTATGGAACAAGATGGTACTTTCGAAGTTCTCAGCAAAAAAGAAGTTCTTTCCTTAAAACGTGAAATGGAAAAACTCGAAAAATCCCTCGGTGGTATCAAAGACATGGATAAATTACCAGGTGCTTTATTCGTAGTTGACCCACGCAAAGAAAGAATTGCTGTAGCAGAAGCTAAAAAACTTGATATTCCAATCGTTGCAATTGTTGATACAAACTGTGACCCAGATGAAATCGACTATGTAATTCCTGGTAATGACGATGCTATTCGTGCAGTTAAACTTTTAACTTCTCGTATGGCTGACGCTATTATCGAAGGTCGTCAGGGTGAATCAGGCGAAGCTGAAGTAGCAGAAGAAGCTACTGCAGAAGACGCTGAATAATTAATCAGTTAATCTTAGATTTTAAATAACAATTAAAAAGAAAAAGGTAAGGGCTTTGCCCTTGCCTTTTATCGACTAAGGAGGAAATTTTAATGGCTATTACTGCAGCATTAGTAAAAGAATTACGTGAAAAAACCGGTGCAGGTATGATGGA
This sequence comes from Megamonas hypermegale, assembly GCF_900187035.1. Taxonomy (NCBI): domain Bacteria; kingdom Bacillati; phylum Bacillota; class Negativicutes; order Selenomonadales; family Selenomonadaceae; genus Megamonas; species Megamonas hypermegale. The sequence goes on from NZ_LT906446.1 coordinate 545,354, forward strand.
TTGTAAAAAAGCCCTCACAGCTACTGATGGCGACATGGATAAAGCAATTGACTTTTTAAGAGAAAAAGGTCTTGCTTCCGCAGCTAAAAAAGCTGGTCGTGTTGCAGCTGAAGGTGTTGTTACTTCTTATATTCATGCTGGTGGACGTATCGGTGTATTAGTTGAAGTAAACTGCGAAACTGACTTCGTAGCAGGTACTGATGAATTCAAAGATTTTGCTCGTGATATCGCTATGCAGATTGCAGCAGCAAATCCTACTTGCATTCGTCGTGAAGAAGTTGACCCAGCAGCAGTAGAACATGAAAAAGAAGTTTTACGTGAACAGGCTCTTAATGAAGGCAAACCAGAAAAAATCGTTGAAAGAATGGTTGCAGGCCGTCTTGAAAAATACTACAAAGAAGTATGCCTCTTAGACCAGCCATACATTAAAGACCCAGACGTAACTATTTCCGAACTCGTAAACAGCAAAATTGCTAAAATCGGTGAAAACATCTCCATTCGTCGTTTCGTAAGATATCAACTCGGCGAAGGTATCGAAAAGAAAGCAGATAACTTTGTAGAAGAAGTTATGGCAGCTGTAAAATAATTAGTACGCTAAAGAAAGAGAGCACTCAATAGTGTTCTCTTTTTTTGTATTATAAATAGAAATAAAATATTCATATAAAAATATTTTTCCATATTATTTTTAATCTTTGTGATAAAATTTAAATAAGCTTTATGATTATTTAATGAATATATTTAAGGTAAAGGAGAATATTTATGAAAAACGTATTAATTATTTCTACAAGCCCACGCAAAAACGGCAATACTCAAACACTTTGCGAACAATTTGAAAAAGGTGCTAAAGAACAAGGACATAATGTAAATCTCATTAGAATTATGGATAAAAAAATCGGTTTTTGTCGTGCTTGTGGTGCATGTATACGCAATGGTGGTACTTGTATTTTAAAAGATGATATGGCTGAAATAATAACTTTGTTTCAAAAAGCTGATGTAGTTGTATTTGCTACACCTGTTTATTTTTATGGTGTTAGTGCTCAAATGAAGACTTTTATCGACCGTATGTATCCTATTTGGCAACATTTAGGCAGTAAAGAAGTTTATTATATCGTTGCTGCTGGTCTTGGCACAGATATTATTGAAAAATCTTTAGGCGATATAACTGGCTTTGTAGAACATTTTGAACACTACGAAATAAAAGGCCGTTTATATGCACCAAACACGATGGATGCAGGTAAAGTCAAAGAACAACCAGTCATGGAAGAAGCATATAATATGGGAAAAAATATCTAATAATAAACAGAAGGAATACTTATGAAATTTGTAACTTCATTTAAAATTGGACAAGTTGTTTCTAATAACGATATCGTATCTGAATTTAAAGTTGGTAATATGGGCGGAATGAGACGCTCATTGACTACGGGAACTTTAGTTATAATAGCAGACCATACAAAATCCTTGTATGATGATAAATATTACAATCAAGAAATACATTATACAGGTATGGGAAAATATGGAGACCAGGTACTTAAATCTCAAAATAGAACATTAGCTGAGTCAAATACTAATGGTGTTGAGGTACATTTATTTGAAGTGTTTGAGCCTAAAAAATACACGTATCAAGGAATTGTCAAACTTGTAGATGAACCATATCAAGAAGTTCAAAAAGATGAAAATAAAATTCCTCGAAAAGTATGGATTTTTCCTTTAAAAAAGATACAATATATAGAAGAAAAATAATGTAAAAAAGCCTTTGATTTAATCAAGGGCTTTTTTTTATAAAATTTTCAGCAAGCTGTAATGCCACCGTCTACGCTCCAAACGGCTCCAGTTACAAAACTTGCTTTTTCATTTGCAAGGAAATATATAACTTCGGCTACTTCTTCTGGCTTGCCAATACGTCCTATAGGATAAAGCGAAGCGGCTTCTTTAATGCCTTCTTCTTCATTGCCTGCAAATTGATTGCGTGTAAGTGGTGTATCAATATCACCAGGACAAACGCAATTAGCGCGTACATTATATGGGGCTAATTCAAGTGCAAGTGCTTTAGTGAAGATAGTCACAGCGCCTTTTGATGCGCAATAAGCAGAACAAAAGAAATTTCCATTAATACCAGCATCAGAAGAAACATTGACTATTGCTGGATTGTGCTGACTCTTTTTCAAATGCGAAACAGCGTATTTACAGAGAAAATATGTACCTTTAATATTAGTATTCATAATTTCATCAAATTCAGCTTCAGAAACGTTTTCAATGGCGTTTTCTTTATAAATACCAGCGTTGTTTATCAAGATATCTAATCCATGATATTTTTCAATAACTGTGTTGATTATTTTTTCGCAATTTGAGGCAGAAGTAATATCTGATTGAATGAAATCACAAAATACATCTTTTTTGATATACGGTTTTAAGAATTTACGAGCTTCGATGTATTTATCTTTATTTCTGCCGACTAATACGGTGCAGATATTATTTTCCAAAAAGATTTTTGCTGTAGCAAGGCCGATACCTGATGTACCGCCGGTGATAAGGGCAATTTTCATGATGATAATTTCTCCTTTTTAATAAAAGACGAAAAAAACCGAGCTCTAAAAAGAACTCGGTCTTCACGGATTAATTTGCTAAGAATTACTGATTTACAGCGTCTTTTAAAGCTTTACCAGCTTTGAATACTGGGTTTTTGGATTCTGGAATGTCGATAGTTTCGCCAGTCTGAGGATTGCGACCTTTGCGAGCTGCACGAGTTCTAACTTCAAAAGTACCAAAACCAATAATTTGTACTTTGTCGTCTTCAACGAGAGCTTTTTGTACGCTTGCAAAAACAGCGTTAACAGCTTTTTCTGCATCTTTTTTTGTTAATTCTGCTGCTTCAGCAACACTTGCTACTAATTCGGATTTATTCACGAAGATAGCCTCCTTTAAAATAATTATCAAAATTTAATATTTGTTCGCCGCTAAAGAGGTTATTTCCTCTAAACGAGAGCATAATTTGTGAGTAAATTATGGCGCAAGCTCCCTCTACATAAGGATTATATCATAACTTATCAAATCCTTATATAGCTAAAGAAGATTTTTTTGTAGATTTTCTTCAGCTATATAAGGACTTGATAGTCCTTATTCATTTTCTTCGAGCATTTTAGCTTCTTGCCAGAGGTCATCTAGGTCTAAGAGCGTCAATTGCTCCCATTTTTGTTGTTTATCCTTGACTTTGTTTTCAATATAAGAAAATCTACGTTTAAATTTGCGATTAGCTGCTGTAAGTGCAATTTCTGGGTCAATCTTGAGGAAACGAGCTAAATTTACAATGGTAAATAAAACATCGCCCAGTTCTTCTTCTATGCGTTCTGTAGAGCTATCAACTGTAGCTTCTTCTAATTCATTGACTTCTTCATGTAATTTATCCCAGACAGGGTCAATATCTGGCCAATCAAAGCCAACTTTAGAAGCTTTATGCTGGAGTTTATACGCTGCCATTAATGAAGGCAAATCTTTTGGTACGCCATCGAGCACAGATTTACGGTCTTTTTTCTCAGCGCGTTTGATTTCTTCCCAGTTTTTCAAAACTTCATCAGCATCTTTTACATTGATATCGCCGAAAACATGTGGATGGCGACGAATGAGTTTTTCTGTGATACCGTCAATTACATCTTGCATGGAGAACATACCTGCTTCTTCAGCCATGCGAGCATGGAATACGACTTGCATCAATAAATCGCCGAGTTCTTCACAGAGTAAATCTTTATCTTCAAGGTCAATAGCTTCGATTACTTCATAAACCTCTTCAATTAAGTTGCGACGCAAAGATTTATGTGTTTGAACTATATCCCAAGGGCAACCGCCTGGGCTACGTAATGTCTGTATAACGTCTTCTAATGGAGAAAGGTCAAATGTTTCTTCATGCTTAGGCATTTTACCAATATACAAGCTTGTCAAATGGTCAATATTTGGTTGACGGTCGAGTTCATATAATGGAATTTGACGAATTTCTTCATCTGGCAAACTCAAATTGCGAATAAATGTAACAGGATAATCTTCTGGATAATGTTCCATCAAAGTGAGTTTTGTATCGGAAGCAACGTGTTGATTATAAACTTGTGTTATAACAAGCGCAGATGGCATTTCTTCGCTTGGCAAGTTATCAAGGTCAGCCGCATCTAAAATAGTAAGCCCATCAATTGGGTCAATATTTAAGCGCTGATACAATACTTCCATAAAGCTCATGCCAGGCATTATTTCTAATTCAACATTAGCTTCTTTAGCTTTATCGCGAATTATCACCACTGTTTTTTCCGCAACGAGTGGACTGCCTGGTACGGCGTATACTACATTTAATCCTTTTTTAGCTTCTGTGATTAATTTTTCAGCAATATTGTTATATACTTCTTCAAATGAAGCACATTTTTCATAAAAATCATCGCAAGCAGTGTAAACGACATTGCGTTTATCTAGTTCTGCTACTGTAGGATGAATAGCTGTACGCAATATTAATTTATCTGTAGATGTTATTTTTTCCCAAGTGTCAAGGGTGATTAAACCAAAATTTCCTGGTCCTAATCCTATAATCGTAATTTTTCCCATAAATATACCCTTCGCTTCTTTCAGAAAAAAAGTAACCGCTATGGATTGAACCCCGCGCGGTTACTATGAATTTGATTAATACTTAATATAAAGCAAGAAATCTATTTTGTCAATCAAAGATTGCAGAAAACTGCTGTTTCATAAGGTTTTAATGCAATTTTTTTATTTTTTATGTCAATTTGGTAATTATTTAAGAGACATTTATAGCCAGTAAGGTCATAAGGAAGCTCAATTTCATAATTAATTGGATAGAAATTACAAATGACGATAAGTTTGGTTTCTTTATAGTTGCGTTCATAGGCAAATACTTTATTATCTTCAAATAATAATGGTTTAATGTCACCATAAGCAATTACGTCTAATTGTTTGCGCAACTGAATTAATTTTTGATAATAGTAAAAAATAGAATTTTCGTCAGCTAAGTTATTTTCTACGTTGATTTTTGTGTAATTTGTAGCAGGACTAATCCACGGTGTACCGGTTGTAAAACCAGCATTTTCAGTGTTATTCCACTGCATTGGTGTGCGGGCATTATCGCGTGAATGAATATCTAAAATTATTAAAGCTTGTTTTTCTGTCATGCCTTTATCTTGGAGAATTTTATAATGGTTGAGGCTTTCAATATCGCGATATTGCTCAATGGATTTAAAATGTGGATTGGTCATACCAATTTCTTCACCTTGATAAATGTATGGCGTGCCGCGCAATAAATGGATTAAAGTTGCTAACATCTTAGCGGATACATCGTGGTATTTATCATCACTGCCAAAACGGGATACAACACGCGGTTGGTCATGATTGCACCAAAACAGAGCATTCCAAGCATCATGTTTCGTCATATTTATCTGCCAATCAAATAAGATATGTTTTAATTTCATAAAATCAGTTGGCACGAGTACCCATTTTTCATTGCCCATGAAATCCACTTTTAAATGATGAAAATTAAATACCATGGTTAATTCGCCAGTATTTTTCCCAGCATATTTATAACAATTTTCCATTGTCGTGCTACTCATTTCACCGACTGTGATTATATCTATATCCTTAGCAAAACTATTTTGTGCTAATTCTTGTAAAAATTCATGAATGCGTGGACCATCTGTATAATATTGACGGCCATCACCGATAGAAGAAAAATCATCTTCAAAAGCACTTTTACTGATTAAGTTGATTACATCAAAGCGAAAACCTTTAACACCCTTTTGCATCCAAAAACGAACAACATTTTTTACTTCTTCACGAACGTCAGGATTTTCCCAATTTAAATCAGCTTGAGTCACATCAAAAAGATGTAAATACCATTTATCTAATTCTTTTACGTATTGCCAAGCACTGCCACCAAATTTACTTTGCCAATTTGTCGGTGGTTTATTACCTTCTTTGCCATCTTTGAAGAAAAAATAATTCATGTATTTACTATCGCCTGCAAGAGCTTTTTTAAACCAAATGCTTTCTGTTGAAACATGATTAAAAACCATATCAAACATCAAATAAATATTGCGTTTTTTAGCTTCGGCAATCAATAATTCTACATCTTCCATTGTGCCATAAGACGGGTCAATACTATAATAATCGGCGATATCATAACCATTATCATTTTGCGGTGATAAGTAAAATGGAGTTAGCCAAATATAATCTACACCGAGTTTTTGTAAATAATCCAATTTTGCTATAACGCCTTTTAAATCGCCTGTACCATTACCAGTTGTATCATAGAAAGATTTTGGATAAATTTCATAAACTACTTTCTTTTGAAAATCTGTCATATGACATCATCCTTTCTGACAATATTTTTAGTTTGTATTACATAAATTGTATTTTATTTAGTGATTTTAATGATATCATCATCGCCAATAGAAATATTGGAATTTTTCTTTAATAATTCAATATGTGAACCATCAGTAAATACGATTGGTGTTGTCAATGGTTTTCCTTGAGATTTTACATAATCGAGGTCTACTTGAACTAAAACATCGCCTTGTTTAATTTTTTGTCCAGCTTCAACTTTTACATCAAATCCTTTGCCATCAAGTTGAACGGTGTCCATACCTATGTGAATTAAAATTTCTGTACCATCGGTAGATTTTAAACCATAAGCATGACCAGTTGGGAAGCATACCATTACTTCACCATCAAAAGGTGCTATTACTTTACCATCTGTAAGTTCAACAGCGAAACCTTCGCCCATCGCACCACTAGCAAAAGCTTTATCTTCAATTTCATTTAAATTTTTTGTGATACCACTGACCGGTGATTTGAAAGTAGATACTATATCACTTTTATCAGTTAATGTAGTTTCAATTTTGTTTTCAGTTGTTTGCACTGGAGTATTATCACTTATGGAAGAATTTTCCCCTTTTATATCTTCTAGGGATAATTTCTTTTTACCTACTATTGTAGTTAAAATAAATGGCACACAGATAGCTTCGAGCATGGCGATAAAGAACATAAACATGTATTGTGGCTTAATAGATAAGATACCAGGAATACCGCCGACACCAATGGAACTTGCCATTACACCACTAGATACTGAAATCATAGCAGCGATACATGAACCAACTAAACCGCAGACAAGAGGAAAACCATATTTTAAATTTACACCGAAGAGTGCTGGTTCTGTAACACCGAGATAACAAGAAATACAAGCAGGTACATTGACTTGTTTTGCACGTTCATTTTTGCGCTGTAAAAATATCATAGCTAAAACAGCAGAACCTTGGGCAATATTGGAAAGAGCTACCATTGGCCATAAAATAGTGCCATTAAATTGGCTCATTAATTGAAGGTCGATGGCATTTGTCATATGATGAAGACCTGTAATAACGAGTGGTGCATAGAAAAAACCAAAAATGCCAGCAAAAATCCAACCAAAGCTAGAAGTAAGACCAGCATAAACAATATTGGCAATGAATGAACCGATAGCCCAGCCGATAGGACCAACGATAACATGAGCTAAAATTACAGCAGGAACTAAACTCATGAGTGGAACGACAATCATGGAAATATAATCTGGTGTTACACGGCGCCAGAATTTTTCTAAATAAACGAGAATAAATGCTGCTAAGATAGCAGGGATAACTTGCGATTGGTAGCCAATCATTTCAACTTGAAAAATGCCAAAATCCCATACAGGAATCTGTGCACCAGGAACTACAGCAAAGGCATTTAATAATTGAGGAGATACGAGTGTTAAACCTAAAACGATACCTAAAATTTGAGTAGTACCCATTTTACGAGTGATAGACCATGCAATGCCGACTGGCAAAAAGTGGAAAATAGCTTCACCGATAAGCCATAAGAAAGAATAAAGTCCAGCAAAAAATTGATAATTTTCAACAAGTGTTTTTGTACCATTATCTAGTAATTTGATATCGCCGATAACAGAACGAAAACCTAAAATAAGACCGCCACAAATAAGCGCAGGAATAAGTGGCGTAAAAATTTCAGCTAAGTTTGACATCAAGCGTTGAATGAAAGTTTGATTTGATTTTGCAGCATTTTTTACTGCATCTTTACTAACACCATCAATGCCTGCTATTTTAGTAAATTCATTGTAGTATTCACTGACTTCATTACCGATAATAACTTGGAATTGACCTGCTTGAGTGAATGTTCCTTTAGTAGAAGGTAAAGCTTCTATTTTTTTTATATCAGCCTTTTTTTCATCTACTAAGACAAAACGCATACGAGTTACGCAGTGGGTGACAGCGCGGATATTATCTTTACCACCAACATATTCGAGTAAAGATGTTGCATCTTTTGTAAATTTAGCCATGTTAAAATCCTCCTTGTTAAAATAAAAGCCTAAAACTTGTACGTATATGTTTGAGATTAATATATCATGTACGTACAAATATGTCAATAATTTAAATAGAAAAAAATTTATTTTTAATAATTTTTTATTTTACAGAAAATTTTTGGAGGATGATTTTTGTTTTTGCTAAATATCAACTGATATAGTATTATGAATATAAAGTGAAAAAATTAGGAGGGATTTTTTTGAAAAAGCTCGTAGTAGTTGGCAAAATTTTAGTTAATGAAGCCATTAATGTTAATGTGAAGCGCATGGTTATAGATGCACCACAAATTGCTGATTTAGCACAGCCTGGACAATTTGTGCATGTAAAAAAAATGGACAGCGTTAATTTTTTACGTCGTCCATTTAGTATTGCTGATGTGAATAAAGATGAAGGTACTATTACTTTAATTTATCGTATTGTAGGTAAAGGAACAGCTGAATATTCTGAACTTAAAGTAGGAGAACAATTCAATATCTTAGGACCAATCGGCAATGGTTTTGAATTAAAATCCGGCAGACCATTATTGATTGGTGGCGGTGTTGGTATCGCTCCACTCATCTATTTAGCTCGTAAATTAAAAGATGAAAAACCGATTTTATTAATCGGTGGTAAAAATAAAGATGAAGTTTTCTGGAAAGATTATTTAGAAGAATTTGCTGATAAAATCTACATCACAACAGATGATGGTTCTGTTGGTTTCAAAGGTTTTACAATTCAGCTTTTACCACAGATTTTAGCAGAAAACAAAATCGAACATATCTACACTTGCGGCCCAAATATAATGATGGAAGGTGTAGCTAAACTTGCTCATGAACAAGATATTGACTGTCAAGTTTCATTAGAAAAACGCATGGCTTGCGGTATCGGTGTTTGTCTTGGTTGTACTTTTGAAGGCAAATTGACAAAGAAAAGACGCAAGGTTTGCACAGAAGGACCTGTATTTCCATCTAAGGAGGTTTTTTAAATGAATTTAGCTGTAAAGATTGGTAATCTTGAATTAAAAAATCCTGTAATGGGTGCTTCAGGAACTTTTGGTTTTGGTAAAGAATATGAAGATTTTCTCGATGTAAATGAAATCGGTGCAATCGTAACAAAAGGTGTTACACCAAAACCGCGTGCTGGCAATCCAGGCGTTAGAATTGCAGAAACTCCTGCTGGTATGCTTAACTGTATCGGTCTTGAAAATCCGGGTGTAGATGCTTTTATCTGTGATATCTTACCTAAAATAAAAAAATACAATACAGCTGTTATTGTAAATATTTCAGCAAGCACAGTAGAAGAATATGCTGAAATGGCATGGCGTTTAGATATTGATGGCGTAGATGCTGTAGAAGTAAATATTTCTTGTCCGAACGTAAAAGAAGGCGGTATCGTTTTCGGCACAGACCCAAAAGCAGCCGCTGCTGTAACTCGTGCAGTAAAAACGCATACAAGCAAAACTGTAATTGTAAAATTATCACCAAATGTAACGGATATCACTGTTATGGCAAAAGCTGTTGAAGAAGCTGGCGCAGATGCAATTTCTATGATAAATACTTTAACTGGTATGGTAATTGATATAAATACAAGAAAACCACTTTTAGGCAATATAACTGGCGGACTTTCTGGCCCAGCTGTAAAACCAGTAGCAGTACGCATGGTATGGCAAGTTGCAAAAGTTGTTAAAATTCCTATCATTGGCATGGGTGGCATCACTTGTGCTGAAGATGCTATCGAATTTATGCTTGCAGGAGCAACCGCTGTAGCTGTTGGTGCTTATAATTTCGTTGACCCATCTGCTTTAAAAGTTGTAGCTGATGGCATTGCAGATTATATGAAAAAACACAATATTGAAGATGTAAATGAACTTATAGGAGCAGTACAAGCTTAAAATTAAGATTTTACCAGGTGTATTTTTGATAAATAATCTATAAAGCTAAGAAATATAAGCTTTTGAAGCGGTTTTTTAGCATGACTATAAAAAATCAAAATCGCCTGGTAAAATTTTTTCATATCCTTGAATACCAAGGGTTTAGAGATTATAATAAAAAAAGAAACCTTGATAAATAGAGGGATTAATAGCAACATACGATGTATTTGAATCAAAAATATAGCATAAATAAAAAATAGTTTTTACTGGATTAATAGCAACATACGATGTATTTGAATACAAAATAAGTTTTATCAATTATTTTTTTCTGGATAGATTAATAGCAACATACGATGTATTTGAATTTGCTTGCCCCTAAAATAGAGCCTAAAAACATTGCTGATTAATAGCAACATACGATGTATTTGAATGAAATTAATCCAATAAATGACCATAATAAATCTTCGATTAATAGCAACATACGATGTATTTGAATTTTTATATTCCTCCAATTTTAATATCCGCAGTTTATGATTAATAGCAACATACGATGTATTTGAATACGTTTGTTAATGTATGTTGGATATGGATACATAGGATTAATAGCAACATACGATGTATTTGAATTTCCCCAAATAAAACCAAATAATTATTGTTCGTATAAGATTAATAGCAACATACGATGTATTTGAATTGAATAAAAGCAATTTCATTTTCTTTTATTCCTTGATTAATAGCAACATACGATGTATTTGAATGAATTTATTTGGGATGACAGACCCGAACATGGCTAAGATTAATAGCAACATACGATGTATTTGAATATTCTGTAACGTCTATTGTTGGCCACAATTATTTTAGATTAATAGCAACATACGATGTATTTGAATAAAGCAGCTTATGTAACAGGTACAGCACTTCTTGCGATTAATAGCAACATACGATGTATTTGAATTAAGTTTTTGCGTTTGCCACTTTATTTCCTCCTTTCTGATTAATAGCAACATACGATGTATTTGAATTTGTAATGGCATTTTATACGGGAAACAAGACAGTCGCGATTAATAGCAACATACGATGTATTTGAATAATGTTATTTTTCGTGATGACATTATTATGTATAGCGATTAATAGCAACATACGATGTATTTGAATTTGACTAAATAAAAGATGTTTTCATTGCCAATTTTGGATTAATAGCAACATACGATGTATTTGAATGGAACTATTTCCTACAGGTAAAAAGTTGATTATTACGATTAATAGCAACATACGATGTATTTGAATTCTATTGAATATAGAAAAGCGTTTATGAATTATGTGATTAATAGCAACATACGATGTATTTGAATTAATATATTCACCATTTGATACACCGATTAATCTAGATTAATAGCAACATACGATGTATTTGAATGTAAGTGTATTTGACCAATACAATATGCTTGAAAAAGATTAATAGCAACATACGATGTATTTGAATGCGCAAGGCTTGTACTGGTCTGACGCTCCAGAAACAGATTAATAGCAACATACGATGTATTTGAATCTGAGTAAAAAGTATTGATTTTATTGGGTTTGTGGCGATTAATAGCAACATACGATGTATTTGAATCTATCCAGCTGTTTCAAGAAAAAAGAATCAACTTTAGATTAATAGCAACATACGATGTATTTGAATTTGATTGGTGCAAATGTTCTACTTTTAGATGTTAAAGATTAATAGCAACATACGATGTATTTGAATATTGCACTTCCGTTACCAAAACCACGATTCCAGCCGGATTAATAGCAACATACGATGTATTTGAATTGCGCGCTCCAAATATTGCCAACAGCACCAACAACAGATTAATAGCAACATACGATGTATTTGAATGACGTTGCGAAATTACAGCTTATTAACGGAGGTTAGATTAATAGCAACATACGATGTATTTGAATTCTGTTGGGACTTCTTTACCAATGTCTTTAGCAGCTGATTAATAGCAACATACGATGTATTTGAATGCTTGAAATTTTCGTTGCGGTTTTGATGCTAAAATTGATTAATAGCAACATACGATGTATTTGAATTTTTTTAAATTATTTAATTGTTCTTGAGCTGATTTGATTAATAGCAACATACGATGTATTTGAATGTATCTAAGTTATCCAATATCCAAAATGCTAACTTTGATTAATAGCAACATACGATGTTTTTGAATCCCAAATTTCCGTTTCCGCCTGCCCACGCTCGGCTGATTAATAGCAACATACGATGTTTTTGAATTTTGGTATTGTGTAAGTATGTTGTGTTTTTAATACGATTAATAGCAACATACGATGTTTTTGAATTTTACGATTGCGCGGGCGTCTATAATAGTCTGCATTACGATTAATAGCAACATACGATGTATTTGAATTAAGTGTAAACATTTACAATTATGTTCAATTATGTGGATTAATAGCAATATATGATATATTTGAATTCTATAACTATTTGTGTTAAAATCTTTTGACGTTGAAGATTAATAGCAATATAAAATATATTTAAATGATAAATGATAAAAGAAGGTGATATGTTGGACGGTATACTAGAAATGTTGTTTTTTTGTTTAATTTTAGGTCTTATTCCTGCTTTGATTGCTAGTAATAAAGGTCGTTCGTTTGTTTTATGGTATATTTACGGCTTTTTCCTTTTTATAGTTGCTCTTGTACATGCTCTTTGTATTAGTAAAAATGATGATGCTTTATTAAAACAAGATGATAGTTTAAAGAAATGTCCTTATTGTGCAGAAATAATAAAAAAAGAAGCTATAGTTTGTAGATACTGTGGTAGAGACTTACCACCTGTAAAAGAGGAAAAAAACAATGACAATAATGATGATGATTATGAACCATCTGATTATATTAAAAGTATAATTGCAAGTAGAGAAAAATATAAATAATTTATATTGTGATAGTTTTTTTGACATTAGGATAAAGATTTTGTTTATAAAATTCATGTGTAGTTTTTTTGTAAGAATTTTTTATTTATTTTATATGAATATATTAGTAAAATTATGTACAGAGAAATACAATTAATATAAAATGGATAGAGAATTTTAATAGAGGTATATAATAAAATAGGGTTTAATCTGTTAGATTATTAGATATAATAAATGATTAATAAAACAATGATTATTTTATAAAAAGTTGTTGACAGCCTATTTTTATTGTGCTATAGTATTCACGTTGCATTTGTTAATGTGTTTTCAAGTAGAGGTCACCGCTTCTCACCTTATGGCGCGCAGTCAGTAGGGTTACTTATTAAAAATTAAAGTTATAATGTTAATTATTTAATTTGTAATATCAGAGGGTGACGTAGGTCATCCTCTTTTTTATCGCGAATATTATATAAAAATTTATAAATAATGAGGTGTTTCCTATTAGTAAAGAATCTTTAAGAGTTAATGGTGAAATCCGCGCTAGAGAAGTTCGTGTTACCGACGTAAAAGGTGCTCAACTAGGTATCATGTCTACAAGAGATGCTCTGCGCAAAGCGGAAGAAGCTCATCTTGACTTAGTTGAAGTAGCGCCAAAGGCTAAACCGCCTGTTTGCCGTATCATGGATTTTGGTAAATATCGCTATGAACAGCAAAAACGCGAAAAAGAAGCTAAGAAAAAACAAAAAGTTATTAGTGTAAAAGAAGTAAAACTTCGTCCTGGTATTGAAACACACGATTTTAACTTCAAAGTAAAAAATGCTTTGCGTTTTATTGCTGAAGGCAATAAAGTAAAAGCTACAATAATGTTCCGTGGCCGTGAGCTTTCACATCCAGAAATGGGCCGTGAACTCTTATTAAAAGTTGCTGAACAGATGAAAGACGCTGTTACTGTTGAACGCGAACCTAAACTTGAAGGTAAAAATATGATTATGATTTTAGCGCCTAAAGTACAAAAAGCGCAAACTAAAGGAGGAAAAACTAATGCCAAAAATTAAAACTCGCAGAGCTGCAGCTAAACGTTTTACAGCTACAGGTTCTGGTGAATTCAAACGTAATAAAGCTTTCAAAAGCCATATCTTAGAAAAGAAATCACCAAAACGTAAACGTAATTTACGTAAAGCAGCTATCATCACTGCTGCTGACCATAAACGCGTAAGCAAAATGCTTCCATACGCTTAATTGTTTGATTATATTGTAGAAATTTAGGAGGGTAAATAATGCCAAGAGTAAAAAGTGGCGTAACCGCTCATGCACGTCATAAAAAAATCTTAAAATTAGCTAAAGGTTATAGAGGAGCTAGAAGCAAACAGTTCAAAAAAGCTAACGAACTTGTTATGAAAGCTCTTTATTATGCACGCAGAGACCGTCGTGCTAAAAAAGGCGAATTCCGTAGATTATGGATTGCTCGTATCAATGCTGCTACTCGTGCTAACGGTATGTCTTACAGCCGTTTCATCTGTGGTTTAACAAAAGCAGGCGTTCAAGTTAACCGTAAAATGTTAGCTGACGTTGCTGTTAATGATGCAGCTGCATTTGCAAAACTCGTTGAAGTTGCTAAAAATAATCTTTAATAAAAAGAAAACTCCTATCATTTTATAATGACAGGAGTTTTTTTATATCCATTTATTTTTTATTTATTGAATTCCAAAATGGTCTGCTAAAATCAATGTAGCATTGTACTGTGGTTGATTAAATGAAGTACTTGTTATTTGAGACCAACTAGTATTATTAGCTCTTTGTGCCGCAATGAGAAGTTCTTCTCCACCAACTTTTATCATGGTTTTATATTCATAATTATTGACCATTTCATTGTTATTGACCATTACAACTTTAAAAGTGAATATTGCAGTAGTAATACCTGCTTCATCAGTAGTTTTTTCTTCTAATTTAGCTGAAGACAAATCTACATATCTGTTAGTAGTACCTTGTGAAAAGGCTAATGGATAATTTGTATCACCATTCCAATAGCTTTGTACGGTGAATAGCGGTGCAGCTTCTGTTTTTGAAATTGGCATTGCATAGCCAGCAAAAAGTGCCAATATTGCAAAAAATATAGCAAATCTTCTAAACAATTTAATCATAAAAAACACCTCTTTCTACTAAAAATATTAATATCTCTATTAAAATAGTATGCTTTTTTAGATATTTTGTCAATAAAATATTGTAACATTGTTTTAAATGCTCAAATACGGTATAATAAAAAATATTATTATATAATATATTATACTATATTAGGAGGATTATAAATGGCTTTAGTTAATGAAAACTATTTAAAATTACAAGGCAGTTATCTTTTTGCTGAAGTTGCGCATCGCGTTCAAAAATTTAAAGCAGAAAATCCATCTGCCGAAGTTATCAGTCTTGGTATTGGTGATGTAACGCTTCCTCTTCCACAGGCAAGTATCGAAGCTATGCATAAAGCTGTTGATGAAATGGCTCATAAAGAAACATTCCGTGGTTATGGCCCTGAACAAGGTTATGACTTTTTACGTGAAAAAATCCGTGATGTAATCTATAAATCTCGCGGTGTAGATATTGCTCTTGATGAAATTTTCGTAAGTGATGGTGCTAAATCTGACTGCGGTAATATTCAAGAAATCTTTGGCGAAGATAATACAATTGCTATTACAGACCCAGTATATCCTGTATATCTTGATACAAATATTATGGCTGGTCGTACTGGTCTTGTAAAAGAAGACGGTACTTTTGAAGGTGTAGTATATATGCCAAGTACTGCTGAAAATAACTTCACTCCAAGTCTTCCAACTCAGCATGTAGATATGATTTATCTTTGCTGTCCAAATAACCCTACAGGAACAACTTTGTCTAAAGAAGAATTAGCAAAATGGGTTCAATATGCTAAAGAAAATAAATCTATAATCTTATATGATGCTGCATATTCTGCATATATCACAGAAGATGATGTACCTCGTACAATTTATGAAGTTGAAGGTGCAAAAGATGTAGCAATCGAATTCCGTTCCTTCTCTAAAACAGCAGGTTTTACTGGAACTCGTTGCGGTTATATTGTTTTACCTAAAACTGTTATGGGTTACACAAAAGATGGTAAAGCACAAGCTTTAAATCCTCTTTGGAACCGTCGCCATACTACTAAATTTAATGGTACTGCTTATGTAGTACAGCGTGCAGCTGAAGCTGTTCTCACTCCAGAAGGACAACAGCAGACAAAAGAAATGGTTGGCTATTACATGGAAAATGCTAAAATCATTCGTGAAGGTTTAGCAAGCCTTGGCCTCACTACTTTTGGTGGTGTAAATGCTCCTTATATCTGGCTTAAAGTTCCTGCTGGCATGACTTCTTGGGATTTCTTTGATAAATTACTCCATGAAGCAAACATCGTAGGTACTCCAGGTTCTGGTTTTGGTCCATCTGGTGAAGGATATTTCCGTCTTACTGCATTCGGTAGCCGTGAAAATACTATTAAAGCCGTTGAACGCATCAAAACTCAATTAAAACTTTAATAAAAACATAAAAAATCATTTAATAGAACTGTACTTCAAATGTTAGATATGAGGTACAGTTCTATTTATTTTTTAATAAATTATTAAGATTATATAGATACTAAAATACAATTTACTTTTTATTTAATATTGATTTGATATATATATTATTTACAATGAAAAATTTAAAAATTTAACAGAATTTTAACAATTGAATGATACAATTATATATAAACTAAAAAGAAACGGAGGAGAAGAAGATGAAAAAATTTTTATGGTGCTTATTGTTAGTGGCAGTGATGTTTTTTCCCGTTAGTACAAACGCTTTTCCATTAAAAACAGATGTGCTAAATACAGAAAAAAACATCATCATGTATGACGATTGGGACGACGATGATGACTGGCGAGATGATGACCGATATGAACATGATGATGACGATTGGTGGGACGATGACCGCTACGAACATGATGATGACGATGATTGGGACGATGATTGGGACGATGACCGTTGGGATGATTAATCAATAAAAAATATTGTTAATTAAACTGCACTTTTAAAGTTAGACGTATAATAATTTTTAAAGGTGCAGTTTTTTGCATAAAAATTTGATTTCCGAAAATTTGTTTATTATAATTAAAATATATAATATTTATTAAAAGAGATGTTAAAGTATCCGGAACAATAGAAAAAATCACTACACGCAACGGCGAATACAGAGCATGTGTATATTATCCAACAGGTATGGATGTAAATAATTTAGATAAACCACTTCCAGTTTATTTTGATATTCATGGTGGCGGATTTGTCATCGGCTCTTTAGAACAAGATGATAAATTATCTCGTTTAATCAGTGATACATTAAATATTTGCGTAATCAGCATGGATTATGGCTTAGCTCCAGAAAATCCATGGCCACAAGGAATTGAAGATGTTTATGATATAGTAAACTATTATGTAAAGAATAACGATAAATACCATATCGATACAAATAATATGGCAATCGGTGGTCATTCTGCTGGCGGAAATATCGCTACTGTTGTGGCTATGATGGCAAATGAAACAAAAGAATTTTCATTTAAATGTCAAATTCTCGATTATCCACCAATAGACCTTGCTAAAAATCCATATACAAAACCAATCATTGAAGGCGCTATTCCACCAAATGTTTCCGTGCTTTATAACAGTTGCTATTGCACTAGCGAACAGTCAGTAAATCCGCATTGTTCACCAATATTTGCAAGTGATGCTGAATTGAGCAAATTGCCTCCAACTGTCATGTTAGTCTGTGAAATCGATTCACTTTGTGATGAAGGCATTGATTATGCAATGAGATTGGCACATAATGGCGTAGAAGTAACAATTAAGAAATTCATGGGTTCAAGACATGGCTTTACTGTACACGGAACAGAAGATTCTAAGTATGGACAACAGATGATAATAGATGGATTAAGAAATTATCTTCTTTAATAAAAAGTAAATCAAGCAATAAAAAAAGCGAGCAATTAAAATGCTCGCTTTTTGTTTATCTAATTAAAGATTTTGTAACATGTCTTTTACTTTGGCACTGCATTCATCAATATTTACATTGATAGTTTCGCCATTTTTACGAACTTTGATTTCAACTTGCTGTGCATCTAAAAGTTTTGGACTTACTGTGATACGTACAGGATAGCCGATTAAGTCAGCATCTTTGAATTTTACGCCAGCGCGTTCTTTTCTATCATCTAAAAGAACATCAATTCCAGCTTGTTTCATCTGTGCATAAAGTTTTTCAGCAACTTCCATCTGTGCAGCGTCTTTCGCGCTGATAGGTACGATGACAACTTCAAATGGAGCGATAGCAGCTGGCCAAATTATGCCGTGTTCATCATGGAACTGTTCGATAGCGGCAGCCATAGTACGGCTTACACCGATACCGTAGCAACCCATTATGAGAGGTTTTTCTTTACCGTTTTCATCAAGGAAAGTAGCGCCGAGTGCTTTACTGTATTTTGTGCCGAGTTTAAATACCTGACCAACTTCAATACCGTGTGTCATTTTTACTGGCTGACCGCAATGTGGGCAAGGGTCACCTGCTTGAATGAGACGGATATCTGCTACGATTACATCGCCGAAATCACGTTTTGGATTTGCATTTTTATAGTGGTGGTCTTCTTCATTTGCACCGCAAACAGCATTGTGCATTTCCATAACAGTTGGGTCAACGACAACAATGGCATCTTTGCTAAGGCCGATTGGGCTCATGAAGCCTGGTACACCACCGATTGCACGAATAGCACTTTCTTCTGCCATTTTTAAAGTAATAGCGCCTGTTACATTTTGTAATTTTACGTCATTTACTTCATGGTCACCACGAACAAAAGCACAAATTACTTGGTCTTTTTCGTTTTGGAAGATAACTGCTTTAATATTTTTTTCGATTGGTGTATTTAAGTATTCTGCAACAGCTTCAATTGTTTTTGTATGTGGAGTATAGACTTTTTCTAAAGGTAATTCTTCTTCTGCTGGTGGAATAATTGTTTTAAGTTCGGATTTTTCGCTGTTAGCAGCATAATCGCAGTTTTCGCAGTATACTATATCGGATTCACCTGTTTCTGCTAAAACAGTGAATTCATGTGTTGTAGCGTTACCGATAGCACCACCGTCAGCTTCTACTGGGCGGAATGTGAGTCCACAACGATTGAAAATGCGAGTATAAGCATCGTACATATCATTGTAAGATTTATCAAGACCAGCGTCATCTTTATCAAAAGAATAACCGTCTTTCATGATAAATTCACGACCGCGCATTAAGCCAAAACGAGGGCGAATTTCGTCGCGGTATTTATTTTGGATTTGATACAGTAATAATGGTAATTGTTTATAAGAACGAACTTCATTGCGAACGAGGTCAGTTATGATTTCTTCATGAGTTGGGCCAAGGCAGAATTCACGATTGTGTCTGTCTACTAAGCGGAACATTTCTTCGCCGAATACTTCCCAACGGCCAGTTTCTTTCCAAAGTTCTGCTGGTTGAAGAATTGGCAAAGCTAATTCTTGTCCATCTTTAGCATCCATTTCTTCTCTGATAATTTGTTCTATTTTGCGTAATGTACGCCAAGCAAGTGGTAAATAAGTATAAACTCCACCGGCTACTTTGCGAATAAAACCAGCTCTGAGCATGAGTTGATGGCTTGGAACTTCAGCTTCAGCTGGAGTTTGACGCAATGTCGGCGCATAGAGTTTAGATGTGCGCATTTATATTCCTCCTAGAATTAAAATAGCTGTAATATATAACCTATATATTTTAGCATATTTTTAACTAAGATAAAAAGTTTTTATTTTATTATCAATATAAAAAGAAAAGCTATAACAGGATTAATTGTTATAGCGTTCTAAGGATATATATATAAATTAAAAATAAAAGGGAAGCTATTTGAAAATAAACTATATAGTTACTTAGATATAGTTTTAAATATTATATCTATAATATTTAAAATATAAATAAAACTAATACATAGTTAACTATGTTAATTATAATAATATAATATTATTTAATTGTCAAGATGTGAGTTTAATAAAAATAATATTGATTTTAATCAGTATAATTTTAAAATTTAGTAGTTATTCCTCAATATTTGTTGCTAAAACAGGCGTGATAATTTGGTCATTGCGTTGCATGTCTATTTTGGTGTTAACTTTTTCATCAGGTATATTTGTTGCTAAAACAAGAGTAATAACTTGGTCATTGCGATGCATATCTACTTTTGTATTGGATTTTGCATCAAATATATTTCTAGCGGTAATAGGTGTAATAATTTGGTCGCCTCTAGACATATCTACTTTTGTAGTAGTTTGTTCAGCAGCAAATCCTACGGTTGAGGAAATGGTTACGGTAAAAATTGTACCTAAAGTTAGTGATAATTTTTGTATTTTATTCATTATAATCTTCGTTTCAAAATATATAATTAGCTATTTAAAAAATATAAATATATTATTTTAAATTGATTTATAAGGTTATTTTTAAATTCATAGCTAACTATGTTTATTATAGTATTATAAAAGAGTGTTATTGTCAAGAAAAAATTTTATTGTTTTGATATAATATATAATGTGAGAGGTTTTATAAAAGGTGGTGAAGTTTATGTTAGTAGAAGATATCGTTAGATTGGGGCAATTAATACATAATATTGATATAAAAATGATTGCCAAACAAAACAAAAATTTGACAAGCATGGGAGTAACTGTTCAACAAGGACTAATATTAATTTATTTATATGTCAATAAAGATAAGAAAATAACACAGAAAATGTTAGAAGTTAACTTGAATATTACAAATCCAACAGTTACAAATACCATAAAAGTGATGATGAGTAAAAACCTTGTTTATAAAATTAAAGATAAAATTGATAAACGGAAATATTATTTATATCTAACACCGTATGGATTGGAACTAGCACCTAAATGTGGTAATATAATGGAAGCTACTGACCGAGAAGCTTATAAAAATTTTTCAGAAAAAGAATTAAAGCTTTTGGTGAAGTTATTAGAAAAAGTAAAAATTTAGATAAAAACCAGCTATTATTCTTATAATAGCTGGCTTATTTTTAGTAGGTGAAATTATGGATAATGTAAAACAAAAAATAGAAGAATTACGTCAAAAAATTTTATATCATAATGATTTGTATTATAATCAGGATATGCCTGAGATTTCTGATTATGAATATGATATGATGATGGAAAAATTAAAGCGATTGGAAAAGGAAAATCCTGAACTTATTACAGCCGATTCGCCTACGCAAAAAGTGGGTGGTACAGCTAAAAGACAGGCTGGCGTATTGGTTCGGCACGATGTTCCTATGCTCAGTTTACAAGATGTATTTTCACGTGAAGAAGTAGATGCTTTTGTAGATAATATGAAGCAAGAGCTTGTAAACCCAGAATTCGTTGTAGAAGAAAAAATAGATGGTTTATCTTTAGCTTTGCGCTATCAAGATGGCGAATTAAAACGTGCAATAACGCGCGGGGATGGTATAGTTCAAGGGGAAGATGTAACGGCAAATGCACTGCAAATCAAAGATATAAAGAAAAAATTAAAAGATAAAATACCGTATTTTGAAGTGCGTGGAGAAGTTTATATGACGCGCGAAGCATTTGCACTCGTAAACGAAAAGCAAGAACTTTTAGGCAAAAGGTTATTTGCTAATCCTCGCAACTGCGCAGCTGGTACATTGCGTCAATTAGATAGTAAGATTACAAAAGAACGCAATTTATCCATGTTCATTTTTAATTTACAAAAAGCAGAAGGCAAAGATTTTATAACACATACTCAAGCGTATGAATTTATGCATAAACAAGGCATGAAAATAATTCATTCTTATAAAGTATGCACGACAAAAGATGAAGTTTGGCAGGCAATCGAAGAAATTGGAGCTCGCCGCGGTGAATTGCCATACGATATAGATGGTGCTGTAGTGAAGATAAATGATTTTGCGCAAAGAGAAACTGTTGGCGCTACTTCTAAAGTACCACGCTGGGCAGTAGCTTATAAATATCCACCAGAAGAAAAAGAAACGAAAGTCATAAATATTGAATTATCTGTTGGTAGAACGGGACGTATTACGCCGACTGCTGTTTTTGAACCTGTACAACTTTGTGGCACAAAAGTGGAAAGAGCTACTTTGCATAATCAGGATTTTATCAATGACCTTGATATTCGCATTGGCGATACAGTAAGAGTTTATAAATCTGGTGAAATAATTCCTAAAGTTCGCTGTGTAATCAAAGAAAAAAGACCGGATAATACGGTGCCGTTTGTCATCGGCGATACTTGTCCTGTCTGCGGTGCTAAAACAATTCGCGATGATAAAGCAGATATTAGATGTAGCAATCCGCATTGCCCAGCACAGATTGAACGCTGGATAATAAATTTTGTCGGTCGCGATGCCATGGATATAAAAGGTTTTGGCATGATGTATATCAAAACCTTAATTGAAAATAATTATATAAAAAATCCAGCAGATATTTATAACTTATATATGTACCGTGATGAATTGATTGAAAAAGGCTTAATTGGCAAAGAAAAAAATACCGATAAATTACTTTTAGCCATTGAAAATAGCAAAAAAAATGCGCCATGGCGCTTATTATGCGGTTTAGGCATTTTAAATATCGGCAAAGCAGCAGCGCGCTCATTGTTAAATCATTTTGGTTCATTTGATAAATTATCTAAAGCTAATGAAGATGAGATAAAAGAAGTAAATGATATAGGCGATATCAGTGCTAAACAAGTATATGATTTCTTCCAAGATGAAGATAATAAAATAATGCTTGAAAAATTTAAACAAGCTGGCGTGAATACGGAACAAGAAGTTACAGCAAATGGAGGGAAATTCTCTGGTTTGACTTTTGTACTAACAGGTACGCTCACAACGATGAGTCGCAATGAAGCAAGTGAATTAATCCAGTCTTTAGGCGGAAAAGCTTCTTCTTCCGTTTCTAAGAAAACTTCTTATGTAGTGGCTGGTGAAAATGCGGGCAGTAAATTGACAAAAGCTGAAACTTTAGGTGTAAAAATTTTAACTGAAACAGAATTTTTAACTATGGCTAAAAATTAATAGTATTAATAAAAAATAAAAAGCTGGAGAAAATCTCCAGCTTATTTTATTTCTGTGATAAATTGCCAATTTTGAATTTCGCTAATGCCAAGCCCTGCTTGTTCATTCAATAAAATTGTGTTTTTATTGTAACTGATACCACCTTTTATTGGGTCTTCAGCTAATAAATCAGCTGCATCAAGGTCAGCACGAGTGATGATGGATTTTGCTCCAGCTAAGCTAGCTGAGGCAGTAATACCGAGTTTAGACTCGAGCATACAGCCCATCATGCATTCAACTCCACAAGTTGAAGCCATATCAGCAATTTTGAGTGCATTATGAATACCGCCTGCTTTCATCAATTTTATATTGATTAAATCACAAGCTCGATTGGATAGAAGTTGAAAGACTTCATATGTGCCAAAAGCCGCTTCATCAGCCATAATCAAAGTATCAACGTTATCTGTTACGAATTTCAATCCACTCATATCATGGGCAATTACAGGCTGTTCAATCAGCTCTATATTTAAGCCTTTATCTTCGAATTGGCGGATTAAGCGCACAGCTTCTTTGGGTTTCCAGCCTTGGTTGGCATCTAAGCGAATGTTTATTTTATCCCCAACAGCTTCGCGAATGGCTTTTACTCGTTCAAAATCAAGTTTTGCATTGCCACCAACTTTTAATTTTAAATCAGTGTAACCATTATTCACAGCTTCTCTTGCATCTTGTGCCATTATGCTTGGTTCGCGCAAGCTGATTGTCAAATCAGATTTAAAGCTATGGCGATAGCCACCGAGCAGTTTATACAAAGGTAAATTGCACATTTGACCGAGTAAATCGTATACAGCGATATCTAAGCAAGCTTTAGCAGAAGAATTATGTAACATGGATTTATCTATGCGTTGAAATATTTCTTCTGTTTCCCAGATATCAAGTCCAATTAATTGAGGTGCAATGACATTTTGTATAGCGGAAATAATTGAATCTTGGCTATCACCCGTTATCACGGCAGTAGGTGGTGCATTTCCATAGCCGACATTGCCCGTATCTGTGATAATTTTTATTATAATATCTTCAGCAAAATCGACATGACGCAATGCTGTGATAAAAGGTTTTTTTAAAGGAATTTTAACTTTCCCGATTTCTATTTTTATTATTTTCATGGTATACCTCTTATTCAAACAAAATATCAATGGCAGTCATAGCCATTGCTTTTGCACCTTTTATTGCTTGCTCTTTGCCAAATGCAGAGTTAGCAGCACAAGCAAATTCAGCAGTATGTGCAAAAATATCTTTGCCAATACAAATTGTTGGTTGACATGTACGCGTTACATGACTGACATTGCCAACATCAGTTGAACCATCAGCATAATCATCAGGAAAAATACTGTATTTTTCACCGAGTAAATTAAAATTATGTTTATAGTATTCATTTAAACGCATATCACTGCGCAAATCTTTATAAAGTGGTTCATAATGGTACAATTCAACTTTTGCATTATGTTTTTTGGCGATATCATTTGCCAATTGTTTTATCTGTACAAGCATGGTATTTTCCAAATAATCGCTATTTAAAGCGCGAATTGTAGAACGAAGTGTTGCTTTAGCAGGAATGATATTTGGCGCAATGCCACCTTCTGTTATAATAGTGCCAATTAAATTAGGCTCAGTGAAAGTATTTTGTAGCTGCTTTAACTTTGTATAAAAATCAACGAGTGCATCTAGAGCATTGATACCATGATAAACAGGGTCAGCGATATGAGCTTCTTTGCCGATAAAATTGACTTGCAGTGGGTGCGAAGCATAAGATGTGCCACCGATGGAAGTTTTATCATCAGGGTGAATGATGAGTGCAGCATCGACATCATCAAAAAAACCACTTTCGGCTATATCTATTTTAGCGCCGACTGTTTCTTCAGCGGGACAACCGAAAACAATTGTTTGAGCAATTTTATCCGTGAGTTGATTAAAGGCAATTGCTGCCCCAATACTCATCATGGATATTAAATTATGGCCACAAGCATGACCGATATCGGGCAAAGCATCGTATTCAGTTAAAAAGCCAATTTTTTTATTATGTGTATTTCCTTTAACTGCTATGAAAGCGGTAGAATACTTATCTGTTAAAATTGGCGTAAAATCAAAATTAAATTGTTTTAAAATTTTTTGTAAATAATTGACAGCTTTTATTTCTTTACCGCTGATTTCAGGATTTTTAGCTAAAAAATCTGCTAATTGATACAGTAGCGGTGCTAATTGGTCAATTTTTCTACATATTTCTTGTTTTAAATCATTTTTATTCATCGAGTAATAAAATTCTTTCTTAAAGTTTAACGTATTTTGCAATGTGCTTCACTAATGAAAAATTCAACATGTTCATCATTGATATTTATTTTTGCATTTACACCGAGCGGTAAAAAAGCATTTGTCTTTTCATGTCCTGCTGGAAATCCATATATTGTTGGCACTTTGGCAAGTCTAGCGTATTGCATCAATACTTCTTTGACAGTGAATTCATATTTGGACTGTTTTGTAGGTGTACAATGAGTAAATTGACCAAAGATGAGTCCTTTGATATTTTTAAGCAAACCATTTTGCCATAATTGTTGGAGCATTCTATCAATAGCATAAGCTTCTTCGCCAACATCTTCTAAAAATAAGATGGAATTATCGCCTTTTAATTCATATGGTGTACCGCACATTGCGGCAATAACACTTAAATTACCACCGATGAGTCTGCCAAAAGCATTGCCAG
Source organism: Megamonas hypermegale (assembly GCF_900187035.1). Taxonomy (NCBI): domain Bacteria; kingdom Bacillati; phylum Bacillota; class Negativicutes; order Selenomonadales; family Selenomonadaceae; genus Megamonas; species Megamonas hypermegale. The sequence continues at coordinate 571,342 of NZ_LT906446.1, forward strand.
GATAGAAACCTTGCATTTTATATTTTTTAGGTATTGGGAAAGCACCAATAGGCAAGGATGAACAAAGACCTCGGCAAAAACTAGCAATGGTATATTTAGTAGGATTTTGTGATAAACTTTTCAGCATTGGACCGTGAATTGTGACAAGACGACTTTTTTGACCAATAGCTGTATGAAGCGCTGTAACATCACTGAAACCGACTAAAAGTTTAGGATTTTGACGTATCAGTTGGTAATCGAGATAGTCAAGTATTCTAGTGCAACCATAACCGCCACCAAAGCATAAAATGGCATCAACTTCTTTATCGGCAAAAAACTTATTTAATTCATCAGCACGAAGCTTATCACTGCCAGCTAAATAACCTTCATTTGCTGTTAATGTCGTTGATAATTTAGTTGTATATCCCCATTCATGTAATAATTTTATACCGGCTGTATAATCGAAATTTTCACAGGCAGAAGCAGGAGCTACAATGCCAATACAGCTTCCAGATTGTAGAACTTTTCCTTTATGACGCGGATTAATCATTAGAGGAGTCCTCCTTCTTTATAATATTAAACTAGTATACTTTATTAGCATAGCATGGTAATTTGTGTGCGTCAATTAATTGTACGTATAAAAAACTACCTGCTTTTTTATTTTGCAGGTAGTTTTTTTATCACGGAGTTTGTTCTTCAATGTATGCTTCTTTAAAATCAATTGTGCCTAAAATAGACCAGCGATAACCTTTTACATATGGTTGAACGATATATGGTTGTGTTGTGTAATAAATTGGTAGGACAACAGCATCATCCATGAGAATTTTTTCTGCTTCATGCATTTTTTCCATGCGTATAGCTTGGTCATTTGTATTTTGTGCTGCTGAGACTAATTCATTATATGCAGGGTTATGATATTGTCCATCATTATTTTTATCGAGGTAAATATCCATAAATGTCATAGGGTCAGCATAATCGCCTACCCAAGAAGCACGAGCAACTTGGAAATTGCCTTGATTTCTAGCGTCAAGATAAACTTTTGTTTCTTGATTTAACAATTCAACATTTACATTTAAATTATCTTTCCACATGGCTTGAATTATTTCTGCTACAGCTTTATTCATTTCATTTGTATTATATAAAATTGTTATCGGTGGCAGATTTTCACCATTAGGGTAACCTGCCTCAGCCAGTAATTCTCTAGCTTTTTCTGGATTATACTCGACAAAATTGCCGCCTTCTTCACGGAAATCTACACCTGTTGCAGGATTTTTTAGTCCTGGAGGTACCCAAGCATAAGCAGGTTTTTTCCCGCCTTTAATGATGTTATTGACGAGCATTTCTCTATCGACAGCCATGGAAAAAGCTTTTCTGACTTTTGGATTGTCAAATGGTGCTTTAGCTGTGTTGAAGCTGTAATAATATGCACCAAAATAAGGGCTGATATGATATAAGCCAGCTTTAGTCAAGCGGTCTTGTTCAGAAATTGGTGGTTCTACTGTTAAATTTGCTTGTCCACTTTCTACCATGGAAACGCGGGTACTTTGTGATTCACTGATAGGCCAAAGCATGGTGGAGAGTTTTACATTGTCTTTATCCCAATATTTATCATTTTTAACAAATTGTAATTGATTGGAATGTATCCAACGCGTTAATACAAATGGCCCATTGGATACAATTTTATCATTTGCTGCCCAAATTTCTGGGTCTTTTTCAACAACGTGTTTCGGCACAGGATAATAACAGTGAAAAGATGTCAAATTTAGAAAATACGTTATTGGTGCTTTTAGTTTTACAAATAAGGTTTTGTCATCAAGTGCCTTAACGCCAACTTCATCAATTGTTTTTTTCTGGGAAAAATATTCTTCACCATTTAATAAAGGATACATCATATAAGCATTTTCGGAAGCTGTTTCAGGATTTAGTACTCGTTTCCAAGCGTATTCAAAATCATATGCAGTTAGCGGTGTACCATCGTTCCAAACGAGTCCATCACGCAAATGAAAAATGTATTCTGTACCATCAGCAGAAATTTCCCATTTTTCAGCTGCGGCAGGCTGAGGCTGCTCGTTTTCATCAAGGCGAGTTAAACCTTCAAATAAAGCTAATTCGACATTAGACTCAGCAAGTGCCGTGCTTTTGCCTGGGTCAAGTGTAGCAGGTTCTGCTTCTAGTGCATAGCGCACAGTATCATTGTTGACTGTATCACTACAACCTGCAATGATAAATGTACATAAAATCATCATCAATGTTAAAATTTTTCGCACGATATCAACTCCTTTGTTTTGTGGAGTCTAGATATTCTAAAGTATATTTGCCGAGTTCACCCATTTGGTGACCGCCCACGGCATTAGATGGCAGATTAGAAGCAAAAAATATAATGCTGTAAACGCCATTTTTACCTTCATAAACGCCACCATCGTGTTCAACATAATCGAGCATGCCTGTTTTATGGTGGAAAATGATATTTTCATCCCAATAATACGGTATACGGTCGCGAAATTGTTGACGTGCCAAGACTTCCCAAGCAAATGAAAATCTTGTTTCATTGCGTTTAGTGTAAATATGGTAAAGTAACGTGTTATAATCAGCAACGCTCATATAATTTTCTTTATTATTTTTGGCAGCGACGAAATCCATCATACAGCGTTGTATTTTCGTATTAGTCAAATGAAGTTTATCGGCATAAGCTTGAATTTTCTCCATGCCTATTTGATTAATCAGTAAATTTGTCGCTAGATTATCACTTAGTACAATCATGAGAGAAGCAAGTGCTTTAATGGTAAGCTTAGCATCACCATTTATTTCTTGTAATGCTCCACCGCCTTCTACGTGTGGCACTGTATCAACGCGAATTTTTTTAGCAAAATCAATATCACTATCGCATAAAGTCGCTAAAATTAAAACTTTAATCATGCTGGCAGATTTGTGTACATAATTTTTTTGATAAGAAATTTTGGGTAATTTTTCATCATCATATCTTTGGATTAAATACGACCAATCTCCTGCAAAATTTTTTATTTGTTCTTTAAGATACATATCTAATTCTTGCATAACATCAATTCCTTAAAATTTTATTAAAACAGAATTAATTATAGCATAAAAATGAGATGGGCATTATTTAATATAATATGATAGTGAATTTTTTGTATTTATTTTTGTTGTTCAGTTAATATTGTATACAGTATTTAATTGTTAATACCTAAAAAAACTCTAGGCAAAACAGGTTTTATCATGCTATAATGAATTTCAGCGAAGAAATAAATTATTTTATAATTAAATTAATATTTTTATATGTAAAATTTTTTTGATTTTTTTGTTTTTCTGTTTATAATGACATAATTTTATAAGGGGTTGTATTTTACATCATGAGTTTAAAAAATGCTTATTTACAAAAAGTTTATGACAAAGTAGTAGCTAAAAATCCAGGGGAAGCTGAATTTCATCAAGCAGTATATGAAGTTTTAGAATCTATCACACCTGCTATAGAAAAAAATCCTGCTTATGAAAAAGCTAATATCATTGAACGTATGGTTGAACCAGAACGCATGATTACTTTCCGCGTAACTTGGGTAGATGATAACAATAATGTTCAAGTAAATCGTGGCTATCGCGTACAATTCAATTCTGCTATTGGACCTTATAAAGGTGGTCTTCGTCTTCATCCTTCCGTTTGTGCTTCTGTTATTAAATTCTTAGGCTTTGAACAAGTTTTGAAGAATTCTTTAACAACACTTCCTATGGGTGGCGGTAAAGGCGGTAGCGATTTTGACCCTAAAGGTAAATCCGATATGGAAATCATGCGTTTTTGTCAGAGCTTTATGACTGAACTCGCTAAACACATTGGTGCAGATACAGACGTACCTGCTGGTGATATCGGTGTTGGTGCGCGTGAAGTTGGCTACTTATTCGGTCAATATAAACGCCTTCGCAATGAATTTACTGGTGTATTGACTGGTAAAGGATTATCTTTTGGCGGTTCTTTAGTAAGAACAGAAGCTACAGGCTATGGCTTATGCTATTTCGTAAAAGAAATGCTTAAAGATAATGGTCAAGATTTTGCTGGTAAAGAAGTTTTAGTATCCGGTTCTGGTAATGTTGCAATCTACGCAGCTGAAAAAGCTACACAATTTGGTGCTAAAGTCATTGCTATGAGTGATTCCAATGGCTACGTTGTAGATAAAAACGGTATTAACCTTGATGTAATGAAACAGATTAAAGAAGTTGAACGCAAACGCATTAAAGAATACGCAGCACGCGTTGAAGGTGCACAATATCATGAAGGTTGCAAAGGTATTTGGACTGTTAAATGTGATATTGCTCTTCCTTGTGCAACTCAAAATGAAATTGACCTTGAATCTGCAAAAGCACTCGTTGCTAATGGTTGCTTTGCAGTTGGTGAAGGTGCTAATATGCCATCTACTATCGAAGCTATTAATTATTTCCTCGATAATAAAGTTCTCTTTGCTCCAGCAAAAGCAGCAAATGCTGGCGGTGTAGCAACTTCTGGTCTTGAAATGAGCCAAAATAGTGAACGTTTAAGCTGGACTTTTGAAGAAGTAGATGAAAAATTACATTCTATCATGGTAAATATCTACAAAAATGCAGCAACAACTGCAAAAGAATACGGTTTTGATGGCAATCTTGTAGTAGGTGCAAATATTGCTGGTTTCTTGAAAGTGGCAGATGCAATGCTTGCTCAAGGATATGCTTATTAATAAATGAAACGATAAAAAGGCAGGATTTATTTCCTGTCTTTTTTTATTGAAGAAATTATTTTTTATATTTAACTTTAATTAATATATAAAATTTTTTATGGTTTTGTGTTTTAGTTGATATAATAAATAATAGTAACTGAAAACACTATTCAATCATTTGATAAAATATGATAGAATGGAAACAGTTTATTTTGAAAATGGGGTGAAAAAATGAAAGTTACGAGAGAAGATGTAGAAAATGTAGCTCTCTTATCCCGTCTTAGAATTGATGAAAAAGATATGGATAAAAATATACAGGAGCTTAGCGATTTTCTTGAATATGTAGATAGATTACAGCAGGTAGATACTGAAAATGTAGCAGCTACTGCACATGTATTGCCAATTCAAAACGTATTCCGTGAAGATGTTGTAAAACCATCACTTAATCGCGATTTAGCTTTGTCTAATGCTCCAGAACAAGAAGACGGCTATTTCCGTGTTCCAAAAATCGTTGAAGAATAAGAAGGAGGCTTTGTAGTGGAATTATTTAATAAAACAGCGCATGAACTTCATGACATGCTCGTTAATAAAGAAATTTCCGCTGTAGAAATTACGAAAGATGTAATCTCTCGTATGGAAGCTACTGATGATAAAGTAAAAGCATATATTACAAAAACTGCTGATTATGCTCTCCAACAGGCAGCAAATGTTGATGCCGATATTGCAGGCGGAGCTAATATTCCTGTACTTGCAGGTATCCCAGCAGCTATTAAAGATAATATCTGTACAAAAGGTTTAAAAACAACTTGCGCATCTTATATGCTTGAAAATTTTGTTCCACCATATGATGCAACAGTTATGGAAAAAATTCTGCATCAAAAACCAGCTCTTTTAGGTAAATTAAATATGGATGAATTTGCTATGGGCGGTTCTACAGAAAACTCAGCATTTTTTGCTACACATAATCCATGGAATTTAGACTGTGTACCAGGCGGTAGTTCTGGCGGTAGTGCAGCTTCTGTAGCAGCTGGTAGCTCTATTTGGGCACTTGGCTCTGATACAGGTGGGTCTATTCGTCAGCCGGCTTCTTTCTGTGGCGTTGTTGGTATGAAACCTACTTACGGTCGCGTATCTCGTTATGGTTTAGTAGCATTTGCTTCTTCACTTGACCAAATTGGACCTATCACTCGTGACGTTACAGACTGCGCTCATGTTATGAATGTAATCGCAGGTCACGATGAAAAAGACTCCACTTCCGTAAACCAAGCAACACCTGATTACACAAAATCACTCGTAAATGATATCAAAGGTTTAAAAATCGGTCTTCCAAAAGAATATTTCATCGATGGTATGGATGAAGATGTAAAAAAAGCTATCAATCAAGCTATTGAAGATTTGAAAAAACTCGGTGCTGAAATTGTAGAAATCTCTTTACCACATACTGAATATGCAATTTCAACATATTATTTAATCGCTCCGGCTGAAGCTTCCACAAACTTATCTCGTTATGATGGCGTAAGCTATGGCGCTCGTGTACCTGGCGAAGATATCATTGCTATGATGACAAATACACGTACAGCTAAATTCGGTAAAGAAGTAAAACGCCGTATCATGATTGGTAACTACGCTTTAAGTGCAGGTTATTATGATGCTTATTATTTGAAAGCACTCAAAGTAAGAACTCTTGTAAAACAAGATTTTGATGAAGCTTTCAAAAATGTTGATGTGATTTTAGCTCCAGTAGCACCAACACCAGCTTATAAAATCGGCTCTATGGCAAATGACCCACTTAAAATGTACTTAATGGATATCTTTACAGTACCACTTAACCTTGCTGGTCTTCCTGGTATTTCTATTCCATGCGGTAGAAGTAAAGATAATATGCCAATTGGTATGCAGTTTATCGGAAAAGCACTTGATGAAGAAACAATCATTCGTGCAGCATACACATATGAAGTAAATCATGATTATGCTAACAAAATTGCACAGGGGGTAGAATAATGAAATACGAAGCAGTCATTGGTCTGGAAATTCATAGCGAATTAAAAACTAATACAAAAATTTTCTGTAGTTGCGCTACTTCCTTCGGTGCTGAACAAAATACACATGTTTGCCCTGTTTGCTTAGGCTTGCCAGGTGTATTGCCTGTAGTCAATAAACGAGTTGTTGAATTTGCTATTAAAGCAGGTTTAGCACTTAACTGCACAATTAATAAATTCAGCAAATTTGACCGTAAAAACTATTATTATCCAGATTTGCCGAAAAACTTCCAGACTTCACAGTTCGATTTGCCAATCGCTGAACATGGCTATGTAGATATCGAAGTAGAAGGAAAGAAAAAACGCGTTCGTATAACTCGTATTCACATGGAAGAAGATGCTGGTAAACTCGTTCATTCCGGTACAACAATTAAAGATTCTTCTAGCTCTAATGTTGACTACAACCGTACTGGCGTACCACTTATTGAAATCGTTTCTGAACCAGATATGCACACTCCAGCAGAAGCTCGCGCTTATATGGAAAAAATCCGTTCTATTTTACAGTACATCGATGTATCTAACTGCAAAATGGAAGAAGGTAATTTGCGCGCTGACGTAAACGTATCACTTCGTCCAGAAGGTAGCGATAAACTCGGTACAAAAGTAGAAATGAAAAACTTGAACTCCTTTAAAGTCGTTGAAGATTCTTTGGAATATGAAATTGAACGCCAAGCTGAAGTATTAGAAGATGGTGGTATTCTCGTTCAGGAAACTCGTACTTGGGATGATGGTCGCGGTATTACACTTTCCATGCGTAGTAAAGAAAAAGCGCAAGATTATCGCTATATGCCAGAACCAGACTTAGTGCCAATCGTTACAACTGATGAACAGATTGAAGAATATAGAAAACAGTTGCCAGAACTTCCAGATGCTCGTAAAGCTCGCCTCGTTGGTGAATATGGTTTACCAGAATATGATGCAGAAATCATCACAGCTACACGCGCTATGGCTGAATATTTTGATGCTGTAGTATCTGCTGGTGCTGATGCTAAACTTGCTGCTAACTGGATGATGGGTGAACTTTCTAAACACTTAAATGCTAGTGAAAAAACTATTGAAGATAGCCCAGTATCTGCTAAAAACTTAGCAGCACTCATCGCTTTAATCAGTAAAGGTACAATTTCTTCAAAAATCGCTAAAAAAGTATTTGAAGAAATGTGGTCTTCCGGTGATGAACCAGAAAAAATTGTCAAAGAAAAAGGCTTAGTTCAGATTACAGATACAAAAGCTATTGAAGAAATTGTAGATAAAGCTATTGCTGACAATCCAAAAGCTGTATCTGATTATCCAAAATCCATGGGCTTCTTGATTGGACAGGTTATGAAAGCAAGTAAAGGTAAAGCAAATCCTGGACTTGTAAATAAACTCATAAAAGAAAAATTAGGCTAATAATTTATTTAGTATAACTTTTATCAGCCAATTGAAATTAAAACCCCGCAAAGATTTATTCTTAGCGGGGTTTTTAACTGACAAAAATTTTTTTTATTGGTGTATATTTTATTGATTTCATTGATTAGATATGAGTTTTTGTAAAAAAATTTGACAAAAGGGGATTTAATAGTGATAATAATAGAATATATGTAATAATTCGCTATGCTAATTGAATTTTTAGGCAGTATGGTCCTTTATATTATGAGATAAATTGATTAAATATAAAGTATTGTACTGCTGGTTTTAAGTATTTTCGATTAGTAGTGCGTATATGTAATAATTTGCTATATTGATAAAAATAAAATTTAAATTGCTAAAAATGATTTATATTTATTTGAATTTGATAAATTCCTTCATTAATATAGGTAATTTTAAATTATATTAATAGTTATCAATATATTTTGTGGATAATAGTAATGAGCTAGTTTTATTTTAAGAAAGAACAGAGAAAATGAAAAATATTTATTGGGCAGCTTTGCATTTAGTGCCAGGTATTGGCAATAAAACCTTGCGTCATTTGTATGATTATTTCAAAGATGGCGAAGTAGTTTGGATGGCAGATAAAAAAACTTTACTTGATAGTAAATGTTTATCAGAAAAGACGTTATCTGAATTAATAGAATTTAGACAGGGTTATTCACTGGCGCAATTAGAAGATGAACTATCGCGTTATAAGGTTAAAATCTGTATTGAAGCTGATGAAGAATATCCATCTAGTTTAAAAGAGATTTTTGACCCGCCGTTTATCTTGTATTATCAAGGTGTTTTAAAATCTGATGAGTCTTGTATTGGTGTAGTAGGAGCTAGAGCTTGTACACCGTATGGGGCACAAATTGCGCAAAACATAGCCAGTCAATTAGCAAAAGCTGATTTCACGATAGTTAGCGGTGCTGCCAAAGGTATTGATACGAATGCTCATATCGGTGCGCTTAAAACAGGTCGCACTATTGCTGTATTAGGCTGTGGTCTTGATATAGCTTATCCGCAAGAAAATAAACAATTATTACAAGATATTGCAAAAACGGGAGCGGTCATTTCTGAACTGCCATTAAAAACAGCTCCAATACCGGGAAATTTTCCAGCGAGAAATCGTATTATCACAGGGCTGTCTAAAGGAATTTTAGTAGTAGAAGCTGCTAAAAAAAGTGGTTCACTTATAACAGCAGAGTTGGCACTTAGTGAAGGTCGTGATGTTTTTGCCGTACCAGGAAATATTTATTCTGTAAAAAGCCAAGGTTGTCATAAATTAATACAACAGGGAGCTAAACTCGTTACAAGTGCACAGGATATTATGGATGAATATCATTCTTTTGTGCCTAAAGCGCAAGTTGAAACTGTACAGATAGAGATGACTGCTGAAGAGCAGGCAATTTACGATTATCTATCTTTAACTGAACCGAAATGTACAGATGAAATAATATATAAGCTCAGAATAGATGTTTCCAATATCGCGTTCATTTTATTACAAATGAAACTAAAGGGACTGATAAAAGAAACGAGTCCTAATTTTTATATACGACAACAGAGGTGCGTTTGATGAACAAAAAAACGCTAGTGGTGGTAGAATCTCCAACAAAAGCGAAAACAATTGAAAAATATTTAGGCAATAAAAAATATACAGTAATGGCTTCAATGGGTCATTTGCGTGATTTGCCAAAAAGTCAATTTGGTATAGATGTGGAACACGATTTTACGCCTAAATACATCAATATTCGCGGTAAAGGTGATTTGATAAAAGCATTGAAGAAAGAAGCTAAAAAATCTGAAAAAGTTTATCTAGCTTCAGACCCTGACCGCGAAGGAGAAGCTATTGCGTGGCATTTAGCATATATTTTGGGTATTGACGAACATGAAAAATGCCGTATTGTATTTAATGAAATAACAAAACCTGCTATTCAAGAAGCAGTGAAAAATCCAAAAGCAATCAATATCGATAGAGTAGATGCACAGCAAGCACGTCGTATGCTCGACCGCATTGTGGGTTATAAATTGAGTCCACTTTTATGGAAGAAAATTCGCAAAGGATTAAGTGCTGGCCGTGTGCAATCTGTTACTGTAAAGATGATTTGCGATAGGGAAAAAGAAATACAAAAATTTAAATCAGAAGAATATTGGACAGTGGATTTTAAATTTAAGAAAAAACCACGTTCTAATATGTTTGCAGCTGAATTAATCGCTATTGATGATAAAAAATTGATGATATCAGCAAAAAAAGAAGATATCAAAATCGCTTCTAAAACAGAAGCTGATGATATTTGCCTTGATATCGAAAATGTCGATTTTAAAGTCGTAGAAATTAAAAAACGCCAACGCCAACGCAAAGCACCTGCTCCATTTACAACAAGTAGTTTACAACAAGATGCAGCACGTAAACTTGGTTTTACATCACGTAAAACCATGATGGTAGCGCAACAGCTTTATGAAGGTATTAGCCTTGGCAGAAAAGGTCCTACAGGGCTTATAACGTATATGCGTACTGACTCAACACGTATATCTGATATTGCTTTAAATGAAGCTAGAACTTTTATTGAAGAAAATTTCGGCAAGGAATATCTTCCAGAAAAACCAAATATTTATGTGGCAGGTAAAGCTTCACAAGATGCCCATGAAGCTGTACGTCCTACAAATATTAAACTCACTCCTGCTAGTGTAGAACAGTATTTGACAAAAGAACAACTTAAATTGTATAAACTCATCTGGCAAAGATTTTTAGGCTCACAGATGTTGCCTGCTAATTACGATATGATGAGCGTTACAATGCAAGGTGGAAAATACACAGCGAAAGCTACTGGTTCAAAGATGAAATTTGCTGGTTTCACAGCAGTTTACAATGACAGTGATAGTAAAAAAGAAAAAGATGTAATATTGCCTGATTTAGCAGAAAGCGATGAGCTTTCCATACAGAAAATTGAACCGATGCAACACTTCACTGAACCACCTGCTCGATATAACGATGCTTCGCTTGTCAAAACCTTAGAAGAAAAAGGAATAGGTCGACCAAGCACGTACGCACCGATTATCGAAACAATCTTAGCTCGTGGGTATGTTGTTCGTTCTGATAAGAAATTTGAACCTACAGATTTAGGCTTTGTAGTAGTCGATTTATTAGAAAAATATTTCAAAGAAATCGTTGATGAAAAATTCACGGCTGATTTAGAGTATAAATTAGATGAAATCGCTGTAGGCAAAATTGAAAAAAATACTTTGTTGCGTGAGTTTTACGTTCCATTTGAAAAAACATTAGAACATGCTGAAGAAGAAATCGGTGAAGTTGAAGTACCTGATGAAGTTTCTGATGTGCAGTGTGAATTATGCGGTCGTATGATGGTCGTAAAACAAGGTCGTTATGGTAAATTCTTAGCATGCCCAGGTTTTCCAGAATGTCGCAATACTAAACCGATAATCAAAGACACAGGCGTTAAATGTCCAAAATGTGGCGGTAAAATCATTGAACGCCGTACACGCCGTGGCATTGTCTTTTATGGCTGTGAAAATTATCCAAAATGCGATTACGTTTCTTGGGATATGCCACTTACAACGAATTGTAAAGAATGCGGTTCTTTCTTGTTTAGACATCGTTTTAAAAATGGACGTACTATTTTATATTGTAGCAATGATGAATGTAAAACGCGTAAAGAAGATACGCCGATAAATAGAGAAATCAACAAGATGAAAGAAAAAGAACAAAAAGCAGCCGCAGCTAAATTAGAAGAAGCAAGAGCAAAAGCCGCTGAAAAAGAAAATAGCGATAAAAATGAAGATACGACTGCTAAAGAATAAGATATATTAATTTCGTTTGATGAAAGGATTTAATGTGAAAAAAGTTATTATTGTTGGAGCAGGTATGGCTGGTAGTGAAGCGGCATGGCAAGTTGCCAATCGCGGCATAAAAGTCGATTTATATGAAATGCGTCCTGTAAAATCTACACCTGCACATAAGACAGATAAATTTGCTGAACTTGTTTGTAGCAATTCATTGCGAGGTGCAGGTTTAGAAAATGCTGTAGGCTTATTAAAAGAAGAGATGCGTCGCTTGAAATCCTTGATTATGGAGTCAGCAGACATCAATAGAGTACCAGCAGGTGGAGCACTTGCCGTAGATAGAGAAGGTTTCAGTCAATATATTACAGATAAAGTGAAAAATCATCCAAATATTACTGTAATAAATGAAGAAATCGCTCAAATTCCTACAGAAGAAGATGCCATCACCATTATTGCCAGTGGACCGCTCACTTCAGAAGTATTAGCAAAATCCATAAAAGAATTAACAGGACAAGAATACTTCTATTTCTATGATGCAGCAGCTCCGCTCATCGCTAAAGAAAGCATCGATATGAGTAAAGCATACCGCGCTTCACGTTATGGCAAAGGCACAGCAGATTATATCAACTGTGCTATGGATAAAGAACAATATGAACATTTTTGGCATGAATTAGTAAATGCTGAAATGGCACCGATTAAGGAATTTGAAAAAGCTAAGTTCTTTGAAGGTTGCATGCCTGTAGAAGAAATGGCTCGTCGTGGTGAAGATACATTATTGTTTGGCCCATTAAAACCAGTTGGTTTAGAAGACCCAAGAACAGGTAAAAGACCATATGCTGTAGTTCAACTTCGTCAAGATAATGTAGCCGATAGCCTGTATAATATAGTAGGCTTTCAGACTCATTTAAAATGGCCAGAACAAAAACGCGTATTTGGTTTAATACCAGGTTTAGAAAATGCTGAATTTGTGCGTTACGGTGTAATGCATCGCAATACATTTATAAATTCACCAGAATTACTTCGCCCAACATTACAATTTTATAATCGCGATGATTTGTTATTTGCTGGTCAAATGACAGGCGTAGAAGGTTATGTAGAATCTGCGGCTTCTGGACTTGTAGCTGGTATTAATGCAGCATATTTAGCTAAAGGTCAAGAGCCAGTGATTTTCCCAAAAGAAACGGCACATGGCTCTATGTGTAATTATATAACTTCAGCTGTAGCGAAACATTTTCAGCCAATGAATGCTAATTTTGGATTGATGCCACCGCTTGAAGAACGTATTCGTGATAAAAAATTGAAGAAACAAAAAATAGCGCAGAGAGCATTAGAATTTTTAGATAAATTTAGTGCTGATGTATTGAAAATAAATGAGGAAAACTGATAATATTAATATAATTAATAAATGGAGATGATTATATGGATAGTTTTAAAGCAACCACTATCATAGCCGTAAAAAAAGATGGTAAAACTGCTATTGCAGGCGATGGACAGGTTACTTTTGGACAGGCTGCTATCATGAAAGCAAATGCTCGTAAAGTTCGTCGTTTATATAATAATAAAGTACTTGCAGGCTTTGCAGGTTCTGTTGCTGATGCATTTACTTTATTTGAAAAATTCGAAGCAAAATTGGTTGAATACCATGGCAATTTAACGCGTGCAGCCGTAGAACTTGCCAAAGATTGGCGTATGGATAGAGTATTGCGTAAATTAGAAGCATTATTGCTCGTAGCAGATGAAAATACATTGTTATTGATTTCTGGTAACGGTGAAGTTATTGAACCAGATGGCAATGTGGCTGCTATAGGTTCTGGCGGTTTTTATGCATTAGCTGCTGGTCGCGCACTTGTTAAACACTCTAATCTCAGTGCTGGAGAAGTTGCTAAAGAAGCACTCACACTTGCTGCAGATATCTGCGTATACACAAATCATAATATTATAGTAGAAGAATTAAATTAATAAAGGAGTTTTAGTTGATGAAATTTAACGAACAAATTCCGCGTCAGGTTGTAGAAGAACTCGATAAATATATTGTAGGACAAGCACAGGCAAAACGTTCTGTAGCTATTGCATTGCGCAATAGATGGCGTAGCCGTCATTTACCAGAAGAAATGCGCGATGAAATCATTCCAAAAAATATTTTGATGATTGGTTCAACTGGCGTAGGTAAAACAGAAATTGCTCGTCGTTTAGCTAAATTAGTTAAAGCGCCGTTTGTTAAAGTAGAAGCTACAAAATTTACTGAAGTTGGTTATGTAGGTCGCGATGTTGAATCCATGGTTAGAGATTTAGCAGAAGCAGCTGTTCGCATGGTTAAACAGGAAAAATTAGAAGCAGTTCAAGATAAAGCTAAGGAAATGGCAGAAGAACGAATTCTTGATATTTTTGTACCTGAACCGAAGGAAAAATCTGTAAGTAATCCACTTAATGCTTTATTTGGTGGCAGCAAAGATGAAGATGCAGAAGAAAAACCAGTAGAAGAACCAAAATATTCCGCTGGCCGTGAATGGTGCAGAAAACGCCTTCAAAAAGGTGAATTAGAAAATGAAATTGTTGAAATCAACGTTGAACCAAAAAGTTCACCTGTAATTGGTATGTTTGCAGGTTCTGGCATGGAAGATATGAGCAATAACATTCAAGATATGATTGGTAATCTCATGCCAAAAAAACGTAAAAAACGCAAAGTAACAGTAGCACAAGCACGTGAAATATTTAAACAAGAAGAAGCTCAAAAATTACTCGATATGGAATCAATTGCACATGAAGGATTACGCATTGCAGAACGCAATGGTATTATTTTCCTCGATGAAATTGATAAAGTTGCAGTAAAAGGTTCTTCCTCTGGTCCAGATGTTTCTCGTGAAGGTGTACAGCGTGATATTTTACCTATCGTAGAAGGTAGCACCGTTTCCACAAAATATGGTCAAATGAAAACAGATCATATTTTATTTATCGCAGCTGGTGCTTTCCATATGGCAAAACCATCTGATTTAATCCCAGAACTTCAAGGTCGTTTTCCAATTCGCGTAGAACTCAGTTCTTTGACTGAAGCTGATTTTAAACGTATTTTAACTGAACCAACTAATGCATTGTTAAAACAGTATAAAGCACTTTTAGCAACTGAAGGTGTAACTATTGATTTTACAGAAGATGCAATTGAACGTTTAGCGCAAGTTGCTTGTGAAGTTAATGAACAGACAGAAAATATTGGTGCAAGAAGATTGCATACTATTATGGAAAAATTATTAGAAGATTTATCTTTTGATGCACCAGAACTTGAAGAAAAAAATGTAATGATTGATGCTAATTATGTAAATGAAAAACTTGGTGGCATCATCAAAAACCGCGATTTAAGTCAATTTATTTTATAAGCTATATCTTTAATCCCCCGCTTTTAGTGGGGGATTAAAATTGTTAAATAATATTGTACAAAATTCTAAAAAATATAACAATTATTCTTTTAAATTAAGAATATATATGTTAAAATAAATAAAGGAAATGGTTTAGCAGGGGAAAAACTCTTGCTCAGGAAGGGGATAACAGATGGCGTCTTTACTCGAAAAAACAAGAAAAATAAATAAATTACTTCAAAAAGCAGAAGCTGTAGAATACGATAGCATCTCTCGCGTACTTAGCAATGTTATCGAAGCGAATGTATATATTGTAAGTAAAACAGGTAAAATTTACGGCTATGCATTCCTCGATGATTTTGAATGTGACACTATGATTGACAAAATCGTAAGCCAGGGAGAATTCCCAAAACATTATGTTAATTGGTTGTTAAAAATGGATGCAACATCTCCAAATATTAAACAACAAGAACATTGTGTTTTTGGTGCTGAAAAAGATATTTGTGAAGTTGAAGGAAAAGTTGTCACAATCGTACCTATTTACGGTGTAGGTGAACGTATTGCTACATTAGTATTGGCTAAATTTAATGAAGAATTTAACGATGATGATTTATTATTAGCTGAATATGGTGCAACAGTTGTTGGCATGGAAATTTTACGTGATAATTCTCAAAAAATGGAAGTTGAAGCACGTAAAAAAGCTACTGTTCAGATTGCACTTGCTACACTTTCTTATTCTGAAATCGAAGCTGCTGTTAATATCTTAAGCGAATTAAATGGCACTGAAGGTCTATTAGTAGCTTCTAAAATTGCAGACCGCGTAGGTATTACACGTTCTGTAATAGTCAACGCATTGCGTAAATTTGAATCTGCTGGTGTAATTGAATCTAAATCACTTGGTATGAAAGGTACGTATATTCGCGTATTAAATGACTATTTATTAGAAGAAATTCAAAAACTTAAAAGATAATTATGGAAGATAAAAGCTATCATACATTTATTTTTGTATGATAGCTTTTTATATTAATTTTATTTTTTTATTGAAAGAAAACATAAATAGATGTAAAATATACAAAACTAAAAAATACATATTTCTTATGTTAATATATTATGCTAAAAGGAGTATGAATTTATGAATAATAAAGCTTAAAAATTTAAGGAATATTTAACAATAAATAATATCACTGGATTTAATTTTGAAGAATTTAAAGATGAATTTAATACAGTGATATTTCGTTCTAGAATTATGGTTAAGGGACAGCAACTTCCTATGGCGATAATTTTAGATGATAGTATTTATCGCATGATTAGAGTGCAATTAATTTCTAGTGTGGAAAATACAGAAAAAGTAGTTTCCTTTTTAAATAAATTAAATGCTAAGTATAAATCTTATAAATTTTATTTAACTCAGCAAAATGATTTGATTTTAGACAGCTGTATCATGGGAGAAGATGATGATGAAAGTAAAATAATTATTGCTGTGTTAAATAATATTATAAAACAAATGCAAGATGAATACTCTGAACTTATGAATATCGTTTGGAGTAAATAAGGAGGGTTTTTTATGAAAAAACTAGTATTATTTTTAACTGTGGTAATGGTAATGGTAATGGCATTTTCAAGTATTTGTATGGCTGCTGATGGTGGAGATTTAAACAAAGAACAAAAAGTAGCTGATACATTTATTGCGGCTCTAACTAGTGATAATGTCAATTATGATAAAGTCTCTGCTAATCTCAGTGAAGGATTAAAAACTAAATTAAATGAAAAAGATTTTGTAGGATTAAAAAATGATATTAAAACTAAAATGGGTGATTTAAATCAAGAAAGATTTTTCTCTTTTGAAAGATTACAACCTAATGGACAACAAGATAAATTAACATATATAGCATCTTTTACTAATGAAAAGATGGTGGCAATGGTGTTTGTATTTGATAAAGATACTAAATTAATTGATTTTGGTTTAATGACAATGAAGCCACAAACTAATGCTGAAGCACAGACGACTCAGCAGGCACAATAATTAATGAAATAAAAAGGCCTGGATTTTAAAAATCCAAGCCTTTTTTGTTTATTTTTTATTTAAATCGTAGTTTATAATTGATTGAATTTGTTCTTCATCAGGTGTTACATACAATGTTTTATTATTAGTGAAGATAACAAAACCAGGTTTTGCACCAGATGGTTTTTTTACATATTTACGCTGTACATAATCGACTGGAATTTTAGAAGAGTTACGAGCTTTGCTGAAATATCCTGCGATTTGGGCAGCTAAAAATATTGTATCTTCATCTACTTCATCGCCTTTTGTATCGATGATGACATGAGAGCCAGGAATATCTTTTGTATGAAGCCATATATCATCGTTGTGTGCTACTTTGAAAGTCAGTTTATCATTTTGATAGTTATTTTTGCCTACATATAAAATCATATCATTTGGCAATTTGAATTTATATGGTTTAGATGGAGCAACAGAGGCTTTTTTCTTTGTATCAGGTGGTATAAAGCCTGCTTTTATCATTTCTTGCTTTATATCTTCAATATCAGAAAAAGTATTTACTGTATCAAGGGCGGCTTCAATGGATTGAGCATAATTTTTATCGCGATGACATTGTTTAATCTGAATTTGTAACATTTCTTGAGAACGCTTTAATTTATCATATTTTTTATAATAAGCCTGTGCATTTTGAATTAATGTGAGTTTAGTATCAAGCGTAATTTTTATGAGTGCACCATTTTCGTCATAAATATTAGGTACAGAAATTTCTTTGTCTTTATGGTCTGTAAACTGATATTGGTATGTCATTAAATTATCAGCTTTTATTTTTTGTTTTTCTGCTTTTTGCGCTTTAGAAAATTCTTCAGCAAGTATTTTTTCTTTTTTCACCAAGCGATTTATTTCATTATGAATGATTTTTAAATATGTGTCTTTTTCAGGAATTTTGTTGCTGTTCACAAAGTTCTTAGATTGTTCCATTAAATCATTCATTGTATCAAATGTCTGTACTGTAAATTTATTTTCAGGAAAAGTATGCAAGGCAAATGGTGTCATTGCTTTTATCTTTTGTTTTTTATCCAGGACAAGAGTTGGAGAAAATTCTTTTTGCAGATAACAAGATTTTATTTCATCAATGGCTTTTTGCAATGATTGAAAATCACTATTATCCATTTCTTTAATTAATAAATCATCGTATAATCCAGCAAGATAAATGACTTCCTGAACGCTAACAGGACCAAAACCGAGTGCACTAGCTAAAATTGCTTGATATAGGGTGCCTTCTTTATATATTTTTACGCGTTCAATAAAATCTTCGGAATTGGCATTTAATATATTTAATTTATCTTGAACAGGGGGTAATTCATATTGATGACCAGGCAGAACAGTGCGTACACGGTTATTATTTTCACCGACTTTGCGGAAAGCATCAATAATAGTTCCATCTTGCATTAAAATTAAATTACTGTATTTTCCCATCAGTTCAGCAACTAGTGTTTTTGTTATGATAACACCTTTAGGTCCTAATGTATCAATATCGATTAATGCCATGCGGTCAAGACCGTATTGACTGATTGAGGCAATGCGTCCGCCTTCGAGCTGTTTGCGTAAAACCATGCAAAAAACAGGTGGTTCAGGTGGATTTTCCGGTTGAACAGGTGTTATATTTACCATAGGGTTTTGAGGATTTATGGATAAATATAAAATATGAGTTTGTCTTGGTTGACGTATATAAAAATATACATCTTGCTTATTTGGCTGACAAATGCGGTCAATGCGACCACCAGCGATTTTTTCATTTAATTCATCTATTAAAGGTTTTAAAGAAAAACCGTCTAAGCTCATAAAAAATAGCTCCTTTCAGTATAATTTTATCGCAATTATATTGGTTGATTTTTAATTATTTAGATATTTTTATAGGAAAACTAAGCAGTATATTTATTTTAATGATTTTTTGATGTTGTGTAAATAGTGGTAGGTTTTCATCTAGGCATTTTTCGTCAAAAAATCAGCATTAATTGATGTATTATGAAAGAAAATAGATATGTACAATGTATTTAAGCAGGATTATTGATAATAAATAGCGAACTATATTTTAGTTATTTGTTATAAAATCTATATTGTTTGTTGCAGACAATATATAAATTAAGGTAAAATCGTATATGATTTTAAGGAGGATTTTGTAATGAAGTTTGATTTTGTTAAATGGCAGGCTTGTGGAAATGATTTTGTACTGGTAAATGCGTTTAATGGTGAAGATGTGTCTGAAATCAGAAATAATGCCGAAAAAATCTGTGACCGTCATTTTGGTGCAGGTGCAGATGGTGTTATTTTTATTTTGCCATCAAAAGTAGCAGATTTTCGCATGCAGATTATCAACAGCGATGGTAGTGAAGCTGAAATGTGTGGCAATGGTATTCGTTGTTTTGCTAAAGCTGTTTATGGTGCAGGGCTCACTACTAAGCGTAAATTTGCAGTAGAAACGGGAGCTGGCATCATCATTCCAGAAATTCAAGAAGATGGTACTGTTCATGTTGATATGGGAGAACCAATTTTGGAAGGTGACAAAATTCCAGTTGCTGGCTTTGGCAATGGAAAAGTAATCAATGAAGATATCATAGTTGATGGAAAAAATTATAAGATGACATGTGTATCTATGGGCAATCCACATTGTGTTGTCTTTGTAGATGATATCAACGAAATTAAATTGGATGAAATCGGTCCTAAATTTGAAACACATAGTGCTTTTCCACGTAAGACAAATACGGAATTTGTAGAAATTAAAAATGATGGTTATGTACGTATGCGTGTTTGGGAACGTGGTGCTGGCATTACATTAGCATGTGGAACGGGTTCTTGTGCTACAGGTGTTGCATGCATGCTCAATAATTTGACTAAACGACAGATACAAGTAGAACTTGATGGTGGTATACTTAAAATTGAATGGGCTGACAATAATCATATTTATATGACTGGCCCAGCTACAAAAGTATATGAAGCTAGATGGGTTGATTAAG
Organism: Megamonas hypermegale; assembly: GCF_900187035.1. Classification (NCBI taxonomy): domain Bacteria; kingdom Bacillati; phylum Bacillota; class Negativicutes; order Selenomonadales; family Selenomonadaceae; genus Megamonas; species Megamonas hypermegale. Next base: position 591,613 of record NZ_LT906446.1, read on the forward strand.
GGGGATTAATGTGCCAAGAAGTATGACTGGTTTTGGCAGTGCACAGTTTGATGATGGTAAATATAAAATCGGCGTAGAAATGAAAGCCGTAAATAATCGTTATCGTGATGTATCAGTGCGTATGCCAAATATGTTGCGTTCATTAGAGACGGATATTGTTGGTGTTTTGAACGAATATAATTTACGTGGTAAAATAGACATATATATAAATTTTGTTGATAATAGCGATAATAAAAAACAATTATCAGTTGACAGAAATTTATTAGTTGCGTATTATAGTAGCTTGCAGGAAATTGAAAATACGATAAAAAAAGCGTATAAAAAAAGTAAATTTGACAAGATTTCCTTGGTGGATTTAGCCTCTTATCCGGGAATTGTTAATGAAGAAGATGTACAGCTCAATTTAGAAGAAATAAAACCTTTATTGCTTAAAACGGTTAAAGAAGCTACAGAAGCCTTCGTTAAGATGAAAGAAATCGAAGGAGAAAATCTCAAAAAAGATTTGACGAAACGCATAGCTGTAATTGCTGATTTAGTGGAAAAAATTCGTTTAGTTGCTCCAGAAAGATTGGTTAATTATCGCAATCATTTAATGGAAGTATTGAATGGACTTTTGGCGGAAACAGATATTGAGGAAAGTCGCGTTATTCAAGAATGTGCTATAATGGCTGACAAAATAGATATTACAGAAGAGCTTGTACGCATGGACAGTCATTTACAACAGTTTGGCGAAAGTTTAAATGCCAAAGGTAATATCGGCAGAAAAATGGATTTCATTGTACAAGAGATGAATCGCGAAACGAATACAATGGCATCGAAAGCTAATAATGCTAATATCGCTAAATTAGTAGTAGAAATAAAAGGCGAATTAGAAAAGATACGTGAACAAATCCAAAATATTGAATAACCATTAAAGGTGAAGCTGTAATAATGAAAGTTAATTTGATTAACATTGGTTATGGTAATATCGTAGCCGCTAACAGAATTATTTCCATAATTGGCCCAGAGTCAGCACCTGTGAAGAGAATTATTCAAGATGCAAAAGAAGCCAAAAATTTAATAGATGCAACATTTGGCAAGAAGACTCGTTCTGTGATTATCATGGACAGCGGACATGTCATATTATCTGCTGTACAGCCAGAAACAGTGGCCAGCCGAATTAATATTGAAATAAGAAGAGAAAAGGATTAAAACGATGAGTAAAAAAAAGGGGAATTTGATAGTCATTTCTGGACCATCAGGTACAGGAAAAGGGACAGTTTGCAAACAATTATTGCAAAAGCATAGTGAAATAGCATATTCTATTTCAGCAACTACTCGTGCGCCACGCGTAGGCGAAGTTAATGGTAAAGACTATTGGTTTTTATCAAAAGAAGAATTTCAACAGATGATTAATGAAAATAAACTTTTGGAATGGGCAGAAGTTTATGGTAATTATTATGGTACACCAGTGGAAAAAGTGCGCGAAGTATTAGAAAGTGGCCGTGATATGCTACTTGAAATCGATACAAAAGGTGCATTAAATGTGCAGAAAATCTTTTTAAAAGAAGCTACATTTATATTTTTAATTCCACCATCTTTAAAAGAACTCGAAAAACGCATTCGCGGTCGTGGCAAAGATTCTGAAGAAGCAATTGTACGCCGTCTTGATGAAGCTGTAGGCGAAATCTCACGTGGCAATAATTATGATTATATTATTGTAAATGATGTAGTCGATGATGTAGTTAGAAAAATCGAATATATTATTGAAGCAGAACGCTGTGCAGTGTATAATAATTTAGATAAGCTACAAGAGCTTATGAATGAAAAAAAGTAAAATGATTTAAAAAGGAGAGGATTTATAATGGATATTGTACATCCTTCTATGGACCAACTTTTACCAAAAGTTGATAGTAAATACACATTAGTGGTATTAGCAGCAAAAAGAGCTAGACAAATTTTAACAGGTTCTCCTGTAAAATCCCAATTACAATCTCACAAAGATGTAACAAATGCTCTTGAAGAAATTGCTGAAGATAAAATCACTTATAAACGTGAAAAAAAAGCATTATAATAAGGGGCTAAAAAATGCTGAAAGATAAAAATGTCTTGTTGGCTGTTTGCGGTGGGATAGCTGTCTATAAAGTTATAGAAGTTGCCAGTCGTCTGCGCAAAGCAGGGGCTAATGTGCATGTAGTCATGACAAAAGAGGCTACTAATTTCGTAACACCACTCACATTTCAAGAAATCAGTGGCAATCCTGTCAATGTTTCTATGTGGGAAAAAGTTACAAATTGGAATGTTGAACATATTGCATTGGCTAATTTAGCTGACTTAGTGCTCGTTGCACCAGCTACAGCCAATATAATTGGTAAAATTGCTGGTGGCATAGCTGATGATATGCTTTCTACAGTTATCATGGCAACAAAAGCACCTGTATTATTAGCACCAGCTATGAATAGCAATATGTATACAAATCCAATAACACAGCGCAACTTGGATACTTTACGTCAATTTAATTACAAAATAATTGAGCCAGCTAGTGGTCATCTTGCTTGTGGTGTAAATGGTATAGGAAGATTGCCAGAAGCTGTAGACTTATTCCATGAAGTAGAAGATTATTTTGCTAAAATGGATAAGAAGCAATCGCTTGCAGGTAAAAAAGTAATAGTAAGTGCAGCAGGCACTAGAGAACCGATTGACCCAGTGCGCTATATTAGCAATCGTTCTAGTGGAAAAATGGGGTATGCCATAGCTGAGGAAGCAGCACAGCGCGGAGCTGATGTAGTGCTCGTTTCAGGCATTACTAATCTTCCTGCACCGGAAAATGTAAAAGTGATTAAAGTAGAGTCTGCACGCGATATGCAGAGCAATATTGAGCAGTATTTTCCAGATAGCGATATAACAATCATGGCAGCAGCTGTATCTGATTATCGTGTAAAAGAAGTTGCTGAGCAGAAAATTAAAAAATCTGATGAAGTTATGACAATAGAACTCGTCAAAAATCCAGATATTTTAAAAGGTCTTGGTGAAAAGAAGACGGATAAACAGTTTTTAGTAGGCTTTGCTGCTGAAACGCAAAATGTTTTAGAATATGCGCAAGGAAAATTACAACGTAAAAACTTGGATATGATTGTGGCAAATGATGTAAGTCAAGCACAAGCAGGTTTTAATGTTGATACAAATATTGCTAAGATTATCACACGTGATGGGCAAATAAAACAAGCACCATTGATGAAAAAAACAGAACTTGCTCAATTAATTTTTGATATAATTGAAGAAAAAATGAATATAAAAGCTTAAAGTATACTTATTAGAAATTTATTGTCTAGAGATAGGCAATAAATTTTTTTTTATTTTTAACATGGTAATAAATCTGCTATAATATCTATATTATGTATTTAAAATTATTTTAAAGAGGTAATTTTTATGGCTAAAAAGAAAGATAAACAATCATTGAAAAAAGATATATGGAATAATTATTCTGCTAGTGAAAAAAAAGCATTAGAAAAACTTTGTCTTAATTATCGTAATTTTTTAAGCCAATGCAAAACAGAACGTGAATGTGTAAAAGAAATCATTGCTCAAGCTGAAAGTTGTGGATATAAAGATTTAAACACTATTTTAGCTAACAATGAAACACTTCAAACTGGTGATAAAGTTTATGCTGTTTGCATGAAAAAATCTGTAGCTTTATTCAATATTGGTAGCGAACCTATGGAAAACGGCATGAATATTCTCGGTGCTCATATAGATAGCCCACGCCTTGATATTAAACAAAATCCACTTTATGAAGATGGTGGACTTGCTTATATGGATACACATTATTATGGTGGTATTAAAAAATATCAGTGGGTTACTGTACCGCTTGCTATTCATGGTGTAGTTGTAAAAAAAGATGGAACAGTTGTTGATGTTGTCATCGGGGAAGATGAAGCTGACCCAGTATTTTGCGTTACAGATTTGTTAGTTCACTTATCTCAAGAACAGATGCAGAAAAATGCTGCTAAAGTTATAGAAGGTGAAAATCTCGATATCCTTGTGGGTACAATTCCACTTAAAGATACAGAAAAAGAAGCTGTTAAAGCAAATGTTTTGAAAATCGTTGGCAAAAAATACGATTTTGAAGAAGAAGATTTCCTTTCTGCTGAATTGGAAGTTGTTCCAGCTGGTAAAGCGCGTGAACTTGGTTTTGACCGCAGTATGATTATCTCTTATGGTCAAGATGATAGAGTTTGTGCATATACTTCTCTTGTAGCTATGCTTGAAACAAAGACAATGAAACGCACATCATGCTGCCTTTTAGTTGATAAAGAAGAAATCGGTTCTGTTGGTGCAACAGGAATGCAATCTCGTTTCTTTGAAAATACATTAGCTGAAATCTTGAATTTACTTGGACAATACAGTGATTTATCATTAAGACGTTGCCTTGCTAATTCTAAAATGCTTTCTTCTGATGTAACATCTGCTTATGATGCTTTATACAAATCTTCTTTTGATATGAAAAATATTGCATATCTCGGTCATGGCATGGCATTTAATAAATTTACAGGTGCTCGTGGTAAATCTGGTTCTAATGATGCAAATGCTGAATATCTCGGCAATATTCGTTCTATCATGGACAAAAATAATGTATCTATTCAGTTCTCTGAACTTGGTCGCGTTGACCTTGGCGGTGGCGGAACTATAGCGTATATCATGGCTCTTTATGGTATGCAGGTAATTGATAGTGGTGTAGCTGTACTCAATATGCACGCTCCATGGGAAATCACTAGTAAAATTGATGTGTATGAAACTAAAAAAGGTTATAGTGCTTTCTTAAAAGATGCATAATATTATAGAAATAAATTAGTTGGATTATAAAAAGAGATAGATATTGTTTGAACTACACCCTAAAATTTGGACATAAAAACAATTTTTAGGGTGTATATCATGTATTATCTATCTCTTTTTTTGTGCTTATAGTATTTAAACAGTATTCAATTATTAAGAAGTAAATCATTAAAAATAAAAATTAATTTATTGAGTAATATTTGTTTTAAAGAAAATATTTTAAGGTATATTAACAAATAGTAAATTATAGCTACCGTTTGTCATTGATATATGATAAAATAAGTAAAGATATTTAACAGAATGTTTTTTTATTAGTAATGATGGAGGTTTTTATTGTGGCTGATGTTAAGTATAAACGCATAGTATTCAAACTTAGTGGTGAATCTTTAGCTGGAGAACAGAGATTTGGTATCAATCCAGAAGTTGTAGAATCTATTGCTAGACAGATAAAAAAAGTTCGTGAGTTCGGTATTGAAGTAGCCGTTGTTGTTGGCGGTGGTAATATTTGGAGAGGCTTATCTGGTAGTAATAAGGGCATGGACAGAGCAACAGCTGATTATATGGGAATGCTCGCTACAGTAATGAATGCTTTGGCACTTCAAGATGCACTTGAAAGTATGGGTATAGATAGTAGAGTTCAGTCTGCTATTGAAATGCGTCAGGTAGCGGAACCATATATTCGCCGCAAGGCTATTCGTCATTTGGAAAAAGGTAGAGTTGTTATCTTTGGTGCAGGTACTGGTAATCCATACTTTTCTACAGATACAACAGCTGCTCTTCGTGCTGCTGAAATTGAAGCAGAAGTTATTTTAATGGGTAAAAAGAATACAGACGGTGTATATGATTCTGACCCTAATAAAAATCCACAAGCTAAGAAATTTGATAGTCTTGAATATATGGAAGTTTTAAATCGTGGTTTAGCAGTAATGGATTCCACTGCTACAAGCCTTTGTATGGATAATAAAATTCCTTTAGTAGTATTTAACATTGATAATCATGAAAATATTGTAAAAGCTGCTCTTGGAGAAAATATAGGTACAACTGTTGGAGGTAAGGCATAATATGGTAAAAGACGTAATAAAAACACAAGAAGAACGTATGAAAAAAGCTGTTACAGCTGCAAGAGGCGAATTTGCATCTCTTCGTGCAGGTCGTGCAACTCCTGCACTTTTAGATAAAGTTTCTGTAGAATACTATGGCTCTTTAGTTCCTGTTAATCAGGTAGCAAATATTTCTGTACCAGAACCTAGAATGATTGTTATTCAGCCTTGGGAAAAAACTATGTTACATGAAATTGAAAAAGCTATTACTAAATCTGATTTAGGTTTAAGCCCTAACAGTGATGGTAGTGTTATTCGCTTAAATATTCCACAGCTCACAGAAGACCGTCGTAAAGATTTAGTTAAGACTTTAAATAAACGCGCTGAAGAATCTAAAGTTGCTGTTCGTAATATCCGTCGTGATGCTAATGACGCTATTAAAAAATTAGAAAAAGCTAAATCTATAACAGAAGATGAAGCTAAAAAAGGTCAAGAAGATGTACAGAAAATCGTTGACAAATACATCAAAGAAATAGATGCTGCTAGAGCAGAAAAAGAAAAAGAAATAATGGAAGTATAATAATTATGGAATATGTAGGATTACCTGCTATTGATGTTATTGAAAGATTAAATGCTAATAATGTAAAATTTAAGATAAATTATACTGTGCCGATAAAAGGCTATTTTAAAGTTGACCCTGATAAATTGTATATTATTAGAGTGAGAAAATTAGAAGATGATATTTTAGAGCTTACTGCTGCTGCTAAAATGCGAAAGGAGGTGTCCTAGATGGCTTATAAAATTACTGACGAATGTATTTCTTGCGGTGCTTGCGCTGGTACTTGTCCTGTAGGTGCAATTTCTGAAGGCGAAAACCATTATGAAATTGACCCAGATATGTGCGTTGAATGTGGTGCATGTCAAGCTGGCTGCCCTGCAGGTGCTATTGAAGCATAATTATTTTTCATGCGTAGCCCCTCTATTATTAATTAAGAGGGGCTAGTTTATTATATTAGTAAATTTATGTAAGAGGAGTAATAAGGAAATGCTCAAAAAGATTTTTTTTAAGAAAAAAACGCAGAGGAAACATATTGTGTCTAAAGATAATTTAGATTTAAATAAATTACCTCAACATATTGGCATAATAATGGATGGAAACGGTCGTTGGGCTACAGGAAAAGGCCTTATTAGAACTTCTGGACATAAAGCAGGCGCAAACACAGTAAAAAATATATTAATGACATGTATAAAACTTAATATTCCGGTTTTAACAGTATATGCATTTTCTACAGAAAACTGGAAAAGACCTATTACGGAAGTAAATTTTTTAATGAATTTATTTTCTAATTTTTTAGCAGCTCAAATTGAAGATTTATGTAAAAATAATGTTCAAATAAAATTTATTGGTAGAATTGATGAATTACCTGGTACTTTAGCAAAAGAATTTCATAAAGCAGAAGAAATTACTAAAGATAATACAGGTGTAAAATTTAATGTAGCTATAAACTATGGTGGGCGTGATGAAATCGTTACTGCTGTGAAGAATATTGCAAAACAAGTAAATGATGGTACGCTTTCTGTAGAACAGATAGATGATAAAATAATTGATGACAGTTTATATACAAAAGGTCTTCCACCTGTGGATTTAATGATACGTACAAGTGGAGATATGCGTCTTAGCAATTTCTTATTATGGCAATCAGCTTATGCTGAATTTTGGTTTACAAAGACAAATTGGCCAGATTTTACATCAGAAGAATTTATTGAAGCACTAATTGATTTTCAACATAGAGATAGACGTTTTGGCGGATTAGATAAGAAATTAAATTAAAGGCGGTGTGTATTTTGCTAACACGAATTATCAGTGGAATTGTTGGGATAATAGCTGCCGGAATAATAATACAAACAGGTAGTTGGCTGTTTATAATAGCTGTACTTGTTTTAGCTATGTTGGCATGGGTAGAATATTCTCATGCTTTTGCACATAAAGGTATAAATTTACCTACTGTTTTTGGAGCAATTTTAACTGTATATGCTATTTTAGAAGCAGTATTATTACCGGAATATATAGTATTTCCATTTATGGTAGTATTGATGTTTGTATTCTTTAAGATGATATTTAATCATAGTTCTTTTTCTGTACAGCAGGCATGTATTATGTTAGCTGGTATTATGTATATCGTAATACCGTTTTATCATTTGACAGCATTACGCACTTTAGGTGGTGATGTTGTATTGGCAACAAATTCATTAATGGGAGATTTTACAGCAGGTTGTGCACTTGTTTGGTTGACTTTCATCGGCACATGGGCAAGTGATACATTTGCTTATTTTGTTGGTTGTAGCATAGGCAAACATCGTCTTTGCGAAACAATAAGTCCTAAAAAAAGCATTGAAGGATTTGTTGGCGGTATTGTAGGTACTATGATTTGTATGGCAATATTAGGCAATATTTTTGGTTTTAATTTAATTGTTATGCTCGTAATGGGAGCTTTGATTGCTGTAATTGGAACTTTAGGCGATTTAGTAGAGTCTTGTTTTAAACGATATGTGGGTATTAAAGATTCTGGTAATTTAATTCCAGGTCACGGCGGAGTATTAGACCGCTTTGATAGTTTGTTGTTCACAGCTCCGCTTGTTTATTATACAGCGGTATTTTTATTGGGTTTTTGATTAGATTAAAGGAGTATTGTTTATGAAAAAAATTGCTGTATTGGGTTCAACAGGCTCTATTGGTACACAAACTTTAGATGTCGTAAGAAATCATGCAGATATTTTAAAAATAGAAGTTTTAGCAGCTAATGCTAGTGATGAATTATTAGAAAAACAAATTAATGAATTTAAACCTAGTATCGCTGTACTCTGTGATAAAAATGCTTATGAAAAATTAAAAGCGCGTTATAATGGTGAAACAAAGCTATTATATGGTGAAGAAGGATTAATTGCAGGCGCTACAAGTGATAAGATTGATACAGTCGTTACATCACTTATGGGATTTGCTGGTCTTCGCCCTACTATGGCAGCTATTGAAGCTGGCAAAAATATTGCTCTTGCCAATAAAGAAACTCTAGTAGTAGCTGGCGAATTAGTCATGCAAAAAGCTAAAGAAAAAGGCATAGAAATTATGCCAATCGACAGTGAACATGGTGCATTATTTCAGTGTTTACATGGCGAAGATATGGCAAAAGTGGATAAACTTCTCGTAACAGCTTCTGGTGGTCCATTTAGAGGCAAGACAATAGATGAACTTAAAAATGTATCAGTAAAACAATGCTTAAATCATCCAACTTGGAGAATGGGCAGAAAAATAACAATTGACAGTGCAACTTTGATGAATAAAGGCTTAGAAGTCATAGAAGCAAAACAGCTCTATGGTGTATCATATGATAAAATTCAAGTTGTAGTACATCCACAAAGCATTGTTCATTCTATGGTTCAATATGTAGATGGTTCAGTCATTGCTCAATTAGCATCGACTGATATGCGTTTACCTATTCAATATGCGCTCACTTATCCAGAACGATTGGAATGTGTTGCTCCAAAACTCGATTTTTGGAAAATGCAATCACTCACATTTGAAAAACCTGATACAGATACATTCCGCGGTTTGGCACTTGCTTATGAAGCAGGCAAAATCGGTGGTTCTATGCCATGCGTTATGAACGCAGCAAATGAAATCGCTGTAGAAGCATTTTTAAATGAACAAATCAGCTTTTTAGACATTTATGATATAATAGAAGCAGAAATGCTAGCTCATGTAACTTTAGTTCAGCCAGAATTAGAAGATTTATTTGAGATTGATGCAAAAACTCGACAGAATGTAAAGGAGAAATTGAGTAAAATATGTTAATAAGTGCCATTGCAATTGTATTTGTTTTTGGTCTATTGGTTCTAGTTCATGAATTTGGTCATTTTATTACGGCAAAGAAAACAGGTATGCGAGTTGATGAATTTGCTATCGGTTTTGGTCCTAAGATTTGGAGCACACGAAGAGGAGAAACTGTTTATTCTATAAGAAGTATTCCGCTTGGTGGCTTTAACAAAATCGCTGGTATGGAAAAGGGTATGGATGAAGATGCTGGCGATAGAGCATATTGGGCTAGACCTGTATGGGCAAGAATGATTGTTATTCTTGCAGGTTCATTTATGAATTTTGTATTGCCATTCGTTATTTTTGCGGGAATATTCTTCTTCAATGGTATTCAAACGCCTATCAATGAGCCTGTGCTTGGTCAAGTTATGGAAGGTCAAGCGGCTAGTCAAGCTGGTCTTAAAATGGGCGATAAAATCGTAAGCATCAATGGTCAACCTGTTGATAGCTGGACAGATTTCGTGCAAAAAGTACAGCATGAAGATGGTAAAGTTTTAAGCGTTGAATTTATTCGCGATGATGAAACGATGAAAACTTCTGTTGTGCCTAAATATGATGAACAGGCAAAACGCGCTTTAATCGGTGTAACAGCACCGGTACAAACGCAAAATGTTGGATTTGTTGACTCAATAATTTTAGCATTAAGTACTGTAGTAAATATTGTTTATCAGATGTACAGTGCGCTCATAGGTATGATAACAGGTAGTGTATCAGCTGAATTGTCTGGCCCTGTCGGCGTAGCTCAAATGACGAGTCAAGCAGCTCATCTAGGTATTGTTCCATTATTGCAATTTGCAGCGCTTTTGAGCTTAAACTTAGGTATAATCAATTTATTACCTATTCCAGCACTCGATGGCGGTCATTTTATAGTATTGCTAGTAGAAGCATTACGCGGTAAGCCTATTGAAGCTAAATATGTACGTGTAGTACAGATGGCAGGGATTATTTTACTTCTTTCGTTGATGTTCTTTGCCACTGCACAAGACATAGGACGTTTATTTAATTAAAGTAAATAAATTTATAAAATTATCAGTTTAGCGCAATATAGAAAAAGGCTATTGTATGCTTTTATTTATATTGCGCTAGGCATTTTATTATTCGTTTTTAAAATTTAAGTGTACATAATTTTAAGATAAGGATGTAATAAGATGATAACAAGAAGAAAAACTCGTCAAATTGCTATTGGTAATGTAAAAATTGGTGGCGGTGCGCCAATTTCTGTGCAATCTATGACAAATACTAAAACAACTGATACAGAGGCAACAGTGGCTCAGATTAAGGCGTTGCAAGATGCTGGCTGTGATATCGTGCGCCTTGCTGTACCAGATATGACAGCGGCAGAGAATATAGCTAATATTAAAGTACAAGTGAATATACCGCTTGTAGCTGATATTCATTTTGATTACAGATTAGCGCTTAAAGCGATTGAACAGGGAATTGATGCACTTCGCATAAATCCGGGCAATATCGGAGATGAAGAACGCGTTAAAGCTGTAGTAACAGCAGCTAAAGCAAAACATATTCCAATACGCATTGGTGTAAATGCAGGTTCGTTGGATAAAAAATTATTGGCAAAATATGGCAAAGTTACGGCAAAAGCTCTAGTGGAAAGTGCTATGGAACATGTGCGCATTTTGGAAAAATTAGATTTTCATGATATAAAAATTTCTCTTAAAGCACATGATGTGCCACTTACAATTGAAGCATATCGCTTAATGAGTCAAACAGTAGATTATCCGCTTCATTTAGGTATAACAGAAGCAGGTACAGTCAATACGGGTATTATAAAATCGGCTGTTGGCATTGGTGCACTTTTAGCTGAAGGCATAGGCGATACTTTCCGCATTTCTTTAACTGGTGACCCAGTGAATGAAGTCAAAGTTGCCAATGAAATTTTAAAAGCTTTGGGACTTAAAGAATACGGTCCTACGCTCATTTCTTGTCCTACTTGTGGTCGTTGCAATATTGATTTGCCAAGCATTGCGGCTAAAGTAGAAAAACGCTTAGATGGCATAAAAAAACCTGTTAAAGTAGCAGTAATGGGCTGTGTGGTAAATGGCCCAGGTGAAGCGCGTGATGCTGATATCGGTATTGCTGGTGGAAAAGGTGAAGGTTTATTATTCCGCAAAGGTGAAATCATTGGCAAAGTTCCGGAAGATAAATTAGTAGATGCACTATTTGCTGAACTCGATAAAATAATAAAATAATATTTTTATTAAACAAAGAAAAGCTGCGCAAAGATTAGCGCAGCTTTTTTAATACATAGATTTCACTTAGTGATAATATATTTTTTACATAAAGATTTTATAATTTAGATATGATTTATTTTGCTGTGATTTAGAATGGAGGTAATGTATTGATGAATGATTTAACAGTTGGCGATATTTTGTTTTGGGATGAAAAACTCTTAAACTTTATAATGAAAAAATGTTCATCAATGTGCAAGCATGTTCTTTTTAGTAGAAGAAAAAAACCTCCAGAATGTATTCATCAAGATTGATTTTTAAAGAATTTATAATAAAATGGTTTCATTTCCTTGCGACTTTTTGGCGCTGGCCATAAATCACCGATAGCTGTTACGCGCATGCCAGCAGCTAAATGTTCATACAATTTAGGATTGTCTTTAGACAGTGTTTCAATCAATTCTTTAGCTTTTTGGCGCATAGTATTGCCATTAAAAGGACAAGGTGGAGCGCAAGGTTTTTGTCCGTGAAGTGAAATGGCATCGCGTATTTCTGCTTCACGGAAATATAAGAGCGGACGGATAACCGTGATATCAGAACGGCTTAAATACGTTGATGGCATGAAAGTCTTAAGCTGACCGGAATAAAATAAGTTCATAAAAAATGTTTCTACAGCGTCATCATGATTATGAGCATAAGCAACTTTGTTGTAGCCATGTTCTTTAGCATATCCATTAATAGCGCCACGGCGGAAAAATGCACAGGAATAACAAGCGTTTTTGTTATCTTGGTTAGCAATTGTTTCAGCAATATTAACTTGATGAATATGGTAAGGTATATTTAATTTGTCACAGAAATTTTGTATTTCTTGGCAAGAAAAATCTTTTGTGAACATTGGATTTATCGTAATAGCACCTAAAGAAAAGTTTTTCTTTAAGGTGTTTTTTAATTCTGTGAGTGCATATGCCATGAACAGGCTATCTTTGCCACCGGATAATCCGATTAAAATTTTATCGTTATCCTCAATGAGTTGAAATTCTACTACAGCACGGATTAAACGACTTAAATATTCTTTAGGTAATGGTTTCATAAAAAATCCTTTCTTTGAGATAATTTATTGTTAAATATTTTGATTTGTAAAGTAATATTTATAAATATATTCTACATTATATACGCTATAATTATATAGGTTGTGTCGTTTTTTAGCAATTATTATAGTTAAAGTGAATTTATTACTTAATTATATAAATATTTTTATTGTAATCTAAGCAAATTTACAGTTTACAGTGAAAAAGAGCTATGGTTTAAAGATTTTAAGTACAAAATGGTTTTGCAGATATTCATTATAATGCTATAATAAAGTTATATTTTAAAATATGGAGGCTAATTTATGAGCACAGAAAAAAATATTTATGTCATCGGTCATAGAAATCCTGATACGGACTCTATCTGCTCTGCTATTGCATATGCAAATTTAAAAAATGTTATGGGCGCAAAAAATGTTGTAGCAGCTCGTGCTGGCAGCATTAACAAAGAAACAAAATACGCTTTGGATTACTTTAAAGCACAGGCTCCACAGCTTATAACTGATATTTATCCACGTGTAAGTGATATTGCTATCAGCGTAACTAAAAAAGTGAAAACTACAGATAACCTTCGTACTTTAGGCATGGCTATGAAAGAAGCTGGTCTTCGTTCCGTGCCTGTTGTCGATGAAGAAGATAAACTCGTTGGTATGGCAAGTGTCAGCGATTTAGCAAAAGCTTATTTCCAAGAAATTACATTAGATAGTGTATCCGCTTCTGGTGCTTCTATTGTTGATATTGAAAATGTAATTGAAGCAAAAGTATTAGTAAAAGGTAATGATACAGCTAAAATCACAGGCGATATCAAAGTTATTGCAAGTTGCATTGAACGCGTTGCAGACACTATCAAAGCTGGTGAAATTGTAATTATTGGCAATAGACCAGAAAAAGCTTATGATAAATGCATTGACCTCGGTGTATCTTGCATGATTATCACAAGTGATGCAGTAGTTTCTGAAGAAATAATCGCTAAAGCAAAAGATAAAAACGTTATTGTTCTCACTACTGCATTTGATACTTACAGCACAGCTCGTCTTATCAGCCAGTGCGCACCAGTATCTAGCATCATGACTACAAATGTAGTATCTTTCAAACCAACTGATATGATAAGCGATGTTAAAGGTATTTTAGAAACAAATGAATATCGCAATTATCCAGTTGTAGAAAATGGTAAACTCGTTGGTATTGTTAGCAAAGATAAATTCATGATGCCAGAAAAACAATCTATCATCATGACTGACCACAATGAACTCGGTCAAGCTGTAGAAGGTATTGAATCTGGTAAAATCATCGAAGTAGTAGACCATCATCGTTTTGGTGGACTTCAAACAAGTGACCCTATTTTCATTAACGTTCGTCCAGTAGGTTGCACTTGCACAATTGTTACAAATATGTATCAGCAAAATAATGTTGAAATTCCTCAGCAGATTGCAGGTTTACTCTTATCCGCTATCATCTCTGATACAGTATTGTTTAAATCTCCAACTTGCACTCAGGCAGATAAAGATGCTGTTGAATATTTAGCAAAAATTGCAGGCGTTGATTATAAAGAATACGGCTTAGCAATGCTTAAAGCTGGCGCAGATATCGGCGATATGACTCCAGCAGATATCGTTAAAAATGACTCCAAAGAATTCCAGATTGGCAACTATCCAATGCTCATCAGCCAGTTATCTGTAATGGATACTGACCAAGTAATGGCTATGAAAGATGAAATCTTAGCTAATATGGCTCAAGTTTGCGAAAAAGAAGGATATGCTATGTCCCTTGTTATCGTAACTGATATCATTAACGAAGGTAGCTATTTATTATTCAGCGGTGAACCTAAAAACTTAATCGGTGAAGCATTTAAACAAGATGCTAGCAAATCTGTTATGTATTTACCAGGCGTAATGTCCCGTAAAAAACAGATTGTACCACCTCTTTCTGAAGCAGTAAAAAGACTTTAATTGAGTAATTTTAGCAGGGTATTATTGCCCTGCTTTTTTACTAAATAAAAAGGAGTGAAAATGATGAAATTCGTACGATATTTTCAAGATGATACAGTGAATATCGGTATATTCAATAAAGCTGAAACAGCTGTATTGAATTTAAAAGATATTTTTGCACAAAAAGATTGCTCGACAATGCAAAAAGTAATTGAAAATTTAACTGATGAAGACATACAGAGATTACAGCAATCTTTGCAAGATGAAAGTCTGTTTAAAACAGCGACAAAAGATATTAAAATATTAGCTCCGATAGAAAGACCTATTCATGATATTTTATGCGTAGGTGTAAATTACAGCGCTCATTTAGAAGAAACAAAAGACCGTGTTGCTAATTTTAAAAAGGATACGAATGATGCTGTTTATTTTGGTAAACGAGCTATAAAAATTTTAGGTACGAATGAAGCTGTTCAAGGTCAATTCGATGTGGATAGTGCACTTGATTATGAAGTGGAATTAGCCGTTATAATTGGTAAGACTGGAAAAAATATCAAAATAGAAGATGTTGAAGATTATATTTTCGGTTACAGTGTATTCAATGATTTTTCATCGCGCCGTTTGCAGAAAAAGCATATGCAGTGGTTTAGAGGTAAATCACTTGATACTTACAGCGCTATGGGTCCTGTAATTTTGCATAAATCAGCATTGCCATTTCCATTGAAAGTAGATGTAAAATGCACTGTAAATGGAGAATTGCGCCAGAATTCAAATACAAGTTTGTTCTTGCATGATGTTCCGTATATCGTTTCAGAATTATCACAGGGAATGACATTAGAAGCTGGCGATATCATAGCGACAGGAACACCATCAGGTGTAGGCATGGGTTATAGACCAGGAAAATGGCTCAGAAAAGGCGATTGTGTTGTATGTGAAATTCCACAGATTGGCAAACTCATAAATACAATAGAATGATGATAAAAGAAAACTGCTGATGAGGTAATCAGCAGTTTTTTTATACAATTAAATGGTATTTTTCGTTTAATTTATGGTGAAGTTTTCCAAAAAACAACTTGAAATTATCCATGAAAATAATTATAATGTAGTTCAAAATTGAATATTTTATAAGGAGAAATTTTATTTTATGTTTAATTTATCAGTGTTTACTTTGGTTTTACTTAGTTTTGCGCTGGGAACATGTGAGTATGTAATTATTGGTATCTTGCCAAATATTGCTACTGATTTAAATGTACCTATCACCCAAGCTGGTCTTTTAATTTCTGTATTTGCCGTGGTGTATTCGATAGGAGCTCCTGTTATTACAGCGTTTTTATCGCGTTTTCCTCGCCATAAAACATTGCTCACTTTAATATTCTTATTCATTGTCGGCAATATTGCTTGTATGACAGCAGGAAGTTATGCGATGATGGTAGCATCACGTGTATTTTTAGCGGCTGTATCAAGTGCTACTATTTCAATTTCTATGACTTTTGCGCCAGATGTTGCTATGCGAAAGTATACATCTTCTGTAATTTCTCTGATATTTGCCGGATTTAATATCGCATCAGTTGTCGGTGTGCCTTTCAGTATGCTCATCACCCAATTTGCTTCATGGCGAGCAGCTTTTGCATTTATTACAATAGTAAGCATAATCTTATTCATATTGGTCTTAAAACGTTTACCAAAAAAAAGTATGCCACAAACTAGCAATCTTAAAGGACAATTAGTATTGTTGACTGATAAACGTATTATTATGGCTGCTTCGGCTATGATTTTAAGCGGTTCTGCTTCGTACTGTTTTTATACATATCTGACACCTATTTTAGCGGAAAAATTGGCACTTCCTGAAGATATGCTAAGTCTAGCTTTTATCATTTTTGGTATAGCAGCTATTATCAGTAATTTAACATCACCATTTTTAAATAAAATTGGCGGTATGCGCAATCTTTGGATTGTATTTGCTTTGCAGGCAATCGCTTCTATATTATTGACTTTCACTATGACTTATTTTATCGCTGGAAGTATCACTATTTTTATCTTAGGTCTATTGATGTATTTGTTGAATACACCAACTCAGATGTATTATTTGCAGATTTCTAAGAAATTTTATCCTGGAACAATGGCATTAGCTGGTTCTTTGACTTCCTCTTCCTACAATGTTGGCATCGCTTTAGGTGCTTTTGCAGGTTCTATCTCTGTAGATATATTCGGACTTGGCAGTGTAGGTATTGCAGGCGGTATATTTGCTATCTTAGCTACACTTGTAAGCTATAGATTAGCCGCTAAAATAAAATACGATTATAGATTTGTTATCGAACGCGCGCGCCGTTTAAAATAATATAAAATAAAAAAGGAATGTAAGCAAAATTTATATCAATGCTACATTCCTTTTTTAGTTATTTAGAAAAGTTTATCTGCGTTATCTTTAATGATGTTTATAGCAATTTCTTTTGCTTTAACACTGGTACTTTCGGCGTTTTTCGGGTTATCAAGGCGAAGGGCAAAATAATTTATTTTGCCATTAACTTCGTACATACCAACAAACCATGCATCTGCTGGTTCATCATTTACAACGCCGTAGCCAGTTTTGCCGTAGATTTTTAGGTTTTGGTCTGTATTTTCGTAGGCAAGCATTACATGCTTCATTTCATTAATTACTGCTTGATTATTTGCTTTTTGTAAATCGGCAAAGATTTTTGATATAACTTGTGTTTGTTCTTTTGGTGAAATTTTAAGTGAAGACTCTATCCAAAAGCCTTTAAGATCATAGGAAGGTTCGTTCGTATTCAAATCACCTTTCCAATCAGAGATATCTTTATTGCCATAATTGTATTCATTGAGATATTGTTGCATTGTTTCCTGTCCAATATCATCGATGACACGACGATAATACCATACGCAAGAATATTTAAAGGCATTGTCTAAATCAATGTCGCGGTTCCATTCATTCATCCAGTACTTTGTGCCATTCCAACGGCGCAGTGAGTTTTCTGGGTCAATATGATTTGTTAAAAGTCCTACATAAGTGGAAAATATTTTAAATGTAGAGCATGGAGAAGATGGTTTTTCACTTAATTGCTCATTATAAACAATGTATTTTTCGTTTTCAGGATTATAAAAAATAATTGTACCATTTAAGTCATCAAAGTATTTTTTTAAATCGATTTGCTCTGTTATATTTTGGGGAGAATTTGTTGATGACGTCTGTTCTTGAGCAAAACTACAAGTGGCGAATAAAAATGTCAATAAGGATAAAATAGTAGTATAAAGTATTTTTCTGCGCATTAAATAAAATCCTTTCATTATTTTGTGATATGTAATTTTTTTCATTATAAGTGATTTATACTAAAAAAGACAGCTTTTAAATCAATAAAGGCTGTCTTTTTTATGATGATTAATTTATAGCTGTTACTTCATAGCCTGCTTCAATGATAGCATTTTTAAGCATATCATCAGTAACTTTGTCATTTACATAAACAACAGCGTTTTTTTGTTCTAAACTTACTGTTACATCGCTTACGCCATCAATTTTTTGTAATGCTTCAGTGGCGTGTTTTACGCAATGTTGGCACATCATGCCTTCAATAGAGATAACTTTTTTTGTGCCAGATTGTTTGTTGAATATATTTCCTAAGAAACTCATGGAAACATCTCCTTTGGATTTTGTGTTTATATTTACTGAAATGATATTTACTTCAGCATTTTTAACTGTGTTTTGTTTTGCTGGGGATAATGTTTGATGTGTAGCGTGGAAAAAGCGCAATCTTAAAGCATTGCTGACGACAAAAACGGAACTAAAACTCATGGCAAGAGCGCCAATCATTGGATTGAGTTTTAGACCGAAAGTCGTATAAAATAATCCCATAGCAATTGGTATACCGATTATATTGTAAATGAAAGCCCAAAACAGATTTTGTTTGATATTGGTGATAACGGCTTTACTGA
This sequence comes from Megamonas hypermegale, assembly GCF_900187035.1. Taxonomy (NCBI): domain Bacteria; kingdom Bacillati; phylum Bacillota; class Negativicutes; order Selenomonadales; family Selenomonadaceae; genus Megamonas; species Megamonas hypermegale. The sequence goes on from NZ_LT906446.1 coordinate 610,474, forward strand.
GTTTTATAGCTGTGGCAACATCAAGTAAATCGCTCTTCATTAAAACGATATCAGCAGAATCAATAGCTATATCTGTGCCAGCTCCAATGGCTATGCCTACATTAGCGCGGGCGAGTGCTGGAGCATCATTTATGCCATCACCTACCATTGCTACTTTTTTGCCAGCATTTTGCAGTTTTTGTATTTCCTGTTCTTTATCTTGTGGCAGAACTTCGGAAATAACGTGATTTATGCCGACAAGATTGCAGATATGTTGCGCTGTTCTAGCATTATCACCCGTTAGCATGATTACATCTATGCCCATGTTTTTTAATTCGGATATAGCTTGAGGACTGGTTGGTTTTATGACATCAGCTACGACTATAATACCTATAATCTCTTTATAAGAGGCAAAAAATAATGGTGTTTTGCCTTCGGTAGAGAATTTTTCACTGATTTTAATGATATCATCTGTCAATAGATTATTATTCGATAATAAACGGCTATTGCCTGCAAAATACATAGTATCATTTATTTTACCGCTAAGCCCTTGTCCTGGAATTTGTTTGAAGTTTTCCACTGGCAAAGTTTTTATATTTTGTGCAGTAGCTTCATTTAAAATTGCTTCGGCTAAAGGGTGTTCAGATAATTTTTCTAGTGATGCGGCTATTTGCAATAAATTTGAAGTTTTTTCTTCATTAAATAAAATCATATCAGTGACGACAGGTTTGCCCATTGTAACTGTGCCTGTTTTGTCGAGTACAACTGTATCAACAGTATGTGCCGTTTCGAGTGCTTCAGCAGATTTCAATAAAATACCATTGCTTGCGCCTTTACCTGTGCCAACCATGATTGCAGTAGGAGTAGCAAGACCGAGAGCACAAGGACAAGAGATGACGAGTACGCAAATGCCGATGGATAAAGCAAATTCCAGTGAATAACCAGAAATATACCAGCCAAGTGCAGTCAAGACAGCGATGGTGATTACAACAGGAACGAAGACACCGCTGACTTTATCAGCAATTTTAGCGATTGGAGCTTTAGAACTTGTCGCTTCATCGACGAGATTGATTATTTGAGCTAGTGTTGTATCTGCGCCGATTTTTGTCACGCGCATTTTAAAATAGCCTGATTTATTAATTGTACCACCGATTACCTGCATATTTAAATCTTTTTCCACAGGTAAAGGCTCACCCGTAAGAGCTGACTCATCAATAAGTCCGTTACCTTCAATTATGATACCATCAACAGGCACGGTTTGCCCTGCTTTTACAATTAAGATATCATTTAATTGCACTTTATCGACGAGGATTTCTTCTTCAACGCCATCTGTAAATTTAATAGCTGTTTTCGGTGCTAAATTCATCAATTTAGTGATGGCATCAGAAGTTTTGCCTTTAGCACGACTTTCAAAGAATTTGCCTAAAGTAATCAAAGTTAAAATCGTGCCAGCCGATTCAAAATATAAATCCATGCTGAACTTTTCAACAGTGGCTAAATCGTTAACACCGAAAGCCAAACCTATTTTGTAAATAGCGTAAATTCCGTAGATGATGGCGGCACTAGAACCGATTGCTATTAATGAATCCATGTTTGGCGATAGATGAAATAATGTTTTATAGCCAACAGAATAATATTTAAAGTTGACAAAAATAATAGGCAAAACTAATAAAAATTGTGTAAAAGCATATGATAGGGCGTTGGCTGTACCTGTCAACCAATTAGGTAAAGGTGCGCCGAGCATATGTCCCATTGAAATATAAAACAGTGGAATGGCAAAAATTATAGAGATTATCAAACGGCGTTTCATTTGTTGATGAGCTTTTTGAGCATTATCATCAGACTTAGAAGTAGTAGATGTATTATTTTTTAAATTATTTGCTTCTTGCATAGTTGCACCGTAGCCAGCTTTTTCCACTGCCGTTATTATATCGGCAGGAGATAAAGTCTGTTCATCAAAGGAAACTACCATGCTGTTTTTTAATAGATTAACTGCTACTTCTTTTGTTCCATTTAACTTATTGACAGCTTTTTCCACACGTGCCGAGCAAGCTGAACAAGTCATGCCAGTAACAGCGAAATGTTTTTTTTGCAAGAAAATCACTTCTTTCTTGAGAATTTTTATCACCATTAAATTACTTACATTATATATCATTCTATTTTTAAAGGCAATGAAAATGAGATGTTTTATCAGTTAAATATTCAAATATTTGCTTGAATATTTAAATAAAGTATAGCAAATGGCAAAATAAGTTCAACACTTTAAAATGAAGTTTTTTCAAATGGATTAAAAATATTTCTAAATGGAGCTAAAAATAAAAAAGAAGCCATATCAAATTGGCTTCTTCTTGATGATTATTTTATTATTATTATTAATGAGCTATTAATTGATTTGCTCGTTCAAAATCGCTATTAGCTTTATCGTTATCGCCTAATGCTTGATAAACTTCTCCTCTAGCCTCATAAGCGTCAATGTATTTTGGATTTATTTCAATAGCTTTAGTAAAGTCGTTGAGGGCATTTGTATTGTCATTTAGAATTTTATATAAAATACCTCTGTTGAAATAGGCTTTATCACAATTTGGATTTATTTCGATGGCTTTTTGATAATCTGCGAATGCCTGTTCATTATTGCCGAGTTTTGTGTATAAAATACCTCTATTGGTGTAGATGTCTTCGCTAGGGTTTGTTTCGAGAACTTTGTTATAATCGGCAAGTGCTTTTTCATTTTCGCCCATATCTTGATAGATAATTCCGCGCATAGCTTGGTATTTAGTGTCAAATTCCATAGCTTTATTTAAATCTTTAATGGCTTTTTTGTTTTCGTTCATTTGATGATATGCAACACCGCGTACAACGTAAGCTTGAGCATAATCATCTTTTAAATCAATGGCTTTATTTAAATCATCAATAGCCTTTTTTGTTTCGCCTACATTATAATATAAAAATCCTCTATTGAAATGTGCTTCAGCATCATTAGGATTTAATTCAATAGCTTTAGAATAATCATTGATGGCATTGATATTTCCGCCGATTATAGAATAGGCGAGAGCACGATTGAAATACATATCGCCATCATTTGGATTTTTTTCTATCATCATTGTATAATAGGCAATTCGAGCACTATAATCCTCATCATTTGAAGCATTTTCTGCTAAACAAATTGTATTAAATGTTAGTAAAAAGGTGAATACAATACTTGCAATAAAATTTTTTGACAAATTCATCAATAACACTCCTTATAAAAATCTTCTTATATTATACCGTATTTTTCTTAAAATAAAATTGTTAAATACTTATTTTATCGATAAAAAATTTTGGTGTATGAAGTAATTTTTTAATATAATGTAACAAAATTTCTATTTATAATTATTTATATTACACTAGGTATTTTTTATTTGGGCTGATTTTTTTTATGGTATAATTAAAGAAAATTATAAGGAGGGAGTGTATATGAGTAATTTAGCTTATAAAAATGAAGATTTTGATAAAATAAAAGAGGAATTAATTGATGGTAAAATTGTCATGATGTCGCCTAGGCCTAGAATAAATCATAATAGAGTTTGTACGGCTATTTCACGTGAATTCAGTTTATATTTAAAAGGGAAAACTTGTGAAGCGTTCAGTGATGGTGTAGATGTTTTTCTTGATGAAAAAAACAGATTTATTCCAGATGTCATGATAGTGTGCAATCCCGATATAGTTGATGATGAAGGCGTACATGGTGCACCAGATTTAGTAGTGGAAATTTTATTTCCTACAACAGCTCGTTTTGATAGAGGTAAGAAAAAAGATGCATATGAAAAAGCTGGTGTTAAAGAGTATTGGATTGTAGATACTTTTTCTCGCTCAATCGAAGTGTATTTATTGAACGAAAATAAACGATTTGAACTGGAGAATGTATATTATCACTATTCTAATGAAGAGAAAAATAAAATTAAATCTTTGCCAGAAGATAGCGCAGAACGAATAAAAATTTATGATGAAATAAAAGTTTCGCTTTACGATGATTTTATAATTAAATTAGATGATATTTTTGCTAGAGTTCGTTGAGATATAAAAATAATTTTAGCGCATTACAGCTTTTTGTAATGCGTTTTTCGTTAGTATGGAAATAGATTCTGATATATGCTAAAATCAATTTAAGAAGGTGATAACAATAGATAGAATAATTGATTGTCATATGCATTTTTCAGCGCATGGTATTTTTGATAAAACGGCAGAAAATATCGGTGCAAAATGCACACTTGATGAGTTGAAACAGCAATTTAAACAGAATAATATAGTGCTTAGCATTGGCATGGGTGTTGATAAAAGCGGTGATTATCCAAATACCAATCCGCAAATTATTTATCATGGGGAAGATAGATTTCCACCGTTTATGATGCAATGTTTAGGCGTGGATGCTTCAGTTATAACGAAAGAAAATATAGCAGATGTATTAGACAGTTTTGAAGCTAAAATGAACGAGGATACAACAGCAGGTATAAAGATTTATACAGGTTATCAGCCTTTTTATGCGACAGATGACATTTATAAACCTTTTTATAAATTAGCTCAAAAATACGATGTGCCAGTTGTTTTCCATATGGGAGATACGGCAAATTCTATGGGAAGATTAAAATATTCTCATCCGCTTGTTGTAGATGATGTAGCTGTGGATTTTCCAAATGTTCGCTTTGTTATCGCGCATTGCGGTACACCTTGGGTGGCTGATGCAGTAGAAGTAGCGGCTAAAAATAAAAATGTCTATATTGATTTATCTGGTTTAATGGAAGGTAAATTTGAAGCAAAAACCCAGATTGAACATTTTAAGCCATATCTTGATGTATTTAGAACATGGTTTAATTATTTGGGTAACTATAAAAAACTTATGTATGGTTCAGATTGGCCGTTAGTTGATTTTGCTTCATATATTGAAGTTATTAAATCAATTGTGCCAGAGTTTGCATATGAAGATGTTTTTTATAATAATGCTATTAAAGTTTTTGATAGGATATCGAATTATTTAAATAAATGGAGGACTGTGTAATGAGAAAAACTTTTAGGTCGTTTATTTTAACTTTTGTTTTTATGCTTAGTATGATAAGTACTTCGTTTGCAGCTATGCCAGAAATAAGCTCAAATAGTAGGTATTTTGATTTTACTACAAAGTGCTTTGTTTTAGATGGTAATGTCGTTGTAAAAACAGATGATAGAACTATTAAGGCAGATAAAGCAAGAGTTAATTTGATAACTAAAGAAGTTTGGGCTGATGGCAATATTTATTTAGAAGAACCAGGTCAGCAAATTAATTTTACTGGCGGAAATCTATATGCTGCTGATGAAATTAAAACAGTTACTATAAAAGGTAATGTAAATTTCCAAAGACCAGATATCACTATCAAGGCAGAACGTTGTTCTTTTAATTGGAAGACTAAAATTGCTGAATTTGATAATCTCGTTGAAGTGACAAAAGATGGTAAAGTTGATGTTTATGATGTTGTTCATTACAATGTCATAGAAGATAAAATAATTGACGCTCAATAATATTGTATTGTCTTTGATGTAATATATATGGTATTATAGGAAGTAGTCTAAATAACTAAGAATTAAGGGAAGGATAGATATATGTTATTAACTATTCTAATGATTTTAGATGCCTTGATTGCGATTGGTTTAATTGCTTCTGTATTGATGCAAGAAGGAAAAACAAGTGGCATGGGCAGTCTGTCCGGTCAGAATGAAACGGTTTTTAGTAGCAGTGCTCGTGGTCTTGATGCACTGATGGCACGTTTTACTGTATTTTTTGCCGTATTATTCATGATTGTTACTGTAATCATTGCTAAGATAACAAATTAAAGAAATGTTCTCTATCTATTAATTTGGGTAGAGAGCTTTTTTTTAATATTTTAACTAAGATAAATTAAAATTGAAGGAGGGCTTGTCATGATAGAAAAAGGAGCAGAGCCTTTTTTTCTGCGGGGTAGTCATAAGGGTGTTTTGTTAGTCCATGGATTTACTGGTTCACCTTCAGAAATGATTTTATTGGGAAATTATCTGTATAAACAGGGATATACTGTTTTAGGTGTTAGATTGGCAGGTCATGGAACGAGCGTTGAAGAAATGGCAAATACAGATTGGCAACAGTGGTATCATTCTGTTTGCGATGGGTACCATTTATTGCGCGGTTGGTGTGATGAAATTTCTGTAATTGGTTTATCTATGGGTGGTCTTTTATCTATTCGTTTAGGCATAGATTTTCCAGTAAAAAAAGTTGTTTCTATGTCAGCGCCGATTTTCATTGCAAATGAGCGAAATTTGCGCCTACTTCCACCTTTAGAACGTTCAGCAGGGCGCTATCATCGCAAAAATCGTCGCCATTTGCCAGAATTAGCTAAGCGATATAATGTATCGTACAATAAAATACCGCTTGTTTGCGTGTATCAGCTTTTAGATGTAATCGCTAAGACAAAAGCTATTTTGCCAGAATTGACAAAGCCGATACTTGTAGTACAAAGTGAAAATGACCATACAGTGAAAGCGGAAAGTGGTCAATATATTTTCGACCATGTACAAAGCCAAGATAAAAAATTGTTTAAAATAGAATTATCGGGGCATTTAGTAACACTAGATGTGGAACATGATAAAGTATTTAAAGAAATAAAAGATTTTCTAATTTAATTGATATAGATGAGGTTTTTATGAGTTTACAAGAACGTATAATGAAGTACATGCAAGAGCGTGCAAAAAAGCCAATGAGTCAAGAAGAATTACTTACAGCGCTTGATTGGCATGATGAAGAAATTCGTGAATTAGTGCCAGCGATGGAAGAATTAGTGAGAAAAAATCTACTTATTCAAAATCGCAGTGGTTTATATGGTTTGCCTAGTCATATGAATTTAGTTATTGGTCGTATGTCTATAACTGCCAAAGGTTTTGGTTTCGTCATTCCTGATAATGGCAATGAAGAGGGCAAAGCTAAAGTCAATGATGTATTTATTCCATCAGGTATGCTTGGAACAGCAATGAACAATGATAAAGTTCTCGTGCGTATTACTGCTGAAAAAAGTTATGAAAATAGAACACGTGAAGGCGAAGTTATTCGCATTTTAGAACGTGCTAACAATCGCGTAGTTGGTACTTTTGAAAGTAGTAGAACATTCGGTTTTGTTGTGCCTGATGATAATAGATTAAATCAAGATATTTTTATTGAAGGGCGCAATTTTAACGGAGCTAAAGTGGGCATGAAGGTCGTGGCAGAAATCACTAAATGGCCGACAAAAAACCACAGCCCAGAAGGGAAAATAATAGAGGTTCTCGGTAGGATTGGTTCACCAGGCGTAGATATTTTATCTGTTATGCGCCAATATGATTTAACGGAAGAATTTCCGCTTGAAGTGCAGGAAGAAGCTAAACATATTGAAACAGAACCAAGTAAGAGAGAATATAAAAATCGCAAAGATAGACGCGATTTTCAGATTGTAACGATTGATGGCGAAGATGCTAAGGATTTAGATGATGGTGTTTACGCAGAAAAATTGCCAAACGGCAATATTTTTCTTGGCGTTTATATCGCTGATGTCAGCCATTACGTTCATTCATTTGCGCCACTCGATAGAGAAGCCTATAATCGAGGCACAAGTGTGTATTTAGCAGATAGAGTAATACCGATGCTTCCTGTGGAACTTTCCAATGGCATTTGTAGCTTAAATGCAGGCGAAGACCGCTTATCCATGTGCGCTGAAATGGAAATTGATGCCAATGGTGCAGTTGTAAAATATGAAATTGCTCCAGCAGTAATTCATGTATATCGCCGTTTGACTTATAATTTAGTCAATAAGATTTTAGTGGAAAAAGATGAACAAGTGATATCGGATAATCAGGATATTTTGCCATTGCTCGATATATTAAAGGAAGTTAGAGAAAGATTATTTGCTCGTCGCAATAGACGCGGAGCGATAGATTTTGATATTTCGGAAGTAAAGGTAAAATTAAATGCTAAAGGACAAGCTGTTGGACTTATAAAACGAGAACGCGGTTTAGGCGAGTCCATCATTGAAGAATGTATGCTTGTCGCTAATGAAACAGTTGCCCAGCATATGGCACAGCGCAATTTGCCATTTATTTATCGCGTGCATGAAAATCCAACTGAAGATAAGATGAATGCGCTGAATGAATTATTAGCTACATTTAATTTACATTTAAATAGAAATAAAGATGGTGAAATTGAGCCACTAGCAATTCAGCAAGTTTTAAACAATATTAAAGGCAAGCCAGAAGAAAAGATAATTTCAGCAGTGGCATTGCGCAGTATGCAACAAGCTAGGTATAATGCGGAAAATCTCGGCCATTTTGGTTTGGCAGCACAGTATTATACACATTTTACTTCACCGATTAGGCGTTATCCTGATTTAATTGTACATCGTTTATTAAAAGAACAATTAAATGGTAAAATGAGTACAGCTCGCCAAGAAAAATTGAAAGCTCGTCTGCCAGAAATTGCAACGCATACTTCAAAATGTGAACGCATAGCAACAGAAGCAGAGCGCGAAACGATTTTGATTAAAGAAGTTGAATACATGGCACAATTTTTGGGCGAAGAATTTAACGGCATAATCAGCGGTGTTACAGCTTTTGGTATATTTGTTGAATTGGATAATGGCGTTGAAGGGCTTGTTCATGTATCTACTATGGTAAATGATTATTATGAATATGTAGAGAGTGAATACGCTTTAGTTGGCGAAGCAACAAATTTCCGCTATCGCTTGGGCGACCCAGTAACTGTCATTTTAACACGCGCTAGTATTAAAGAGCGAGCTATTGATTTAATCTTAAAAGACAATGGTAAAATGCCGTTATTTTTAGAAGATGATATCATTGCAAAGCCGATACTTACAGGCGTTGAAGATGTTGATAAAAAGTTTTTTGCTAAAAAAGCGGTAGATAATGATATTAAAGAAGAAAAACCATCAAGAAGAGCAAAAAAACGTAAACATAAAAAAGAAAAATTGACAGATAGAGTGCGCAAGGATAAATTATCTAAAGAAAAGCACAGTAAAAATATTGCTAAGAAAAAAGTCAAGAGCCATAAATTTTATGATGATATATACAATAAAAAATCACATCGCAAAAATGGTTCAGATAGAAAAACAAAAGATAAAGCTTCTAAAAGAAAGAGAAGAAAATAATAAATTGATTTGAAAAATGAAGGGTGAATAAATGGGAAAGAAGAATGCGAATATAAAAATCGTATGTGAAAATCGCAAAGCACGTCATGATTATTTTATCCATGAAACGTATGAAGCAGGTATTGTGCTCGTAGGAACAGAGGTAAAATCACTTCGTGCAGGCAAAGCAAATTTAAAAGATAGTTTTGCGCGTATAAAAAATAATGAGATATTTCTAGACAATATGCATATAAGCCCATATGAACAGGGAAATATTTTCAATCATGACCCAATTCGTGCGAGAAAATTATTGATGCATAAAGTGGAAATCGTAAAACTTTCTAGTAAAGTAAAAGAAAAAGGCTATACACTTGTACCGCTTAAAGTATATTTTTCAAAAGGTAGAGCTAAACTTGAATTGGGGCTTGCTACTGGTAAGAAAAATTATGATAAACGACAGGCTTTAGCTGAAAAAGCAGCAAAACGAGATGTAGAAAGAGCATTAAAAGAACGACAAAGATATTAAGAGAGCGGTGAAGAATTTTATATGTGGGAAAAATTTGCATCACTTTCAAAAAAACAACGATATATCGGCAGTGCAATCGTAGCTTTAATTATTATCTGCATAATATTTTTTGCCTTGTTTGGCATGGGAACAAGCAAAGGTCAAGGCGATAATATTTCAGTAGAGATATCTTCGGGAATGACGACTGCAGAGATTGCGGAAACTTTAAAAGATAAAGGCGTTATAAACAGTAGTACAGGTTTTCGTATATTGGCAAAAGTTGGCGGTTATGAAGCAGATTTTAAAGAAGGCATATATTATTTTAAATCCGATATGCGTGTTGGTGTTGTATTGCAAAATTTAGTATCTGGTCCGCAAAATGCAGTCGTACGAGTTACAATTCCAGAAGGGTATACAGTTGAAGATATTGCAACACTCATGGAAAAAGAAGGCTTAGTAAATAAGGAAGATTTTTGCAATGTGGCAAAAGATTTTGCGCCGTATGATTATATGAAAGAAGCATTAGATAAACCTGATATAAATTACGCAGCAGAAGGGTTTTTATTCCCGGATACGTATGATTTTGATAGAGGCTATACAGCAAAGCAAATCATGCAAATCATGGCTGATAATTTTGACCGCAGAGTCAATGCACAGATGCGCGAAAAGGCTAAAGAAGAAAATTTGTCTGTGTTTGAATTGATAACTATGGCTTCTCTTGTAGAAAAAGAAGCTAAATTTGCTGAAGATAGACCGATAATTGCTAATGTATTTTTTAAGCGTTTAGCTGATGGCATGATGTTGCAATCAGATGCTACAATACAATATGCTTTAGATGAGCATAAAGAAGAATTCACTATAGAAGATACAAAAATTGATTCACCATATAACACATATCAACATACAGGTTTAACACCTGGCCCTATTGGAAATCCAGGGCTTGATTCAATAAATGCAGTGCTCAATCCAGCTGATACAGATTATTTATATTTTGTTGCAGATAGTGAAGGACATAATCACTATAGCGCAACGTATGACGAGCATTTGCAGACGATAAAAGAAGTTTATGGTGAGTAATATTTGGGTAGGTAAGAAATTTGGATTATTTATTTAAGGAAATGGAAGAGTTTGCAGAATTAAACCATGTGCCGATTATTAAAGAAGCAGAGCGAAAGATATTTAAAGATATTATTGCTAAATACAAGCCAAAGCGTATTTTAGAAATCGGTACAGCCATTGGTTATTCTGCACTGCTCATGGCAAATTGCGGTGAAGGCATAAAAATAAAGACATTAGAGTTGTCAACTGAAAGAGCAGAAATCGCTCAATCTTTTATTGATAAATCACCGTATAAAGATGATATCGAAATCGTCATCGGTGATGCAGGTGAAAATCTGTTATCACTTGACAAAGAAGAAATCTTTGATTATTGTGAGCCTCACACTTGTGATTTTAATCATGAGTTAGGCGAACAAAATAGTCAGCGTATATAGAAATATGTACGTAGAGATAGACTAAGATCTATCCAATACTGTTTGAATTGCTGGAAAGCCCTAAAGATATCTGAACTACAACGTAAACATGAAATAAAGTTAAACGTGAATGTGGCGAAAGCAGAAAAAATCAGATATATAGCATAAGGTTAAATCCTAAGTGTTGAAAAATGGACAATCAGCAGCGAAGCTCCGAATAGGAGAACGTTCAACGACTATTCCTCTTGAGGGAAGTACTCAGTAAGCTATTGACTGAGGAAGTGGACAGACTCTAACAGGTAAAGCTGAGGGATAAGATATAGTCTGTGCCGTTACGAAAGTAACGGAAGTTCATAAGAGAACTGTATAGAAAGTAGCGTTTCTATATGAACGAGACCTCATAATACGACTAAAGCAGAACCTACAGTTCTTGTATACGTTATTTAAAATAGGCAGTTAATATATAAACACTTGCTATATTGCTATACATATGTCATGATTATATTAGATGATAGTATGGAAGTAATTCAAATTGGGAAAAGGCTAGAGTAAAAGTAGCTAAATTGCATGATAGAATTGCCAATCAAAGACGCAATTTACTACATCAAGTGACATGTCAACTTATCAGAAACTACGATGTAATCTGTCTTGAAGATTTGCAAGTTGAAAACATGATGAAAAATCATAAATTAGCAAGAAATATAGCTGATGTCAGTTGGTCAGAGTTTATGAGACAACTAACATATAAAGCCAAATGGTTTGGCAGGGTTATTGTCAAAATAGATAAATTTTATCCTTCAAGCCAATTATGTCATATTTGTGGGTATAAAAATATTGAAGTAAAAGATTTAAATGTTAGAGAGTGGAACTGTCCTGAATGTAAAACACATCACGATAGAGATGTAAATGTAGCTATAAATATTAGAGATGAAGGATTAAGAATATTAAACATAGCTTAATCTTGAATAACATATACAAGAACCGTAGGAACTATGGGGATAGCTCGGAGATACTGTATTCGTTAGAATACTTGACCGAGAACCCTGCGACTTTAGTCGTGGGAGGTTCAGATGGTATTTATTGATGCAGCTAAGGGACAGTATTTAGATTATCTGCAAAAAGTATTGCCACATTTGACGAAAGACGGCGTTATTATATCAGATAATGTATTGTTTCGAGGCTATGTATTGAGTACAGAAAAGCCCCCTCGTCGTTATAAGACGATTGTAAAAAGACTTAGAGAATACTTGCAAATAATAGAAGACAAAGATAAGTTTTTGACGACAATCTATGAAAATGGTGATGGCTTAGCTGTTTCGCAGAGAGTTTACAATGATTAATTGATATAGGAGGATTTTTGTTGAGAAAACCTGAATTATTAGCACCAGCTGGAAATCTAGAAAAATTAAAAATGGCGATTTTATATGGGGCTGATGCTGTTTACCTTGGTGGAAAAAAATTTGGTTTGCGCGCTTATGGCGGTAATTTTACACAGGAAGAAATGCTTGAAGGCATAAAATTTGCTCATGAACGTGGCAAAAAAGTCTATGTAACAGTTAATATTTTTCCGCACAATAGCGATATAAATAGTGCTTTACCGTATTTAAAAGAATTAAAAGAAATGAATGTAGATGCTGTTTTGGTATCTGATATTGGTTTATTCACTTTAATTAAAAATGAAGTACCAGGCTTAGAAGTTCATATCAGTACACAGGCAAACAATACTAATTGGATGGCAGTAAAAGCATGGCAGGATTTAGGAGCACAGCGCGTTGTTTTGGCGAGAGAACTTTCTTTCGCTGAAATTCGTGAAATTCGCGAAAAGACAAATGTTGAATTGGAAATGTTTGTGCATGGTGCTATGTGTATATCTTATTCTGGTCGTTGCCTTATCAGCAACTATTTAACAGGTAGAGACTCCAATAGAGGTGCTTGCACACAGCCTTGCCGTTGGAAATACAATTTAACAGAAGAAAAACGTCCTGGTCAATATTTTCCAGTGACAGAAGATGAAAATGGAACGTATTTTTTCAATTCTAAAGATTTATGTTTACTTCCATATTTAAAAGACATAATTGAATGCGGTGTCGATAGCTTGAAAATTGAAGGTCGCATGAAATCCATTCATTATGTAGCTAGTGTAGTTAGCGCTTATCGCCATGCTATTGATAGCTATTTTGAAAAACCAGAAGCTTTCACTATAAAAGATGAATGGATAGAAGAATTAAATAAAGTATCCCATCGCGAATATACAAGTGGTTTTTCTTACCATAAGACATCTAGTGATGACCAGATTTATAATACAACTTCATACGAACACACATCAGACTTTGTTGGACTTGTATTATCTTATGATGAAAAAACACAGATTGCTACTATTCAGCAGCGTAATCATTTAACAGTTGGACAAGAAATAGAATTTTTCCAACCGAATGCACCGCTGTTCAAGCAAACTATTACAGAAATGTTTAATGATGAAGGTATATCAATTGAAGTTGCACCTCATCCACAGCAGATTATCACTATGAAAATGGATAAGCCTGTTGTACCGTATACAATTTTACGTAGAGATTGTTAGTAAAAAAGCTCTTGTCAATAATGAAAGATTTATTTGGCAAGAGCTTTTATTTGAGTGAAATAGACTTATTATTTAATAGAATTTAATAGGTAATACTTATAAAATGAAATTATTTTTATCAATAATTATAAAATCTAAAATTGGTTAAATAAACAAACAAATATATTGTATTAAGTATACTTTTTTCGATTAAAAATATTTATGCTTTATATAATGGAAAAATGATTATTTCCAATGTAAATACCATGATATTATGATTGATAATTTGTTTCATAGTGTAAGATTTATGAAAAATGCTAAAAAATAATTAAATATAGTTGAAAAATATTGAAAAAAGTTGTATCATAAATTTACATTATAGTTTAACTTACCTATTTTGGGTATATATTTATAGAAGGGAGCTTATCCTTAATGAGCAAACACATGAAAACTATGGACGGTAATACTGCCGCTGCATACGTGTCCTATGCGTTCACTGATGTAGCTGCAATTTACCCTATCACTCCTTCTTCACCTATGGCAGAAGCTGTAGATGAAATGGCTGCAAAAGGCAAAAAAAATCTTTTTGGCCAAAAAGTACGTGTTGTTGAAATGCAGTCCGAAGCAGGTGCTGCTGGAACAGTGCACGGTTCTTTACAAGCTGGTGCTTTGACTACTACTTATACAGCATCACAAGGTCTCTTATTGATGATTCCGAATATGTATAAAATTGCTGGTGAATTATTGCCAGGCGTATTCCATGTAAGTGCACGTGCGCTTGCTACTTCCTCCCTTAATATATTTGGAGACCATCGCGATGTTATGGCTGTTCGTCAGACAGGCTGTGCTATGCTCGCAGAAGCAAGTGTTCAAGAAGTTATGGATTTAAGTGCTGTAGCTCATCTTGTTGCTATTAAAAGTCGCGTTCCTTTCGTAAACTTCTTTGATGGTTTCAGAACTTCTCATGAAATTCAAAAAATCGAAGTTTTGGATTATGAAGATTTAGGCAAAATGCTTGATTGGGAAGCTGTTAATAAATTCCGTCATAATGCTTTAAATCCAGACCATCCTGTAATTCGTGGTACTAGCCAAAATCCAGATATCTATTTCCAAGGACAAGAAGCTAGCAATCCATATTATGCAGCTGTACCTCAAATGGTAGAAGAAGCAATGGAACAGATTAATAAAGTAACTGGCCGTAATTATCAGTTATTCAATTATTATGGTGACCCTAATGCTGAACGTGTAATTATCGCTATGGGTTCTATTTGTGATACAGCAAGTGAAGTAGCTGATTATTTAAATGCTAAAGGCGAAAAAGTTGGCGTACTTTCTATTCATTTATACAGACCGTTCTCTATTAAACATTTTATGAGAGCTCTTCCAAAATCTGTTAAGAAAATCGCTGTTTTAGATCGTACAAAAGAAGCAGGCTCTATCGGTGACCCATTATACTTAGAAATTCAGTCTGCACTTTATAACAGTGATATAAGACCAGTTATCATCGGTGGCCGTTATGGCTTAGGTGGTAAAGATGTTACACCTGACCAGATTTTCGCTGTTTATAATGAACTCACTAAAGAATGCCCACAAAATGGCTTTACTATCGGTATTAAAGATGATGTTACTAATACATCTTTACCAGAATATCATGAAGATATTGACCTTACTCCAGAAGGAACAACAGCTTGCAAATTCTGGGGCCTCGGTTCTGATGGTACAGTAGGTGCAAATAAAAGTGCCGTTAAGATTATCGGTGATAAAACAGATATGTATGCACAGGCATATTTTGCATATGACTCCAAAAAATCTGGCGGTATAACAATGTCTCACTTACGTTTTGGTAAAAAACCAATTCGTTCCCCATATCTCATCAACAAAGCAAACTTCATTTCTTGTTCACAGCAATCTTATGTAGATAAATACAATTTACTTGCTGGCTTAAAACAAAATGGTACATTCCTTTTAAACACGCTTTGGAGCGATGAAGAATTAGATAAAAATTTACCTGCATATATGAAACGTTATATTGCAGCTAACAATATTAATTTCTACACTGTAAACGCTGTTAAAATTGCGCAAGAACTTGGTCTTGGTGGTCGTTTTAACATGGTTATGCAGTCTGCATTCTTTAAACTCGCTAATATCATTCCAATTGATGAAGCTGTTGGATACTTAAAAGACGCTGTTGTTACTTCTTATGGTAAAAAAGGTCAACACATCGTTGATATGAACAATGGCGCTATCGATAAAGGTATTGAAGCACTTCATAAAGTTGAAGTTCCTGCTTCTTGGAAAGATGCTGTAGATGAAGCTGTTAAAGAAGATAATGCACCAGATTTCATCAGAAACGTTCAAGAACCAATGAACCGTCAAGAAGGCGACGAACTTCCAGTAAGTGCATTCCGTGGCAGAGAAGACGGTACATTCCCTGTAGGTACTGCTGCTTATGAAAAACGTGGCATTGCTATCAATGTACCAGAATGGGATATCGATAAATGTATCCAGTGTAACCAATGCTCTTTCGTTTGCCCACACGCTGCAATTCGTCCTGTACTCATGACAGAAGAAGAAGTTGCTAACGCTCCAGAAGGTATGAAGACAAAACCAGCTCTTGGTGCAAAAGGACTTCAGTTCGCTATCACTATCTCCGCTAAAGACTGCGAAGGTTGCGGTAACTGTGCTGATATCTGTCCAGCTCCAAAAGGTTCTGCTCTCACAATGAAACCTATTGGAACTCAGCTTGCAAAACAGCCTGAATTCGATTATGCAGTAGATGCAACAAAAGTTGCACCAAAGAAAAATCCTATGAAGAAAACTACTCTCAAAGGTAGCCAGTTTGAAAAACCTCTCTTAGAATTCTCCGGTGCATGCGCAGGTTGCGGTGAAACTCCATATGTTAAACTCGTTACTCAGCTCTTCGGTGACCGCATGATGGTTGCTAATGCAACAGGATGCTCCTCTATTTGGGGTGGTTCTGCACCATCTATGCCATACACTAAAAACCATAAAGGACAAGGTCCAGCTTGGGCAAACTCCTTATTTGAAGATAATGCTGAATATGGTTTAGGTATGTTCCTTGGTACTAAAGCTGTTCGTGAAGCACTTGCTTCTAAAGTTGATGCAGTTCTTGAAGCTGGTTTTGGTAGCGATGAACTCAAAGCTGCTCTTGTTGATTGGAAAGAAAACATCAATGAAGGTGAAGGTAGCCGTGAACGTGCTGAGAAATTAACTGCACTCTTAGAAGCAGAAAAAGGCGATAATGACCTCTTAAATGAAATCTATGATAAAAAAGATTTCTTTGTAAAACGTTCCCAATGGATTATCGGCGGCGATGGTTGGGGTTATGATATCGGTTATGGCGGTCTTGACCATGTACTTGCTTCCGGCGAAGATGTTAACGTATTAATCCTTGATACAGAAGTTTACTCCAATACTGGCGGTCAGGCTTCTAAATCCACTCCAGCAGCAGCTATTGCACAATTTGCCGCAGCTGGTAAGCGTACAAAGAAAAAAGATATCGGCATGATGGCTATGAGCTATGGTTATGTATATGTTGCTCAAATTGCTATGGGCTATGATAAAAACCAAACTTTAAAAGCTATCGTTGAAGCTGAAAATTATAAAGGACCTTCTCTTATCATTGCATATGCTCCATGCATTAATCATGGTTTACGTGCAGGTATGGGCAAGAGCCAAAACGAAACAAAACGTGCTGTTGAATGCGGTTACTGGGCAACTTATCGTTACAATCCAGAACTTCGTGGCACAGATAAAAACCCATTCAGCTTAGATTCTAAAGAACCAACAGGCAACTTCCAGGAATTCTTACAAGGTGAAGTTCGTTATACTTCCTTGAAACGTGCATTCCCTGAAATTGCTGAAGAATTATTTGCTAAGACTGAAAAAGATGCTAAAGAACGTCTTGAAGGTTATAAAAAATTAGCAGGTAAATAATATTATAGTTGTAAATCTAAAAGACTGACATTTTTATGTCAGTCTTTTTTTGTCTAAATATCTATTTTTTTATAGTCGTGAATTTTTTTAAAGTAATGAATAATTGAATTTGTGTCATAAAGAACAACATTATAACAAATTATAACAACATTTACATAATGATATTATAGCTTCTGTAATATATAATAATATGCAGATAAAACATGTTTTATAAAAGCTCTAATAAATAAGTATAAATATATATAAAAAAGAAGAAAAAATTTAAATATAAGTAAGCGTTTACAAAATGAGTAATAATGAGCGATAAGGAATGTATAATTAAAAATAAGAGGGAAGATTATGAAAAAAATATTAGGATTATCAGCAGTAGCTCTTGTAATGAGCACTGGTATTGCAGCAGCAGCAAATAACCCATTTAGTGATGTTCCAGCTGATAGCTGGGCATATGATGCAGTATCTACACTTGCTGCTGATGGTGTAATTGATGGTTATCCTGATGGTACATATCAGGGACAAAAAACAATGACTCGTTATGAAATGGCTCAAATTGTAGCACGTGCAATGGCGAAAACAGATATGGAAAAAGCAGATAAAGCTCTTGTAGATAAATTAGCAGCTGAATTTGCTGAAGAACTCGACAATCTCGGTGTCCGTGTGGCCGACCTTGAAAAGAAGAGCGATAATGTGCAGTTTTCTGGTACGGCGCGTCTTCGTTATGACGATGGCGGCATAAATGCCACAAATACAAAAGCAAATAATGATGATACCGCCAGCCATTCTCATATTGAATATTGGATTAAAGGTAAAGTAAATGACGATTGGACGGCCATTGGTCAGATTGAAACGGAATTCAATAATGAAACTGGCAGTATTACAGCTTACGGCGGTAATGACCATCAGGTAAATAAAGTTTATGTGGAAGGCCCGTTATTCGGCGGTACGCTTAAAGCAGGCCGTTATGGTGAATTCTCTTCCTATGGACGTATTATTGATACGGAAATTTCCGGTGCTGAATTGACTTGGGGTGACCCAAATGAAGGTTTATCCGGTGCTTTAACTTATGGTCGTTTAAAACATGGTAGAAATATGGCTGGTACATCCTTTGCAGCATCTGGTGTAAAGAACTTTGAAGATGGCACTGTAAATGATAACTTTGGTATTAAACTCGGTGCACCAGGTGAAGCTGGAGAATATACATCAGCAAGATTGAAATATAACTTCAGCCCAGTAACAGCTATGGGTGTTACTTATGGTCATTTAGATAATCTCACTGTTTATGAAAGTGATGTAAATAAATTCAGTGATGATGGTGCTGATTTATGGGAAGTTGGTTTTAATACAACTGTAGCTGATAATCTCACTTGGATGGCTGCTTACTCTAAATCTGATAGAGATGGTATCTATGATAGTGTAGGTAGTGAAGTTAAAAATGACGGTTGGTTTAGTGAATTACGTTATAAAAAACATGATATAACTGACCCAGGTTCCTTCGCTATCTTTGCAAACTATCGTAATGTTGGTGCATTATCCACAATTGATGCCACAGTCGATTATACAGAAAATATTAAAGGCTGGACACTTGGATTTGACTATGTGCCAATTGAAAATACAACAATTGAAGTATTCTACATTAATGGTAAACAAGTAAATGCTACTACTAATGAAGGTATTCAAGATGCGGATATATTCCGTGCACAAATGGAATTCTATTTCTAATTTGTAAAATAATAAAGTCCTCTATTCAAAATAAATAATAAATACAATAATCTTATTCGCAGATGTTATATTATACGATTAACATCTGCTTTTTTTTATTTGCATATAATCATTTATTTTTGTTATGATATATGAAGTGATTAAATAGTTAACTTTTTATAGAAAGGAAGGAGTTTCTTGAAAAAATTATTAGTTTTAATTATTTGTTTAGGCTTGTTAGCTGTTACAGGTTGCACTTCAGATACACAACAAAGTGCAGATAATAGTAAAAATGCAAGTGACACAACATTAAAAATAGGATTGATGCCAGATATTGATTCTATTCCATTTATTATTGCAGAAGAAAAAGGCTTCTTTAAAGAAGAAGGTGTAAATGTAGAACTTCAACATTTTAAAAGTGCTATGGACCGAGATAGCGCACTGCAAAGTGGCAATTTAGATGGCGGTGTATCTGATATGTTAGCAGCGGGATTTGCTAAAGATGGCGGTTTTGATGTGAAGATGACTTCTATGACAGATGGCAATTATTGTTTAGTTGCGGGTACAGCAAATAATGTACAGTCCATTAAAGATATGAAAGGTCAAAATATTTCTGTATCCAAAAATACGATTATAGAATTTGTTTTGGACCAAATGCTCATGCAAAATCAGATGACTGAAGCTGATATAAATAAAACAGTTATTCCACAAATTCCAACGAGATTGGAAATGTTACAAAATGGTAAATTAGATGCAGCTGTACTTCCTGAACCTATGGGCAGTATTGCTATAAAAAATGGTTGTCATTTAATTAATTCTTCTGAAGAAATGCAGATTAATCCAGGTGTAATGGTATTTACAAATGATAGTTTGCAAAATAAATCGGAAGAAATAAAAGCGATGTACAGAGCTTATAATAAAGCTGTTGAATATTTGAATAATACACCACAAGAAGAATACATGGATTTAGTCATTGAAAAAGCAGGACTTCCACCGGCAACAAAAGATGCTTTGACTATGCCAAAATATCATGAAGCAGCTCTTCCTAGTAAAGATGCATGGGAAAAATCTATACAATGGCTCAATCAAAAAGGTTTAGTAAAAGAAACTTATAGTTATGATGATATGGTTAGTGATATTTTAAGCAAATGATACAGATAGATAATCTTTTTGTAAAATACGACAATCTAAATATATTAGAAGATATTAATTTACAAATGGCAGAGGGCTCAGTCTGCGCAGTGATTGGGCCTTCGGGCTGTGGTAAATCGACACTGCTCAATATCTTAGCGGGTATTAATCATGATTATGAAGGCAAGGTATTTATAAATGGCATGAAGCCGAGCCCGAAAAAGCAGACGATTGGTTTTATACCGCAAAATTATGGGCTTTTGCCATGGCTTAAAGTTAAAGATAATATCATGCTTGGCTTAAATATAAAGCATAAAAATAATTCGCAAATACCAATGGATTTAATCGACAGTTTAGGATTAAATAAATTATTAAATCGTTATCCTAAAGAATTAAGTGGCGGTCAACAGCAAAGAGTTAGTCTTGCAAGAGCTTTTGCATTAAAAGCTGATTTGCTTTTGATGGATGAACCGTTTTCTGCACTTGATGCTATAACGCGCGAAGAAATGCAAGATGTATTTATTAATCTTTGGCAACAACAAAATGTTACGACTGTGCTTGTGACGCATTATGTAGAAGAAGCGTTGTATTTAGGGCAAAAAATAGTGGTTATGACTGCTACACCAGGGAAGGTTTATAAAATAATCGATAATCCATTATTTGCTGATAAAAATTTCCGCGATAGAGAAGAATTTGTACAGCTCAGTAAACAACTCAGAATTTATTTGAAAAAGGCAGGTAGAGAAAATGAAGCATAAATCTATTTATTTTTATATACCTGCAATAGTTTTTCTGCTCGCTTTATGGTATGTGATATCTCTTATAGTTCATTTGCCGATTATTCCATCACCGTATTTGGCGATAGAAAGGTTAATAGATATCTTCAGTGATACAATAGCGATACATGCTTTTTATAGTTTTTGGCGCATTGTAGCTGGTGTATTATTAGCGGTACTAATCGGTGTACCTATTGGAATTTTGATGGGATATACGAAAAAAGTAGATACAATTTTAGCACCACTTGTATATTTGACATATCCAATCCCTAAGATTGCACTTTTGCCAATTTTAATGTTATTATGTGGCATCGGTGAATTGCCTAAAATATTAATGATATTTTTAATCGTTATTTTTCAAGTACTTGTGGCACTACGCGATGGCATAAGTTCTATACCAAAAGAGATGTTTTATCCTTTATATACGTTAGGTGCTTCATTTAAAGATATTTTTTGTAAAATTCTTTGGCCAGCTGTTTTGCCAAATTTTATTACAGCTTTGCGTGTAGCTATGGGAACAGCAATATCTGTTTTATTTTTTACCGAAACATTCGGTACAAAATACGGTATGGGATATTTTATTATGGATGCTTGGCTACGTGTTAATTATTTAGATATGTATGCGGGAATAATAGTTTTAAGTTTAATGGGTTTGTGTTTATTTGGTATTTTAGATTTATGCGAACGCTATTTTTGCAAATGGAACAGATAAAAACAAATCAAAATATTATTTGTCCGGACAGTTATTAGGCTGTCCGGTCTTTTTTTGATATTTAGATGAAATTTGAGTTATTTGTAAATTTAATATATTTTTTAAAAATTTATGTTGCATTTATACTAAAGATGTATTATAATTTAACTATGTTGAGAAGATATGTAAACGTTTTCAGATTAAATTTTCAAAAAAAACGAATAAATTTATTTTTTATATATCTTCTATTCATTGTAGATTTTCATTATTATATTAAAAGTGAGGGATTATTATGGAAAATGTTGTAATCACTGTCAGCAGACAGTATGGTTGCGGTGGTCGTGAATTAGCAACTATTTTAGCTAAAAAGCTAAATGTAAAATTATACGACAAACAGATTATTCATCTTGCTGCAGCTAAACTTGGTATCAACGATTTAAGTGAAGAGGAACTAAAAGAATTAGAAAATACTGTTGAACCAATGACACTTACTTATGTACCATTCCATTCTTTCGGTAATCATGCAGGTGAATCTAGCCGTGGTATGTTTATTGCCGAAGCAGGTGTTATTAGAAGATTAGCAAATGATGGCCCATGCGTTATCTTAGGTCGTTCTGCTGATTATGTACTTGAAGATGAACCAAATCATTTTTCTATATTCGTTTGTGCTAGTGATGAATACAGAGAAAAAAGAGGCAAAATCGTTTACGAAGGAAAAACGTTAAAAGAATTAAATCAAGAAAATGATAAAAGAGCTAGATATTACAACTATTATACTGGCAAAAAATGGGGCGACCCAGCTAATTATGATTTAGTTGTAAATACAAGTAGCGGTTCTTTAGATGAAATAGCAGATGCTATCATCAATTATATAAAAACTATTAAAAAATAATTTTAATAATTTCAAATATTTATATTTATTTTATTGTATTTTGTATTTATTGTATATTTATTTTGATGTATTTTTATTAGGAGGATTTTTATGTCAGGCAATAAACTTTTGTCACGTATATCATATGCGTGTGGTACATTTGGTCATGATATATTCTTCATGATGGTAAACACGTATTTTATCATGTTCATAACTAGTAACTTATTCAATTCAGGCGATAAAGCTCATGATGAATATATGATTGCTACTATTATGACAGTTATCTTAGTAATCCGTATTGCAGAACTTTTCATTGACCCATTCATTGGTAATACTATTGATAAAACAAATACTAGATGGGGAAGATTTAAACCATGGGTTATCGTTGGTGGTTTAATTGCAGCAATTTCCTTGATTATTTTGTTCACAGATATGGGTGGATTAACTTCTTCTCCAATGTTATATTTAATAGTTTTTGCTATTTTATATATCGTTATGGACGTATTCTACTCAGCAAAAGACGTTGCTATTTGGTCTATGGTTCCTGCAATGTCCTTTGATTCCCGTGAACGTGAAATTACAGCAACTTTTGCTCGTATCGGTTCTGTATTTGGTGCTCAACTCGTTACAGTAATGGTTATTCCAATTGTATTATTCTTCTCTGCTAATAAAAATGGTGGTGTTGGTGATGCACAAGGTTGGTTAGCATTTGCTGTAATCGGCGGCGGTATCTCTATTCTTGGTGCTATTATCCTCGGTCTCGGTACTAAAGAACATGCTTCTGCACTTCGTCAGAACAAAAAAGAAACATCTTTCAAAGAAGTATTCTCTATCTTAGGTAAAAATGACCAGTTAATGTGGATTGCTATTACATTCCTTATCTTCTGCTTTGGTCAGGACTTAGTAAATGCTTTCCAAATGTACTACTTTACTTATATTTTAGGTGACTCCACTGTATTATCCTCTTTAGGTGTTATTAACGTTATTATCGGTTTACTTGCTGTTGCTTTATTCCCAACATTAACTAAAAACTTCAAAAGACGTAAATTATTCGTCGCTTCCATTGCAATCATGGTAATCGCACTCGTTATTTATGCCTTTGCAGGTCAAAATACAGTTATGTGCTTAATCGCTGCAGGTTTATTCAACCTCCCACAGCCACTCGTATTTCTTGTTGTATTGATGACAATTACTGATACTGTTGAATATGGTCAGCTTAAAATTGGTCACCGTGATGAAAGTCTTATTCTCTCCATAAGACCATTGATTAATAAATTATCTGGTGCTGTTACAAGTGCTATCGTAGGATTTACAGCTGTTTGGGTTGGTATGTCTGGCGGTGCTACAGCAGATTCCATCACAGATGCTAATAAATTCACTTTTGAAATGATTATGTTTGCAACTCCTATCGTATTCTTAATCGTAGCAACTTTAATCTACAAAACGAAAGTTAAATTAACGGAAGAAAAACATGCTGAAATCGTTAGAGAACTCGAACGTACTTGGGGCAAAGATAATAAATAATTAATAGTTTATAATATATAATAATGAATTTTTAATAATGGAATAGATAATCCCTGTTATCATAATTTGATGACAGGGATTTTTGTATTGATATTAAAAATATTATTAGAATTTTTTTTTAATACTTGCTAATTTGAAAAAAATATTTTATAAAAAAATACTAAAATAAACAACATAATATCAAAATTTTACAACATTTACCTGTTGCATTTTTTTCAGAAAATAATATAATATAACTTGAATGAACAAGGGTAAACGTTTTCAATGAATGTTAAATTTTCATAAAAAACGAACAAATTCATCTTTTGTGTTTTTTATGTTGATTTATATTATTTTTTAAAGGTAGGGGATTTTTATGAATAAGAATGTCGTAATAACGGTTAGTCGTCAGTATGGCTGTGGTGGACGTGAATTAGCAACAATTTTAGCTAAAAAATTGAACGTTAATTTGTACGATAAACAAATTATTCACCTTGCGGCTGCTAAACTTGGTATTGATGATTTGAGCGAAGAAGATTTAAAAGAATTAGAAAATACCGTTCAGCCAATGACACTTACTTATGTACCATTCCATTCTTTCGGTAATCATGCAGGTGAATCTAGCCGTGGTATGTTTATTGCCGAAGCAGGTGTAATTAGAAAACTTGCTGAAGATGGTCCTTGCGTTATTTTAGGTCGTTCTGCTGATTATGTACTTGAAGATGAGCCAAATCATTTTTCTATATTTGTTTGTGCTAATGATGCATATAGAGAACAAAGAGGTAAAGATGTTTATGATGGCAAAACTTTAAAAGAATTAAATCAGGAAGATGACAAGAGAGCTAGATATTATAACTATTATACTGGTAAAAAATGGGGAGACCCTGTAAATTATGATTTAGTAGTAAACACTAGTAATGAACCTTTAGATAAAATAGCTGATGCTATCATTGAATATATAAATACCGTTAAATAAATATTTATAAAAAAGCGTAATCATTAAAAATTTAATAATATAATGGGAGGGCTTTATATGTCAAAATTTTTATCACGTGTGGCATATGCGTGTGGTACCTTTGGGCATGACTTCTTCTATGCAATGATTGGTACTTATTTCATGATTTTCGTAACAAGTAATCTGTTTAATACAGAAAATACAAGTTACAACGAGTATATGATTGGTCTTGTAACAACGGTTATCCTTGTTATCCGTGTTGCAGAACTTTTCATCGACCCATTTATCGGTAACACTATCGATAAAACAAAAACAAGATGGGGCAAATTTAAACCATGGGTTCTTTCTGGTGCAGTTATCGCTGCAGTTACATTAGCTATCTTATTCACAGATATTGGCGGTTTGGCTGAAACAAGTCCTGTAATGTACTTAGTTGTTTTCGCTATCTTATATATAATTATGGACGTATTCTACTCAGCAAAAGACGTTGCTATTTGGTCTATGATACCAGCACTTTCCTTTGATTCCCGTGAACGTGAAATCACAGCTACTTATGCTCGTATTGGTTCTGTATTTGGTGGTCAGCTCGTAACTATCATCGTTATTCCAATTGTTTTAGCATTCTCTAAAAACAGCAACGGTGGTGCCGGTGATGCTACAGGTTGGTTCGCATTTGCTGCAATCGGTGGTTTAATCGCAACAGCTGGTGCAATTATCCTCGGTATTGGTACAAAAGAACATGCTTCTGCTCTTCGTGAAAACAAAACAGATACATCTTTTAGTCAAGTTTTCTCTGTATTAATGAAAAATGACCAGCTCTTATGGATTGCATTTGCATACCTTATCTTTGGTTTAGGTCAGAACCTTATCAATAACTTCAACCTTTATTACTTCATCTATGTATTAGGTGATTCTTCTCAATTCTCTTTCTTAGGTGTAATCAACGTTATCATTGGTTTGATGGCAGTTGCTTTATTCCCATCATTAACTAAAAAATTCAGTAGACGTAAATTATTCTTCTATTCTATTGCAATTATGTTAATTGCTATCGTAATCTACTATTTTGCAGGTCAAAATGTATATTTAACATTACTTGGTGCTGGTTTATTTGCTTTACCACAGCCACTTATCTTCCTTGTTGTATTAATGACAATCACAGATACTGTTGAATATGGTCAATTAAAACTTGGTCATCGTGACGAAGCACTCGTACTTTGCGTACGTCCTTTAATTGATAAATTAGGCGGTGCTATTACATCTGCTATCGTAGGTTTCACAGCTGTTTGGGTTGGTATGTCTGGTAACAAAGTAACAGCAGCAAGCATTACTCCTGAAAACTTACTTAACTTCCAATTAATCATGTTCGCAATTCCATTTGTTTTACTTATCATAGCAACATTCATTTACAAAGCTAAAGTTAAATTAACGGAAGAAAAACATGCTGAAATCGTTAAAGAACTTGAACGTACTTGGGGTAAAGATAATAAATAATTAACTCACCAAACATCTTCTTAAAATAAAATAATATTTTGTGAAAAGGACATTCTTTTTATAAGAGTGTCCTCTTTTATTGCTCTAAATTATTGCTTATTATTTAAAAATTAAATTTTCATTGAATATTCATTTAAATAGACGTTTTATTAATATAATGGTATTATTAGTAATATAAAATTTAAGAGAAAAGAGGTCTAGTAGTAAATGAGAGTATATCTTTATATTAATAAAAAAGGCTTTAGAGAAAATACTTTTAGAATAGCTTTTCAAGAGTTAGTAAAGATAGCAACAAATGCAGAAAAATCTACAGACAATATGTATTTAATAGGTAAATACGAAGCAAGAGACAATGAAAACACTTCTGATGCTCCATACAATAAGAAGTATGAAAATAGATATTTTGCTATTCCGATTAATGACCGTGAAAAAGGCTTCTTTAATTTGACAACTATTTTATGCAATAATGATTTAAGTGATTATGAAGTTATCAATGAAGCTACATTAAATGGAGTAATCAATACCTTATATAAAGGTGCGGATGAAGATAATTCTCAAAGTATTTCTTTAGAGTACGTGGGCGGACGCTCTAAAGAATCTCAAAATATCATTGAAGATATTTCTTCTTCTTGTTTCATTGCGATGATTAATATGATGAATACATGGTTTAAAGAAGAACACAAAGATATTGAATGTAAATTACAGATTGAATTTAATTAACTGTTTTTAATTAAAGAAAAAGGATTTATTGTTTTTGGCAATAAATCCTTTTTTTATATGATTATTTAGTTTTGAAAGAATTTCTTAATATCGTTTTCTACAGTGTCGATGCCAGCAATGCCGAAATTATTTACAAGGACATTAGCTACATTTGGAGAAAGGAAAGCTGGAAGAGTTGGACCGAGATGGATATTTTTTACACCGAGATGTAATAATGCTAAGAGTACGATTACAGCTTTTTGCTCATACCAAGCGATATTGTAGATGATAGGTAAATCATTTACATCATCAAGACCGAATACTTCTTTCAATTTTAAAGCAATGACAGCTAGTGAATAACTATCGTTGCATTGTCCAGCATCTAAAACACGCGGAATACCGTTGATATCGCCTAAGTTTAATTTATTATATTTGTATTTAGCACAACCAGCTGTTAAGATAACGGCATCTTTTGGTAATGCTTTAGCAAAATCTGTGTAATAATTTCTAGCCATTTGACGACCATCACATCCAGCCATTACAACGAATTTTTTAATAGCACCAGATTTTACAGCTTCGATTACTTTATCAGCGAGTGCTAAAACTTGATTGTGAGCAAAACCGCCGACAATAGAGCCTGTTTCAATCTGTGTTGGTGGAGCACAGCGTTTAGCGTGTTCGATAATTGGTGTGAAGTCTTTTTCTTCACCGAGTTCACCAGGAATGTGTTTGCAACCAGCAAAGCCGACAACACCTGTTGTATAAATTCTATCTTTATATTCATCTTTTGGTGGAACAAGGCAATTTGTAGTTAAAAGTATTGGGCCATTGAAAGAAGCAAATTCTTCTTTTTGTTTCCACCAAGCATTACCATAATTTCCTGCAAAATTAGGATATTTTTTAAAGAATGGATAATAGTGAGCTGGAAGCATTTCGCTATGAGTGTATACATCAACACCAGTTCCTTGAGTTTGTTCAAGTAACATTTCTAAATCTCTGAGGTCATGACCGGATATGAGGATTGCAGGATTATTGCGAACACCGATATCAACTTTTGTGATTTCTGGTTGTCCATAGTGAGAAGTATTAGCTTTATCGAGCAGAGCCATTACTTTTACGCCGTATTCACCAGTTTTGAGTGCAAGCGCAGTTAATTCTTCTGCACCTAAATTATCATCAGTGATTTTAGCAAGTGTTGCTTGAAGGAAAGTATCAATTTCGTCATCAAAAGTATCAAGAGCATTAGCATGTTTATTATAAGCTGCCATGCCTTTTAAGCCGTAAGTGATTAATTCGCGCAAGCTGCGAATGTCTTCGTTTTCAGTGGATAAAACGCCGACTTGAGCGCCTTTTGCAAGATAAGATGATGTATCATCAGTTGTCCAAAGGGCAATCGGAGATAATTTTGTTGTGTCATTTAATTCTTGTAATAATTCTTGTTTATAAGCAAGTGTTTTAGTGATGCGTTCAGTGATGATTTCATCATTGAAGTTAGCGTTTGTAATAGTAGTGAAAAGATTTTCACAGATGAATTGATTTATTTTGCGGGCAATAGGTTTATTTTCAGCGCGAAGCAGAGTTGTTATTTCACAAAGACCTTTTGTAGAATAAATTAATAAATCTTGTAATGTTGCTGTAGTGGCGGATTTACCGCATACGCCGACACGAGTGCAACCACGGCAACCAGCAGTTTCTTGGCATTGAAAGCAAAACATTTTATTTTCCATATATAATCTCTCCAATTAGTTTTTTTAATTAAGAACTGTATTTATTATATAAAGAGAAATAAAAAAAGTATGTTGTATTTACAACATACTTTTTGCTTCATTATTATTTTTATTTTATTTACCAAAGACCGAATAAATGTTGTACACCAAGGCTTACACAAGCGATGGCTACCCAACAGCAAAAGCCCATTATGATAGGTCTACCACCATTTTTAATTAAGTCAATGATATCAGTGTGTAATCCAATAGCTCCCATAGCCATGATGATGAAGAATTTACTGCAAAATTTCATTAAAGCGAAGAATGATAAAATAGCACTAGAAATTTCAGCGGAAAAAATATTGCTATCCATGCAGTAATTGCAAATAGTAGTAATGATGGAAGCGATTACAAAGTATAAGATAAACATAGGAAATGCTGATTTTACACTGGCTTTGTTTGTACCAGAATGTTTTTTTGCCATATAAAAACCTAAAACTAAAGTGATAGGAATGATAGCAAGTGTTCTAGTGAGTTTTACGATAGTGGCACCATCTAAAACCATTGTACCAGTATTATGCATGCTATCCCAAGAAGAGGCAGCAGCAGTAACAGAAGAAGTATCGTTGACTGCAGTTCCCGCGAAGATAGCAAAACCTTGGTCGCTTAAACCGAGCATACCGCCGAGTGTAGGAAAAATTAATGCAGCGATGATGTTGAATAAGAAGATAACGGAAATTGCTTGAGCTATTTCTTTATGGTTAGCATCGATTACAGGAGCAGTTGCGGCAATAGCAGAACCACCACAGATAGATGAACCAACACCGATTAAAACAGAAGATTTAGCAGGTATTTTTAAAATTTTAAAAACTATATATGCTGTGATTAATGAAGTTGCAATCGTGGAGATGATAATTGGTAAAGATGTAGCACCTACAGCGATAACAGTTCCTAAATTTAAGCCGAAACCAAGTAAAATAACGGCATATTGTAAAACTTTTTTAGAAGTAAAAGTAATACCACTGTTTAAGATATTTTTTTCACGGACGAATTTTGATAAACACATGCCGATTAAGATAGCGAAAACAGGGCCACCTATGATTTCAAATTCTTTGCCTAAGAAAAAAGCAGGAATGGCGACGACTAAGCAGGCTAAAATTCCTTGCCAGCGGTCTTTGATTAATAACATTGAATAAATCCTCCTATATTTTAAAGATTATCATTTATTTAAAATATATAAGCTTTTATTATAGCAAGAATTTATTCTAATACATTGCCATAATCAATGCAATAGGCGTTATATATTAAATTTTCTTATGAAAATCCAAGGCTTATTTTATTTCTTTTAAATTATAGATATCTAAACGGCGATGTTTTAACAGTGGCAATTGCTCGCGCACAGCATTTACTTCGTTTAAATTGATATCGGTGATTTGATGATTTTCTGTTAAATCTAGTTCGTTTAATATTTTCCCCCAAGGAGAAACAACGATACTGTGTCCCCAAGAATGATATGATGCTTCTTTATTATAAGCTGGTGCAGTGCCGATTGTGAAAACTTGGTTATCTACAGCGCGACTTTGAAACATCAAATTCCAATGAAGCGGGCCAGTTGTCATATTAAAAGCAGCAGGAACAAAAATCACTTTAGCACCTTTATCGACCATCAGACGGCTAAGTTCAGGAAAGCGAAAATCATAGCAAATGCAGATGCCCATCTTGCCCCATTTCGTATCGAAGACGGCTATTTCATCGCCAGCAGTTAAAGTATCGGACTCTTTAAAATATTGACCGTTAGCGATGTCGATATCGAAAAGGTGCATTTTAGCGTAATGAGTAATTTCATTGCCGTTATCATCAAAGACGTATGCCATATTAAAAATATTACCGTGTGCATTTATTACAGGTATTGAGCCAGCTGAAAGATAAACGTGATATTTTTCTGCTATATTTTGGCAAAATTTATAAGTAGTGTCGCGATATGTTTCAGCATACAATGGAAAAAATTTATTTTCATATGGGCAGCTGAACATTTCTGGCAGAGCTATAAAATCTACTTCTGGAGTTATTGTATTTTTTATAAATTTTTCAATGTAATTCAAGGTTTCAGTTTTATCAGCAAATACTTTTGTCTGCAATTGTAATAATTTCATAAAATCAACCCCTTTTTTATTCTAGTTTACCATAAAAAATAATTATGGTTTACAATTAGCGGGGGAAAAAGTATAATTAGAGTTATGTATTTTGCCAAATTACTTTATTGAGGAGGAATTTCCTGTGAAATGGGCTGAAATTAGTATTCAAACTTCGCATGAAGCTACAGAAGCTGTAGCAGAAATTTTTCATGAACTTGGGGCTTCTGGTGTTTTGATTGAAGACCCAGAACTTGTGAATGATTATATTCATTCTGGAGCTTGGGATTATACTGATATTCCACTTGCTGAAGAAACTGATATTGTTACAGTCAAAGCTTGGCTTCCAACTGATGAAACTTTGCCGAATAAAATGGAACAACTTCGCCTGCATATAGACGAATTGAGTCAAATTTTCGAGAAAGATTGCGGTACAATCAATTGTTGTGAAATTCAAGATGAAGATTGGGCTAATAATTGGAAACAGTATTTTCACCCAGAAAAGATAGGGGAAAAGATTGTTGTAAAACCATCATGGGAAGAGTATACTCCTGTAAATGATGAAATCGTTATCGAAATTGACCCTGGCATGGCTTTTGGTACAGGAACACATGCGACAACTTCAATGTGCGTGCAATTCTTAGAAGAATATGTAAAACCAGGCATGGACGTATTTGATGTAGGTACAGGTAGCGGTATTTTAGCTATAACTGCTGCTAAATTGGGCGCTAAAAATATTCAAGCTGCCGATTATGACCCTGTTGCTGTAGATGTAGCTAAAGAAAATATCGCGGTAAATCATGAAGATGACCATATCGCTATTTTCCAAAGTGATTTATTAAAAAATATGACAGGCAAGGCAGATGTCATCATCGCTAATATCATAGCAGATATCATCATTCGCATGTTCGATGATGTAGATACAAAATTAAACCCACATGGTGTTATTTTAACTAGTGGTATCATTGCTGACCGCATTCCAGAAGTCATTGAAAAAGCAGAACAAAAAGGTTTTGTCGTTGATAAAATGAATGAAAAAGCTGGCTGGGCAGCAATCATCTTTCGTCGCAAGGAAGATATGCAATGAGAAGGCTGTTTTTGGATGTGCCGTTGAGTGAAAATTTCACAATAACGGGTGATGATGCTAAACATTTATTGTATTCCATGCGCGTTAGACCGGAGCAAGAATTTACAATAGTTGATAAAGATGGCAAAGTCGCACAGGCAAAAGTAGTAGCTTGTAGTGCTGATACTGTGCAGATGAAATTTCTTCATTATATAGATAATGCTGATACTGAGCCATTGATTGATGTTGTATTAGCGCAGTGCTTGCCTAAAGGCGATAAAATGGAATACATCGTGCAAAAAGCAGTGGAACTTGGCGTAAAAAGCATTGTTCCAGTAGTAAGTCAACACTGCGTTGTTAAATACGATGCTAAAAAGAAATTGCAACGCCAACAAAAATGGCAAAAAATTGCTGATGAAGCAGCTAAACAATGCGGTAGAACGATTAAGCCAGAAGTAGAAGCCATTATTGATTTTAAGCAATTGGTGGAAAGCTATAGTGATTACACTTGTCTTATCTGTTATGAAGCGGAAGACCAGTTGAGCATAAAAGAAGCTTTGCAGAGCATAAATTCCGATAAATATTTAATCTTAATTGGCCCAGAAGGTGGGCTTAGCAAAGATGAAGTGGAATTTTGCAAGCAAAATAATTTTAAAAGTATTTCACTGGGCAAACGTATTTTGCGCACAGAAACGGCTTCATTAGCAGTATTGAGCATTTTGATGTACGAAAAAAACGGCTTGTAAAATAAAATTTATTCCAATTAGAGATTTTCACAGTTTTTTAGCTGTTGGAAATCTCTTTTGGGATAAAGATAAAATATTTGTAGATAAAAAGTACTTGGTATAGTAAAATATCAAAGGGCATTAAACTAGATTTTATAAATAAAGGAGATTTTAATACAGTGCCAAAGGTTGCTTTAACTACACTTGGTTGTAAAGTAAATCAAGTTGAAACTGAAACAATGGAAGGATTATTTCGTCAGCGTGGTTATGAAATTGTTGATTTTTCAGAGCCCGCTGATTTTTATATTATAAATACTTGTTCTGTTACTCATTTAGGTGAAAGAAAATCGCGCCAATTAATTCGCCGTGCCAATCGCTTAAATAATAAAGCTATTGTCGCCGTTACAGGCTGTTATGCGCAGATTGCCGCTGATGAAATTGCAGCTATCGAAGGTGTAAAAGTCGTAATCGGCACACAGCAACGCCATAAAATTGTAGACTTAGTGGAACAAGCAGCGCGTGAAGACGGTTTGTTCAACGAAGTTTCAGATATCATGCACACACATGAATTTGAAGACATTCCATTATACGGTACACCACATCGCACACGTGCTTTCTTAAAAATTCAAGATGGTTGTTGCAATTATTGCTCATATTGCATAATTCCTTATACACGTGGGCCAATTCGTTCACGCCGTTTAGACAGCGTTAAAGAAGCACTCGATAAATTAGTAGAAGATAATTTTCATGAAGTAGTGCTTACAGGTATTCATCTCGGCGCATACGGCAGAGATTTTAAAAATGAAAATATTTCGCTCAGCGATGCAGTGGAAATTTGTTTAAAAAATCCTAAATTAAAAAGATTGCGCCTTGGCTCTTTGGAATCAATAGAGGTTTCACCGCATTTATTAGAGCTTGTGAAAAATGAAAAACGATTTACGAAACACCTTCATTTACCATTGCAAGCTGGCAGTGATGAAATTTTAAAGGCAATGAATCGCCATTATACAACGGCTGATTTTGCTAAATTAATTGAAAACATTCGCCATGAAGTGCCAGATATTGCCATTTCTACAGATATCATTGTTGGTTTCCCAGGTGAAACAGATGAATTATTCCAGAAGAGCTTAGAATTTGCTAAGTCCATGAACTTTGCTAAAATTCATGTATTCCCATATTCTAAACGCAAAGGCACGCCAGCCGCTACTATGCCTAATCAAGTTGATGAAGCAGTTAAAAAACAACGCGTGCATTTAATGCAACAGATGGAAGCAAAATCTGCATTAGATTTCCATACGAGATTTTTAGGCAAGACATTAGATGTTTTATTTGAACAGACACATGAAGGATATACAGAAGGCTTAACTTCTAATTATATTAAAGTTTATGTAAAAGGAGAAATTCCATCTGGTGAAATTTGTAGTGTAAAACTCGAAGAAATTTTTAAAGATGGTATTTTAGGAAAAATTTTATAAAATTATTGTAAAATAAAAGAGGTTTTTTCGATAAAAAGGAGAATGTATATAGTACTGCAATAAAGAAGGAGGTGCAAAATATATGTCAGATAATTGTATTTTCTGCAAAATAGCTAATAAGGAAATCCCTTCACAATTCGTATATGAAGATGATATGGTTGTTGCTTTTAAAGACCTTGAACCACAAGGTCCAGTACATGTTTTAGTTATTCCTAAAAAACATATTGCAAGTTTACTTGATACAACAGATGAAGACAAAGCTCTTTTAGCTCATATTACTTGCGATGTAATCCCGCAGCTTGCTAAAAAATTAAATGTAGCAGAAAAAGGCTTCCGTACCGTAGTCAATACAGGGGAAGAAGGCGGTCAAACAGTACAGCACCTTCATTTCCATATCATTGGTGGCCGCTCCATGCAATGGCCTCCAGGTTGATAAAAATCGCCTAAATATACTACAATGTTCTAGTTGACAATGTACTAGAGTGCAATGTATAATATTTGGGTATGATTATTAAATGCAACACTCCCGTGTTAGTGGAGGGGAGGGAAATATAAATGTCATCTGAAATCAAAGTTGGTAAAAATGAAACTATTGATAGCGCTCTCCGCAGATTTAAACGTACTTGCCAGAAAGCTGGTACTTTAGCTGAAGTTAGAAAACGTGAGCATTATGAAAAACCAAGCGTAAGACGTAAAAAGAAATCAGAAGCTGCTAGAAAACGCAGATACAGAGCTTAATTGCTCGAGATTCGGAGGTAATTCATATGTCACTTAAGACCCAGTTAATGGATGATATGAAAGCAGCCATGAAAGCTAAAGAAGCAGGAAAACAGAAACTTGCTGTTATCCGCATGGTACGCTCCGCTATTCGTCAAACTGAAATTGATGGTAAGAAAGAACTCGATGATAATGATGTTATTGCGTTAATCAGCAAAGAAGTAAAAATGCGCAAAGATTCTATAGAAGAATTTAAAAAAGGCGGTCGTGAAGATTTAGTTGAACAGACTGAAGCTGAAATT
Organism: Megamonas hypermegale; assembly: GCF_900187035.1. Lineage (NCBI taxonomy): Bacteria > Bacillati > Bacillota > Negativicutes > Selenomonadales > Selenomonadaceae > Megamonas > Megamonas hypermegale. The sequence goes on from NZ_LT906446.1 coordinate 646,028, forward strand.
GCCGTTTTGATGCCATATTTACCAAAACAATTATCAGAAGAAGAAGTTAGAGCATTAGTAAAAGAAGCTATTGCTAATACTAACGCGACTACTATCAAGGATATGGGCAAAGTTATGGGACAGCTCATGCCTAAAGTTAAAGGACGCGCTGACGGAAAAATGGTTAATACCATCGTCAAAGAATTACTAGGTTGATGAAAAACAGGTAGGACTGTAGTCTTACCTGTTTTTTTATATAGGTTTCAGGGGTGTTAGGTGATGATTTATGCAAAACAAGACGAATGATTTTACAAAAAATAGCATGGCTCATAATATAATGAGTTTGGCAATCCCGATGACTGTAGCACAGTTGATTAATGTTTTATACAGCTTAGTCGATAGAATGTATATAGGGCATTTAGCACAAAATTCTACTTTGGCTTTAACGGGACTTGGCATAACTTTTCCTATTATTATGTTGATTACTGCATTTACTAATTTGTTTGGCATGGGTGGTGCGCCACTTTGTTCAATCGCTAGAGGTAGAGGCGATGATAAAAGAGCAGAAAAAATAATAGGGAATTCTTTCTCTATGCTGATTATTTGCAGTTGTATTCTGATAACAATAGGGTTATTGGCGAAAAAACCTTTATTGTATTTATTTGGGGCAAGTGATGAAACGTATCCTTTTGCCAATGAATATTTTTCTATATATATTTGGGGAAGTATTTTCGTCATGGTAGGCTTGGGTATGAATACTTTTATAAATGCACAGGGTTTTGCTAAAAAAGGCATGGTTACAATATTAATCGGAGCTATTATCAACATTATATTAGACCCGATTTTTATTTTTGGCTTGGATTTAGGCATAAGAGGTGCGGCGATTGCGACAGTCATCGCGCAATTTATTTCAGCGATGTGGGTAATGCGCTTTTTATTAAGTGATAAAGCCATATATCGTATAAAAAAATCATGTATGAAGCTCGATTTTAAACTTATAAAAGAGATTATTTCTCTGGGATTTTCGGGATTTGTTTTTGCCACCACAGGAAGTTTAGTTCAGATTGTATGCAATAATGTATTATTGCTTTGGGGCGGAAATATCTATGTAGGTATAATGACAGTATTGAACTCCATACGCGATGTCTTGCAAATGACAATAGAAGGAATACGCTCAGGAGCGCAACCAGTGCTCAGTTATAATTATGGAGCTAGACAGTATTTGCGTGTAAGACAGGGAATAAAATTTTTAGCTAAGATAACTTTACTGTACACGAGCTTAGCTTGGTGCATATTGGACTTTTTCCCAGAATTTTTTATTCATCTATTCAACAGCGAAGAAGAAATGTTATTGCTTGGGGTGCCAGCTTTACATATATACTTTTTAGGATTTTTTATGATGGCATTTCAATCTACAGGGCAGACTACGTTTATTTCTTTGGGCATGGGAAAATTTGCGACATTTTTCTCCCTGTTTCGCAAAGTAATCTTAGTAATTCCACTTACTATTTTCTTGCCTAATGTATGGGATTTAGGTGTATATGGCGTTTTTTATGCAGAGATGATTTCAAATTTTGTCGGTGGTTTAGCATGTTTTAGTACCATGATGATGGTAGTATGGAGACGGTTGAAAAAAATAGAGAATACAGAAAAAATGTGATGATTATAGACTGCATTTTAAAGTTAGTAAGATAACGATAAGATGCAGTTTATTTTTTGTTTGAAATTTATATTTTATTAGATACTTTTATAAAGGTATATGGATATTTATTGTAGAATTATATTAATAAAATTTATAAATATGTCTTGGAAAAAAATAATAAAAGGAAGTGATGATATGGATTTTATCATAGATTCCTCAATGGTGCAGTCGTTATTGCTCGTTGTGATTTTCTTATCTATATTGGTAGAAATCAAGACTGGCGGTACAGGTGTCGGCGCTCTTTTGGGACTAATTGCGGCGGCTGTATTTTGGGGCAGTAGTTATGTAAAGGGGCTTGTTAGTTTATATCAAATTGCGATATTTATAGTTGGTGTAATTTTTATAATCATAGAAATTTTGACACCAACTGTCGGGCTTTTAGCTGGTATCGGTGTCGTAGCTATCTTTTATAGTTTGATTTTAGCTATGGGTGGAGATATCAACGCTATTTATATGATGGCAATATCTTTGGTAATAGCCATTATCATCTTTGCTATCATCATAAAGAAATTGCCTTCGAGTAAATTATGGAAGAAAATCATTTTGACGAATACTTCCTCAACTGAGCAAGGCTATGTCAGTAGCGTTGATTATTCTCAGTATTTAAATAAAGAAGGTATAGTATTAACCGAACTTCGCCCGTCTGGTTCAGTGGAAATTGATGGCGTGCCTGTTGATGTCGTATCGGAAGGAAAATTCATTTCCAAAGGCGAAAAAGTTCGCGTAGTAAAAATAGAAGGTATGCGAATTATCGTTCGCAAAATTGAATAAATTTATTTTAGGAGGGTTTTTGTATGGAAGCAATAATTGGTTCGGGTTTTGTTATTGTAATCATAATCGTCGCGATAATGGTATTTTTGCATTTCGTGCCGATTGGATTATGGATTTCAGCACTTGCCTCAAATGTGCATGTAGGTATATTCACTCTTGTAGGTATGCGCATGCGCCGTGTTCCACCACAAAAAATCGTATTACCGCTAATCAAGGCAAATAAAGCGGGGCTTAATGTCAATGTAAATCAACTGGAAGCGCATTATCTAGCTGGTGGCAATGTCGATAAAGTAGTCGATGCGTTAATAGCTGCACATCGCGCGCAAATACCACTTCCATTTGAACGCAGTGCAGCCATTGACCTTGCTGGTCGTGATGTGCTTGAAGCAGTACAGATGAGTGTTAATCCAAAAGTCATTGAAACACCAGTTGTATCGGCGGTGGCAAAAAATGGTATCGAGTTAAAAATCAAAGCAAGAGTTACAGTGCGAGCTAATATCGATAGATTAGTTGGCGGTGCTGGTGAGCCGACAATCATCGCGCGTGTAGGCGAAGGCATAGTAACTTCAGTAGGTTCTTCCGAACGTCATACTGATGTACTTGCAAATCCAGATGATATATCTAAGACTGTACTCGGCAAAGGCTTAGATGCAGGAACGGCTTTTGAAATCTTATCCATCGATATAGCTGATGTTGATGTAGGTAGAAATATCGGCGCAGAACTGCAAACAGACCAAGCGGAAGCAGATAAACGAATAGCACAGGCAAAGGCAGAAGAAAGACGTGCAATGGCAGTTGCAAAAGAACAGGAAATGAAAGCATATACTCAGGAAATGGAGGCACGCGTTGTCGAAGCGCAAGCAGAAGTGCCGCATGCGCTTGCCACAGCTTTGCGTGATGGCAAACTCGGCGTAATGGATTATTATAATTTAAATAATATCAATGCCGATACACAGATGCGCGAAGCAATAAGTAGAACAGGAGATAGCACAGTACCGCAAGGTCAAGTGCCGATAAAATAATATGGACGGATTGTATTCATTCCTGATTTTTGTTGTCATAATTGTGATAAATATGCTCTTTCAAAGGGCAAAGAACAAAGCGCGTTATCAAAAAAGAAAATTGCCGCCTAAAGTGTACAAAGAAGATTTTCCACCAGAGCAAGAAAAAAACCCTACAAGGGGTGAAAGACCTCTTGATTATATGATGGCAAGACCTAAGACTCAAAATGTCGATAAAACAGAAATTTATACAGAGCCTGAAATCGTTGAAGAAAAAATATCAGTTGAACCAAAAGAAGATGATGTAAACAATATTTATCAAGAATATTTAAGAAAAAAAGAACAACAAATGCATCATAAAGAGGTAAAGGATTATATTCAAAATACAGAAATAAAATCGACTGATGAAAAGAAAAAAGTGCAAATCGATATAGCGCATGAAAGTATCATGAATGCTATAATGTATGCACAGGTTTTAGAAATGCCAAAATCTGTTTATTATCTAAAAAGATATGGCATAAAACGTATAATACACAAGGATTAAAATAAAAGCCGGCAATTTTTGTCGGCTTTTAGGCTTTTAAACGATTTCATACAAATTTTATATAAAACAGATTAGCATTTTTTATTTTTATGGTATAATACATTATATGCTTAAAATATTTTAAGGATGTATGGAGGGAGAGTAACTTTTGCCAAATTTTGCTGAATTAAAAGTATCTTTTCAGGACAGAGCCGAAACAATCGGTATTTTGGGAGAAAATGATGAATATTTACGTGTATTAAATGATAGTTTTGCTTGTCGCATACTGGGCAGAGATACAAATTTGTCCATAAACGGTGAAGAAGGCGAAGTCAATGCTGCTATGCAGGTAATTGAAGCTTTGCTTTTACTGTATCGACAAGGAACAAAACTCACCATGCACGAAGTGCGTTACAGTATAAAACTGGTTAAAGCTGGTCAGTCTAACGAATTAAAATCGCTGTTCACAGATATTTTAATTGTTACTTCACGCGGAAAATGTGTGCGCCCTAAGACTATCGGACAGAAAATCTATGTTGATGCCATTCGTCGCCATAGTATTACTTTTGGTCTTGGCCCTGCTGGCACAGGAAAAACGTATTTAGCAGTAGTTATGGCAGTAATGGCATTGCGCAATCATGAAGTTGATAAATTGATTTTAACTCGTCCAGCAGTAGAAGCTGGCGAACGATTGGGCTTTTTGCCAGGAGATTTACAAGAAAAAATTGACCCATATTTAAGACCACTTTATGATGCTTTGCAAGATATATTAGGCTTGGAAACGTATCAAAAAATGTTGACACGCAATATCATTGAAATTGCTCCACTTGCCTATATGCGTGGTCGCACATTAGAAAGAGCTTTCGTTATCCTCGATGAAGCGCAAAATACGACACCGCGTCAAATGAAGATGTTTTTAACTCGTCTTGGTTTTGGCTCTAAAATGGTAGTAAATGGAGATTTGAGCCAGATTGATTTGCCACGTGGTGGCGGTTCAGGACTCACACAAGCTACAAAGATTTTAGACGGACTTGAGGGAATTTCTGTAATTCAATTTGATGATAGAGATGTAATTCGTCATGATGTAGTAGCTCGTATTATAAGAGCATATGATGCATATGAAGCTACACATACTGAACATAAGAATAATGAAAAGGATAATAAAAATTAAGTAAATGTAAATGGAGATTTTATTATGGAAATAATTTTAAGCAGTATGCCAGAAAATCTGGAAATTGATGTAGATATTGTTGATACAGTTAGAAGAGCCGCTTATAAAGTTGGTGAACTTTATGGTTTAGATAATGCAGAAGTGAGCATTACTTTTACAGATAATGAACATATTCATGAAATCAATCGAGAATATCGCAAAGTAGACCGCCCTACAGATGTAATTTCATTTGCTTTAAATGAAGGTGATGAACCAGAAATCGAAGGTGGCGCACCTGTTAATGTTTTAGGCGATATCATTATTTCTGTAGAAAAAGCCGTAGAACAAGCAAGTGATTATGGTCATAGCGTTGAACGAGAAGTAGCATTTTTGACAGTGCATGGCATGCTTCATTTATTGGGTTATGACCATATAGAAGAAGAAGACCGCAAAGAAATGCGTCAAGAAGAAGATTTCGTGATGGAAAAACTTGGCATAAGCAGATAAATTTTAATTTTATTTAACATTTAAGTTATTTAAGGTACATTTTTGAGATATATTATTAAAAATAAAAAGGAGTATTTTTTTGGAAAATAAAAAATTTAAATCAGGTTTTGTAGCTGTTATAGGTCGTCCTAATGTAGGAAAATCAACTCTAATCAATAGTCTTATCGGTCAAAAAATCGCTATAATGTCCGATAAACCGCAGACAACACGCAATCGTATAATGTGCGTATTAACTACAGATAATGAACAGGTGATTTTCCTCGATACACCAGGTATTCATAAACCATTGCACAAATTAGGTGAATATATGGTTAAAGCCGCTGAAGGAACATTGCAGGAAGTAGATGCTATCTTATTCGTTGTAGATGTAACAGAAGATTTAGGTGGCGGCGAACGCTATATCATGGAAAGATTGCAGGCTACGAAAAAACCAGTAATTTTAATTGTGAATAAATTGGATTTAATTGATAGACAGTCCGTTTTACCAGTTATTGAAAAATACACGAAGGCATATCCATTTGCTGGTGTTGTGCCTATTTCTGCTAAAGAAAAATTAAATTTAGATAGCTTATTGGCTGAACTCAATAAGTATTTGCCAGAAGGACCACAGTATTATCCAGCAGATACCGTTACAGACCAGCCAGAACGACTCATCGCGGCAGAAATGATTAGAGAAAAAGTATTGCATTTAACACGTGATGAAGTTCCGCATGCAATCGCTGTAGAAGTGGAAGAAATGAAAGCACAACCAAATGGTAAAGTGGATATCCGTGCTACTATTTACGTAGAACGTGAATCACAAAAAGGTATTGTAATCGGCAAACAAGGTAGTTTGTTAAAGAAAATAAAAACAATGGCACGCAGAGATATAGAAACGATGCTAGGCTCTAAGACTAAACTTGACCTTTGGGTAAAAGTTAAAAAAGATTGGCGTGATAGAAGTAATGTATTGCGCGAATTTGGATTTAAAAATCCTTGAGTAAAAAGAAATTAATTTAGTTTTTGAGGAAGATGTATAAAGAAAATGAATAGATTATCACATTATTTTATTAATGGGCTTATTGTTTTAGTGCCTATTGCCATCACTTATATAGTTATCGCAACGATTTTTTCTATAATTGAAGGACTTGTAGAAAGTTACATTCCTTTAAAATTTCCAGGGGCAGGCATAGCGCTGTTACTTGTTGTAATTTTAGTGGCAGGCTGGATAACTTCTACTTGTACATGGGCTTCAGAAAAAATCATCAATTATTTTGAAAGCATTGTTGATAAAATCCCTGTTGTAAAATTTATTTATAGCAGTGTTAAACGGGTTTCAACTATGTTGTTTGAATCAAAAACAATGTTCAGTCAAGTTGTATTAATCCCGTATCCAAGCCCTGGTATGAAAACAATTGGTTTTTTAATGCCGAAACCATCAAAAGTTATAGCGCCATATCTTAGCAAAGACGAAGAATATGAATCGGTATTTTTGCCATGGAGTTTAAATATGACTTCTGGTTTTAATGTGTTTATACCGAAAAAAGATATAATATTTACTGATATTTCCGTAGAAGATGCTTTTCAGTATATTTTAACTGCTGGCGGTGTTATGCCAGGGGCAGATATAAAGAAGGATTTAGCTAAAATTCAAGAAATGTCTGCTCAGCAAAATGCAAATAAAAAATAGTGGCACTGTACACAACGGAAGTATTAGTCATCGGTGTTAAAAATTGGGGTAATGCTGATAAGATAGTTACATTGCTTTCACCTGAATATGGCAAGATAACGGCGGCGGCTTACGGTTGCCGTCGTCCTAAAAGTCCACTCGCTTCATCTATGCAGCTTTTTTCTTGGCTTGATGTACAGCTTTCGCGCGGTGAACGAATGGATACAATTCGCCAATGCGAACACAAGGGATTTTTTGCTGGCTTATATGAAGATTTAACCGCTATGGCATACGGCTCATTTATCGCTGAATTTGCCAAAGAACTTTGCAGTGAAGATGAACCACAGGCAGAGATTTATCAAACGCTTTTAAAGATATTACCATGCCTTACGAAGAATAATCCGCGAATTTGTGCTGTTGCTAGTGCTTATCAAATTTTTGAGTACACAGGTTGTCAGCTACATTATGATAAATGCACCCTTTGCGGAACAAAAATCACGGGTGATGCGTATTTCAATCCGCAACAAGGAGGTGTATTATGTGATGAATGTAGTGGTCATAAAGCGCATAATTTTTCCGCTTCACTGCGAGCGTTTATCACAAATATGTTATTGCTCGATTGGGACAATCCCCCTAAATTCCAAGTCAAAGGCGCAGATTTAGTTGCGGCAGAGCAAATCTTGCTCAATTACATTCAAGGATTAATCGGCAAGCCATTTAAATCGCTGGCTTTTATAAAGCAAGTAACTCAATTAAATAATATGGCAAGAAATATAAAAAGATAAAATTAGCAGTCAATCCATTTATTTTATGATTGGCTGCTTTTTTATAAATTGATTAAATCGAAAGAGAAGGTTTTAAAATGAAAAAATATGTTGATGTTTTTGATTATGCAAAAGAAATATTGCAGGCAATTCCTAAGGGGGTATTGCTTACGACAAAAGCTCATGGCAAAGTAAATACAATGGCAATCGGCTGGGGCACTCTTGGCATTGAATGGAGAAAACCTATATTCATCGCTTTTGTGCGTGAAAATCGTTTTACGCGCTTTCAATTAGATGAAAATGGAGAATTTACAGTGAACATTCCATTTAAACCATTTGATAAAAAAATACTTGGCTATTGTGGAACGCATAGTGGAAAAGATACAGATAAAATTGCTGATTTGAATTTGACTTTAGAAGAAGGCGAAAAAATTTCCGTACCAGCGATAGCGGAATTGCCACTTACACTAGAATGTAAAGTTATTTATAAACAAAAACAGGATATGAAAGCACTTTCCGAAGAATTATGCAAAATCCATTATCCGCAAGATGTAGATAGCTCTTTTTCTGGTAGCAATAAAGATAGCCATATCGCTTATTATGGCGAAATTGTGAGCGCATATATCATAGAATAAATTTATTGACAATATAGTTTACTTTTGCTAGACTGTTTTATACAGTGATGAACCGGAGAAGTAGCTTTATCCATCAGCGAGCAGTGAGGGTGTGAGACTGCATGAAAGTGAATGGCACCGGGGAGCTTTAAGATAATAATACATTCTAAAGAGGGCTTGATTTTTCAAGTCAATCAGGGTGGAACCGCGGGTATAATCTCGTCCCTGTAACAGTATAGTTGTTACATGGGCGAGTTTTTTTATTTTATCGCCCATGAATTAAGGAGGCATTCTTATGACATTTCAGGAAATTATCCTGACTTTGCAGAAATTCTGGTCTGAACAGGGCTGTATTTTAGCACAGCCTTATGATGTGGAAAAAGGTGCAGGCACAATGAACCCATCTACATTTTTGCGTGTACTTGGCCCTGAACCTTGGCATGTTGCTTATGTAGAACCATCTCGCCGCCCAGCTGATGGTCGTTATGGTGAAAATCCAAACCGTTTATTCCAACATCATCAATTCCAAGTTATCATGAAACCATCTCCTGATAACATTCAAGAACTTTATTTACAGAGCCTTGCTAAACTCGGCATCAACGAAAAAGAACATGACATTCGTTTCGTTGAAGATAACTGGGAATCTCCTACACTCGGTGCTTGGGGTCTTGGTTGGGAAGTTTGGCTCGATGGCATGGAAATCACACAGTTCACTTATTTCCAACAAGTTGGCGGTGTTGATGTAAAACCTGTTTCTTCTGAAATCACTTATGGTCTTGAACGTATTGCAATGTACATTCAAGAAAAAGAAAATGTTTATGATATAGATTGGAATGGCACATATACTTATGGTGATGTGTTCCATCAAAACGAATTTGAACAATCCACATATAACTTTGAATTAGCAGATACAACACTTTTATTCGATTTATTCGATAAATATGAACGTGAAGCAATCCGTGTAATTGAACTCGGTTATGTTCACCCTGCATACGATTATGTGCTTAAATGTTCACATACTTTCAATTTGCTTGATTCACGCGGAGCTATCAGCGTATCTGAACGTACTGCATTCATTTCTCGCGTGCGCAACCTCGCTCGTTTATGTGCTCAATGCTATTTAAAACAGCGTGAAGAATTAGGCTATCCTCTCTTAAAGAAAGGAGCTAAATAATATGGCTAAAGATTTATTATTAGAAATTGGTACAGAAGAAGTTCCTGCTCATTTTATGCCAGGAATTTTAGCTCAATTAAAAGAAAAAGCAGACGCAAAATTTAAAGAAATGCGTCTTGAATTTGAAGATATAACAACACTTGGCACACCTAGAAGAACTGCTTTACTCGTTAAAAATTTAGCAGAAAAACAAACTGGTGCTTCAAGCGAATACAAAGGCCCTTCTGTTGCTATTGCATTTGATGCTGATGGCAATCCAACAAAAGCAGCTATGGGCTTTGCTCGTGGCAAAAAAATAGATGTTAAAGACTTAGTTGTAAAAGACGGCTATGTTTATGCAGTAAGCAAAGAAGAAGGCAAAGACACTGCACAGCTTTTACCAGAATTATTAAAAAATCTTATCGAAAACCTCACATTCCCTAAAAATATGCGTTGGGGGGATTTAGATTTCCGTTTTGTTCGTCCACTTCGCTGGATTGTAGCACTTTTCGATACTGATGTTATGGAATTTACTGTTGCAAATGTAAAATCTGGCAGAGTATCCCGTGGTCATCGTTTCTTAAGTGATGGCGATTTCACTATCGCTAAAGCAAGCGATTACGTTGCAGATTGCGAAAAAGCTTCTATTATCGTTGACCAGAACAGACGCCGCGATATGATTAAAGAACAGATTGAAAAACTCGCAGCTCAGCACAATGGTCATGCTGAAATCACAGAAGATTTATTAGAAGAAGTAACTTATCTCGTTGAATATCCTACAGCACTTTGCGGTAGCTTTGAAGACAAATACCTTAAATTACCAAAAGAAGCTGTAATCACTCCAATGCGCGACCATCAGCGTTATTTCCCTGTACTCGATGACAACAATAACTTATTGCCATTGTTCATAACTGTAAGAAATGGCGGCGATTATTGCCTCAAAACAGTACAGCATGGTAATGAACGTGTACTTCGTGCTAGACTTGCTGATGCGCAATTCTTCTTTGATGAAGATAGAAAACATAAATTAGAAGATTATGTAGAAAAATTGAAAACTGTAGTATTCCAAGAAGGTTTGGGAACTATTTACGATAAAGCAAATCGCTTGGAAGAACTCGCTGCTTTCATCGGTGAAAAAACAGGCGCAAATGATGTTGATATCGCTGTAGCTAAACGCGCTGCAAAACTTGCTAAAGCTGACCTTGTAACAGCTATGGTATGCGAATTCACAGAACTTCAAGGTATTATGGGACGTGAATATGCACTCTTAGATGGTGAAAATCCAGCAGTAGCAACAGCAATTTATGAACATTATATGCCACGTTTTGCAGGTGATGTTGAACCATCAACAACAGCAGGCAGACTCGTTTCTCTCGCAGATAAAATGGATAATATCGTGGCTACATTCAGCCGCGGACTCGTGCCTACAGGCTCTCAAGACCCATTTGCATTACGCCGTCAAGCTCTCGGTATCGTTTATACAATGATTGAAGCTGATTATAAAATTCCTTTATATGAAGTTGCAGACAAAGCTATGGATTTACTCAATATCACAGATGAAGCTAAACGCGCTGAAATCCAGAAAAACTTGGAAGACTTCTTCATGCTCCGCTTGAAAAATATCCTCAGCGAAAATAACATTCGCTATGATATCATTGATGCAGTTTTAAGACATGTAGGCAGCATTGCTGATGCTTATGCTAAAGCTTGCGCAACAGCAGAAGAAATCAGCTCTGGCAAACTCAACGATGCAATTCAAGCTTTTGTTCGTGTAAACAATATCAGCAAAAAAGCAGAAAACACTACAATAAATCCAGCATTATTCATACTCGATGAAGAAAAAGCTTTATATGAAACATACGGTACAGTTGAAAGCAAAGTACATGATGCTATCGTTAAAGTGGATTATGTAAAAGCTATTGAAGAAATGCAGGCACTCACTGCACCAATCAACAATTTCTTCGATAATGTAATGGTTATGGATAAAGATGAACAGATTAAAAACAATCGTCTTGCTCTCTTGAAAAATATCGATAACCTCGTTAAAACAATCGCTGACTTCAGCAAAATTGTATTGTAATAATAAAGCAAAAAGCCCTTTAGCAGAGAAAATCTGTTAAAGGGTTTTTTGTACTATAAATTTAAATATAAGGATAATATAAAAAACACATATTTAGAAATTTTTGTAGTAATATAATATGTGTAATATAATTTTATATAAAGAGAAGGAAATAAAGGGGAAGAATATGGAAGTATACCAAATAAGAATGAAAGTGTATTTATTGGAGGATATTCCAGTAAATAGCGTGCAGACAAGAATTACGGATTTTATCGATAGAGCTTTTTTAAAAAAGCGTGAGTTATCTGTTTTGCATGAAGTAAATACGTATAAAAATTATTGCTACGATTTATTATATCCTGTAGAAGCGGATAAGATTTATAAAAAAGGCAATATCTACACTTTGACTATTCGTACGATAGATAAAAATATGGCGGATTTTTTTCAACAAATTTGTGTAAATACATATACAAGATATATAAAAGGTTTAAATGTGGATTTTAGAATTCTGCCAAAGAAAATAATTGAATTCATCTATACTTTAACACCGCTCATTGTAAAAGATGAAAGAGGATATTGGCGAAGTGTGATGAGTGAAGAAGAATTTGCAAGGCGCATACGCATAAATCTAGCCAATAAATGGAATTCGTTCAATAATGATAATATAGATGAAAATTTTCAATTATATACAACAATGGAGTTTTTGAATAAAGTTCCTATTTCGATAGAATATAAAAATGTAAAATTATTAGGTGATAAAATTCGTCTAAGCGTTGCGGATAATGAAATAGCGCAAAAGATGGCATATATGTCATTAGGCACAGGCTTAGGAGAAATGAACTCCCGCGGAGCAGGTTTTGTAAATTATCGCTGGTTATAAAAATAAATAATGAAAATAAAAAAGCAGCATGAATTTCATGCTGTTTTTTTATGCCTTTTTTAGTTATTTGCAAAAATTGTTAGGGTTTATCTTTTAGTGTTGAAGCGTTGTATCAACTTCAAATATAGTATTCGTACAAGAATTGTTATGGTTTATCTGGTTGCCCATAAATTTGGAAAAAGACATGACCATGGTATTCGTACAAGAATTGTTATGGTTTATCTTGTATTTGGTTCTACATTTGTTTTTGGATCTACGTATTCGTACAAGAATTGTTATGGTTTATCATGGAAATAACCCAAGATTTTCCCAAGTCATGCAAAGTATTCGTACAAGAATTGTTATGGTTTATCATTGATTAACAAAATAAGTGCTAATAAGTTTTTTAAGTATTCGTACAAGAATTGTTATGGTTTATCAGATAATTTTAAAAAGTTTTTAACAGAACTAAATACGTATTCGTACAAGAATTGTTATGGTTTATCATGTTGCATTTAACATCTCCCGTTTTTATTTGGCGGGTATTCGTACAAGAATTGTTATGGTTTATCTAGCTACCCTGAAGATTATAAATCATCTCATTTACAGTATTCGTACAAATTTTGTTATGGTTTATCTTATATTCAGGAAAAATATGTGTTATATACAGTTTAGTATTCGTACAAATTTTGTTATGGTTTATCTTATCAAAAAAATCAAAAAACTGGGGGGTTAATTGTATTCGTACAAATTTTGTTATGGTTTATCATAGAAAAGGATACCAGGTTTATTCGCAAATGGAAACGTATTCGTACAAATTTTGTTATGGTTTATCCTTGTAAAATCAAGGTTTGTATATTTAGTATAGCTTAAATTTATTTATTTGACAAGGTTTTGCTGATTTTTACCAAGTGATGAAGATTTTTTCTGTTTTTATAAAAAAGCGTGATAAAAGCTTATAAATAAAGGGTTTTAAAATATTTACAATTTTTTGGGCTGGTAAATATAAAAGACTGAATGTAATCATTCAGCCTTTTGGGGATTTATTTATTAAGATATTTTTCTCTTAATGCTAATTTATGTTTCATAGCGGCGATAAAATCTTTCGCTCTTTGAATGTCATTTTCATCGGGGTGTTTTGCTGCACTTTCCCAGCGTTTTTTATTGCGTTCTGTAGCTGCATGAGGGTCATTTTTATCAGTATTATTTTGACGGCGAGCTAATAGCGCAGGATTTATCTTGCCTTGGCTGGAAAATGTTCCTAGTATAGTACAATCTTCGCCTAATTTATAAGCAGCACGGGCAAATGCTGTTACAGCGTGTTCACTGCCAGGTTCTGTGCCATGAGTCTGAAATAACATGACTGTTTTATGCTTGATTGTAGTCAAAAATTCTTGAACAGTTTTATCAGGTGCACCACGAGTCAACCAATAACCCACAGCGATATAATCATAATCATCGAGATTTATTTTATCTATTTCTTTGATAGAAAAAATATCCGCTTCACCATTAGTAAATGTAGTATACATAGCTTCAGCGATTTGTTTTGTGTTGCCAGTTAGGCTGGAATAAACGATTAACCATTTATGCAAAAATATTCCTTCTTTCTAATTCTTTTAGAGCAGATTATACTATATCATTTAATGCAATGAATAAATTATATCTTATTTTTAATTTAATTTCCGTTGTTTTTACAACAAAAACCCCTGCTATATAAAATAACAGGGGTTTTATATTTATATATTAATCTTCCATTTTGCGGATTGGATTAAATGTGAAATCATCACCGCTTACATCAATATCTACAGTATCGCCATCTTTGACATTGCCTTTGATGATTTCCTTACTGAGTTCAGTTTCAACAGTATGGGAAAGCAATCTACGAAGTGGACGAGCACCGAAGTTAGGGTCAAAGCCTTCATTTGCCAATTTATCAAGAGCTTCATCAGACCAAGAAAGTGAAATGTTGATTTGACGTTGTAAGCGTTTGTTGAGGTTATTGAGCATGATAGAAGCGATTTGTTTAACTTGTTGTTTATCGAGAGCTTTGAATACGATTATATCATCGACACGGTTTAAGAATTCTGGACGGAAATAATCTTTCAAGATGTCTTTTACAAGTTTTTGAGCTGTAGCAAAATCGCTCTGATTTAAAATTTCATGGCTACCGAGGTTAGAAGTCATGATGATAACTGTATTTTTGAAGTTTACGACACGGCCTTTACCATCAGTAAGACGACCATCATCGAGAATTTGCAACAATACGTTAAATACATCACGATGTGCTTTTTCGATTTCATCAAGCAAGATTACACTGTATGGACGACGACGAACGGCTTCAGTAAGCTGACCGCCTTCATCATATCCAACGTATCCTGGAGGCGCACCGATTAAACGAGCAACGGAGTGTTTTTCCATATATTCGCTCATATCAATACGAATCATGCTACGTTCATCATCAAACAAGCTTTCAGCAAGTGTTTTAGCAAGTTCTGTTTTGCCGACACCAGTTGGGCCAAGGAAGATGAATGAACCGATTGGACGGTTAGGGTCTTTAATACCAGCACGAGCACGGATAATTGCTTCACTTACTGCTTTTACTGCTTCATCTTGTCCGACTACACGTTCATGTAATACATCTTCGAGATGAACGAGTTTATCGCGTTCGCCTTGGAGCATTTTAGTAACAGGAATACCAGTCCAACGGCTGACAACTTGAGCGATATCTTCTTCGGAAACTTCTTCTTTTAATAAGCGATTGCCTTCATCATCTTGAACGGCTTTTTCCATTTCAGAGAGTTCTTTTTGCAATTGTGGAATTTTGCCGTATTTGATTTCAGAAGCTTTAGCATAATCGCCGTTGCGCTGAGCTTTTTCCATTTCTGTATTAGCTGAATCCATTTCTTTCTTGATGGCACGAACACGAACGATACCTTGTTTTTCTTTGTTCCATTTATCCATCAAAGTATTTTCTTCAACTTGTAATTTATTTTTTTCTTCAATTAATTTATCTAATTTTTCTTTAGATGCTGCATCTGTTTCCTTGTTCAAAGCTTCTTCTTCAATTTGAAGTTGCATGATTTTACGACGTAATTTTTCAATTGGTTCTGGCATGGATTCGATTTCTGTACGCAATTTAGCGGCTGCTTCATCGACAAGGTCGATTGCTTTATCTGGTAAGAAACGGTCAGAAATATATCTATCGGATAAAACGGCAGCGGATACGAGTGCATTATCACGAATTCTTACACCATGATGAACTTCATAACGTTCTTTCAAGCCACGTAAAATGGAGATAGTATCTTCTACAGTAGGCTGGTCAACCATTACAGGTTGGAAACGACGTTCAAGAGCAGTATCTTTTTCGATATATTTACGATATTCATTTAAAGTTGTTGCACCAATGCAGCGCAATTCGCCACGAGCAAGCATTGGTTTTAAGAGGTTGCCTGCGTCCATAGCACCTTCAGCAGCGCCAGCACCGACAACTGTATGGATTTCATCGATGAATAATAAAATTTGTCCATCGGATTTAGCGATTTCATTGAGTACGGATTTCAATCTTTCTTCAAATTCACCACGGTATTTAGCACCAGCGATTAATGAGCCCATATCGAGGGAATAGAGAGTTTTATTTTTAAGAGATTCAGGTACATCACCAGCGACAATACGACGAGCAAGACCTTCGACAATGGCTGTTTTGCCGACACCAGGTTCACCGATTAATACTGGGTTGTTTTTAGTACGACGTGAAAGAATTTCGACTGTACGACGAATTTCTTCATCACGACCGATAACTGGGTCGAGTTTGCCAACTCTTGCCATAGCAGTTAAATCACGGCCGTATTTTTCCAATGATTTATAACCACTTTCAGGGTTATCACTGTTTACATTTTGTTTACGTTCTGATTTAATAACAGACATGATTTTATTTTGATGTAAATTGAATTCACGGCAAAGTGATTGCATTTCATCATCACTATCGCTGACGATAGCTAAGAGTAAATGTTCTGTGCTGATATATTCATCTTTCATATCTTCGGCGAGTTTTGCAGCACGACCGAGAACACGTACCATTTCAGTACTCATGCCAAGACGACTTTGACCTTTAACGCTCGGAATTTTTTTGAGCATTTGTTCAAGTTTTGCCTTAAGCATTGGCAAATCGACTCTACATTCACTGAAAATAGTAGCAAGTAAACCTTCCGGTTCTTTTATGAGAGCAGCTAAAACATGAGCTGACGTTATTTCTTGATGATAGCGAAGCGCAGCTTCCTGCTGAGCAGATTGCATAGCTTCAAGAACTTTTTGTGTATATTTTTCTTCACCCATGAAGAATTCCTCCAATCATGATGATTATATTCTAATAAAATTATGGTCAGAAGTAATAGTAAACTCTTTGTTTTTGTTTACTAAACTCATTATAAAGTCAAAAGGTCAAATTGTCAATAAAAATTTTTGACTTTTTGACATTTTATTTTTATTTATATAGTGGAATTAAAAAAGTTATATTAAATGTAATAAAATATATTGTAATGAGTATCTTAAATGGGATATGAGAAATTATTTATGATATTAAAACAAAAGGAGTAAATATCAATGATATCTGATGAAATGATGACGAATGATACATTAAAACCATATTTTATGAAAAATAAAAAGTGGTATTATTTCGATGAAGAAAATTTTTGTTATAAATTAACGGATAGAGCACCTAGAAAAGCTATTGAAAGTTATAGGAAATTTTATGATGATGAACTGATAAAAATTAATGGTGAATGGCATATTATACAGAAATGATAAAATAAAAAAATTTTAGCTCCTATTATATTAATTAAAATATAAAAATAAAATCGCAAATTTTGTATTGATTTGAGTGTATAAGAACATATATTATAGTAAAATAAATTCTTTCGTGTGCTTGCAGACACAATTTTTCTTGATATTGGTAACCAAGTATAATAAAATTGAACTAAGATACTGCTACATTGTAGCAGTGTTTATTAGATATAAAAAATTTTATATATTAAAAAGGTGGTTGTTTATCATGTTAAAAATACAAGAGATGTATCTAATGATAAAACAAGGCTTTTCTTCATTTTTAATTACACCAGATACAGATTACAATAGCTATATATCAAAAGATATTTCTAAAAAAGCATGGCAAATTACAGGAAATAGATTAAAAGAAGCAATGGTTAAAATTGGTGGTAAATATTAATGGCTAAGAAAAATATTCCAAATAGTAATCATACACAAGTAGAACTTCAACAAAAAAATACTGAACTTCATGCTGGAATTTATCAAGGACCATTACCTTTACCGTCTATTATGGAAGGTTATAAAAACATTGATCCTAGCTTTCCTGAACGCATAATGAAAGAGTTTGAAAAGAATTCGGAACATTATCGAAAAGGAGAGGAACAAGCTCAAAAGTATGCAATAGAGCGTGATATTCGCGGACAATGGATGGCTTTTATTTTAACTTTATGCTTGATGGCAATAATATTTTTTGCACTTTATCTAGGAAATATGACTTTTGCAGGAGTTGGTGGTCTTGTTTTTATAGTTTGGATAATTCGAACATTTAATGTAAGGGTTGGGAAACCTACTACTAATTCAAAAAATCAACGAAATAAATAAATTAAGCACTCACTTATTTAGTGAGTGTTTTTTATTTCTGGTATGTTGTTATTTTGAATTTGATAAATTCTCAGTGTTTGTTATGTATAAAAATGTTTTATAGAAGATATCTAGTGCAATTTAGATAAATTTATAAATAGATTTTTTATTTATATTGCACTAGATGATTTTTTTGGATAGGAATTATCTTTTCTTTAAATTTTTAGCACCGCACATAGGACATTCCGATGATTTAAATATAAAGTAATATATAGCGTAGATGATGAGCCATGAACCGCCCGTTATGAATGATAGTAAAATCAGTGGAAACCAAGATACTTTTTTGGTTGGCTCGACCATTTGCTGGCAATTTGGGCAATACTTCATAAAAATCACTCCTTGACAATATATTTTTTTGTGTTTTGTTGTCAATTTTCAATTATAGTTTAAGTCAAATTGCTTCAGAAGTAAATTAAAAAAATAGTTATATTAAGTGGAATATACAGCTTTTTTATGTTTATGCAGATAAAATTTTTAAAGGGTATTTGTGCAACATAAATACAATTTTAAAAAACATTGTTTATTGATTTTAAATAGTATAAATATTATAATGTATATAAATTTGGAAAACGTTTGCAACACAGTAGAGATTTTGTAAAACTCTTAGAATTTGCAAATTTGTTATATTAATGGGGAGGTAAAATAATGATTTTATTTAATGAACAGGCAAAAACTTTTCATTTAAAAACGGCAAAAACAAGCTATGTTATGAAAGTTTTGGATAGTGGCCATTTGATACATGTTTACTGGGGAAAATCATTGCATACAAATAATCTTGATTATGCTGTTCGCCGTCGTGATTTCTTCAGCTTCGTAGCAAATACAGATAATATTCAAGAATTTCATTTGGAAGCTTTAGCACAAGAATATCCTGGTTATGGTTCTACAGATTTACGTAGTCCTGCTATTGAATTAGTATATGGCGACGGAACAAGTGCAACTGATTTTAGATATTTGAGTCATAAAATTACAGCAGGTAAACCAAAACTTGAAGGTCTCCCAGCAACATATGTTGAAAGCGAAGATGAAGCTCAGACTTTAGAAATTACTTTACTTGATAAAGTAAAAAATGTAGAAGTTGTTCTTTCTTACAGTGTATTCGATAAATTCGATGCTATCGCTCGCAGTGTAAAAGTTGTTAATAAGAGCGATGATACTGTAAAAATACAGCGTGTTTTAAGTGCTAACGTTGATTTCAAAGATGGCAATTTTGAAATGATACAGCTTTCTGGTTCTTGGGCAAGAGAACGTCATATCATTCGTACACCACTTAGATCTGGTGGTCAATGTGTAGAAAGTCGCAGAGGTGCTAGTAGCCATGCTCAAAATCCATTTATGGCACTTGTTCGCCCAGAAACTACAGAAAATACAGGCGATGCTTATGCTGTAAGTCTTATTTATAGCGGTAACTTCTTAGCTAATACAGAAGTTGATATGTATAACAATAGCAGATTGCAAATTGGTATCAATCCATTTGATTTCACATGGCAATTAAAAGCTGGTGAAAGCTTCCAAGCTCCAGAAGCTGTACTCGTATATTCTGGTGAAGGTTTAACAGGCATGAGCCATATTTATCAGAATTTCTACGGCAAACGTTTAATGCGTGGTTATTGGCGTGATAAAGTACGTCCAGTTCTCATTAATAACTGGGAAGCAACATATTTTGATTTTGATGAAGTTAAAATCAAAGCAATTGCTAAACAGGCAAGTGAATTCGGTATTGAATTGTTCGTACTTGATGATGGCTGGTTTGGTGAAAGAAATAATGATGACCGTTCACTCGGTGATTGGGTTGTCAATGAAAATAAAATTCATGGTGGCTTGAAAAAACTCGTTGATGAAGTAAATGCTATGGGACTTAAATTCGGCTTATGGTTTGAACCAGAAATGGTTTGTCCTATCAGTAAATTATATGAAGCACATCCTGATTGGTGCTTGCATATCGAAGGCCGTACTCGTTCCACTGCTCGCCGTCAACTGATTTTAGACCTTTCCCGCAAAGAAGTTTGTGATTATGTAATTGAATCTGTTTCAAGTGTATTATCCAGTGCAAATATCGAATATGTAAAATGGGATATGAACCGCAATATGACAGAAATCGGTTCTGCTACACTTCCACCAGAAAATCAGCGTGAAGTAGCTCATCGTTATATGCTCGGTTTATATCGCATCATGGATGAAATCACTTCAAGATTCCCTAAAATTTTATTTGAAAGCTGCTCTGGTGGTGGCGGTCGTTTTGACCCAGGTATCTTATACTACATGCCACAGACTTGGACAAGTGATGATACTGATGCTATGGAACGTCTTGCTATCCAGTATGGTACTTCTATGGTTTATCCATCAGTATCCATGGGTTGCCATGTTTCCGCAGTACCAAACCATCAAGTACATCGTATAACACCATTTGCTACTCGTGGTATTTGTGCAATGAGTGGTAACTTTGGTTATGAACTCGATTTAACAAAACTCACTGAAATTGAAAAAATGCAGGCAAAATCTCAAGTTGCTTTCTATAAAGAAGTTAGAGAACTTATTCAGTTTGGCGATTTCTATCGTTTACAGAGCCCATTTGGCAGCAATACATGTGCTTGGAGCTTTGTTGCTAAAGATAAATCTGAAGCAATTGTAAGCTTCTTCCGCAAAATGGCTGAACCAAACTGCGCTTTTGCAACAGTTTATGCTACTGGCTTAGACGCAGACGCAAAATACAAAGATATGCGCACCGGCGAAGTTTATGGCGGTGATGAATTAATGCAAGTTGGTATTAATGTACCATATGCAATTACATCTGCTCCAAAAGCAACAGACGATGCTAAAGATATGTATGCAGGTATGATTACTGATGCAATCCAAGGCGATTACGGCGCATTCATTTGGCACTTTAAAAAAGTTGATTAATCATTAATCCATAAAAAAGAACCTTTGATAATTATCAGAGGTTCTTTTTTTGTATTTATTAGTTTTAAAGGAAAAAGGGGTTATCTATTTAATCAATGGTAATGAGTTCATATTTATCATTACCCATTTTTAAATCGCGCATAGCTGTGAGTTGATGTAAGCCATGGCGACTTTCAATGCGTTCTACTAAATCTGCATTATTTGGTGAAGCGTAGACAAGGTCAATAGAAGCTTGGTCAATCGCTAAAAGGTCTGTAGAAGCTAAGATGCCAATATCTGGAATTGTTGGTTCAGCAGCAGCTGTTCCGGCACAGTCACAATCAACTGACATACGGCGCATTACATTTAAAAATACGATATGTTTGCCGAAATAATCAATGGTAGCTTTGGCAGATTCAGCCATATTTTCCATCAATGTTTCTTTGCCTGGCCATACGCCCCAATCAGCTGGCTGATTATCAATAGGAACACCGTGTACCATGCTTTTACCTATGCGACCATCAGCGCAACCAATGGCGATATTTTTCATAGAGCCACCGTATCCACCCATGGCATGACCTTTAAAATGAGTTAAAACGACCATTGAATCATAATTTACAATGTTTTTACCCATAGAAACTTCTTTAAAATGTTTGCCACCACGAACAGGCAGCATAACGGTGCCATTTTCATCCATGATATCTACAGGGCAAAATGTCCATCCGTTTACTTTAAGTGTTTCGCGATGACCTTCTGTAGTATATCTATCTCCTTTGTAAAGAGTATTTGTTTCTACTATATTGCTGTTTGGAATGTGTTGCCAAAAGGCTTTTGCCATATTACGAGGAATGATATTTGGGCCATTTTTTTCGCCTGTATGTAACTTGATGGCAACTTTACCATAAATTCCTTCATTGATTAAATCATATAATTTGATTAAATGGTCTGCGTCAATATTTTTTGTAAAATATACTTTTGCTTTAGAGCCAACAGTATTGGCAGAAGTTACTTGGGTACTACCTATGACAGGAGCTTGTGCCGAAGCTTTAGGAATAGTACCTGTAATACTATAAGCTGCTGCACCTAATACAGCACTGCCGGCAACCTTAAAAAAATCACGTCTAGAAACACTTGTCATAATAAATACCTCCAGTTCATTTGTAAGATATTTTTATTATATTGCTTTGAGTTTACTTTAAGTCAATAGCTTTTAAACCATATTTCCCAGGGCTAATCATAATTTTATTTTCTATTTTTAAACTGAGAAGTATATCACGAATTTTATTTTCTGAAAGCATGAATTTATTAGCTAAAGAACGACGGCCAACTGGTTCATGATTTTGATTACAGCGTTTTATCTCTAAAAAGATAGCTTCTTTTAAATTTATTGTATTGCTTTTATCAGTGAATAATTGTACTTTTATATCTTCGGGTAAATCACTGCTTTGTGGAATATCATCAGGGCAAATACTCGTTAAATATTCAATGACATTTTGCAATTCACGAATATTGCCTTGCCAATTATAAGCTTCTAAATAAGGCTGTATATTTTTAAAATATATTTTGGCATCATTGGATAGAGGTCTATATTTTTTATAAAATGCATAACAAAGAGGCATAATATCTTCTCGGCGTTCTCTTAATGCAGGGATTTTTAAAGGTAAAACATTTAATCTATAATATAAATCTTCGCGAAATAATTTTAGTTTAATATCTTCTTTTAAATTATGATTTGTAGCAACGATAATGCGAACATCTATAGGGATTACTTTTAAACCACCAACGCGGCGAACTTGTTTTTCTTGCAATACACGCAATAATTTTACTTGAAAAGGTAGTGGAGCATCACCGATTTCATCTAAAAATAACGTGCCTTTATGTGCTATTTCAAATAAACCTGCAGAACCACCGCGTTTTGCGCCTGTGAATGCTCCTTCTTCATAACCGAAAAGTTCAGATTCAAGAAGTGTTTCCGATAAAGCTGCAAAATTAATGGCTACAAATGGTCCTTTTCGGCGAGATGAAGCATTGTGGATACTTTGAGCTAATAATTCTTTGCCTGTTCCACTTTCACCTTGAATAAAAATAGTAGCATCGGTTTTTGCCATTTTTTTTGCCAAAGATAAGATTTTTTTTAAAGCGGGACTATTGCCAATTATATCAGCAAAATTATAGCGAGCGATATTCTGTTCTTCATATAAACGGCGACGTACAGATTCTTCTAAGCGATGGATTTCTGATACATCTTTTAATACATATAAACGACCTCTATCGGCATTTTTTGCATAAAGTGGCATTTCCGAAATGAGAATTTCATATGAAGGCAATTTTAAAATACCTTCTTTGCGTGGGTTGTTGACAGTTTCTAATAGTTTATTGTCTAGAATTTCTTCTATAGGTTGTCCAATAACATTGAGTGCTTTTTTATTGAATAATTTTTCAGCAATAGGATTAAATACGGATACTTTATTTTCTTTATTTATGGCAATTAAACCATCATGAACATTATTGATGACTGTCTTAAATCGTTCTTTCATTCGACTGCTATCTGTGAGCAATTTATTGCCAGTTTTTATCAATTTAATGATATCTTGAATGTATTTAGCTGATAAAATATGAGCAAATTTTTCTAGCATATTAAAATAAGTCAAAATTTCAATGAGAGACGTTATATCGACAAGACGAGTTTTAATATCAATGATTTTATTTACACAAGGCGGAACATGTTCAATTTCTCCTGGTGTTATGGCTATAGTTAATTTAGGATAATTTTTTATTTCTGGATAATACGGTGATAAATTTATATGGTCAATACCTAAAGTTTGTAATAATAAAATGGTTTCTTCAGCACTTTCTTTTGTATCGTTGACTAAAAGTGCTTCTGTATAACGAGGTAATTTAAATAATTTATTTATTTCATGATAATTTATTGAACGGCGAGCAATGATGTAAGGATGATTATCTGCTAATTTATGCATCTTTTGATAAGCAGCATTACTGGAATATACGATTAAATCAGCTTCGAAATTATGTGGTGGTGGTGAAGAAAGAAAATAATATTCTATATCTAAAATAGAAGAGAATAAATTACATAGTTGATGGTATATCGTTTGACCTGTGTTATATCCAAGTGAAATTACAACGAGTTTTTTCATGAGTGGCACTTCCTTATTATTTTTTATTTAATGGGAAAATAATGGTATTTTTATATAATATTCACCAATAAAACAGAAATATCCTATTGAATTTATTGTAAGCTTAACAATAAATTTTAATAAGGTAAATTGTTAATATACTTAAATAAAAAGTACATTTGTTTATTTCTTTATGGTGAAATGAAAATTTTTTTATCGATTTTTTAAAAATTGGCATGCAATTTGCATATGAATATAGTGTATATAATTTTGAGGAGTGATTATTATGGAAAAACCGAATAAAAATGATAACATTAAAATTAAAGTTCCTTGGTATGGTTATGTTGTATTTATCTTAGCTATTTTGTTATTCTCAGGAATTTTTTCCTCATCTGATGGCATTTTACGTGCATTAGATTTCAATGTATTAAATGGTAGCTTTGGTCAAATTCCGACAGATAAAGCTATGAGCTTTAGAGGGGCTGGCGGTAGCGGTGCTAAAGATGGATTTTTATTTGCATTAGAACTCATTCCTGCTGTTATCTTAGCACTTGGCATTGTAAATGTTATTGATGGTTTAGGTGGCTTAAAAGCAGCACAGAAAATCATGAATCCACTTTTAAAACCACTTTTAGGTGTACCTGGTATTTCTGCTCTTGCCAATATTGCTAATATGCAGAGTACAGATGCTGCAGCTGGTATGGTTAAAGAATTGAAAGATAATGGTTTGATTACTGATAAAGAACGTTCTATCATCATTGCATATCAAACAAGTGGTAGCGCATTTATTACAAATTATTTTTCTTCTGGAGCAGCGGCATTTAGTATTATGCTCGCACCGATTATTGTACCTATTTTTGTTATTTTTGTCTTTAAAATAGTTGGTGCTAATTTAATGCGTTTGTATTTCAAATTTTTAGGACAATAAGGTGGCGATATCATGAGTAACGTAAATAATACAGAAGTAAAAGTAAATAAAAATGTTTTAGATTTATTTATTGAAGGTGCTAGAAAAGGTTTTACAATTGGGACAACCAGTTTATTGCCAAATGTAGTGATGGCATTTGTTGTAATTCGTATTTTAGATGTTACAGGTCTTTTACATTTAATCGGCGTTGTATTTGAACCAGTCATGGGACTTTGGGGCTTACCTGGCGAAGCTGCTACAGTACTTATCACTGCACTTATGAGTATGGGCGGTGGTGTAGGTGTTGCCATGAGTCTTTATACAGCTGGCACATTAGATGCTACGCAGATTACAGTTTTAATTCCTGCTATTTATTTAATGGGAAATCCTGTACAAAATGTCGGCCGTTGCCTCGGTATTGCTGATGTAAATACAAAACATTATCCAGCAATTATTTTAATTTGCGTGATAAATGCATTATTATCTATTTGGGCAATGCGCTTGATTATGATGTTTTTATAATATATTGTATAAATTAATATAATTTAAATGAAGAGGGTATTTAATATGGAAAAACCGTTTTTTACATTGTTGAAAAATGCACATGTTATTGCGCCAGAAGATTTAGGCGTAAAGGACATTTTAATAGCAGGTGAAAAAATTGCTGCTATTGGCAGTGATTTATCTTTGCCAGGTTGTTATGATTGCACAGTAGTGGATTGTACAGATAAATACATTGTTCCTGGATTTATCGATGCGCATGTGCATTTAATTGGTGGTGGTGGTGAAGGTGGTTATGCTACAAGAACACCAGAAATTCAACTTACAGATATAACGACTTCAGGTGTTACAACTGTTGCTGGTCTTTTGGGAACAGATGGTGTAACTCGCCACGTAGCAAGTCTTTTAGCTAAAGCACGTGGATTAGAAGATGAAGGTATTACAGCATATATTTATTCTGGTTCATATGAAATTCCAACACCAACTATCACAGGCAGTGTACGCAAAGATATTATTTTAATTGATAAAGTAATCGGTACTGGTGAAATTGCTATGTGCGACCATCGCTCTTCCCAATCTCCAAAAGAAGCATATCAGCAAATCACAGCTGAAGCTCGTGTAGGTGGTATGCTTAGTGGAAAAGCTGGTGTTGTAAATATGCACCTCGGTGATGGCGAAGATGGATTGAAAATGTTATACGAAATCACTAAAAATGGAGAAATACCTAAAACACAAATTATTCCTACACATGCTAATCGTCATAAACGTTTATTTAAAGAATGTGTAAAATGGGCAAAACAGGGTGGGTTAATAGATATAACTTCTAGCGTAAGTCCTGCAACTGGTTCAGTTAAAGGTTTAAAACCTAGCGAAGCTGTAAAACAAGCACTTGATGCAGGTGTGGATATCAGTAAAATTACTATGAGTTCTGATGGAAATGGTAGCATGCCTATTTTTGATGATGAAGGTAATAATATCGGTGTAGGCGTTGCCAGTCAATCTTCTTTATTAGAAGAATTCCGCGATATGGTACAAAAAGAAGGAATTGCCATTACTGATGCTATCAAAACTATTACTAGCAATGTAGCTAGAAATCTTAAATTATATCCAAATAAAGGTTCAATCAATAAAAATAGTGATGCAGATATTTTAGTTTTGGATAAAAATTTAATGCTTCAAGATGTATGGGCAAGAGGCACACATATGGTGGAAAATGGCAAACCAATTGTCTTTGGTACATTTGAAAAAAGATATTAATAAGGTAGTTTAATTTAATAAGATGAATAAAAATAGAGGTATTTTGTGATAAAAATACCTCTATTTTAGTTTTTAATAGCGAAAATATCGTTAAAATATGATAAGATATAAAAGTTAGTTTTATTTTAGAGAGTTGTCTTTATTTTTTAGAAAGGATGGATTAAATGAAAAGATTACGTATTAGTTTAACAGCACAAATTTTTCTGGGATTGATATTAGGGGCAGCTTTTGGTTGTTTTTTTCCAGACTTTGGTTCACAATTAAAACCACTCGGTGATGCATTTATTCGAATGATTAAGATGATTGTTGTACCACTCATTTTTAGTACATTAGTTATCGGTATTGCTGGAACAGGCGATTTTAAAAAGCTTGGTCGCCTTGGTGGAAAAGCTATCATTTGGTTTGAAGTTGCCAGTGCATTAGCTCTTATTGTTGGTTTGGTTGTAGTAAATGTTCTTCAGCCAGGTGTAGGTGTATCACTTCCTGCTATCGGTGCAGCAGCTGGTGCAAATGCGGCAGCAACAGCGCAATCCTTTAGTATTTCTATGCACTTATTAAATATCATTCCAGCGAACATTGTAGAAGCTTGTGTTAAAAGCGATATGCTTCAAATCATTTTCTTCACTTGTTTCTTCGGGGTAGCATTAGCACATATCGGTGAAAAAGGTAAAATCGTTGTAGAATGTTGCCGTGGTATTGCTGAAGCTATGTTTAAAGTAACTCATTATGTAATGATGTTTGCGCCAATCGGTATTTTTGCTATGATTTCTTATACTGTTGGTACATTTGGCTTGGAAATGCTCATTCCGCTTGGTAAGTTGGTATTCTCACTTTATTTTGCTATTATAATATTCTTATGTATTTTGGCATTTATCGCTTCAATGATTACAAAACTTAATTTCTGGCATATTTTCAAAGTTTTACGCGAACCATTATTACTCGGTTATTCTACAGCAAGTAGTGAAGCAGCTTTGCCACTTGCCATGAAATGTTTGGAAAAACTCGGCTTGCCAAAACAGGTTGTTACTTTTGTAATGCCAACAGGTTATTCATTTAACCTTGATGGTTCAACTTTATATAGTTCTCTTGCCGTTATTTTCCTTGCCCAAATGTATGATATTGAATTTAGTATTACACAGCAAATTATAATGTTATTGACTTTGATGATTTCTACGAAAGGTATTGCTGGTGTTCCAGGTGCTTCTATCATTGTAATTGCAGGTACAGCAGCTTCTTTTGGTATTCCAACAGAAGGTATTGCGATTATTTTAGGTGTAGACCGTATCATGGATATGGCGCGTACTTTCTGCAATATTTTCGGTAACTGTATTGCAACTGTAGTTGTCGGTCTTTGGGAAAGAGATATTAAACGTGAAGAAATAGTACACGCTTATAAAAATAATTTTAATAAACAAGAAAAAGCTTAATGTATTTTAAAGACATTTAGCAATGTTTTAGCATATTTTGGACATGGTATTTATAATGCAGTAATGTATAATTTAACTATAATCATCTGGGTGATAATTTATAGTTAAAGGATAGATTACAATGGATAAATGCATTATAGATATAAGGCAACCGGATTATATTACAATCGGTACAGATAAAAATGAACGTGAAACAATAATAAATAATGATTTAGTACAATTTGATGATGTACGTGTAGAATTTGCTAAAACTGGTGAACATTGTGCTATATTTTTGACTGCGGATATCACACCAGTGCGCTGGATAAAACTTCGCTGGAATAATATGACTTGGGATAAAAAAGCACGCTTTTTAGGTGATGCTTGGGAACGTGGCTACAGCGATTTACAGTGGCAGGGAATGAGTGCTAGACGCTTTATGCCATGGTATTTTGCGGCAACGCATGAAAATAACACCATTTGCTATGGCGTTAAAGTCAGACCATCAGCCATGTGTTTTTGGCAAGTGGATAGTATGGGCATGACTTTATTTATGGATGTGCGTTGCGGTGGCAATGGTGTAAAACTTGGCGGTCGTAAATTAGAGGTGGCAGAAGTTCTTGGAACAAAGTTCTTAAATTGTACTTCGTTCGAAGCTTTGAGCGATTTCTGTGGTGATATGTGTACAGACCCTATATTGCCTACATATCCAGTATATGGCAGTAATAATTGGTATTATGCATATGGCGATAGTTCTGAAGAAGAAATTTTAAGCGATACAGATTATATCGTAAAACTCACAGAAGGTATTAAAAATAGACCGTATATGGTAATTGATGATTGCTGGCAAGAACATCATCGTTTAAATGAATACAATGGTGGCCCATGGACAAAAGGCAATGAAAAATTTCCTGATATGAAAGCTTTAGCAGAAAAATTAGTAGCTAAAGGTGTTCGCCCTGGCATTTGGGTAAGATTTTTGCAAAATGAAGCAGAGGACATTCCAAGTGAATGGAGGTTATCGACAAATGGCTGTCTTGACCCGTCTAATCCTCAGGCACTAGAATATATCAAGCGTGATGTAAAACGCATTTGTGATTGGGGCTATACCTTGATTAAACATGACTTTTCTACTTTTGATTTATTCGGTAGATGGGGTTTTGAGATGAACCCATTGGTGACTAAAGATGGCTGGCATTTTTACGATGAAAGCATGACGAGTGCGGAAGTCGTGAAATTATTGTATAAAGCTATTTTAGAAGCTTCAAAGGAAACGAATACAATTATCTTAGGTTGCAATGCTATCGGTCATCTCGGTGCAGGACTTATGCATATGAACCGCACAGGTGATGATACGAGCGGATTAAATTGGGAAAGAACGCGCAGCATGGGCATAAATACACTGGCTTTTCGTTTGCCACAACACGGTAAATTCTATGAAGTGGATGCTGATTGTGTGGGCATTGATTATGGTGTTTCTTGGAAATTCAATAAGCAATGGGCTGATTTATTAGCACAAAGTGGTACATCATTATTCGTTTCAGCTCGACCAGGTCTCTTATCTGAGGCAGAAAATGAAGAACTTCATAAAATAATGGTAATAGCTTCGGAGCAAAAACATCATGTAGTTCCAACTGATTGGGAAGATACTGATTGCCCGGAAGAATGGGAAGATAAACTGAATAATATTAAAAGAAAATATAATTGGTATGAAGAATGTGGCGTTAGATTTAAAACGCAAGCCGTTCGCTATACGCCGTATTTATCAATCATCGGTTAAGAATTGAGTAAGTTTTTAGGCTTATAATATGTTTTTCGATATAATTGAGGCGACATACCAGTAGCTTGTTTAAATGCACGTGAAAAAGCAAATGCATTTTTGTACCCGCAAGATAGTGCGACACTAGCGACGGGAACAGTGCTTTTGCGTAATAATTCACGTGCATTTGCTATTTTGGCGTTCATCAAAAATTGTTGCGGTGAAGTGTGAAGTTCGCGCTCAAATAATGCGTATAAATAACTGCGACTGATGTTTAAATAGCGCGCTACGTTTTTCACGCTTAAGTCAGTGAATGTATTTTTTTCAATGTATTCAATAGCTTTCGTTATATAAAAATTATCATTTAATTCAACAGCATTGTAATTAGCATGTAAATCTTCTTGTAGTTTAGCGAATAATAAATATAATTCACTGTGAATATAACACTCATTAGCAGGTGTTAATTTATCATGGTGCATCATGCTACGGATTATTTTTGCTATTGATTGCACTGATGATAAGGTAACAACTGGTTGATTGGGCGTAAAATGGCATTGGACTAAAAGTTCAGGTACTATACTGCCATTAAAGCAAATCCATGTGTAAGTCCATGGGTTTGTCGACTCCGCTTTATAAAAAGTTAAATTGCCTGGTTCAACGAGAAAACATTGTCCTGTGTTTACTTTAAAACTTTTATCTTCAATGAAATAAAAACCAGAACCCTCTAAAACGAAATGAAGCATATAATAATTGCGCACAGCGGGGCCATAAGATTGGATTGATGTACATTTTTCCCAGCCACAAGATAGTAAATATAATTCTTTGGATGAAGTTTTACGCTCCATAATATGTTGATTTCTGTCCATAATTCACCTCTAAATTAAATTATGTATAGATAGATTGTTTTTATTTTACTTAAATAATTGCTTTAAAATATTTGTTCTCTACATCATAATTTATTCCTGCTAAAAAATTTTTTATGCTGACAAGTAAAAATACTTGACACAACTATTTTTCTTAGATATAATAATCAAGGTCGCAAATGCGGCAAGTGTCTTAGAAAGCTCAGGTGATATAATGCTGGAAAAGTTTTTGCACATGAGCGCATTATTTGATTTTTATGGACCTTTGCTGACTGATAAGCAGAACCGTTGTTTACAAATGCACCTATTTGAAGATTTTTCTTTATCGGAAATCAGTGCAGAGCTTGGTATTTCACGTCAAGCTGTTTATGATATGCTGAAACGCAGTGAACAACTCATGCAACAGTATGAAGATAAACTTGGTTTGGCGGCTCGTTCTATAAAAGAAAAAAAAGAACTTAGCTCTATTCTGAACGATTTAACACAAATCGAGCAGGAAATACATGATGACAGACTTAATAATATAATAGAACGTATTTCTGTTTTAACAAGTGATAGCAAGGAGGCATAAATTTGATTTTTGAAAGTTTAGCTGACCGTTTACAAGAAACTTTTAAAAAGTTACGCGGGCATGGAAAGCTCACAGCTGATGATGTAAATGCCACAATGAGGGAAATCCGCATAGCTTTATTAGAAGCCGATGTAAATTTTAAAGTAGTTAAAGATTTTATTAAAAAGATAAAAGAACGTGCCGTAGGTCAAGAAGTTTTAGAGTCCTTGACTCCAGCACAGGCTGTTATTAAAATTGTCAACGAAGAATTAACTGCATTGATGGGGCAAACACAAAGCCACATTAATATTTCTCCAAAACCACCGACAATCATCATGATGGTAGGTTTGCAAGGGGCAGGTAAAACAACTTCAGCAGGCAAACTCGCTTTGATGTTTAAAAAGCAAGGCAAACATCCAGTTATGATAGCAGCCGATATATATCGTCCAGCAGCAATTAAACAGTTGCAGGTACTTGGCAGTCAAATTAATATACCAGTATTTGCAAAAGAAGATTGCAAAGATGCAGTGAAAATAGCTAAAGAAGGTATAGAATATGCTCATTCTCATGCTAATGATATTGTAATCATCGATACAGCTGGTCGCTTGCATATTGACGAAAATCTTATGCAAGAGTTAAAATCTATTAAAGCAGAAGTCAAACCACATGAAATTTTATTAGTGGTAGATGCTATGACTGGTCAAGATGCTGTCAACGTAGCTGAAAGCTTCAACAATGACTTAGGCTTAGATGGCGTAGTTTTGACTAAGATGGACGGTGACGCACGTGGTGGTGCTGCACTTTCTGTCAAAGCTGTAACAGGTTGTCCGATAAAATTTGTCGGTGCTGGTGAAAAATTAGAAGCACTTGAACCATTTTATCCAGATAGAATGGCTTCACGTATCTTAGGTATGGGCGATGTTCTCACACTTATTGAAAAAGCTCAATCGGCTTTTGATGCGGAAGAAGCTAAAAAAATGGAAAAGGCATTCCGTAAAAATGAGTTTACACTTGATGATTTCCTTTCTCAACTTAATCAAGTGAGAAAACTTGGTTCTTTTGAAAGTATTTTGGGCATGATACCAGGTATGGGAAATCTTAAAAAGAAACTCGATGGTGTAGATTTAGATATGAATGGCAAAGAAATCAAGCATATTGAAGCTATTATCAGAGCCATGACACCAGAAGAAAAGCGCAATACCAAAATCATTAACGGTTCACGTCGCAAACGTATCGCTATGGGTAGTGGTACAAAGGTTCAGGAAGTCAATAAGCTCTTAAAGCAATTTGATGAAATGAAAAAAATGATGAAAAAAATGTCCAATATGAAACAGTTTAATAAGAAGGGTAAAAAAGGTAAAGGCGGTTTTAAACTTCCTTCATTATTTAGATAAACCTTCATAATATAAATTTCTTAATCACTTTAAGGAGGTGAAAACATGGCAGTTAAAATTCGTTTAAATCGTATGGGTGCTAAAAAACGTCCATTCTATCGTATCGTTGTAGCAGATTCTCGCGCTCCACGTGATGGTCGTTTTATCGAAATCTTAGGTAACTATGATTCCACAAAAGAACCTGCTATTGTCAACATTGATGAAGAAAAAGCTATAGACTGGATGCTTAAAGGTGCTCAGCCTACAGATACAGTTAAATCTTTATTTAGCAAAAAAGGTATCATGGCTAAACTTGATACAATTAAATTTGCTAAAAAATAAGAAAGAGGCAATTAAATGAAGGAACTTGTTGAAGTAATAGCAAAATCACTCGTTGATTATCCAGAACAGGTTATCGTTGATGAAAAAGTTGACGGAAATCATGTTCTAATAGAATTGCGTGTAGCTTCAGCCAACATGGGCAAAGTAATCGGCAAACAAGGACGCATTGCGAAAGCAATTCGTACTGTAGTAAAAGCCGTTGCAGCCTGTGAAAATAAAAAAGTTACCGTCGACATTGTCGAATAGTTTTTAAATAGCTATCTAACGTCGAAAAGTCTTTTAAATCAAGACTTTCGGCGTTTTTATTTTACATATATCATTGGTAACTTTTTTATTAGGTGCCATTTAGGTGTCGTTTACAAATTTGAAAGTAATTTTTGATTAAATTAGTGTTTATTTTTAATAAAAAAAGACGAAAATCCATTTAGGTTTTTCGTCTTTTAGTATTTTATAGATTAAGTTTAAATATCTGGCATTTTTGGTAAAATATCGCCTTCATCAATCGGCATAAATTCGGCGCCAGAAGATTTTATAATTGATTGCATGAAATCATGAACTTCTGATTTTTGATTGAGTAATTGTTGTAAATCCAAAACTAAAGATAAATCTACACCTTGTTTTAATAAGTAATCGGCTATTGCTTGCTGGAATATATTTAAATCAATATTAATACCATAAGAGCGGAGTTCAGCAAATTTTTGAGCCACTTCTGTTTGAGCTACTTCTTGCAAGGCATTTTGATAGAAATGATTTACAATACTCATAGTTACATTAGAGAGCAAATGCCCGATTATTGGAATGTTTTCTTCTGACCAAATGGCGAAACGAGAAGCTGTATTAAAATATTCTTGATATTGTTCGATTATAGGTCGTGTAGCTATGAGATAATCTTGCAACTCTTTTTTTTGTTGTTCATTTTGTAGCATTTGCATGATTTCGCCGTGCAGCCGGACTTTTTCCGCATCCAGCGCACTATTCATGTCAGCAGCATTAATCCCTGTATCTGGTGTAGCGGGAGCTGCCTGTACACATAGAGGAGCCGCCGTCAAGCATATGAGAAGCACTATTAAGCGGCATATTTTTTTTAACATAACTTTCAACTCCTGTAAGCAAATTTGGATTAAAGATGTATCTTTGTCTAAAGTTTACTATAATCGGAGCTTTTTGTCTAATCAAAAAAACAGCCTCCGCGGCTGTTTTTCTGGTCAAATCATTTTTATTAATATTATGCCGGAAATCATCGTAATTATGCCGGCGACGCCCAGCGACGTTATTTTTAAGTGAAAAAATGTTTTGTCGACAAAGGTGGTAAGCAGCAGTCCGAATGCGCCGAAAAGCGAATAGGCTATGCTTAAATCCATAACAGTGATGGCTTTGGCTAGAAATAAAAAAGCGATGCCGACGCAGCCTATTGCTGCTATACCGTATAATTTGCGTTTGAAACCATGCGATTTTTTTAGAAAAATATTGGCAAGCACATCAAAGCAGACAGAACAGATTATGAGGATTGTGCCGAGAATACCGTCAGTCATTTTTATCACCTCCGGCAGTATGCGTGCCTTTTTTTATCATTAAAAGACCGCTTAGAATAACGGCAAAGGCTAAAATTTTCAGCGGCGGCATATTCTCGTTGAAAACAAACCAGGCGACAAACGCCGTTCCG
Source organism: Megamonas hypermegale (assembly GCF_900187035.1). Taxonomy (NCBI): domain Bacteria; kingdom Bacillati; phylum Bacillota; class Negativicutes; order Selenomonadales; family Selenomonadaceae; genus Megamonas; species Megamonas hypermegale. Next base: position 681,075 of record NZ_LT906446.1, read on the forward strand.
ATTAGACCGACACCTTCCCAGGTGGCGTAGGCTACGCTGATGGGAATTCTAATGACGGCCTTGCTCAAAGCAAAATAGGACAGACCGATGAATATGAGCATGAAAACATAACCTTCCATTCGTCCATGCGTGGCGAAAAATTTCATCGTGGATGTTCCTGTTACTTCTAAGGCAATCGCCAGAAACAGCATATACCATGCAGTTGTCTTAGCCATATTATGCACTTCCTTTCACAAGAATTTAGTAATGATAGGGATTTTTAGCTTATATATCTATTTTAAACTATGGTATAAAACCATAGTCAAGTGCATAAAAATTATTTTTACTAATATTTTTAAATAAGATAAAAAAGTATTTTATAAAAAATAACGGCTCTAACCTTTAAATCAGTTAAAGCCGTTATTTTTATTTATTCTGGGAAATATTTTCTTGTATAGTATCATCAGTATCATTGATTTTTAAATAAATCGGGGAAAATAACCCTGTTTGATAAACTGTTATGCGTTTAATTTTTATAAGCTCGAGCATTGCCAAAAATGTCGTGATTAATTCTGCTTTTGATGTCTTCGTTGTAAATACCGAATTAAAGCAGATGTTGCCGTTATTTTCTTTTAATAGTGCGAGCAAATATACGATTTTATCTTCTATAGTGTATTGTTCGCGCGCTACATTGGCAACGATTGGCGTATGTTCAAGTTGTCCTTCTAGTACATTTTGAAAAGCTTGCCAGAGAAGTTTTACATCAAGACCGACCGGTGGCAGATGTTTTGGTTCAGGCAGCGTAGATTTGCGGAAATATCTCTGTCCTGCTTCTTCTGCCATATCGCTTAATATGCTACTGATTTCTTTGTAGCGGCGATATTCCAAAAGTCGTTCCACTAATTCTTGACGAGGGTCGATTTCATCTTCTTCTGTTGTATCCGTTTCTATCTTTGTATCAGGTAATAAAATCTTTGATTTAATCTGTAATAAAGTCGCAGCCATTACGAGAAATTCACTGGCAATTTCAATATTGAATTTCTTGAATGTGTTTAAATAATCCATGTATTGCTCTGTTAATAGAGCGATTGGGATATCATAAATATCGATGCGATTTTTTTCGATTAAATGTAGGAGTAAATCGAGTGGTCCTTCAAAACTTTTAAGATGTACTTTATATTGTTCTTTTTGCATATTAAACGATGAGAGATACGATTATATTTAAAAAGCTGATGATAAGTCCGCTAATCGGACGAATGATGAAGCCTAAAATGCCAGTAAATACGAGCAGAATAAGCAAAATAAAACTGTATCTAGCAATTATAGATGTTTCATATTTATATGCCATTTCGCCTGGCAAAAGTGAAAGCAAGACCTTAGAACCATCAAGTGGTGGGATTGGCACTAAATTGAAAATAGCAAAATTGACATTGTAAATAATAATAAGTTGCAAAATGGCTGTGAGCCAATGTGCAGACATATTGTATTTAAAAGTGAGTGCAAATAAGACAGTTGCAACCAGGGCAACAATCAAATTAGAAAGTGGGCCAGCTAGTGAGACCTGCATCATACCATTACGATAATTAGAGAAATTATTAGGGTTAATCGGCACAGGTTTTGCCCAGCCGATTTGAGCGAAAAACAGCATAATCAATCCAATTGGGTCAATATGTGATATTGGGTTGAGTGTCAAACGTCCTTGCATGCGAGGCGTATAGTCGCCAAGATTATCCGCAACCTTAGCATGTGCCCATTCGTGTACTGTCATTGCAATTAAAAGTCCTGGTATAGCATAAATCATATCGGGACCGAAACCAAACATTGAATACCTCCAAAATTATTTATTGTTTTGTAAATTATTTACCATTAAAATAGCTGTCACGGTTTTTGCGTCATAAATTTCACCTTTATTGACGAGTTCAACAGCTTCACTCAATGGAATTTCTACTAAATTAATAAATTCGTCATCATCTGTATGTTGTTTGCCTTTTGTTAAGCCATCAGCTAAATAAATGTAAATCCATTCGTTAGAAAAACCAACTGTTGTAGCTAATTTATGAAGTAAAGTGTATTTTTCAGCGCTGTAACCAGTTTCTTCAGATAATTCACGTTTAGCACAAACCAATGGGTCTTCATCTATGCTATCGAGTTTGCCTGCTGGAATTTCTAAAGTTACTTTGCCGATTGGATAACGATATTGACGAACCATGATGATATTGCCATTAGGAAGAAGTGGAATTACAGCGGAAGCACCTTGATGTTTAATCCATTCACGTACAGCTTTGTTGCCATTCGGTAATTTTACATAATCGCGTTTTACATGGAGCAAAACTCCGTCAAAAATATCTTCTGAAGAAATTTTTTCTTCAATTAAATCTTCGTACATACCAAAATCCTCCATTAAACAGAAAAAATTTTAATTTACTGATATCATCAATTATATCATTAAAGTTGTCAGCAAGCTATGAAAATTATTTTACAAAACGATATTGATAATTTTTATCATTTATGTTATATTAGGTACATCAAGTTGAGATTATTTAGATAAAATTTTATCTGATATTTAAATGATAAAGGAGTTTTGTAAATGATTTTTAATAAAACAAAAATAGAAAAAGTTATTGGTAGAGAAATCATTGATTCTCGTGGCAATCCAACAGTGGAAGCTGAAGTTATTTTAGCTGATGGAACAGTGGGCAGAGGTTGTGCTCCTAGTGGTGCTTCTACTGGAGAATTTGAAGCTTTAGAATTGCGTGATGGCGATAAAAATCGTTTTCTTGGTAAAGGTGTTACAAAAGCTGTGGAAAATATCAACACAATCATCAATGATGCTGTTGTAGGATTAGATGCTACTGATATTTACGCCGTTGATAATGCTATGATTAAAGCTGATGGCACGAAAGATAAATCTAAATTAGGTGCAAATGCTATTTTAGCTGTTTCCATTGCCAGCGCTCAAGCGGCTGCAAAATCATTGGGTATTCCTTTATATCGCTTCTTTGGTGGTATTTCTGGCAATAGATTGCCAGTGCCGATGATGAATATTTTAAATGGCGGCGCTCATGCTACAAATACAGTGGATATTCAAGAATTCATGATTATGCCTGCAGGTGCGCCAAGCTTTAAAGAAGCGCTTCGTTGGTGCACAGAAGTGTTCCATGCTTTACAAAAATTGTTAAAGACAAGAGGTCTTGCAACTTCTGTGGGTGATGAAGGTGGTTTTGCACCGAACCTTGCTAGTGATGAAGAAACAATCGAAGTGATTTTAGAAGCTATAGAAAAAGCAGGATATACACCGGGTAAAGATTTCATGATAGCAATTGATGCTGCGGCTAGTGAATGGAAAGGCAGTCAAAAAGGTGAATACGTATTGCCGAAAGCTGGCAAGAAATTTACAACTGATGAACTGATTGCTCATTGGAAAAACTTAGTGGAAAAATATCCTATCGTTTCTTTAGAAGATGGACTTGATGAAGAAGATTGGGAAGGCTGGAAAAAATTGACAGCTGCCATTGGCGATAAAGTTCAACTTGTTGGCGATGATTTATTTGTGACGAATACTGAAAGATTAGCTAGAGGTATCAAAGAAGGTTGCGGTAATTCCATTTTGATTAAATTAAATCAGATTGGATCTATTTCAGAAACGTTAGAAGCTATTAAGATGGCACATAAAGCAGGCTATACGGCTGTAACTTCCCATCGTTCTGGTGAAACAGAAGATACAACGATAGCAGATTTAGCCGTTGCACTTAACACTTGTCAAATTAAAACAGGTGCTCCGAGTAGAAGTGAACGTGTAGCGAAATATAATCAGCTTTTACGCATTGAAGAAGCATTAGGCGAAGCTGCTGTATATCCTGGTTTTGGTGCATATAATCAAAAACATTAAAATTTAATATTGATATAAGAAAAACCTGTTCTACTATGTAGAGCAGGTTTTTTATTTTAGCTATAAAAAAATCTTGCTGAAAGATAAATGATATTGATATCCTCCAGCAAGGTTTTTATTTTTGTCTGTTAATGAAATCCAAAGCCATTTCAGCGTTAGATTTTGCTAATATACGTAAATTTTTCATACGTTTTAAATTAGCTTGGCGATAGCATTCTTTGTAGTGCCATTTTTGACGAATTTGCTCCATCAAGGCATCTACTGTTATATTTTGTAAATCGCCAGCAACTTCTTCATCAATGGATTTTAAAAATCTGTCAATTTTAGGGTCATAGGAAATACCAATCATTGGCGTTCCCATAACACCAGCAAATATAAGTGCATGCAGTCTAATACCTATCATTAAGTCCATATTGCCTACTAATGACATGAGCTGAGCTGTAGTAAAATCCTCTTTTAAAATATAAACGGGATTTTTCATTTTAGCAGCAATTTGTTTAGCCGCTTTTACATCTTCTGGATATTGCATTGGCATGAATACAATTTGAGCATTAAATTCTTCTGTAGCACAATCAGCAGCTTGTGCAATAATTTCTTTATAATGAGTCCAATCACGCCATTCGCGTACGGATATCCCGATTATTGGTTTGGAGATATCTACATGCGCTTTGAGAAAAATATTTTTTCCTGCTTGTTTGTCTACTGGTTTTATCGCAAGTACAGGGTCGGCTGTTGCTTTTATAGGTGGTTTGATAATTTTTAGCATGGCAAGCTCTTTTAAAGAGTCTTCATCGCGTACTGTGATTAAACTGCTATGATTGCCGAACCAGCGCATTAAACGACGGGCAAATCTGCCATATATAGGGCCAATGCCCTGTGCGTACAGCATTATTGGAGTACGCACAAGTTTAGCCAGAAATAATATACCCATATAATAATATAAGCTACGACCGCTTGTTACATTCTGTAATAAACTGCCACCACCACTTATCAGTAAATCAGCTTTGTACAATACTTTTAAGATATCGATGACATTGAGCCAATTGACAGCATTTACGCCATGACGGATTTTAGTGTAATCCGGGTCAGATGAAATAACGGTAATATTCAGTTTTGGGTCAAGCTCCGAGAATATTTCTAACATTGCAGAGAGCATTGCTTCATCTCCTGCATTTTTAGAACCGTAATACCCGGAAATTACAATATTACTCATTCAAAGATTTGCTCCTGTCTGTCGAAGATGTAAAATATTGCCATAAGTACAGAGCACCCATGATAATACAGCCTAAAATACATCCCCAGATAACGCCATCAATACCACGCACCAAGGACATAAATACAGGCGTACGCATATGGGCGAAGGTTTCAACCATTGAACCCTGTCCAATAGTAGCGATTATAGTTAAAATGAAAAATACAGCTGATGGCCATTTACGATACCAAGCCATCATCATGAGAATAAAAGCAGGGTGACCGATAAAGAGTTCTTTAGAACGTGGACGAGCATAAAAAGCTTGTTCTAAGAAAGCTCTTAATTTAAGTTCGATACCAGGAACTGGAACACCTGCTGTATGACCGGAACGGCCGATAAAAATTACAGCAGCAATCAATGCTACAACGAAACCTGCCAAAACTTTTACAGAAACATTCATATTTAAAATGCGCTTTATCTGTACTTTAATGTTTGGCGGATTTAATAATTTTTCACCGAAAATATCAAAGCGTTGCATGAAGGCAAGTGCTACTAAAATTAACGGTAAAACAAAAGTGAGTTTTATGCCACGGAATATATTCATTTCCAAGAAGAATTCTACATCAGATAAAATACCTGATAAGAACATTGCGCCCATTAAAGAAATAATAGAAGCACAAACTATGGCTTTTACGGATTTGAGCAGTAATGCAGTAAATTTCAATTTACCGATTAAGCGATTTTTGCGAATTACATCAAGTTGGCTAATCATAGCCAAAGTTGGGAAGATATTGGCAGCTGCTAATGCTCCTGCTACACGTATTAAAGAGCCTTTACCTAGGAAGATAAATATCAAACAAGCTACAAAGCATACACCAAGCAATGCATAAAGATTTTTGTTTGGTACTTTAGGGAATACGAGTGAAATGTATAAAACACCCGCAGCGCAAACGCCTAAGAGCATTAAGATTTGAAGAACTTTGTTGCCAAAGTATGGTTCAAAACAGCTGGCTTTATCAATAGTAAAGCCTTTTTCGATTAATTTATCTTTTGTCAAGGAAATATACTGCATATTCGTATCTAATAAAGATAAATCATCGACTGGTTTTTCATAGATACGCATTAAGTTTATGCGGATATTGCGTTCTTGGTCAGTGTTTGCCCAACGTTCAACAGCAACATCCATCTTTAATTTTGGCTGTTCATCTTTTGGAATGGCATAAAGACGCGCTACATTGTAATCAAGTCCACGGATTATATCGTATAAGCCATCTTGTGGATAAAATTGTAGCTGTGTTACGTGTTCAATCGCACCGAGTGCAATACCGCGTTCTTTCATCTGTTCGATAGTGCGAGCTGTATTGTGTAAGCCACCCAATGTTTCTGAGCCAGAAAATACGATTTCAGATACATTGATGCCGTCTAAGCGTTTAAAAACAGCATCGATATCGTCATCAGTTACATTTTTGTAATTACTTGGACGAGCTAATACATAAAAGCCCGCATCATTAACGGCTTTCATTTCATCAGTAGGCATACCTAAATTCATTTTTAACAGTTCAGTATGATTGGCTTTAACTGCTAAAAATTCTTGACCGCCCGCATGAAGAACAGTTACACGGTCTTCACCCAATCTGCGGATTAAATCTGCTTTTACTTCTGTGTATGTCTGTAAGTCATTACCTACTACATAGGATTCGTCGCCTTTAATCGTGCCGTTAGATACCAAAGCGCGCCAAGCAGGGTCACTCATTGTGCCACTATAATAGTTTTCTAATAGTTGACTGCCTGGAATAGCTATAGTTTTACCGCTTTTATTTAATTTTTCAAAAGTCGTTTCATATACTGCTAATGAAGTTATGCCTGCTTCTTTGGCACGAGAAAGCACTTCTTCTACAGGTAAACCTTCCATTTGCGCCAATTTCAACATATCTTCATAGTCAATAGCTAAATCAACAGTTTTATTAGATTGTTCAACATTGTAACGCTGAACATTTACTACAATAGCAGCTATTAGGCCAATTATTATGCAAACGATTAACAAACGGTTATAGTTAAACTTTGTCATTTTTTTCCACCTTACTCATATTACTTATTGATAGTTGCTACAATAAGCACTTGACCATTTTGCTGTTCTACATTAGTAAATTGCATTCCTTCAAATGGCAATGAAGTAGCTTGAACAATTGGAATGTCTTTTGTAAAGCTCAAACCGATTTTGCCAAATAAACTGCTTTGTGTATCTGCATCTGTGATGCGGAATACTAAATCATTGCCTTCAATAAGAACATGTCCTTTTACATGAACAGTAGCTTCTCTACCTAAAAATGAAACCTTGCCAGTGGCTTCTATGCCATCAGGCGCAATTTTTGCTTGTATATCAGAGATATTTTCTACTTTTTCATTTAAGAAACGAGTTAAATTAGCTTCGTCCATAGTGCCAGTTACTGTGAGATTTTGGGCAGAATTTACTACGAGATGACGAGCTAAAAGTAAATCTGATATACTGATTTGTATATCTTGACCACTCAAAGTCAGATTGTTTAATTTGACTTTATCTAAATCAATATTGTCAGCTGAAATTTTCAGCGTATCAACTTGTCCGAATAAAAACATGAAATTAGGTGAGGTTTCAACAGAAGATGTTATATTCTCAGCATGGATATTTTGCTGTAATTTTGAAGATATCTGACTGTTGATAAGTGATGGCAAGAAAAATACTGTGCCACCGAAAAGGAGAACAAGGACAATGACAATAGTTATTAATAATTTGCGCAAATTACCACAACCTTATTCTATTTTAAATTTGATGGTTTGCTTTTGCATGGAGATAAGCTTCAATAAATCTATTGATATCGCCATCCATTACGCCTTGCGTATCACTCGTTTCTGTATTAGTACGATGGTCTTTTACTAAGTTGTATGGATGGAATACATAGGAGCGAATTTGGCTACCCCATTCGATTTTTTGCTGGTCACCTTCAAGTGCAGCTAATTCTTTTTCTTTTTTCTGTTGTTCTAATTCAAATAAACGAGCACGTAATAAGCGCAAGCACTGTTCACGGTTTTGAAGCTGAGAACGTTCGCTTTGGCACTGTGCAACAACACCTGTTGGTATATGTGTCATACGTACTGCGGAGTCTGTTTTATTGATGTGCTGACCGCCGGCACCGCTGGCACGGTAAGTATCAACACGAACATCAGCCATATTGATATCTACTTCTACATCATCATCGATTTCTGGCATTACATCGCAAGCAGAAAATGATGTATGACGGCGAGAGTTAGCATCAAATGGAGAAATACGAACAAGACGGTGTACGCCTTTTTCAGATTTTAAATAACCGTAAGCATTATGGCCTTTTATCATGAGAGTAACGGATTTTACGCCAGCTTCATCACCTGGTAAAAGGTCAACTGTTTCAACAGAAAAACCATTGCGTTCTGCCCAACGACCGTACATGCGTAGTAGCATTTGTGTCCAGTCTTGTGCTTCTGTTCCGCCTGCACCAGCATGAAGTGTTAAAATTGCGTTGTTGGCATCATATCTATCAGATAAAAGCAATTCAAGTTCTAACTGTTCCATTTCATTGTTGATTTCTTTTATTTCATTTTCAACATCATCAAGAACAGATTCGTCCTTGTCTTCCATGCCCATTTCCCAAAGGACTTGCATATCTTCGAATTTATTGAGAATGTGCTTGTATTTATCTACACCAGCTTTGACATCGTTTAATTCCTGGGTTATTTTTTGTGCCTGTTCTGGATTATCCCAGAATGTAGGCTCACCCATTTTATATTCTAGCTCAGCAATTTTTTCTTCTTTGCGAGCGATGTCAAAGTGAATCCCCCATTTCATTTAGCTTTTTCTCTATGGCTACAATTGTAGTACGTAAGTCTTCGAGCATCATGTCACTTCCTTATAAATAAAATTTTATTTAAATTGACGAAAGGCTCTATTTGCTCAACTGAAATTAATCAAATAAAGCCTTCTTTGTATATTATACAGAATTTATTTATTTCTGCCACAACAATTTTTATATTTTTTACCACTACCGCAAGGGCAAGGGTCATTTCTGCCTACAGTATTTTTTTTCGCCTGTGGGGATTTAGAAATGCTTTCGCCATGGTTTACAGTAGCATTTTTCAATCTATCTTCTGGTTGTGGTGGTTGTTCGCGAACGACATTTACACGATACATAAGGCTAACGATATCATCTTGAATATTGTCAATCATTTCTTGGAACATATTATGACCTTCAATTTTATACTCTACGAGAGGATTTCTCTGACCGTAAGAGCGTAAGCCGATACCTTCGCGGAGCATATCCATGTGGTCGAGGTGTTCCATCCATTTATTGTCGACAACTTTAAGCATGATGAGACGTTCCAAATCACGCATGATTTCGGAGCCGAATAATTTTTCACGTTGATTGTAATTGTCTTCAGCTGTTTTGTAAAGTTTTGCTTTGAGTTCATCACGGCTCATAGCTTCGAGTTCAGATTTTACTAAAGAACCTTTTGGTGCATAGATGCCTTCAGCTTCAGTGATGAGTCCATCTAAAGTCCATTCTTCTGGATAAAGTTTTTCATTAGCAAATCTATCCATTTCACTATCGATAGTGCGGTGTATCATATCGATGATGTTTTCATGCAAGTTTTCGCCAAGTAAAATCTTACGACGTTGGTCATAAATAACTTCACGTTGTTGATTCATAACATCATCGTATTCAATAACGTGTTTACGAATATCAAAGTTGCGAGCTTCAACTTTTTTCTGTGCCTGTTCAATAGAACGAGTTACAAGTTTGTGTTCGATTGGGTCATCTTCGCCCATGCCGAGTTTATCCATGATATTAGCAATGTTATCAGAACCAAACAGACGCATTAAATCATCTTCTAAGGATAAATAGAAGCGAGAAGCACCTGGGTCACCTTGACGACCGGAACGACCGCGTAACTGGTTATCAATACGGCGGGATTCATGGCGTTCTGTACCGATTACGAAGAGACCACCGAGTTCTGCTACACCTTCGCCGAGCGTGATATCTGTACCACGACCAGCCATGTTTGTAGCGATAGTTACAGCGCCCTTTTGACCAGCGTCTTTGATGATTTCAGCTTCCATTTCATGGTATTTAGCATTTAATACTTTGTGTTCAATGCCTTGACGTTTTAAGAAACCACTGATTTCTTCAGATTGAACGATGGAAGTCGTACCAACGAGCACTGGCTGACCTTTTTCATTACATTCTTTAATTTTATTGATAACGGCTTTGATTTTAGCGCGTTTTGTTTTGTAAATTACATCAGGATAATCTATACGCTGAATTGGTTTATTTGTAGGGATTACAATAACTGGCAATTTATAGACTTTCAAGAATTCATTTTCTTCTGTTTTAGCAGTACCAGTCATACCAGCTAATTTTTTATACATACGGAAATAATTCTGGAATGTAATTGTCGCTAAAGTTTGGGATTCACGCTGAATTTTTACGCCTTCTTTAGCTTCGATTGCTTGGTGTAAACCATCAGAATAGCGACGACCAAACATTAAACGACCAGTAAATTCATCGACGATGACGATTTCACCATCGCGAACAACGTAGTCGCGGTCGCGTTTCATCATTGCTTTAGCTCTCAATGCTTGAGTGAAGCAATGGGACATTTCGATATTAGAGCTATCATAAAGGTTTTTGATATTTAATGCTTTTTCTACTTTAGCTACAGCAGATTCATTTGGCGAAACAGTTTTTTCTTTTTCATTTAAAGTATAATCTTCGCCTTCTTTTAAATTAGCTACAGCTCTTGCCATGATAGCATACATTTCAGTAGATTTTGCACCAGGGCCAGAAATGATGAGCGGAGTACGAGCTTCATCGATTAAGATACTGTCCACTTCATCGATGATAGCATAGTGTAAATCACGCTGAACCATTTGGTCTTTAGAAACAACCATGTTATCACGAAGATAGTCAAAACCAAATTCATTATTTGTACCGAATGTAATATCGCAATTATAAGCAAATTTACGGGAAGGAAAATCCATATCATGAGTTATAAGCCCTACACTAAGACCTAATGAACGATATAATCTACCCATCCATTCGCTATCACGTTTTGCCAAATAGTCATTGACAGTAATCATATGAACGCCTTCACCTTTAAGGGCGTTTAAATATACAGGTAAAGTAGCAACGAGGGTTTTACCTTCACCAGTACACATTTCAGCAATTTTACCTTCATGAAGGCAAATACCACCGATAAGCTGTACATCATAGTGGCGCATACCGAGTACACGGCGAGAAGCTTCACGTACAGTTGCAAAAGCTTCCGGTAAGATACTATCTAAACTTTCGCCATTAGCAATACGTTCTTTAAATTCATCAGTTTTTCCATATAGAGAACCATCGCTCAGCTGTTGCATCTTTGGTTCCAAATCGTTTATTTTGGAAACGATGCCTCGCATACGGCGAATTTCACTTTCATTATTATCGCCTAAAATTTTCTTAATAAAGCCGAACAAAAATCTCAACTCCTAACAATATTTATAAATGCAGAAGAAATTCTGCAACTAAAACTACATCAAATTTTATCAAACTATAAACAATAAGTCAAAGAACTATCTATATTTAAACAAAAAAAGGTTTTATAATAAATAATGTATTTATTTGATGTATTAATATTTAAATTAAATTTGACAACATCATAATACATATTGTATAAAATACTTTTTAATAGATGGGTATATAATAAGAAGAAAAGAGATGATTTTTATGGATATAAAATGTCCTGTTTGTCGTAGAAAGCTCGGTAATGTAGTTCGTCCTGAAGCGAAAGGCAGATTTTTTTGTACTGCTTGTGATTTATGGGTATATTTTACGAAAAAAGAAGCGAAGGTATCATATCGTTTAAGACGACCTGGCAGATAAAGGCTGTTGAGGATTATTTGCGAAAATAATCTTGAAATGCATTTAATTTATTAGTATAATGAACTCTAGTCTATTCCGCTATAAAGCGGTCGTTTATCTTATTTTGGAGATGATTTTATGGTTGGTACCACTATTCATCGTGTTAATTTTTATGATACAGATGCAATGGCTGTAGTACATCATTCAAATTATATTCGTTGGTTTGAAATCGGTCGTGTAGACTTTCTCAGACGAATTGGCATCACTTTAGGTGAAATGATGGATGATGGTTATGTTTTTCCAATTACAGAAGTAAAATGTAAATATATTGCTTCAGGAAAATTTGATGATGTTTTGCGCATTGAAACAACACCAGTTGCTTTAACTAAGGTAAAAATGGAATTTAGTTATAAAATTTATCGTGATAGTGATAATACTTTATTAGTTGAAGGTTTCACTCAAAATGTATTTACCAGCAAAAAAACTGGGCATATTACTCGTTTACCAGAAAAATATTATACGAAAATGCGTGCTGCATTAAATTGATATAAAAAAAGATTAAGGAGCAGTTTATTTTATGGATAGCAATTCACCAATAGGTGTCTTTGATTCAGGGCTAGGAGGGCTTACTGTACTCAAAGCACTGCGCCGTTTGTTGCCGAATGAAAATTTTATATTTGTCGGAGATTGTGCTAGAGCACCATATGGTGGTCGCACACCGGAAGAAATCACATTATTTTTAAAACAGTTCATGGAATATTTTGCACAACGTGATGTTAAAATGGCTGTTTGTGCATGTAATACAATGACTTCATATGGTTATCCACTTGTTAAAGATACAACACCATTTACACTCGTTCCAATGAATCCATCTATTGTTCCAGCTGTAAGGGCAGCGGCTAATAAACATATTGGTGTTATTGCTACAGCAGCAACTATCAATAAAGGTTTGCACAGAAATACGGCGGCTGCTATAGATAAAAATATAAAAGTTTATGGTATGCCGTGTCCAAAATTTGTGCCACTCATTGAACGTGGCTGCATTGAAGGCCCTGAAATAGAAGCTGCTGTTAAATATTATGCTAAAAAATTTGAAGACGCAGATATTCATGCTTTGATTTTAGGTTGTACGCATTATCCAATCATTCGCAAAGTTCTTGCCAAATATTTTGGAACAGATGTTGCCTTGATTGACCCAGCATTTGAAACAGCTAAAAATGCAGTAGATATTTTGCGCCAAAAGAATTTATTAAATACCCAAAATCATCAAGGTTCTTTGGAAATCTGTTTTTCTGCCCAGCAAAAAAATACAGCTGAAATGGCAAAACTGATTTTAGGTAGTGATATTCCACCTATTACAGGTGTGGATTTAACTATATTTGCAAAATAACAAATTGGAGGCATTGATGTGGATTTTCTAATCACAATTGTTTTATGGGTTCTTATTATCTTATTAGTTTTAATGTTATTAAACGAAGCTATCATTCGCTTTATCGGTGATGCTATCGTCAACATGAAAGCTGATGAACACACTCCATTTACAGTAGATGAAATCACTCAAGATAGTATTTCATTTAGCACTACTATAAATGTTGCCAATGAAGGCAAACAGTGTGCTACTATTATGGACTGCTATGTGCGCCCACTTTTGCCATTTGAACAATTCGATGGTGTAAAAGTTGAAGCTAAAGCAGAACTTAAAGGCGTTCCACGTGAAGATGATTATTTTGAATCTGTTTTAATTCAGAAAAAAGAAAGCATTGATATCGTTATTCGCGTAAAACTCATTGACCGCAAAAACAATGATATTAAAAAGACACTTACTAATATGGTTGATTTACCGCTTGATATTGTTTACCAGCATGCTGCACGTTATCCTTGGAAAATTTCTAAAGAAACAGTGGTACTCACAGCAGAAGAAATTGCTGATTTAGCTGGTATCAAACTTGCAGATTGATTTTCGTTGAATGATAATGAAAAATGAACAGAAAGGTAAGAGGTAAATCATGTCAGAAGTAAAAATTATACCAATTCCTACACGTATCCTTACTAAAAAAGATGATATTGTAGATACAATTGAAAAATATACCAAAGGTAAAATTGGCGAAAATGATGTAATCACTGTAGCTGAAAGCGTTGTAGCTATAACACAAGGTCTTTACATTCGCCCAGAAGATTTAAAAATCTCTTCTATGGCACAATTTTGTTGTCGTTTTATTCCAGATTACGGCAGTCTTGCTACACCACACGGCATGGAATCCTTGATGGTTAAAGAAGGTCATTTCCGTGTAGCAGCTGGTTTATTCATCGGCTTTTTAGCAAAACTCGTTGGCAAATCTGGTGTTTTCTATAAAATTGCAGGTCGTCAAACTGCATTGATTGATGATGTAACAGGTACTATGCCACCATTTGATAAATCCATCGTATATGGTCCTGAAAATACAAAAGAAGTTGTAAATAATTTAAAATCACGTCTTGGTTGTTTTGGTGCAGTCATCGCCGATGTAAACGATTTAAAACGTTCTCGTATCGTAGATGTAACTGATGGTTGTAATGGTGCTTTAGTAGCAAAATTATTGATTGATAATCCTTTTGGTAATGCTTCACAGAAAACACCAATTGCGATTATTAAAAACTTTAAACAGTATCAAGAAGCTAATGCTTAAATAATACGAAAAAAGACCAATCTATACTTAAAATAATTAAAGTGTAGATTGGTCTTTTTTTTAATTATCATCGTTGATATGTTGGCGAATTTTACCAAGAAGTTTCATCAAAGTCGCTTGTTCACTTTCATTGACAGCTTCAAATACACGCTTGCTATTTTGTTTTATAATTTGATGCCAAGTATCATATTGTTCCAAAGCTAATGGAGTTAGATATATGTATTTTTCACGTTTATCCGTACCACTTTGACGAGTTATTAAATGTTTCTTTTCTAATTGGCGTAAAGTCTTGGAAATAGCTGCTGGCTCAATGTTTAAACAATTAGCCAAAACGGTTTGAGTCATGGTTCCCTGTGTGCGAATGGTCTTTAAGATTATCCATTCAGAACCGTAAATGTTGGTACTATCTAGCGCTCTATTGATACTTTTACTCATGGCTCGTGTCGTCTGATAAAGCTGATGTACCAATTTAGAGGCTTGTTCTAATTTTTCTTCACTTATACTAATGGTAATCACCCTCTATTTGGATATATAATAAATAATTATACAATATAATGAGAAATTTTTGTTGAAATATTTGATATTTTGTTTTTTAATTATACTATATTGAAAAAAAGGAGTAAAAACATGCTTTATAAAGTATTTTATTCATTTATAATGCCACCAGGTGGCATCATATCCCTTTTGATTTTGTTTAACATCTATTTGTATTGGAAAAAAATAAAAGGCAAATTCATTTTAACTGGGATTATCTTATTGTTTTATATATTGTCAATGCAATTTACAGCATTTCATTTAATGAAACCACTAGAAAATACGTATACGAACTATTCAATAGAAGAATTGAAAGCGCAAAATCCAGATGTCATAATTATGTTAGGCGGTGGTGCTATCAATAATATTGCTGATATTGATGGTGATGGACAAGTCAGCGGTTATGTAGCAAATCGCATGATTACAGTTATGCGCCTGCAAAATGAACTTGATATACCTGTAATCTTGTCTGGTGGCAAAGTTTTTGAAGACACAGGTAGAGAAGCAGATATCGAGCAGCGAATTTTTAAAGGCATGGGCATGCCGGAAAATATGATGCTCTTGGAAAATCAAAGTCGCAACACTGTAGAGAATGCGCGCAATAGTAAAGTGATTATGCAGGGAAATAATTTTACAAAGCCGATTTTAATAACATCAGGCTTTCATATGCCTCGCTCTATGATGATTTTCGAGCGCGAAGGCATAAATCCAGTGCCATACGTTACGGATTATCAGCTTAGCGGTGAATTAGCTTGGAGCATTTTTAATTTTATTCCAGCTAATGGTGCATTCAATAATTCTTGTATGGCGATTAGAGAATACATGGGTATATTAGCGTTAAGACTTCATTTACAATAGTAAAAGTAGGTGCTTTAATGAATGATGTAGTAGCAGAAAAATTAAAACTTTTACCAGAAAAACCGGGTGTTTATTTGATGAAAAACAAGCGCGGTCAAATCATTTATGTTGGTAAAGCGATAAAATTAAAAAATCGCGTTCGCCAGTATTTTCAGTCTTCGCGCAATCATTCAGCTAAGACAATAGCAATGGTTTCGCATATTGAAGATTTTGAAACGATTATCACGGACAATGAACTCGAAGCTCTGATTTTAGAATGTAATTTGATAAAAAAGCATCACCCTAAATACAATATCATGTTGCGTGATGATAAAACGTATCCTTATTTAAAAATAACATTGAATGAACAATATCCGCGTTTGACCACGACAAGGCGCGTTATCAAAGATGGTAGTAAATACTTTGGCCCGTATACGAATATAACAGCTATGAAAGAAACAGTAAAACTTTTGCGCCGTTTATTTCCACTTCGCACTTGTAAGCACTTAGGTGAAAGACCTTGCCTTGAATATCATATAAAACGCTGTTTAGCTCCTTGCGCTAGGCTCGTAAAAGAAGATGTGTACAATGAAATGGTGCATTCTGTTTGTTTATTCTTAGAGGGAAAAACAGAAGATATAGAGAAAAATTTAACAGCTAAAATGCAAAATTTAGCGCAGAATTTAGAATTTGAGATGGCAGGAAAAATTCGCGACCAGCTATTATCTATAAGACAAGTTACAGAAAAGCAAAAAATATTGACAGATACGGGAAATATGGATGCTATCGGTATGGCTACTTCACCATATGGCATTTGTATGCAAGTATTTTTTGTACGCAGTGGTAAAATATTAGGTAGAAATCAATTCTTGATGACAGGCGATATGGAAGATAATAAAGAAAATGCTCTCAGTGCATTTTTAAAGCAGTATTACAATGATGCAGTATTCATACCAGCAGAAATATTATTGCCACAGGATATTAAAGAAACAGCTTTACTAGAAAAATGGTTAGCAGAAGAAAAAAGCGTTAAAACTAAAATAATCACGCCAAAACGCGGTGTAAAAAAAGATATTGTAGAGATGGCAAATGAAAACGCCGTTAAATATCTGCAAGACCAAGAAAATAAATTAAAAGATAAAATGGCACGCAGCATAGGCGCTGTATATGATTTACAAAAATATCTACATTTGACGAAGCCACCTATGCGCATGGAATGCTTCGATATATCGCATATTCAAGGTTCAGAAACAGTAGCTTCAATGGTGGTGTTTCAAGATGGCAAGCCAGATAAAGAGTCGTATCGCCGTTTTAAGATAAATTCTACCGAAGGAAAACCAGATGATTTTATGTCTATGCGTGAAGTCACAATGCGCAGATATGGCAAAGCAACGGCAAAAGAGATGCCGGACTTGATTATCATTGATGGCGGTAAAGGACAACTAAGCTCCGCACTGGAAATAATTCGCGGTGCAGGTCATTTGACTGTGCCAGTAGTGGGGCTTGCTAAACAATTTGAATACATCTTTACAGAACATTCCTCTGAACCTGTGATTTTACCGCGCCAATCCGATGCATTGTACCTAGTGCAACAAATTCGCGATGAAGCACATCGCTTTGCTATCACTTATCACCGCAATTTGCGCACTAAGCGCAATAAAGTATCACTGCTAGATAATATAGCTGGAGTTGGTGCAAAACGGCGCAAAGCTTTATTTGACCGCTTTGAAAATATCTCCAATATAAAAAATGCAACAGTAGAAGAGCTATCTTCTGTTCCAGGTATCAGTGAAAATATAGCTAAATCTATTTATAATTTTTTCCGTACACATGAATTAATAAGCAAAAAAATATGATTAGGGGGTTATTTTATGATAGACTTACATGTACACTCTACAATGTCTGATGGTACATATGCGCCAGCAGAAATCGCAAAATTAGCAAGTCAAAAAGGTATGTTTGCTTTTGCTTTGACTGACCATGACACAATTTTTGGCAATACAGCAGCGAAAATTGCCAGCAAAGCATATAAAATTAACTTTATAAACGGTATGGAAATGAGCCTTAATTATGACAACCATCAAATTCATGTCGTAGCGCTTGGTTTTGACCAAAATAGTGAAGCTTTTAAAAACTTTTATAAAGAATTGCGCTATAAAAAAGAATCTTCCATTGCAAATGTAATAGATTATTTGCATAAGCAAGGTTTGGATATTTCTATAGAAAAAGTTCAGCCGTACGTTTCAGGTGATGGTATGGATAAATATGCAATCTTGCGCTATTTAGTAACTAATCAATCAGCTGTGGGAGATATTCAATATTTATGGGATAAATACATTGACCCGGCTTTTCGCAAATTAAAATTAGGCATTGTTGAAAATCCAAAAGCAGAAGATGCAATAGCCCAAATGAAAATGGCAGGTGCTGTGACATCATTGGCACATTTTCATAAAAAAATTGGTTTTATCAATAATAATAGAGCTGAACAAGAATACCATATAAAATATCTGCATGAAATGGGCTTAGATGGCATGGAAGCATATTATCCAAATTATACTGATGATGATAGAGCTTTTGCGCATTATATGATTGAGAAATATAACTTATTGCCAACTGGCGGAACAGATTTCCATGGAGCAAATCGTCCATCAGTTGAACTCGGTACAGGAACGAATAATAATATGAATGTACCAGATGAATTTTATATAAATATCTGCCAGAAAATAGAAGAAAGACGAAAATAAGAATTATAAAAAGCTATTATGATAAATTCATAATAGCTTTTTTGTTATGTTAAAAATATTTGATGTAAATTAACAGATATTCATTTTTATTATATAATTAATCGTATAAATAATAGAAGGTGAATAAATATGGCAATTCAAATGCAACAACGATATTTTTATTATGGAGCAATTTTGGATACATTTATATTAAAAAATCCAGGATGTTCCCCCACTTTGATAAGTAAAGAAGATGTGGAGCATAGACAAATTTATAAAATACTTACAAGTGAAGCAAAAGGAGAATACATATTATTTTTTAAATATACTACTAATTGCAATAGTGAAACTGAAAATTATAGAAGTTGGACATTTAGTTTTTTAGATAAAGATAGAGATTTATTGAAAAAATATAATGAAAAATATCCTATTTTCATCTGTTTATTATGTGAACAAAAACCTTTGAATAAAAGTAAAATAGCGATACTTAAATATGAGGAATTTTTAAAAGTAACCAATAAAACATCAATTACAATTGGATTGAAAAAAAGTTCATCAACTTTTTTATTATTTAAAGGTACGTCTAGAGAAAGAAACAAAGCGTATAAATTTCCTACTAAACGTATAGAACAAAAATTAGAAAGTATATAATCAATACATATAGATATTAAGAGGTTAAGAGATGAAGATATTTAATAATATTACAGAGAAACTTAAAGATGATTTAATTCAACAAATAAAAAAGGGCAGTAAAGTTTCAATAGCAGCGTCCTGTTTTTCAATATATGCTTATAATGAGTTAAAAAAGCAATTAGAGAAAGTTGATAGTTTTAAATTTATTTTTATTAAAGTTTGAAGGAAAATATCAAGCTTGGATTAGTTATAAAGAGATAATACATGATACTGTAAAAGTAAATCAGTATTATCATACTGCATGGGTAGATGAAGAAAGCCTTCCATGTAAATTGGAGGGCTTAGATATGAATGCTGTATATGAAAATTTTGTGCGACAAATTGCAGGAGCTGAATTAAGCGCAGACGAGAATACAAATTTAAAAGAAGATATTGAACAAGCAGAAGAAAAGAAACAAATAGAAAAACAGATAAAAGTATTACAAGCAAAAATTCGTAAAGAAAAACAGTTTAATCGAAAAGTAGAGCTTAATAATGAATTAAAAAGATTGAGGAAAATAATAAATAAAAATTGAGGTGAAGAAGTTTAGATGAAGGATTTTATAATAAAAATTGCATTATCTATACGGAATGCGATTAGTAAAAAAGTAACTTATTTGATAAATAGATTTTATTTAAAAGAGTTTGTAATAAAATTTGCATTATCTGTATTAAATATAATCAATAAAAAAGCAACTTATTTAATAGATAAATTTAATAATATAATAGATAAGCCTGATTTAGAGAAGTATAAAAAGTTATCTCCAATAGATGATATGGAAAATGGAGATGAATATATTGATGCTCTGGATTGGGCTATTAAGCATAAAGATATAAAAAATATAGCTATTACTGCTCCTTATGGGGCTGGGAAAAGTAGTGTTATAAAGACATATGTAAAGAAACATCCTAGTTTAAAATATACATTTATATCTATGGCAACTTTTAATAGTAGCGAAGGGAAATCTCAAGATGATGGGGAAAAAGAAGAGATACCTTTAGAAAAAATAGAAAATGTAATATTAAAACAATTTTTTTATAAAGTAAAAAAGAATATGTTGCCACAAAGCAGATATAACAAGATAGAAAAAATGAGCTATAAGTATATTTTTGCATGGATTTTCTGCATTAATGTGTTTTGTTCAATCGGAAGCGTATTAGTTTTTCCAGATGTTTTAAGGGAAAAAGTGATTAATTGTATTAATTTTTTAATTGATTTAGGTATTCCTGAATTTTGGACACACGTAATAATACCATGCTTAGTATTATTAGAAATGATAATACTTGCTAGTATAATAAAACAAGGTATGATTAAATTAAAACTGAAAGAAATAAAATTATTTTCTAATGCTACTCTTGGGAGTGAAGCGATTGATGAAAAATCTATTTTTAATAAAAATATAGATGAAATTTTGTATTTTTTTGAAGCAACAGGATATGAAGTTGTATTTTTTGAGGATTTAGATAGACTAGAAAACAATGATATATTCATAGAGTTAAGAGATTTGAATTTTATCATAAATAATTATGAAGGCTTAGAGAAACCCGTAAAATTTGTTTATGCAGTAAAAGATGAATTATTCCATAATAAAGAAGAACGCACTAAATTTTTTGATTATATTATACCTGTCGTTCCAATAATCAATGCAAGTAATTCAGAAGATGTTTTTTTAAAGGAATTTGAAAATAATGCTGAATGTAATATATCGAAGGAATATATAAAAGATGTAGCACCATTCGTATCAGATATGCGAGTTTTATATAATATTTTTAATGAATTTAAGATTTATAAAAGAACATTAAAAGATTCAGATAGCATAAAACTTGTAGATGAAAAAATGTTATCATTGATAATATTTAAAAATTTATATCCAAAAGATTTTGCTGAACTTCAAAATGAACAAGATGAAGGTATTGTTAAGCAAGCATTTAAAGATAAACAATCATTTATAGAAAAAAGAACTGAAAAAATTAGAGAAGATATAAATGAATTAGAAGAACAAATTATATTAGTAAAAGAAGATTGTTTAAAGAGTACTAAAGAAATAAAATATGCTTTTTGTGGTCATTTAGTTGATTGGAAAGGTTCAGTTCGTAGAATAGAAAGATATAACGGATATAGAAATTATCTTTATATAATAGAAGAAATATTAGATGATAATTTTAATTTAAAAGATATTTATGAGGATAAGAGTATTTATACTATTTATTATGCTAATAGTAGTTACGATAATAAACGGAAAGATATAAATTCTAATGAGTTAAAAGTATTGTTAGAAAGTTATGCTAAAAGATGGACAGCTTTAAAATTATTAGAAGATAAGAAAAAGGAAGGCATACATCAAGATTTAGAAGAATTAAATAAACAGTTACAAAATATATCAATATTATCTTTAAAAGAATTAATTGATAGAAATGATGTTAAAGAAGTTCTATCTGATAATGTTAGAAGTAATAAAGTCTTAGTCTTTATGTTAAGATATGGTTATATTAATGAAGATTATAGTATGTATATTAACTATTTTAAAGGAGATAGTATAACAAAAGATGATATGAACTTTATTCTTAACATAAGAAATAGAGAGGTTCAGTCATTTGATTATAAATTGACTAGATTAAGAGGTATAGTTGATAGATTAAATATAAGAGATTTTAAGCAAAAAGAAGTTTATAATTTTTACTTATTAGAGTATTTATTATCAAATAGTAGTAAAGAAATTGATAAGAATAAATTAGATAATTTTATACAACAATTAGCAGATGAGGAAAAAGAAAGTTGGTCTTTTATAGATGCTTTTGTAAGGAAGAATAATAACAGAAAGAAATTTATAAATTTATTAGCTTTAAAATGGGAAAATATGTGGATTTTTTTAACTGAAAAAGCAGCATTGACATATAATAGACAAATAGAATATTTTAAATGGTTATGTGAAAGTTTAAAAGTAGAAGAATTGCTTAATTTAAATAAAGATAAAGCATTTGAACAATTTTTTGAAGAAAATGAAGACATATTGATACAACTTAAAGATGTGAATATTAATTATTTGGAAAAGATAATCGAGAAATTAGAAATACATTTTTATAAGTTGAATATAGCGGGAGTTGATAAAAAACTTTTGGATTTTGTATTTGATAATAACTATTACAATATCAATAAATATATGATAGATACTATTCTTGTATACAAAAACAGTGAAATAACAGAAAGTGATTTAAATAGGAAAAACTATACAATGATAATGACTTCTGGATATGATTGTTTAATAGATAATGTTTTCGCTAATATTGAAGAATATGTAAAAGAAGTTATATTGAGTAACGATAATAACTATGATGATGAAAAATATATTTTAGTCTTAATGATTAAATGTAGCGATGATATGGATTTAGTAGAAAAAATTATAGTGCATGAAATTTTTAAGTTAAAAAATATATCTGTTTGTGAAAATAAATATTGGTTATTATTACTAAAACATAGAAAAATTAATGCTAATTTTGAAAATGTTATTCAATATTGGAAACAATTTTCAGAAAATGGATTAGATGAGGCATTAATAGATTTTTTATCTACAGAATGTGATGCAATCTTAAATAGTGACAGAAGTTTTGTTGAAGAAAAATTTATAAAAGACTTATCATTTAGCGATATAGATAATAATATTTTTGAAAAATATATATCGTATGTAAGACTTATTTTTAATGATTTAGAATTGGATTTTGCTTCAATGAACCAAGAAAAACTTAAAATTTTGATACAAAATAAATATATACCTTTAAATAAAGAATGTTTTGACAAGATAAAAGATGTGTCTGTAGAAATGGCAACGTTATATATATTATCAGATAAAGATAACTTTATTGATAATATAGAAATATTTCAGATTGATGAAGATATATTTAATAATTTGCTGGAAGAAACGGGAAGGACAGATAAAGTATTTTGTCAAAAAATAGTAAATTATTATGGTAAAAATTTTATGAATGAAAATTTGATAAGAGCAATTTTTAACATGAATATTACTCTAACGAAAGATTTATTTAAAATTGTATTTGATGAAATAGATAATAAATTAAAATTAACATTGTTAGTAAGACATTTAAATTTATTTAATGCTGATGAATTAGAAAAGATTTTTTCAAAAATGGATGGTGAATATAAAGAATTATCAAATAGAGAAAAAAGACGTGATATACATTTACCTATAAATAGTAAAAATGAACGATTATGTATTTATTTGCAAAAAATAAATTATATTTCTAATAAAAATATATATGATAAAGAACAACTTTTATTTAGAATAAAAGTTAACAAACAACAAAGGTAATAGATTTTTTAATGAAAAAATGATATAATAATTAGTTGGATTTTGAACGGAAGAAGAAGCCACTATTCTCAATTAAATAAAGTTGAGATAGTGGCTTTTTTATGTAGAAATAAAACAAAGTATGGAGGTTTGAATTATGGAGAAAATGCGAATGGAGTCCATGGATATAGTGGCTAAAAACGTGGAAAAGATAGAAAAATTATTTCCTGATTGCATTACAGAAGCTAGAGATGAAAATGGTAAATTACAGAAAGTTGTAGATAGAGATAAGTTGCTGCAAAATTTTTCACATAAGATAATCGGGGGGGGGTACAGCGGAACGTTATGAGTTTACTTGGGTAGGTAAAAAAGATGCTAAAGTAGAAGCTAATAGACCTATTCGTAAAACTTTGCGTCCATGTATTGAAGAAAGTAAAGACTGGGATAATACAGAAAACCTCTATATTGAAGGCGATAATTTAGATGTACTTAAATTATTGCAAAATAGTTACTTCAATAAAGTGAAAATGATATATATAGACCCACCATATAATACCGGTAATGACTTTATTTATAAGGATAATTTTTTCCAGACAACAGATGAATATGAGGAAGCTAAAGGTACTTTTAATGAAAATAATGAACGGTTATTTAAAAATACAGATACTAATGGTAGATTTCATTCTGATTGGTGTTCAATGATTTATCCTAGGTTAATATTAGCTAAAAATTTATTGGCTGATGATGGTTTGATTTTTATTTCAATTGATGATAGTGAGCAAGAAAATTTAAAGAAAATTTGTGATGAAATTTTTGGTGAAAATAATTTTATCTGTAATTTTGTTTGGAAATCTAAATTAGGAAAAGTGGGAACTGGTACTAAAATAGCTACTTTACATGAATATATAATATGTTATGCTAAAAAAATAAATTTAACTAAAATAAAAATGATAGAGAATAAATCTCAAGGAAGAAAAGAAAATTTAAGACAATGGGGTGTTGCTGATAGAAAAGAAGACAGACCATCAATGTTTTATCCTATAAATATAGAAGGTAAAGAGATATTTCCAATAAAAGAAGATAGAACAGAAGGAAGATGGAGAGTAGGTGAAGATACTGCTAAAAAGTTATTAAAAGAGGGTTATTTAGAGTTAGTAAATAAAAATGGGAAATATAATATATACAGAATATTTCCAGATAGTATATCATATATTCCCTTTGGTAGTTTGATATTGGATAATGTAGGAACAACAGCTAATGGAGCTAAAATATTAAAAGCTTTGAATATGAGTAGTAGTTTTAGTTTTTCAAAACCAGTTGATTTAATAAAATATTTTATAAATTTATTGATAAAAAGTAGCGGAATAATTATAGATTTTTTTAGTGGTTCAGCAACAACTGCTCATGCTGTTATGCAGTTAAATGCAGAAGATGGCGGTAAACGTAAGTTTATTATGGTACAGTTGCCAGAGAAAACAGATGAAAAGAGTGAGGCTTTTAAGGCGGGTTATAAAAATATTTGTGAAATCGGCAAAGAACGTATTCGCCGTGCTGGTGAAAAAATAAAAGAAGAAGCAGGGCTTAATGGGCAAGATTTAGATATTGGCTTTAGAGTTTTAAAATTAGATGATAGCAATATGAAAGACGTATACTATAGCATTGATGAATACGACCAACAAATGTTATCTAATTTAGAGGAAAATATAAAAAAAGATAGAACGGATTTAGATTTGTTATTCGGTTGTTTATTAGATTGGGGCGTAGAGCTGGATAAACCGTATATTACAAAAGATATCAATGGACATAAAGTGCATATCTATAATGATGGTGATTTAGTAGCTTGTTTTGAAAAAGATTTAGATATGGAAACTATAGATGAAATTGCAAAATTACAAGCTTTAAGAGTAGTATTTCGTGATAGCTGTTTTATCGATACACCTAGCAAAATAAATGTAGCTGAACGTTTTAAAATGATTGCTCCAGATACTGAAATAAAGGTTATATAATGGGGTGATGAATAGATGAAACTGCAATTTAAACATCAAAAATTTCAGCAGGATGCTGCAAATGCTGTTTGCGATATATTTATGGGACAACCATATGGTGTATTCCAATATAAAGTGGATAGTGGAAATAGTCCTACTTTGGATGATATGGGATGGAAAAATAAAAAAATTGAATTAAACGATGATATTATTTTATCTAGGGTACAAGATATCCAAAGAAAAAATATGATTGTGCCATCTAAAAAATTAGAAGGACGATATAATTTCACCATTGAAATGGAAACAGGTGTAGGTAAAACTTATACTTATATAAAAACTATATTTGAACTTAATAAAAGATATGGTTGGAGTAAGTTTATAGTAATCGTTCCATCTATTGCTATACGTGAAGGTGTGTATAAAACTTTTCAAGTTACACAAGACCATTTTGCAATGGAATATAATAAAAAAATTGATTTTTTTATCTATAACTCAAAACAAATAGCGCGTTTAGAAGATTTTGCAACTAGTAGTTCAATAAATGTAATGATAATAAATTCACAAGCTTTTAATGCCAACGGTAAAGATGCGCGCCGTATTTATATGGAATTGGATGAATTTCGCTCACGTGTACCAATTGAAGTTATAGCAGAAACCAATCCTATTTTAATCATAGATGAACCTCAATCTGTTGAAGGAAAGAAAACAAAAGAAGCATTAAAAGATTTTAATCCATTGTTTACTTTGCGCTATTCTGCTACGCATAAAAAAAATAGCATTTATAATATGGTTTATAAATTAGATGCGATAGATGCGTATAATCAAAAATTAGTAAAGAAAATTACTGTTAAAGGCATTACTCAAAGTGGAACTACTGGAACGGAAGGCTATTTATATTTAGATAAAATAAAACTATCAAAAGCTGCTCCAAAGGCTATAATTGAATTTGATGTGAAAAAAGCAAATGGAGTTATACGTAATAGTGTAACCGTAGGTGAAGGTTATAATCTTTATGAAAACTCGGGTAATCTGGATGAGTATAAAGATGGTTATGTAGTAAAAGAAATTAATGGTAAAGATGAATATATTGAACTTTTAAATGGTAAAAGGGTTTATGTAGATAAAGCAATTGGAGAAATGAATGAAGAACAAATACGCCGTGTTCAAATTCGTGAAACAATTCTTTCACATATTGAGAGAGAACGCCATTTATTCCGCAAAGGAATAAAAGTATTATCATTATTCTTTATTGATGAAGTAGCTCATTATAAATGGTATGATGAAGCAGGACAAGCACAAAATGGCATCTTTGCTAAAATGTTTGAAGAAGAGTACACAAATATCATAAATCATTTACAGCTAGAATTTTATGATGAAGAATATTTGAAGTATCTTGATAGTATTGATGTAAAAAGGACGCATGCAGGATATTTTTCTGTAGATAAAAAAGGGCATATGATTAACGGAAAGATATCAAAGAAAGAAAAAATATCTGATGATGTAGATGTATATGATTTAATCATGAAGGATAAAGAACGTTTATTATCTTTTGAAGAACCTGTACGATTTATCTTCTCTCATTCAGCATTAAAAGAAGGCTGGGATAATCCAAATGTATTTCAGATTTGTACATTAAAGCAAAGTAATAGTGATGTTCGCAAACGCCAAGAAGTAGGACGCGGACTGCGTTTATGTGTTAATAAAAATGGTGAACGTATGGATGAAGCTGTATTGGACAGAGATGTTCATAATGTAAATGTGCTGACTATTATTGCTAGTGAAAGTTATGATAGTTTTGCGCGTGGTTTACAAACTGAAATTGCTGAAAATATTGATAGACCAAGCGTTATTACAGAAGATTTATTTGTGGGTAAAATCATCGAGAATATCAATGGTGATAAGCTTGTTATAGATAAAGATATGGCACATAGCATGTGGTTTGACTTAGTTATTAGCAAGTATATTGATAAAAAAGGCATATTAACGGATAAATATCATACTGATTTGGATAATAAAGAAATTAAATTATCAGAAGAAGTACAAGAGTATGCACCAGAAATTATAAACATTATTAATTCTGTTTACGATGAAAAACGTTCACTTCCTATTGAAAACGCTAGAGATTATGATGTAGATTTAAAACTCGATAAAAATAAAATGGCTATGCCAGAATTTAAAGCTCTTTGGTCAAAAATAAATACAAAAACAGTGTATGAAGTTCATTTTAATACTAATGAATTGATAAAAAAAGCTATTTCAAATTTAAATGTTAATTTAAGAGTAGCTAATATTTATTTTAAAATTGAGACGGGCAGTCAAACTGATAGAATTGAATCAAAAGAAGATTTATTAGAAGGAAAGACTTTTGTAAAAGAAGATACTAAATCATATAACAGTCAAAGATATTCCAAAGTTAATAATGCAGTAAAATATGATTTAGTTGGCAAATTAGTAAAAGAAACTAATCTCACGCGCAAAGATATTATAGCCATTTTGACAGGTATTGAGAAAAATGTATTTAATATGTTTAAGAATAATCCTGAAGAATTTATTATTAAAGCTGCAAGAATAATAAATGATGCAAAGGCTACAACAGTGATTGAACATATTAGTTATGAATCAACAAATAATCATTACGATATAGATATATTTAATGATAATATGGTTAAAGGAAAACGCGATGTAAATTCAATTAAAGTAAATAAGCATTTATATGATTATGTTGTGTATGATTCAAATATTGAAAGAAAATTTGCCGAAGACTTAGATACAGATAGAAATGTAGCTGTATATGTAAAATTACCGAATAGCTTCTTTATTTCAACTCCAGTAGGTAAATACAATCCTGATTGGGCTATTGCTTTTTATGAAGGAACAGTTAAACATATTTATTTTGTAGCAGAAACAAAAGGTTCTATGTCATCTTTACAGCTTCGTTTAATTGAAGATACGAAAATTAAATGTGCAAGAAAACATTTTGCTGCAATTAGTAAAGGTGATGTCGTATATGATGTAATAGATAGCTATGATAAATTACTTGAAGTATTGAAAAGTTGAATGATATTTAAAAATGAATATAAATAATAATTATTGTTGACAAATAGTAATATTAATTATATTATATAGCTATGGTATTAATGAATTCTATTTAGCACTATGCTAACTTAAAATAATTATATTGGAGGTTTTCTTATTATGAAAAAATGGGTTTGCACTGTATGTGGTTGGGTTTATGATGAAGAACTCGGCGATCCAGATTACGATTTAGCTCCTGGTGTATCTTTTGAAGATTTACCAGACGATTTTGTTTGCCCTCTTTGTGGTGTAGGCAAAGACCAGTTTGAAGAACAAGAATAATTTTTGTTTGCAATCTATTAAGTTTGAAAGTAAAACGCAGTATTACCTTTTGGTATACTGCGTTTCTTGTATTATAAAATATTTTAATGTGAGGTAAGAATTTTGTTTAAACGAAAATATCATCATAATGCAACGAGTGATGATTGCGCTAAATTGTGTTGTACTAAAATCGAACATTTTTCTGCACATGCAGGTGAAACGAAAATTTTTGAAGACATAAATCTTCATATTCATTGTGGACAATTAACAGCAATTATCGGCCCTAATGGAGCAGGTAAATCGACTTTGCTTCGCTGTATTTTGGGAGAATTTCCGCATACAGGGAAATTGCATTATGTCGATGCTAAAGGCAAACACACAGGTCATCCTGTAATCGGTTATGTGCCTCAATACTTGCGTTTTGATAGAACTTCGCCGACAAGTGTAATGGATTTTTTCTGTGCATGTTTGTCACGCCGTCCTATTTGGTTATGTAATATGAAAAAATATCGTCCAATGGTTTTAGAAAGCTTAGCAAGAGTAAAAGCACAGCATTTAATAGATAGAAGACTGGGCGCTTTATCTGGCGGAGAAATGCAACGCGTTTTGCTTTCACTGGCTTTAAATCCGATGCCTGATTTACTGTTTTTAGATGAACCAGTATCTGGCGTTGACCATAATGGATTGAAATTGTTTTATGAAATTTTATCGGAACTCAGAGAA
Organism: Megamonas hypermegale; assembly: GCF_900187035.1. Lineage (NCBI taxonomy): Bacteria > Bacillati > Bacillota > Negativicutes > Selenomonadales > Selenomonadaceae > Megamonas > Megamonas hypermegale. The sequence goes on from NZ_LT906446.1 coordinate 710,826, forward strand.
AAAGAAGATATGGCGATTGTGCTTGTATCGCATGATTTGCCACTTGTGGCAGAATATGCTGACCAAGTAGTGCTGTTGAATAAAAAAGTTATTTGTCATGGAACTCCTAAGGAAGTATTTAATCGCAAGGAAACGAAAGATATATTTGGCACGATTATAGTTCCAGATAGGGAGGAGGTCGAATAAATGCTCGATACAATTTATTCTGTAATAGATACGATTTTGCCATTTGCATGGCTTGGACATACTTTTATGAAAAATGCTTTTTTAGCGATACTAATGGTTACTCCGCTTTTAGGTATTTTAAGTACAATGGTTGTTAGCAATCGCATGGCATTTTTTTCAGATTCACTCGGTCATGGTGCTTTTACAGGCGTAGCAGTCGGTGTGCTTTTAGGCAGTGGGCAGCCTCTCGTTTCACTGATTATATTTTCAATAGTATTTGCGTGTGCTATCACGTACATTAAACATCGTAGCAGTGCTTCAACGGATACAATAATCGGTGTATTTTCTTCGGCGGGTATTGCCATAGGTCTTATTTTAATGTCACATGGCGGAAACATCGGTAATTACACTTCATATTTTATCGGTGATATTTTAAGCATAAGCGGTGAAGAATTATTGTATTTGTTCATCACGTTTTTAGTCGTAATCATCGCTTGGTGTATCTTATTTAATCAATTATTGATTATAAGCATAAATGATAGTTTTGCTGCCAGTCGTGGCATTAAAACACTGTATATTGAAATGATTTTTGCTGCTATTGTTGCAGTTGTCGTATCCATCAGTATTCAGTGGGTAGGGCTTTTAATCATCAATTCTCTCTTGATTTTGCCTGCCGCTGCTGCTAGAAACATAGCGGTTAACGCTCGTCAATATCATGGACTTTCCGTTTCATTTGCAATCGTATCGGGGCTTTTAGGTTTAATCATTTCATATTATGCAGATATCGCTACAGGTGCAACTATTGCTATTTTTGCAGCAGCGATATTTTTTATTACATTGTTTTTGCGACCGCATTTTCAGAGATAAACAGATATTTTGCTGGATTTAGTAAAAACTGTGTGCTATACTGAATTTCGCGGGTTTATTATATTATGTTAGGGCGGGATAAGGTTTTTATGAAGGTTACAAAAAAAGTAAAAGATGAAATGCTGGCTATTTTAGAGAATACTTATAAAGACACAAAATCAGCACTTAATTTTAATAATCCGTTTGAATTATTAATCGCAGTAATCTTGTCAGCGCAATGCACAGATAAACGTGTAAATGTTACGACTGCTAGATTATTTGCTAAAGCTAATACGCCAGAAGCTATTTTAAATATGGGCGTAGAAAATTTAGAAAATGAAATCCGTGATTGTGGATTATTCCGCAACAAGGCTAAAAATATAATTGCTACTTGTCATAAATTATGTAGTGATTATAATGGACAAGTGCCAAGCGGTTTTGATGAATTGTTAAAATTACCTGGTGTAGGTAGAAAAACGGCTAATGTCGTATCGAGTATTGCTTTTAATAGACCAGCGATTGCTGTTGATACACATGTTTTTCGCGTATCTAATAGATTGCGTTTAGCTGAAGGAGCTACACCAAATGAAGTAGAGAAAGGGTTGCAGAAGGCAATTCCTATGGAAAAATGGTCTGATGCACATCATTGGCTTATATGGCATGGTAGAAAAATTTGCCGTGCTAGAAAACCGTTGTGTGGAGAATGTCCATTAAAAGAACTGTGCCCATCAGCTGCAATTGATGCTTAAAAATATAAGGGGAGAGGTTTTGTATGATTTATCGTAAAGCTACTTTTAATGATGTTGAGGATATATTTGAATTAGTCAATGATTATGCCCAAGATGGAATTATGTTAGCGCGTTCACGTAATACATTATATGAAACATTGCGTGATATGTATGTTGCAGAAGAAAATGGTGAAATTTTAGGTGTTGGCGGGTTGCATATAGTTTGGGAAGAATTGGCCGAAGTACGCACATTGGCGGTTTCTAAAAAGGCTTTACGTCGTCATATTGGTGCAAATATTGTAAAACATTTGCTCGAAGAAGGCAAAATTTTAGGTGTACGAAGAGTATTTACTTTGACTTATCAAGATAAATTTTTCGCAAGCCTTGGTTTTGAAGTCGCTACAAAAGATAATTTACCGCAAAAAGTATGGAAAGAATGCATCGATTGCCCTAAGTTCCCGCATTGCGACGAAATCGCCATGGAACTTTACATTTAATAGATTAATAAAAGCTGGCTATTAGTCAGCTTTATTTTTTTGTCTTTGTAAAAGTTGAGGTTTATATAGTTGGCAAAAAGACCAATATGAACAATTATGGTTTGATATTTTATGTGCTAGTAAACTTATCTGTAATGGTTGTAATGAGTGTAAGCAAGATTGTAAATGATTGGTTATGTAACCTATTGGATGCATAAATAAATATTATGATAAATGGAGCTTGAATGGTTTCAGCAGGAAGTGCTAATATTGGTGCTATGACAAATGGACAACAACAAATATTAGCGGATGCGGCAGGAACAATAGAGCAAATGAATGGTGGTTCCCAGATAGTAAGTGGAACAGGAAGCATAAAAGATATGCAAGCAGGTGTTCAATATGTTGATGGTGGCAATGCAACAATAGAAAAAATGAATGGTGGAACACAAAAAATTTCATCAGGAAATGCAAGCATTAACACGATGGCTGGTGGACAACAACAAATACTAACTAATACTACAGGTAATATAAATATAGTAAATGGTGGTTCTCAGATAGTATGGGGAATTGGTGCAATTGATAGTTTGAATAGTGGAGAACAAATTATTGAAAATGGTGGTATTGGTACTATAAAAAATATTGTAGGTGGTAAACAGATTATAAAATCTGGTGGTACTGGGAAAGTTGAAAAATACACAGAAAACCAAATTATTCAAGCTGGTGGTACAGGTATTATTGAAACTTTAGATACTAAGTACACATTGACTTCTGGACAAACAGGAAAAGTAAATATTGTATTATCAGGAGGTACACAGATTGTAGGCAGTGGAGCAATTGGCTATGTTTCTAATGTACAATCTGGTGGACAACAAATTGTACAAGCTAATGGTATTGGTCATATTGATAAAATAAATCAAGATAGTGTAAATACACAAGTTGTTGAAAAAGGTGGTACAGGTATTATTGGTCAGTTAAATACAAGTATTACTTTGACAGAAGGACAAACTATTCAAGTAGAGAATTTCGGTGATAATGGTAAACTGGTTATTGGACAGGGAGCGACAGGTCAGACCGATAAATATGACGAAAATGTTGAAGTTGGTGAAGGTGGAACTATCAATGTAGGTACGTTGGATACTGAAATGAATTTAGAAGGAGATAAAACAGCTGTTATTGAAGACGAAATGACGGAAGATGCGGTACAAATTGTAGGACAAGATGCTACAGGAACAATAAAGAACTTGAACACTGGAATGCAAATAGTACAAAAAGGTGGTATTTCTAAAGACACTGTTATCAATGGTGGTTTATTATATGTAAATGAAGGTGCTATTGTACAAGATACTACAATTAATTCAGGAACGTTGTCATTTGCTAATACAGGTGGAGTATATGAATTAACAGGTACATTTACAGCTAATGGTGGAAATATTGTATTAACACAAGAAGCCTCTAATAAATTAAGAACTGTTAATACAATAAATAACGCCTCTTATGAAACTTTAAATATTCAAAAGATGAAAGGTTCAAATGCTCATTTTATTTTAGATACGGATTTGGAAAATGGTATGACATTTGACAAAAATGATGAAAGTAAAACATTAGCAGAATTGAAAAATGAGGCGACACAAAATAATGATAAGATTATAATTAATGAAGCTGAAAAAGGCACACATTATATACAAGTAAAAGACGCTAGTGGGGAAAATTTCTCTAAAATAGAACCAGGTAAATATCAAGTTCTAGTAGTAGATAAAAGTGGTAATTTAGAATTTAAAGGTGAAAAATACAATGCTGGCGGATTATATGAGTATGACCCATCTATTGTTCGTGGTGATAAATATGGATTGGATAAAAATGAATGGCTTTTAACTAGTGTAGAAAAAAATATAAATAATGATACTAGAGTTTTATTAGATGCTACAGATAATGCTTATGCAATGTGGAGAAATACAAATGATAGTATGCGTTCTCGTTTGGGTGAGTTGCATAATAGCAATATAAATGATATGGGATTATGGGCTAGATATCTTGATGGTAGTTTTGATAACAGTGCTTTTGACAGTGATTATAATTTATTCCAATTGGGATATGATAAACAAGCTGATACAAAATCTATTTATGGTGTAGCTATCGATTATGGTACTGGTAAAAGTAAATATGTAAATGGCGGTAGCAATGATAAATTAACTGCACTTAGTGTATATGCAGTATGGAATAATGATGATGATGCATATACAAATTTAACAGCACGTATAGGTCAATTTGATACAGAATTAAATTCTTATGGAGATTATGCAGATAGTACAAATTATAAACATAATGCGTACAGTTTAAGTGCTGAATACGGTAAACGTTATAATTATGATAATAATTTTTATATTGAACCACAAGCACAATTAACTATTGGTAGATTAGCAAGTTTTGACTATACTACAAATCGTGGTGCAACAGGGAATGTTGATGGATTAAATAGTGTTATTACTCGTTTAGGTTTTACAGTAGGTAAACAAGCAGAAAATGGAAATAATATTTATTTAAAAGCTGATATGTATCATGAATTTGCAGGAACACGAAATTTAATACTTGAAAGTAAAGCCAGTGGAAGTAGTGAATTTTTATCTAGAAATGCAGACTATAGTGATACATGGTTTGAAGTAGGTGTTGGTGGTAATATTAAATTATCTGAAGACGTTACTTTCTATGGTGATGTAACACGTGGATTTGGTGGCGACATTAATAAAGATTGGCAAGTAAATGGAGGTATTCGTTGGGCATTTTAATTTAAATTAATATATTTAAGTAATAAATCATAAAAAGCTCTATGAATTGCACCCAAAAAGTTGGATATAAAAACAATTTTTTGGGTGCAGTTTTTATATAATTAAATATTCAAATGAACTTAAAAGAAAAAGGCATTATCCAAAGCATGAGCCGAAAGAAAACTTGCTTAGATAATGCCGTAATAGAAAATTTCTTTGGTTTATTAAAAATAGAATTAATCTATTAAAAAAATTTAAATCTGTTGAAGATTTTATAAATGAATAAAGATAAAACTAAAAGGACTTAGTCCCGTAAAACACAGAACTAAGTCCTATTTAGTAGCTTAATTAATATGTCCAATATTTTGGGTGCATATCACATATGTTCAGTTTTTTATCGTATTATATTATTGTACACCGGATTCGATTAAGCCATATTTGCCATCTTTACGTCTGTAAACAACATTAACGTCTTCTGTTTTATCGTCGCGATATACAAAGAAATCGTGGTTTAATAAATTCATTTGCATTATAGCTTCTTGAACATCCATAGGTTTAACTATAAAACGTTTTGTTTTGATGATAACAGCGTCTTCATCTTCTGCATGTTTACCGGAGCCTGCGCCCTGAGACATCAATTCAGTTTTCATGCTGCCTTCGCGGAAACGTCTTTCCAATTTAGTTTTATATTTACGAATTTGGCGTTCAATTTTTTCGATAACTAAATCTATAGATGTATACATATCCATAGTTGCTTCCTGTCCACGAAGTAAAATACCCTGAACAGGTACAGTAACTTCTACAATATGACGGTCTTTTGATACTGTAAGAAGGACGGTAATTTCTCCGACATTATCGAAGTACTTTGTTACTTTTCCTATTTTCTTTTCTACATAGTCGTGAAGTGCAGGAGTGACTTCAATGTTTTTGCCTCTAATAGTGAATGTTGCCATATGCATTCATCCCCTTTTCTGTATCTTTAGTTATATATATTCTACATAGAGAAATGTATTCCTGCTGTTTTTTATAAATTTTTTAAAAAATTTATATTTATATTTTATTTTTATGAGAAAGTTCTTATCAAGATTAATATTTGCAAATGAAATAAAAAGCTATATAATATCCTATAGAATAGGAGAGATAAACAAATGTTAGATACAGATTTATGTTGGTGTGGCAGTGGCAAACAGTATGCCGAATGCCATAAAAGTTTTGATGAACGTTTAAATTCAATCAAATTAAAAAAATTTAGAGGTCAATGCCGTCCTCCACGTCAGATTATCAAAAATGAAAAAGATATTGAAGGTATCAGAAAAAGTGGCATTATAAATAATGGTGCACTCGATTTAATTGCTGAAAATATCTGCGCTGGAATGGATACGGAAACAGTAAATTTATTAGCGCATAATTATATTGTAGAACATGGCGGTATTCCTGCATGTCTCAATTATGAAGGCTATCCAAAAAGCATTTGCGTATCAATCAATAATGTAGTTTGCCATGGTATTCCAAGTCGCGACATCGTCTTAAAAGATGGCGATATCGTAAATGTCGATGTAACTACAATTCTTGATGGTTATTATGCTGATGCTTCTCGTATGTTTATGATTGGTGATGTTTCACCTAAAGCTAAAAAATTAGTTGAAGTGACAAAAGAATGTATGGAACTCGGTATTAAAGCACTTAAACCATGGGGTTTTATCGGTGATGTAGGTGCTGCAATTCAGTATTACGCTCATAAAAATGGCTATTCCATAGTTGAAGTATTAGGCGGTCATGGCGTAGGTAAAGAATTCCATGAAGAACCATTTGTCGCTCATTTTGGCAAACAAAATACGGGTATGCTTCTCGTTCCTGGTATGGTTTTAACAGTAGAACCAATGATTAATATGGGTAAAAAAGATGTAGTAATCGACCCACTTGATAATTGGACTATTTATACAAAAGATGGTTCATTATCTGCTCAATGGGAAAAAACTGTATTGATTACAGAAACAGGTACAGAAATTTTAGCTTATTAATCTGATTTTCGGTTTATTAATTGCAAAAGAAATGCTTCCTGAAATTTTATTTTGTTCAGGAAGCATTTTTATACTATATTTGACAAAAGGAGTTTTGTGATGACACAGCCAATGATAACAATGGAACATGTTTCTAAAAAATATGAAAATGATGCTTTGGCTTTAGATGATGTTAATATAACAATTAATAAAGGTGAATTTGTTTTTATAGTTGGGCCAAGTGGAGCCGGTAAATCCACTTTTATGCGTTTATTATTGCGAGAAACTTTGCCTAGTTCTGGTACAGTAAAAGTTAATGGATATAATATTTCCAAAATGAAAAATAAAGATGTACCGTATTTAAGACGCAGTCTGGGCATTGTATTTCAGGATTATCGCTTATTGCCGAACAAAACGGTTTATGAAAATGTTGCCTTTGCAATGCGCGTTATCGAAGCACCGCGCCGTTTAATTCAGCGCAGTGTAATCAGTGTTTTAGATGTAGTAGGCTTAAAAGAAAAATATCGCTGTTTTCCTAGTCAATTATCTGGCGGAGAACAACAGCGCGTGGCTATCGCTAGAGCTATTGTCAATCAGCCTTCTATCGTTATAGCCGATGAACCTACAGGCAATCTTGACCCAGAAACGACTTGGGGTATTATGGAAATTTTTCATCGCATTAATCAGTCAGGCACAACAATTGTCATGGCAACGCATAATAAAGATATCGTAGATACTATGCAACGCCGTGTTATAGCGATTTCCGATGGAAAGATTATCCGTGATGTGGCACAGGGAGGTTATGACGATGAAATTTAGCACGAGTGAGTATTTTATCAAGGAAGTATACCTCTCGTTTAAGCGCAACACTTGGATGACGTTAGCTTCAATATTGACAGTAGTATTATCATTGTTCATTTTAGGATTTTTCTCTATTGCGGTATTGAATTTAAATAAATTGGCTAATACTTTAGAGTCACAGGTACAAGTCAGTGTATATTTAAAAGATGATATCAATAAAGAAGATTTAGATGAAACAAAACGGGTTTTAGAAAATATTGAAGGCACGCAGAGCGTAAAATATATAACGCGCGATGAAGCAATGAAGAATTTTAAAGACCGTTTGGGTGACCAACAGTTTTTATTAGATGCCTTAGACAATACTAATCCATTGCCAGACTCATTTTCAGTCGTGGTGACGACACCAGAGCAAGTTAAAGAAGTGGCAGATGTAGCGCAGACTTTATTTACGGTTGAAAGCGTATCATACAGTCAAGATATAATAAACCATATTTTTAATTTGACTCATTTGATTAGAATTGTCGGAGTAGCTTTGATAATTCTGTTATTAGCTGCGGCAATATTTATAATTTCTAATACAATCCGTTTGACCGTATTTGCACGACGTAAAGAAATTGCTATAATGAAATATGTTGGCGCGACTGATTGGTTCATTCGCTGGCCGTTTTTATTAGAAGGTATTGCACTAGGCTTTATCGGTGGCAGTATTGCAGCATTTTTATTAATTATGATTTATGCGCAAATATCACAGGAAATTTACGATGCAATGGCATTTTTCCCATTAATTCCACAATATCCTTTTATTAATTATATTGTTTTGGCAGTGCTTATAAGTGGTATTGTTATCGGTGCAGTAGGAAGCCTTATCTCGCTTAAAAGATTTCTTAGAGTTTAAGGAGCAATAGTTGATGAGAATTTTTATAATCTTTATGTTGATATGTTCTCTGATGAATACGACTTTTGCTCAGACTTTAGGAGAACGACAAGATGAATTGAATGAAAAGGCACAGGCTGAACGACAAAAGATAGACGAAGCAAATAAGAAAATAGATGAAGTTTCGGAAAAAATGCGCGCTATGCAAGATGATTTAGATACTGCCAATGCTGAATATAATGAAGTAAAGACAAAACTTGATGATGCTAATGCTCAGATTAAAGAGAATGAGGAAAAATTAGAAAAGACAGAGGCTTCATTAAAGGAAAATAGAAAGTATTTGCAAAAGCGAGTGCGTAATATTTACATGCATGGGCAAATTTCCTATTTAGATATATTGTTTGGTGCTAAGGATTTTTCTGATTTTCTTACACGAATGGATTTGATAAAGCGAATTTTGCGTTATGATTATGATTTAATCACTAAGATTAATGATGAACGCAATACAATCGTTGAAACAAAGAAACAATTAGAAAAAGATAAGAAAGAAACAGAAAAATTATATGATGATGCCTTGCATAAAAAATTAGTAATGGATAGAAAAAAAGACGCGTTAGATAAGATGATGGATAGGCTGAAATACGATAAAGAAACATCTGAAAAAGCTTATCAAGAAATAATGGCGGCATCAGCTAATATAACGCGAATGTTGCAAAACCATAGCCCTTCTACTGTAATGGGTACAGGGCAAATGATTTGGCCATTAGGTGGGCCAGTGACTTCAGAATTTGGCTGGCGTACACATCCGATTTATGGAAATGCTCGTTTTCATAGTGGCATTGATATTGGCGGTGATTATGGGCTTAATATCGCAGCAGCAGATTCTGGCACAGTCACTTATGCTGGCTGGATTAGTGGCTACGGCAATACAGTCATAATAGACCATGGCAATGGCATTTCTACATTGTACGGGCATAATCAATCGCTCACAGTCAGTGAAGGTCAAGCCGTATCACAAGGACAGACCATTGCACATTGCGGTTCAACGGGTAACTCTACAGGGCCACATTGTCATTTTGAAGTGCGCGTAAACGGTGAACCGACAAGCCCATATGGCTATCTTTGATTAATCTATAATTTTGGTGATAAAAATGAATAAAATATTGAGAAATATAATAATAGCTTTGTTGATAGCGATTTTTTCTTCCTTATCAACATTGGGCGTTATTTATTATTTACTTGGTTTCAATCAGCAGGGATTTTTCAATCTCATGCGTTTTGTAACAGCATATCGTTTTATTGAACTTAAATATGTAAATCAAACAGATGATGTTAATTTAATAGATGGCGCTATTGATGGAATGGTAAAATCTTTAGGCGACCCACATTCTAATTATCTCTCTCCTAAGATGTATCAAAGTCTAAAAGAACAAACACAAGGTTCTTTTGCAGGCATTGGCGTGGTAATGGGAATGGATAATAATAAAAATATTAATATTGTCGCTGTAATGGAAGACTCTCCTGGTCAAAAAGCTGGACTTGCCGAAGGCGACCAGATAATAGCAGTAGATGGAACACCTGTCACAGAAATGGCTTTTGATGAAGTGGCAGCTCATGTGCGTGGTGAACCAGGAACTGATGTAGTACTTACAATCATGCGCGATGGCACTCAGCAAGATTATACAATTACTCGTGATAATATCAAGCTTAAAACAGTTGGTCATGAAATGCTCGATAACAATATCGGCTACATTCAGATTGTTTCATTCTCTGAAGATACAGCACAGGAATTTATGGACGCATATACTGATTTACAAAATCAAGGTATGCAAGGTTTAGTGCTTGATTTACGAAATAATCCAGGTGGACTTTTAGGTGCATGCGTTGATATTGCTAAAAATCTTGTACCAAAAGGCGATATTGTTTCAATTGTGGATAAAGATGGAAATAAAGAAGTTTATAGCTCTGATTTAGAACAAGTACCGTATCCTGTAGCTGTTTTAATCAATAAAAACAGTGCAAGTGCTTCAGAAATTTTATCAGGCGCTATACAAGATACAAAATCAGGTGTGATAATCGGCGAAACTTCATATGGAAAAGGTTCTGTACAGACGATTTTACCAATGATGGATGATGATGCAGTAAAATTGACAATTGCCAAATATTATACGCCAAGTGGTCGCTCCATTGATGGTGTAGGTATCACGCCAGATATAGAAGTCAAATTAGATGAAGGTTCTACAGTTGATACACAGCTTGATAAAGCAAAAGAAGTAATAAGTCAACAGATAAATAATCAATAGTTTATAAAAAAGCGGTAGTTTTTTGATATGCACCCAAAATATTGGACATATTAATTAAGCTATTAATTGAGACTTAGTTCTGTATTCTACGGGACTAAGTCCTTTTAGTTTTATCTTTATCCGTTTTGTATTATAATATTTTATATAAGATTTTAACTCTTTTATAAAATCTTCAACGGATTTAAATTTTTTTAAATAGAACAATTCGCTTTTTAGCAAACCAAAGAAATTTTCTATTACGGCATTATCTAAGCAGTTTCCTTTTCGGCTCATGCTTTGGATAATGCCTTTTTCTTTTAATAACTCCTGATATCTTCTATTCTGATACTGCCATCCTTGGTCTGAGTGTAGAATTATCCCTTTTGTTTCTTTTATCTTTCTTGTTGCATCTTCTACCATATCTAATACTTGCTTTAGTATTAGTCTTTTCGATATTTTATAACATATTATTTCTCCGTTATATAAATCTATTATTGGTGATAAATATATTTTTTCATTACATAATGCAAATTCTGTTACATCTGTTGCCCATTTTTCGTTTGGTTTTTCTGCTTTGAAATTTCTATTTAATATATTTTTAGCTATTTTCCCTTCTTGCCCTCTATATGATTTATATTTCTTTGCTCTTACTTTGCATGTTAAATTTTCTTCTTTCATCAATCTCATAACTACTTTATGATTGACTTTTATTCCTTGTTTATGCAGCTGCATAGTTACTCTTCTATATCCATATCTTCCATGATTTTTATTACAAATATTATGAATTAATGTTTTTAATCCTTTATATTTGTCTTCTTTTGATAAATTTTTTAATGCATCATAATATGTGCTTTTAGCTAATTTTGTATAGTTTAATAGGGCTTTTAGAGTATATTTTTTCCTTAATTTAGCAATTACTAAAACTAGTGTCTTCCTTCCTTTTCCCATTGCTTCATTAAGGCATGCCACTTTTTTAATAGGTCATTTTCCATCCTTAATTGATAATTTTCTTGTTCCAATTGTTCAACATAAGAAAGTTCTTTTTTAGGTTTGTTAACTTTGTTTTTAGATTTTTTCATAGATGGTCTACCTCGTTTCTTAGAAACTAAGCCAGAAAATCCATAAGAGCTATACAATTTTTCCCATGTAGAAATTGTACCAGTATTAGGAATGGAAAATTTGGCTGCTGTTTGATTTAATGATAAATGATGTAGCCATTTATATTCAATAACTTTTTGTTTAAAGATAGGAGTATATTTACGATTTTTATGAAGAAGTTGTGAGATGCCACCATTTTCATAATGAAATATCCATCTACGAAGAGAAGCTGTATTTGGCATGTTTAGAATTTTAGATACATGAGAAATAGAATCTCCTTTTAAAACCATTTTAATTGCTTTAACTTTAAATTCATTTGAGTATTTAGTCATAAAAAAACTGCACCTCCAAAAGTTGTTTTTTTGTCCAACTTTTGGGGTGCAGTTCATTTTACTATCGCTTTTTTTATTGTGATGTATAGGGCTATATTTATTAAGATAATTGAAATATAAATGATAGAAATGTACAATATTATTGTATTTTATATTTGGTGGTGATTTTATGAAAAAAGTAATGGCTCCTTGTGTAGAGTGCTTTAAAGAAACGGGTATACCTAATTTTAATTTTGTAATACAAGAACAAAATGATGAATGTGTATATTCATTTAAATGTGATAAAGGTCACGAATTCATATTGATACAGCAAATTCAAAGATTTGAATTAAAATTCGATATGGCTTGTTTTAGCTATATAAATGATGATTACAGTGCGGCTGTAATGCATTGTGCTTCAGCTCTTGAGCGTTTTAGAGAATTTTTTGTGCAAGCGGTATGGCTTAATAATAATTGCAAAGAAAATATAGCTTTATATGAAAAATATTGGAAAAAAGTAAAATCTAGGTCTGAAAACCAATTAGGTACATTTTATGTAGTTTATTTCTCTAAATTTGGGGATTTAGATGATGTAATTGAGCGTGAAGTAAAATTCACACAAGGTGATGTTTAATTTAGAAATAATGTAGTGCATAAGGGATTTTATGCTAATCGGGAAAGAACTTTTGCATACTTAGAAAAAGTATATAAATATATTTCTATTTTATTAAAATATTTAAATGACAGATATGCGAATGGTATAAAAGAAGCTATATCATATAATATCGAAACTAATGTAAACGAATACAAAAAATCTTGTAACAAAAAAGTTTGTTCATCTACAATAACAGAATATCATGTTATATCTTTAAGTGATTTGGAAAATATCGAAAATCCAAAACCATTACTTGATAGAATAAATACTTATATTGATATGACAAATAAGGTTAATAGTATGATTACTAATAAGCCGAGCGATTTTGTAGAAAGAATAATTCAGCATAATAAATAGATAAATATATAAATAATTTATTAGACAAATGTTAATTTATATTAAGTCTTTTTACTAAAAAATATTAAAATTCTATTAAATAAAGAAAAGTAAAATATATAGCTAAATATCTAAAATGTGATATAATGAATGTAATACTATGCTATAGTGTATTAATATACTATATGCACAAAAAACTTAGATACTCTAAGTAAAGGGGATTTATATATGATTATTAAGCCAAGAGTAAAAGATTTTATATGTTTGACTTCTCATCCTGAAGGCTGTAAAGAAAATGTTCGCCGTCAAATCGAATATGTAAAAAATCAGCCTAAAGTTGATTTGGGTAAACGTGTATTGGTAATCGGCGCATCCACTGGTTACGGATTAGCATCTCGTATTTGTGCTGCTTATGGTAGCGGAGCTTCTACTATCGGTATTATTTTCGATAAACCAGCTCATGGAAAACGCACTGCTACAGCTGGCTGGTACAATACAGCAGCTTTTGAAGAAATAGCTAAAGCTGATGGACTTTATGCTAAAACTATAAATGGCGATGCTTTTTCACAAGAAATCAAAGCAAAAACTATCGAATTAATCAAAAAAGATTTTGGTCAAATCGACATGATAGTTTATTCTCTTGCTGCTCCACGTCGCACTACAGCTGATGGTACTATGTACTCTTCCGTACTTAAAACAGTAGATAAACCATTTACAGCTAAAACTCTTAACTTAAAAACAAATGAAGTTACCGAAGCCACACTTCCTCCAGCAACTCCTGAAGAAGTTGAAGCAACTATTAAAGTTATGGGTGGCGAAGACTGGGCAGATTGGATGCACGCATTAAAAGATGCAGACGTACTTGCACCAAACGCTTTGAGCATTGCATATTCCTATATTGGTTCAAAAATCACTTATCCAATATATTATGAAGGCACTATCGGTGCTGCTAAACAAGATTTATATAAAACAGCTGAAAACTTACGCAAAGAAGGCTTTAATGCCGTTATTTCTGTAAATAAAGCATTGGTAACACAGTCTAGCTCTGCTATTCCTATTGTACCTTTATATGTTGCAGTAATGTATCGTGTAATGAAAGATAAAAATGTTCATGAAGGAACTATTCAACAGATGTCCCGCTTATGGCATGAATATTTATCTAAAGATAACCCAGTAAAAGATGATGAAGGACGTATACGCATCGATGATTTAGAAATGCGCGATGATGTTCAGGAAACAATCTTCAAATATTGGGATATTGTAAACAATGATAATTTAAAACAATATGCTGATGTTGAAGGCTATTGGAATGATTTCTACAACTTATTTGGTTTTGGTTTCGATAACGTAGATTATGATGCAGATGTAAATCCAGATATTGAAATCGATTTAGTAAAATAATAAAAAAACGGGACTATTATAATATAGTTCCGTTTTTTACATATGAAAACGTATAATACAACACATGAGGAGATGAAACCATGACACTTGAACAACAGTTTTTATCTACAGCAGGTCGTATAAATCGTAAAATATTTGTACAATATGTTTTTGCATTTATTTTGCTTTGTATATTGCTTGCTATTCCTACGATTTTATTAAACTTTACTAGAAGTGGTTTTATTGTGGAAATCATCTCCAGTATAACTTTTATAATAATAGAATTAGCCATGCTTCCAGGTATTTTTTTAAGTGTTAAACGGTTGCATGATTTAAATAAATCGGCTCTTTTTGTCATATATTATATTTTGCCACTTATAAATATTGCTTTACTGCTTTATTTAATCTTTTTTAAAGGTAGTGCAGGTGATAATAAATATGGTGCAAGTCCGCTTGATGATGATTACGATGAGAATTTTAGTGAAAATCCTCTACCTAAAAGTTTAGATATGATGGATATTCTTGAACAAAAATTTTTCTCGACTGTAGGGAGAGTTAATCGCAAACCTTTAATACTGTATTTAATATTTTTAATCGTATGCGGTATTATTGGATTTTCAATTTATTATGTATTTTTCATGGTAAATCCAGCCGCTTTATATATGGATATAGTTTCTAGCGGTGAAATCTTGTTGATGTATTATTTGTTTACTGCGTATATTTTTATCACTATGCCTTTGCGATTTTTACTCATACGTCGTTTACACGATTTAAATTTATCTGGTTGGTGGAGTATACTCGGCATTATTTTGCCATATGGCTATATCGTATTGACAATTATACTAATATTTATAAAAGGCTCAATTAAAGAAAATAAGTACGGCAAAAGCCCTTTAGTTAGAGATAATTAAAGAAAAAACTTGCTTTTAAAGTTAACCAAAGTTAGCCCAAAGCAAGTTTTTTTATTTTATTACATATTATGAATGAAGCGAGAAATAGGTTTATATACAAACCAAGTTATAATGGCATTTACACCTGCTTTAATTAAATTAAATGGAATGATTGCAGGTAATAAAAGTTCAACAACTTTTCCCATCGGTGCGCCTAAGAAAAGCGGTGTAAATATCAAATTGCAAATTACCATTACCACAGTCATTGTCAAAGCACCGCAAATAAGCGAGATAAGTGCTGCCATTTTTGTTCTAGTTCGTTGATAAATCATACCTGCAACAAACACGAAACTGCCAGTTGCAAGGATATGCATTAAAACACCGATTGGACCACCATCACCGCTGATGAAAAGTCCCTGTATAACTGATACAAGAACGGTTAAAATAAGACCACCGCTAGTGCCGAATAAAAAAGTACCAATCAATATCGGAATATCTGCTGGGTCATATTTCATAAAAGGAACGGCTGGCAAAATAGGAAAATTAATCAATAAGATTAACACTAAAGATAATGCGGTAAGCATTCCCATGCCAGTTAAAGTACGTGTTTTATTTGTTAACATTTAAAATCTCCTAACATAAAATGATAAAATCAATTTATATTTTATACAATAATTATCACTTATTCATAAATAATAAAATTTTTATCATAAAGCTTTATAAAATATATAATAATATATTTTGTCTTGTATTGGCAACATTAAGCGATTTGAACTTCTATTTTCATTAAATAATCATTGAAATCTGCTTCAGATAAATAATTTAGTAAATCTTCTTCATATATATTGCCGATGACTTTATAGCCACTTTGAGTAAGTTCATCAATAAAAATCATGTATTTTTCGATTAAATCGCTATATGAACCATAAACGTATTTGACTGCATATTTTCCCGCTGGCTTTGTATGCAGTTGTTTGCTATTTACTTTTTTATCTATCTTTGTACTATAAAAAGTTGTTTTAAAAGTTTTATTATCGATATTTTCTTTACTGATAATTTCTCCAATCATAAATGTATACGAATAATTGTGTTTTACACAGTAGTTTATATGGTTGAAGATAGCTTCACAAACTAATTTTTCTGTATATTTTTCTTCACCTGGTGTAACGATAAAATATTCTTCTTCTCTATTGACGAAAGATATTTTATCCGTTTCTACATCAAAAGCATTTTGTGTGATATTTATGGTGTTTTTTAGTAAACTGCGCAATCGTTTTAATCGCTCAATCTCTTCGCGCATTTTCTTATCTTTTTCTTTGAGCATATTTAGAAAAATAGTGGTATTTCTTTTATCCATATAATTTTTTATTTCTATTAAATTCATGCCAACTTCTTTTAAAAGCGATATCATATCAAATAAATAAGCTTGATTGACAGAATAATATCTATAGCCATTTTCGCCAACCTTGGCTGGCTTTAATAAACCGATAGTATCGTAATGAAATAATGTATCTTTTGTTGTATTGCACAGTTTGGCAAATTCTCCTGTTTTAAAATACGTTTGCGACATGGTATTTATCCTTTCTGTACATTTTTTGTTAAACCCTAAAAAATGGAAGTTACAATATAACTTCCATGAATTTTTATCACTAATAAAGCATTATACCATATATTTTTATTTGCTCCTATTTAATAAAATTTTAATAAAATGAACGTTATTTTTTACAAATAAGTCTTATAAAAAAAGGATATGCAAAGTTGTAGCTCTACATATCCTTTATTATATTTAATTATTATTTATTTCTTTCTGCTACAATTTTTTCGCTGATTTTAGCTGGAACTTCTTCATAATGAGAGAAGGTCATTGTGTAGCTACCGCGTCCCTGTGTTGCAGAACGAAGGTCTGTAGCATATTTATAAAGTTCAGCTTGTGGTACTTGTGCTTCAATGATACATACAGAATGGGAAGGACTTTCTGTGCTCAAAATACGGCCACGTTTTGTATTGATACCACTGATTACATCGCCCATGTAGTATTCTGGAATAGTAATTTTCAAATTGCAATATGGTTCTAAAAGTACAGGTTTTGCTTCTGGAACACCTTTTTTAATTGCAATAGCTGCTGCTGTTTTAAATGCCATTTCAGAAGAGTCTACTGTATGATAAGAACCATCATATAAATTTACTTTGATATCCACCATTGGATAGCCAGCTAAAATACCATTTTGCAATGTTTCGCGCACGCCTTTTTCTACAGCTGGAATGTATTGACGTGGTACAGCACCGCCTACGATAGTTTCTGTAAATGTAACGCCACTGCCCTGTTCACCAGGTGAGAATTCAAGCCATACATCGCCATATTGACCGTGACCACCACTTTGTTTTTTGTGTTTACCTTCAACTTTGCTAGTGCCACGAATTGTTTCGCGATAAGCGATTTCTGGTTTATAAAGTTTAGCAGTTACGCCGAATTTATTTAAAAGTTTTTCTAATGCGATATCCAAATGAGCTTCGCCAACGCCGCTGATTAATAAATCGCCAGTTTCTGTATTTTTTTCTAATTTCAATGTAGGGTCTTCATCAATCAAACGATTTAATGCGTTACCGATTTTATCTTCATCAGTTTTCTTATCAGCTTTGATTGCCATTGTAAACATAGAATCAGCAAATTCAACTGGTTCATAGCGAATAGGGCTTTGAGCATCGCAAAGAGTGTCGCCTGTTTTTGTGGATTGTAATTTAGTTACAATCACGATATCGCCAGCATGAGCGATTTTTTGTGCTTGCTGATTTTTACCACAAGCAGTATAGAAATTAGCTACGCGTTCAGTTTTATCGCATACGCTATTGTATACCATGGCATTTTCTTGCAATGTTCCAGATAAAACTTTCAAATAGCTTATACGACCGATAAATTGGTCAACTACTGTTTTAAATACATAACCAGAGAATGCATCTTCTGTATTGCGTTCGATGAGTTCATTTGTTTTTGGATTTACGCCCATAGAAGAACGGAAATATGGAGTAGGCATATATTCAACAATACTGTTCATGAGTTGTCTAAAGCCGATACCTTTTGCAGCACTACCGCAAAGTACAGGGAAAATACGTGCATTTACGATACCTTCAATCAATGCTGCAGCAACTTCTGTTTCAGTTATTTCTTCGCCTTCTAAATATTTTTCCAAAAGTTCATCATTGAATTCCGCACAAGTTTCCATGAGCATATGGCGAGCTTCATCGACTTCTTCTTCCATATATTCTGGAATTTCATAAATCAAATCTTTATTTTTAATTAAAACTTTTGTATTCATTGTGATGAGGTCTGCTACACCTTGGAAGCTGTCTTCACTACCGATTGGAAGCTGAATAGGTACAACGCCTTTACCGTATTTAGCGCGAAGTTCTTCTACAACTTTATTGAAATCAGCATGTTCTCTATCCATTTTATTGATAAAAATTGCACGAGGAAGAGAAAGTTCTTCTGCATATTGCCATGCTTTATCAGTTTCAACTTCTACACCAGAAACAGCAGATACTACTACAATAGCAGCTTCACAAGCCATTAAAGCGGATTTTACCTCTCCTGTAAAATCAGGATATCCAGGAGTATCCAACAAGTTTATTTTATAACCCTGCCATTGGCAAGAGGCAAGTGAAGTGTCAATCGTCATTTTGCGTTTGATTTCTTCTGGTTCATAATCGAGGACAGATGTTCCGTCTTCTGATTTACCAACACGATTAACAGTGCCACTTTTAAATAAACAGTTTTCTGCAATCAATGTTTTTCCAGATTTTCCGTGTCCTACTAAAGCTAAGTTTCTCAATTGAATACTATTAAATTCTGTCATATAAAAATCCCTCCTGGATATAAAATCTTTTTCAATTTATCTATATTTATAAATATTCTCTGAAAATTGCTAATTACCTTTAATTTGTTAAAAATATTTTTAAAATATCTGTTTTTATGGTAATAAAAAAGCTTCATGAAAGAGTAATTTTACTTTTCATGAAGCTTGATATTCATTAAAATAACGAATTTTATCTATGAGCTAATAATGTTTGTTTTAAGCGGTCTTCAATTTGAACGAGTTCAGCTTCAGCAGCTTTGCGTTTTTGGCGTCCTTCTTGCTGAATTTTAATCGTTTCTTCAATAGTGCTGATTAAATCATCATTGACTTTTTTTACTGTTTCAATATCAACGATGCCACGTTCTGTTTCGCGAGCCGTTTCAAGTGTGCTTTGTTTGAGCATTTCTGCATTGCGACGCAAAAGTTCATTTGTTGTGTTGGTGATTTCACGTTGCATTTGCAAAACTTTTTGTTGGCGGGATAAACCAAGCGCTATGACAATCTGACTTTTCCAAAGTGGAATTGTGTTAAAGATAGCACTTTGCACTTTATCCACAAGTACTTTATCATTATTTTGAATTAGACGAATTTGAGGAGCTGTTTGAATGGCAATTGTTTTGCTGAGTTTTAAGTCATGGACTTTCTTTTCAAAGCGACTTACAGCATTTTCAAAATCGCTGACGAGTTGTACTGCCATTTGATTTTGTAAATTAGCGGCTTCTTGGCGCAATCTAGGAATTGTCTGTGTTTGCAATTCTTGAATTTTTTCTTCGCCAGCTCTTATATACAGCTGTAATTCTTTAAAGTATTCTACGTTTTTATCGTACATGGTATCAAACATAACGATGTCTTTGAGCATTACCATGCGTGCTTTATCCAATTCAGCTTGAATTTTATCCACTTGAACGGATAATTTATCGTATTCAGCCATCATATTTTGAGCTTTACCGACGAGTGAGCCGAGAATTGGTATTTTTTTAATAAAGCTACCATTACTGCTACCATCAACTTCAAAACCTTTTACTTTCACTACGAGATTGCTGAGCAATTCGCCTACGTAGCCACTATCTTTGCTGCGAATGTTATTTAAAATTGTATCTGAGAATTCAGCGATATTTCTTTGAGCGTTGACACCGTATTGGACAGAAGCCTGTGAATCAGTTAAATCAATGGCGTTTTTTATTTCATCAATACGTTTACGGTCTTCTGGTGAAATGAGTTCTGTTTGTTGTGTAACTTTAGCTATTTCTTTGCTCGGTTCTACAGTTTGAATTTGTGTCTGTGTTTGGGCATTGAATTCTCGTTCTTTTGCTTTTAATAAATCATCTAAACTAATATCTGCCATAAAAATCAACCCCTATTTATCATTTTGAAATATATTTGTCAAAAAATTCATCTTGACTCATGAAAATATAACGAACACCTTCTACAAGACCGACAATAAAAGGAATGCCTGTCCAGCAGAATAGTAAATATAAAACACCCCAGAAAGTTTTGCCTAAATAAAATTTATGAGCACCAAAACTACCAAAGAAAATTCCTAGTGCGCCAGCAGTAAGTTTGCGCTTTAAAATGGAAGTGTTACTACTTTCAAATAATGCTTGAGGAACATTAGACATATGTTTTTTCATTTGGTTAAAGCCCATATTATGACGTCCTTTGCGTTTTCCACAGAATGAATCAAGATTATCTATAGATGGAATGTCTTGAGAATTTTTTGGTGTTGTTTTTTCTGTAGTATAACCATCAGCCTTTATGGATTGCTCCATGACTTTTAATTCAGCATCCATATTCAATAATTGTTCATTAATGATTTTTTCAAATTGTTCAGTGTAAGCATTGTTGAGGCCATATAATGTTTCTTTTGTACGTTCTTTAATTTCACGTACATTATCTGTTGTGAGCTGAGTGTTTTCAATTTCGATATATTTTTCCAAAAGTCCAGCAGCCGAGTCTTGATAATAATCAATAAAACGTCTAGCTGTAGGAATTTTTTCTGGATGTTTTTGCAAATAAGTTAAAATATTCCATGCTGTTTTTTGCATATTTTGGATTAATCGTTTAAGTTCAGTATCTTTGATATATTTAGTTGAACTTTTAATATAATTATAATCCTCAAGAGCGTTTTCAAAACTTTCTTCAAGCATTTTATTATTATCATTGTCATCTAAATCCAACTTTAATTTTTTATCTTTAGGCTTAAATATAGCGTAAGAAACGACTCCAGCACCAAAAGCTATAGCGATAAGTGGCAAAAAATCATTTAAAATATTTAAGCCAGTTAAAAATCCAGCAAATGCCGCAACGAAGAAAAGCACAATTATTATTGATATAAAAGTAAACATGATAAAAATTCTCCTTCATTAATATATATGTTAAATTCTAAATACTTATGGAAAAATCCTGCTTATATAATTTTACTTATACGCCTATTATACAAAACCCTTAATATGCTTTTCTACGTTTAACGCAAAATATAATCTAAACTTAATCTAATTTTAATGAGATTATAACAAAACTATATAAAAAAATAGAAGTACAATACTTATAAAAATAAATATTATACTTCCAGTAGTTTTTTTGTATAAATAATAGTTGTTATTGTTAATAATATGATAATAAAAAATGCCATATAAAGTATTCATAAAATCCAATAAAATTATTAGATTTTTTTCTTTATATCTATTTTATAACCGATACTATCTAATATATCTACTAAGGTATTAAACTTAATATTATTACTATTTATCATTTTGTTAAACACAGATTCTAACATTTTTTTATTATATTTTTCATTATACGTTGCTAGTATTTTTCTACGTGTAATACCATCTTGGTAACATATATCCATTATAACTTTCCTAATATCTGTTACATTTTCCATTATAACACCTCGTATTTTTTATATATAATTTGTTAATATAACAATTATATATAAATGGCTAGAAAAATTCAAAAACAACTCTTGCTAAGGTTAATTTTGTTTATATTATATACTACATTGCTTTAATTATGGATTTAAATACAACTCTTGTTAAAGTTAATCGTGAGCAGTCCAGTAGTTTTTTAATTCTTGAGTTAATTCAAATACAACTCTTGTTAAAGTTAATCGCGAACTTGGATAGTATCTATCTATCTTTTGCACTATATTCAAATACAACTCTTGTTAAGGTTAATCGGTGTTTATCGTTTCAATCCTTATTTGTTCGGAAAAATTCAAATACAACTCTTGTTAAGGTTAATCGTTGTATCAGTCAAAGAAATTAACATCTTGATGACATTCAAATACAACTCTTGTTAAGGTTAATCTTGGATGTTGCATAATTTATATTATTAATTCCCCATATTCAAATACAACTCTTGTTAAGGTTAATCAGGTTTCTAAATCTTCGGCAGCACAATTTTTAACAGATTCAAATACAACTCTTGTTAAGGTTAATCGCTTCGTTAACTTCTGCTTGTGTTGGCGTTTTTTGTATTCAAATACAACTCTTGTTAAGGTTAATCAAGAAAATCTTGTCGACCCTAACCTTGCTAAATACAATTCAAATACAACTCTTGTTAAGGTTAATCTTTATGGTTATGGTTCTAGCAGCACATTCAAGAAAAATTCAAATACAACTCTTGTTAAGGTTAATCAAATTTTGCAATGATTTATAAATTAGATTTAAACAAATTCAAATACAACTCTTGTTAAGGTTAATCCATGGTCTATGAATTTTTCTGAGTCTTTCCATTTCCATTCAAATACAACTCTTGTTAAGGTTAATCTAATCTACAGACAAACACCACTAACACAAGAAATAGATTCAAATACAACTCTTGTTAAGGTTAATCAATAAAAATGGATAATGAGTGGATAGAGAATTTGTAATTCAAATACAACTCTTGTTAAGGTTAATCACTAGCAAGTGTATTTGCACGATTAAGCAAAAATGAATTCAAATACAACTCTTGTTAAGGTTAATCAGAGGCAATTATTACTTATTATACTGCTGCTGATGAATTCAAATACAACTCTTGTTAAGGTTAATCTAATCAAGAAGATGTTAATATTGATAATGAGCCTCCATTCAAATACAACTCTTGTTAAGGTTAATCCCACCAGCTACAGAACGCAATTTCTTTATTTTAGGATTCAAATACAACTCTTGTTAAGGTTAATCAAATTCTAATAATAACGCTCTATCAATGTTTGCCTGATTCAAATACAACTCTTGTTAAGGTTAATCTCATATAGTTCTTCATTCTTATAAATCTTATCCAGATTCAAATACAACTCTTGTTAAGGTTAATCAAACTACCACCTACATTACCTATTACAGGAACAGCATTCAAATACAACTCTTGTTAAGGTTAATCTTTTTTCTTTTTCAGACGCAAACCAACAGCGAGATTAATTCAAATACAACTCTTGTTAAGGTTAATCTGATAGTATAGCTGCATAATGGGTGGTAATTATTAATTCAAATACAACTCTTGTTAAGGTTAATCAAACGCTGAAAAGGCTTCTACGGCTACAGAATTAATATTCAAATACAACTCTTGTTAAGGTTAATCCCATGTAAATATTGGATTTCTTTTTTCTAGTATATCCTAAAAAGCCTTATTTATCAATGTTTTTATCTATTTTTACCAAGTGATTGGTTATCTTTTCATATTTATTAAAAAAAAGCGATAAACGCCTATAACTAAAGGGTTTTAGCATAAGAGGTTTATTTTATGGCTGGTAAAATGCATAAAAAAAGAGCCTTTAAAGGCTCTTTTAGTTTATCGTTTTCAAGCTATATAAGATTGAAATATATTATTGCTAGTCATAATACGATTGATATAAGAATCAGTGAAGCGAACTTCGATTTCGCGGGTGATATCGATATTTACATCTTTAGTTTGATGGTATAAAGCGATTTTATTCATATCTGTATCAGCGGAAATTTCTTCGCCTTGTGCATTATAAAAATTGATTTTACCACCGTTAAAAATGATGATGTAATCAGTTTGTATATCACGGGATAAGCATTGTAATTCATCAGCAGAAAAATTATTGTTTAATAAGTTTGTATTATAAATTAAGAAAAGATTGTCGTTATATTTATATTTTGTCATTATAGTAGGCATTGTGCGTTCCTCCATAATAAAAAGTTTTTATTTCAATTTGATTATTTGCTTTCCAGAAATTGATTATATTATAATCTATGGATTTGAAAAAAACTTTGCTAAAATGATGAAAAATATTGCAAAAAATGCTCTGTTATGATGATTTTATAATAAATAGATATTAACGATTAAATAATTTTCCTAAAAGGCTTTGTTCTTTAAAGTTGATACCAAAGAAATTGATAGCACTATCTAAGCGCATGATGATTTTATCGCCAACGACATCAGCTTCTAGTTCTGGAGGTAAGGACTCTACAATTTTCATTGGAGTCATTTTTCCTACAGTGGAAGAGCTTTTATCTTCAAAAATCAATTGATTATTTTTCTTGTTGATTTCAAAGAAATCGCGGTTTAAGCGGTATTGACGCTGGAAGAATTTTATCATGATTTCATTAACAGCTTTGCTATCGAAGTAATCTTTCATTGTCAACGGGCGCATATAAGATGGAATATCCAATCTGCAATCTTTGAATATGGACAAAATAACTTCTGAACTAGTGTTGTATAAATCAGTGGTGCTAGAACCGATATCGGTTATTTCGCTCAAATATTCATTAATATGAGGCATTATGCGGCGAAGATATTCACTGTAAAAAGCATTGCGCATCTTTTTGATTATTTCAGAGCATGGGCTTTTTTGCTGGCGAGTGAATTCATTGTTCCAGCTAGCATTTACATGGAATATAACCATACGTTTTGTCAATTCATTTTTTAAGCTATTTAAATCTTTATTAGCTGTGAGCAACATAGCTGGATAATAATTTAAGTTTTCAGGTTTGTTTTCGCGAATGACGCGTTCTTCTTGTTTAATGATATTACCGCTATTGTTCGTGAATTGAGTTTGCGTTATATCATCGATTAAAATTGGCAATCCCTTTATATCGGATAATAATGCGTCTGTGCGCGTTTTTGTGAAGTTACTTTGTCCAAATGCTTTATATAAAGATGAATCAGTCATCATTTTTATTAAAAGTGAAGCGTAAATTGTTTTGCCTGCGTTGGATTGACCGCATAAAAGCGCAACTATTGGATAAGTGAATACTTCATCTGTAACAGTGGCTTCGCGAATGGTAGTGCGAATGCGCGCTAAAAATGGGGATAAGAAGCACCATGACATCAATTTAAAGTATTCAAATTTGAGTGGCTGAACATTTTTACTTGGTACAGCAGTGTCAAAGCCTTCCATGTATTTGAGATAAAGTTCGGCATCTTGTTTAATATCAGCGCGAAGGGGGTGCAAATTGTATTCGCGGTCATTGTAAAAAGCGCGCTCTTTATCTGGTTCAATGACGAGTTGTGGCATGAATTTTTCAAATTTAGCACGGCGCGCTGCCATATTATCCAGTGTTTTTGTCTTAATCGTATCAATTTTATCAAAGGTTATGCGAGATTGTCCTTTGCGGTCAGCTTTTGGCAATTCTACGAAGTCTTTAGCTAAGCGGTCAATATCTGCCATGTATTCAGTCATTTTTACGATAGTGGATTTAGGGGCAGATTGATAAATATGTTCACTATCCGCTTCAGCTTTGTGTAAAATAGGCAGATTTTCCAAAATTTGCTTATCTTCAAAAGTTGTTTGCGCTGCTGTTTTGTCTAAGATATAGCTATGTTCATTTTTAAATTGTTCAAATAAATCAATGTAATAAGTATAAGCAACTTCATCATCAAAGCAAATAATAGAAGCGTTTTTGTCGCAGTTAGATGGTAATTGGTCAAAATTGCTAGAGCCTAAAATTACACGCGTTTTGCCTTCTTTATTTTTTAAGCAAAATAATTTTTCTGGATAAAGCGGTGCATCAGCTAAGAAAAATTTTAAACTATCATCATTTATGCGCTGAGCGAGTTGTTCATAATGTTCATTTTTATATAGTTCGTATAAAGCATCGCGTTGCATGGCAAAAGTCGTATCCAAGCGAGTCGGAATAATCGAAGGGTTGCCGAATATTATTTCTATTTTAGTGAAAAACTGCATGATTTCTGCTAAAAAATCAAGATTAGTGATGAAGTTGATAGCGTAAAGTTCATCATAACCTTCAAATAAATCAAGATAAGAGATATTAGTTGGGGCTGTAAAATTAGCTGTTATGACATTTACTGTATGTTGTTTAGTTTTGCGGTGAGCCATAAAAGTGCCTCCTTGTTGTCGTTAATTTATAAATATATGGGAAAATGATTTCAATAATAAAAAAACCTTATTATATAAGGCTTTGTAGACGATATTATTTTAACATAACACCGCTTAAAATACAAAGATAAGCATATTTTAAATAAATTTTGCGTTATAATATATACATTGTACTGATTATTGACTTAATTAAATAATATGAGGAGATGTAGAATTTGAAAGCTGGAGAAGCTACACTACAAAAGATTTTAAATACGTCCCGTCAATTTATTATACCGATTTTTCAACGCAATTTCAGTTGGGAGAAAAAGCAATTTAAGCAGTTATGGACTGATATACAACGTGCGAGCAAATTTACAAGAGAACGGACACATTTTATCGGTTCGATTGTATATATAGATATGGGAACGCCTGCTGGAAGACCGCAACAATTAATGTTGATTGATGGGCAGCAGCGCCTTACAACATTATCATTGCTCTTATGTGCTTTAAAGAGATATGTTCAAAAAAATGATGTAGAAACGAATTTGATAAAAACGAAAAAGATAGACAATCAATTCTTGCTCAATAGCGATGAAATGGGCGATGATAAATATAAATTGCTATTGAATGCACAAGATAGAGAAACGTATATAAAATTATTAGAGCAGACAGAATTTACAGTGAATACGCCATCAAAAAGAATAATGAATTGCTATGAGTATTTTTATCAGCAAATAGAAAAATGTGCTGATGATTTAAATAGCATTTTTCTGGGAATTTTAAATTTGAGTTTAGTAGCGATTTCACTTGATAAAGATAAGGATAATCCACAGCTCATTTTTGAAAGCATGAATTCCACTGGGAAAGATTTAGCTCAATCGGATTTATTGCGCAATTATTTATTGATGGATTTATCCACAAGGGAACAAAATAGACTTTATACGACATATTGGAAGCCGATGGAAGACGCTTTTGGTCAATATGCTTATCTGGAAAAATTTGATTATTTTATCCGTGATTTTTTGACGATAAAACAGAATAACGGTCATATTTGTAAAGTAAATGATGTATATGAACAATTCAAGCGCTATTATATAGAGCAGAATTTGACGAAAGAGGATATTTTAAAGGAAATTTTCATCTATGCTAAATATTATGCTGCTATAGAATTGGATAGAGAAAAAGATAAAGATTTGCGCATGTACTGGCGACAAATTAGAATGATAGATTGCCATGTAGCGTATCCATTTTTCTTGCAATTATACCATGATTATGAACAAAAAAATTTAGCTAAAGAAGATTTTATTTTAATCATAAAAACGACGATTAGTTATATTGTGCGGCGTGCCATATGCGAAATTCCAACAAATTCATTGAATAAAACTTTCGCTGTTTTTTACAACAAAATCAATAAACAAGATTATGTAAATAGCGTATTGAAAGAATATATTCTAAAGACTGCATACAGAGCTTTTCCAACAGATTATGAAGTGCGAGAAAAATTGCAAACAAAGGATATCTATCATTTTAGATTAAAAAATTATCTTTTGGAAATGCTCGAAAATTATTATCATAAAGAACCGATTGATATTGTGCGGGACAATTACACCATTGAACACATAATGCCTCAATCGCCAGAACTCAATACGACTTGGCAAAAAATGCTTGGTGAAAATTGGCGAGAAGTACAAAAGATTTATTTGCATACTTTGGGCAATCTCACGCTTACAGGTTACAATAGTGAAATGGGCAATAAGTCTTTTGAAGAAAAATTAAATGGTGAAAATGGTTTTAAACACAGTCATTTAAAATTAAATCAATATGTTGCAAGTTGTGAAGCTTGGAACAAGAAGAGCATTCAACAACGAACAAGTTTATTGACAGATTTAATACTTAAAATCTGGTCGTATCCCGTTTTTAAAAACAAATGAATATAAAATAAAAAGAACAGATTAAAATGAACTGCACCCCAAAAGTTGGACAAAAAAACAACTTTTGGAGGTGCAGTTTTTTTATGACTAAATACTCAAATGAATTTAAAGTTAAAGCAATTAAAATGGTTTTAAAAGGAGATTCTATTTATCATGTAGCTAAAATTCTAAACATGCCAAATACAGCTCCTCTTCGTAGATGGATATTTCATTATGAAAATGGTGGCATCTCACAACTTCTTCATAAAAATCGTAAATATACTCCTATCTTTAAACAAAAAGTTATTGAATATAAATGGCTACATCATTTATCATTAAATCAAACAGCAGCCAAATTTTCCATTCCTAATACTGGTACAATTTCTACATGGGAAAAGTTGTATAGCTCTTATGGATTTTCTGGTTTGCTTGCTAAGAAACGAGGTAGACCATCTATGAAAAAATCTAAAAACAAAGTTAACAAACCTAAAAAAGAACTTTCTTATGTTGAAAAATTAGAACAAGAAAATTATCAATTAAGGATGGAAAATGACCTATTAAAAAAGTGGCATGCCTTAATGAAGCAATGGGAAAAGGAAGGAAGACACTAGTTCTAGTAATTGCTAAATTAAGGAAAAAATATACTCTAAAAGCCCTATTAAACTATACAAAATTAGCTAAAAGCACATATTATGATGCATTAAAAAAATTATCAAAAGAAGACAAATATAAAGGATTAAAAACATTAATTCATAATATTTGTAATAAAAATCATGGAAGATATGGATATAGAAGAGTAACTTTGCAGCTGCATAAACAAGGAATAAAAGTCAATCATAAAGTAGTTATGAGATTGATGAAAGAAGAAAATTTAACATGTAAAGTAAGAGCAAAGAAATATAAATCATATAGAGGGCAAGAAGGGAAAATAGCTAAAAATATATTAAATAGAAATTTCAAAGCAGAAAAACCAAACGAAAAATGGGCAACAGATGTAACAGAATTTGCATTATGCAATGAAAAAATATATTTATCACCAATAATAGATTTATATAACGGAGAAATAATAAGTTATAAAATATCGAAAAGACCAATACTAAAGCAAGTATTAGATATGGTAAAAGATGCAACAAGAAAGATAAAAGAAACAAAAGGAATAATTCTACATTCAGACCAAGGATGGCAGTATCAGAATAGAAGATATCAGGAGTTATTAAAAGAAAAAGGCATTATCCAAAGCATGAGCCGAAAAGGAAATTGCTTAGATAATGCCGTAATAGAAAATTTCTTTGGTTTGCTAAAAAGCGAATTGTTCTATTTAAAAAAATTTAAATCCGTTGAAGATTTTATAAAAGAGTTAAAATCTTATATAAAATATTATAATACAAAACGAATAAAGATAAAACTAAAAGGACTTAGTCCCGTAGAATACAGAACTAAGTCTCAATTAATAGCTTAATTAATATGTCCAATATTTTGGGTGCATATCATTAATCTGTTCTTTTCGTTTATTTAAAGAAATTATCGAATTTATCTTTTAGTTCACTGATTATTGTTTTTTTTTAGTTTTTCCAGTTCCAGTAGCAGTTTTATCATCTGTCATACCTGCAAATTCACGCAACAATTCTTTTTGTCTTTCTGTGAGTTTTTGCGGTGTTAAAACTTTGATACGTACATGTTGGTCACCGCGTCCTGTGCTTCTGAGATAAGGAATACCTTTACCTCTTAAGCGCATAACTGTACCAGATTGTATGCCTGCTGGTATTTTCATTTCTACTTTACCATCGAGAGTAGGTACTTCGATAGTATCGCCGAGAGCTGCCTGAACAAAAGTGATTGGCATTTCACAAATTACTTCGGAGCCTTCACGCTGGAAGAACTTGTCTGGTTTTACTGTAATATATACATATAAGTCACCAGTAGAACCACCGCGAACACCTGCATCACCTTCACCAGCTACGCGGATACGGTTGCCTGTATCAACACCTGCTGGGATTTTAACTTCAACTTTAGAACGAATGGATTTTACGCCTTTACCGCCACAAGTTTTACATGGATTTTTGATGATTTGACCAGTACCACTGCAACGAGAGCAAGGATGTTGGTTAACCATGCGACCAAATGGCGTATTTTGTACGGATTGTACTGTACCTGTACCATGGCAATCTGGGCAAGTTTCTGGATGTGAACCAGCAGCTGCACCAGTACCGTGGCAGTCTGGACATTGTTGTGTTCTTGGAATGTTAAGTGTTTCTGTTTTACCAAAAGCAGCTTCTTCAAATGTGATTGTCAAATTATAGCGAAGGTCAGCACCGCGTTCTGGGCCACGTTTGCGTGCGCCACCGCGAGGACCGCCACCACTGCCAAAGAACATATCGAAGATATCGCCAAAGCCATCAAAGCCACCGCCTTGACTAAATCCACCAAAGCCGTCGAAACCGCCTGCACCAGCACCGGCTGTTCCGTCAAAAGCTGCATGACCAAATTGGTCGTACTGTGCTTTCTTCTTCGGATCGGATAATACGCTGTAAGCTTCGTTTACTTCTTTCATCTTTTCTTCGGCTTCTTTTGGATTATCACGATTGCGGTCTGGGTGGTATTTTAAAACCATTTTACGGAAAGCTTTCTTTATTTCTGCTTCTGAAGCATTTTTATCAACGCCTAACACTTCATAATAATCGCGTTTTGTACTCACTTTGCACCACCTGAATTTAATAACGAAAATTTATGCTTAATTGACATAACTCCAGCTAATAAGAGTTAACTGGAGTTATGCAAATTGAATTTCTCTAATTATTATTTGTCTGTTACATCTTTGAATTCAGCATCAACAGTGCCATCATCTTTTGGTTGGCTTTGTTGTTGTGCACCTGCACCAGCATTAGCGCCGCCTGCTTGTTGTTGTGCCTGTTGAGCTTGTTGATAAGCTGCTGCACTTAATTCATAAAGTGGTTTTTGTAATTCTTCCATAGCTTTTTTGATTGCTTCAGTGTCATTACCTTTTAATGCAGTTTTAACGCCTTCGATGCCGTCTTTAACTTTAGAAACAGTACCAGCGTCAGCTTTATCGCCTAAATCTTTAATAGTTTTTTCTGCTTGGAATACTAAAGCATCTGCATTATTTCTTGTTTCTACAGCTTCTTTACGTTTTTTATCTTCTGCTTCATGAGCTTGAGCTTCTTTAACCATGCGGTCGATATCTTCTTTGCTCATGCCGCTATCGGATTTGATTGTGATATTTTGTTCTTTACCAGTACCGAGGTCTTTTGCGGATACATGAACGATACCGTTGGAGTCGATATCAAATGTAACCTGAATCTGAGGAACTCCTCTTGGAGCTGGTGGAATATCAGTTAATTCGAAAGTACCGAGTAATTTGTTGTCAGCAGCCATTTCACGTTCGCCCTGGAATACGCGAATTGTAACAGCTGGCTGATTATCTGCTGCAGTGGAGAATACTTGGCTCTTAGATGTAGGAATTGCAGTATTTCTTTCAATCATGCGAGTGCAGATACCGCCGAGAGTTTCGATACCAAGAGAAAGTGGAGTTACATCGAGTAATACGATGTTTTTATCATTGAGTTCACCGGATAAGATACCAGCCTGAATAGCTGCACCTACTGCAACGCATTCATCAGGGTTTACACCATGGCTAGGTTCTTTACCGAAGTATTTTCTAATAGCTTCTTGTACAGCTGGGATACGAGAAGAACCACCAACGAGGATGATTTTATCAATTTCAGAAGCAGAGAGTCCAGCATCTGCCATTGCTTTACGAGTTGGTTCAACAGTTGCTTCAACGAGGTCTGCTGTGAGTTCATCGAATTTAGCACGAGTAAGTGTTAAATCAAGATGTTTAGGACCAGTAGCATCAGCTGTGATGAATGGTAAGTTGATGTTAGTAGAAGTCATACTGGATAATTCGATTTTTGCTTTTTCAGCAGCTTCTTTAAGACGCTGAGCAGCCATTTTATCTTGAGATAAATCAATGCC